>JAZDIU010000001.1:0-4522 GCA_043804635.1 Chloroflexota bacterium
GCCAATACCGATTATGTGGTTCAATCTCCGTGCAATTTCGGGTGCGGCGACTTGCCAGCGCTCGTATATTGATTTCCCCTTCCAATAAGGAAGAATCACATTAAAAATTTTATCCCTTTCCTTTTCGGTTAGGGGGATAAATTTGTCCCAGGGCCTTGTGGCAATAGTGTCCAGTTCTTTTTCATACCAGTCCCAGCGGATTTCCGGCAGCAAAGAAGCGCCGCATTGTTTGCTGGTAGTCATACCCACGAGCAACTCGCCATCGTTGATATGAATGGGCATATTGTTCAGCACATTTGCCAGAGCCTTAGCACGCCTGAATACAGTGGGTTCACCCTCAGTTTCCTGGTACGATTTGGTAACCCAGTAGGCTCTCTCGATGCATACCCCCGGTCTGGCGAGCATCTTCTCTCTTAGTCTGGCGACTCTCCCCGGGCTTTCCGTTCCCACTTTTTCAGTCACCAGTTTAGCCATTCTACTCCTCCTTTTTGCCGTCGTGAAGTAGGCAAGGCTTTAACCAGTCTATATAGTATTCGCTTACGGCGATTTCACTCGCGAGACTGACAAGGTTAGCAATTTTTTGACGTCAATGGGTAAGGAGTCCTCGAGGTGGTCATTCCTAGCCTCCTTTCCACCATTCTGCCTCTGCTTGCTTTTCCATGGCACGCATCCATGCGTAATTCCCAAGATTGCCGAAGCCAAACACCGGATGCGACCCGCCACGGAGAGCCTCTAGATTGGCCATTTCTTCGATACGTGCATTCCCTATATTTACCTCGGGACCAAATAACCTGATAAGCCAGAACTGCAATAGTCGCCTGCTAGTCATCGGTACAAGGCCGGATGCCTCAAACACAATCTTGTCCTGGCCCACCCTTCTTGCTACTTCCAATACCTGCCTTGTTCCTGTCCCTGCCTTAGCCTTTATTTCCTCAGCGGTTTCACCGATAACTCGCCGTAGAAGATGACCCTCCCAGTATACCTTTTCAGCTCCTGCCCCAATAAGTGCCTGGAACTCAGCCACGGTAGTTTCCACGTCAATTGTGTCTTCTGTAAAACGTGTCTCATCCCCATCCGAGAACTTTCTGCCCACCTCACCAAAGACGGTAAAGCCTAGTTTCCGTGCCTTCCGAATGAATTCTCCATCTGCTTCGGGCACCTGGCGGGTAGACGTTGTACTCGAAATCTCAAGGATGTCGAAGCCTAGCTCTTTTAACTTGCGTATAGCTTCATCTTCACGTCCCTGTTTTCGTGACGCTTCCAAAAATATGCCGCCAGGTTGCACCTGAACGCCATACTTCTTGTAACATTCTATCTTCCTCTTTATAGTTTCTACCGGCGCTTTTAAATCTACGTCCCACAACTTGGCAACATCTACGTATTCGCCCCATTCCTGAAGAATGCCTTCTATAAACTGCCATGGCCAGCCTTGGTCCATGACCATAGTGATGCCTTCATGGCGCGGCTTCGGTGTTCTCCGGGGGTAATCTATTCCTAGATAATCGGCAAATCTCGTCATGTTATTCATCTCCGGGAAATGTTATTTTTGCTTGAGCTTAATTAGAGGGAATACGTTTTACTCTCGTATTTAGCACCCTTACCATCAGATTCTCGTCGCTCTCGCACCTAGACTACAACCGTTTGCTTAGTTTGTCAACTACGCCTAAAAGATGAATATTATTTCGCATTTATTTGGACACTTGAATCTGATATTGTGTGTATTCCTCATTATGTGCTATAATATTCGAAATTTTGAGGAAATAGGTGTATGGTAGAAAACGTATCGGAAAAGACATTAGTAAAAAATAAACTAAGCGACTATGAGATGGTGTACATTATCAGCCCTGAAGTTGCAGACGAAAAGCTCGATGCTGTAATAGATAATGTGACTAAGTTTGTTACCGAAAAGGGCGGAAGCGTATCCCAGATGGAGCGCTGGGGCAAAAGGAATCTAGCTTATCCTATCAAACATTTCTTAGAGGGTAATTATGTGCTGGCTAAATTTAAGTTGAGTCCAGTGTTAAGCAAAGAACTGGAAGCTAAACTGGGGATTACTGACGAAGTATTACGTCATTTATTGATAAGGTTAGATATTAAGGAATAGTACAGACAGAGACCGGGAGGATTTCGGAAATGGCGAGCTTAAACAAAGTGATGATTATAGGTAATCTCGGTAGTGAGCCGGAGATGCGTTTTACTCCTAATGGCAGACCGGTAACTTCCTTTCGTGTAGCCACTAATCGTGTGTATACTACTCCGGATGGGGAACGGAAAGAAGAGACAGAGTGGTTTACGGTAGTAGCCTGGAATAAGCTTGCAGAGCAATGTAACCAGTTTCTGAATAAAGGTCGACTTGTCTATGCCGAGGGCAGGTTGCACACGCGCATGTGGGAAGGCCAGGACGGGCAGAAGCATCACCGGACGGAAATAATAGCCAATCGGGTGACCTTCCTCGACCGTCAGCAGGGTCAGGCAGCATCTCTGCCCGAGGAGAAGATTGACGAAGCTGGAAATGATACTATAGAACCGGATGATATTCCGTTTTAAGTAGACTAATAAACTAATTGAAGTGGAGAGATTTATAAAAAGTGGTTGAGCAAAGATATACTAGAGCAAGTACGGGTCCCAGAACCAGATACGTGCCCAAGCGGAAGGTCTGCAACTTTTGTGTTAATAAGAATGAGATTATAGACTATAAGAATGCCACCCAATTAAGACACTATATTTCCGATAGAGGGAAGATTGAGCCTCGCCGCCGGAGTGGTGTTTGCGCACGGCACCAGCGTATATTATCGTTGGCTATTAAACGCAGCCGGCATCTGGCTCTGTTACCCTATGTGGCAAGTCATATCCATAAGACCGGGGTCACAAGCACGAAAGAGTAGATTTCGAACATCGTTCATTTCTCCTTTTGACCTACCGGAAAGTAAGTACTAGAAATAGTCATAAAATAAAGAGTCATACCGGGTCCCATAGCTCTTATTCTTGCTGGGACAGTGAAATCTGATTAGTCTCGAAAAACAGTCGAATTTAAAGGAGTTAGAGTGCCGAAGAGGACTTATCAACCAAAAAAGATACCGAGGAAGCGCACGCACGGGTTCCTGAGGAGAATGAGCACCCGTGATGGGAGCGATGTTCTGAAAGCTAGACGGCTCAAGGGGCGGAAGAAATTAACCGTGGTGTAATGCCCTGGACACCGCATGGGAAGTAGATGAAGAGTGAGAGATTCCTTACCAGGTCGGAGCAATTCGCATCGGTATATAAGAAGGGCAGTTCCTGGGCGGACAGTCTACTGGTGATGAAGGTTTTAGCCAGCGGGATCAGCTTTTCCCGGTATGGTTTTTCAGTCAGCCAGCGGGTTGGCAAAGCGGTGGTGAGGAATCGAGTCAAGCGTCGGTTACGTGAAATACTGCGAGAGATGCCGCTTGAGCCGGGATGGGATATCGTATTTATTGCCCGACCTGCGGCAGCCCAGGTTGATTACGCAGGTTTTAAGAAGTCAGTGAAGGGCTTACTAATTAGAGCACGTTTGTTGGCGAAGGATTATGAAGGAGCTTGCCTTAGTGTTTATTAGACTCTATCAGGATACCCTGTCGAGGGTAATGCCGCCGTCCTGCCGGCACCTGCCTACATGCTCTGAATACACCTATGAGGCTATCTCGAAGTACGGTGTTTTTAAAGGGGTATGGCTTGGAGCAAGGCGGATTGCCCGGTGCCATCCCTTTAGTAAGGGCGGGTATGACTCGGTACCTTGATAGAGCGCAATCAGCCCATATTTCCAAGTTAAAAAATCCTGTGTTCGTTGGTGAGTTTGAGTGTGCATTAAACGTATTAAAAAAATAGCCAAGATATTAATACCGCTGGTCATATTGGCGACCATCATGGGATGCGCTCCGAGCGCAACTCAGCCTAAAGGATGGTCGGGAGCGGTAATTAACGGTAACACTCTTTTTGCCGGCTCCATGAACGGCAGACTGGTATCCGTGGATGTATCAACCGGCATCAGCCCCTGGGCGGCGGCTTTACCGCTTCCGCAGGCGTCCGGTGGAGGTTTTGGCTGTGGCGCGCCAGCCGCAGCGGTAGCCATCTATAGCACTCCGGCTGTGAGCGGCGACCTGGTCTATATCGGCGGGTATGTGCAGAGCGGCAATAAGTCCACTGGTAAGGTCTATGCTTATGTCATCGGTCAAAACGAACCGAGATGGGTATACCCTCGCGATGGTTATTTAAGCGGACCCATTGTCGGCGGGCTGGTGGCATACCGGGGAAACGTATATTTCGGGGCTGCTGACGGCAAAGTCTATGCGCTGGACGCCGTTGACGGACATAAAATAGCCGAATTCCAGACGGAAGACAAAATCTGGTCTACGCCCCTCGTTGACGGGGATGTCCTGTATATCGGTTCTTTCGATAAGAAGCTGTACGTTCTGGATGTCGCCACACTCAAGCCGGTGAAGTGGAAAGCATTCAAGACCGAGGGGGCTATTGTTGCCACTCCCTTAGTTGATAAAGGCACAGTATA
>JAZDIU010000002.1:0-8667 GCA_043804635.1 Chloroflexota bacterium
CAGTCCAACATTCCTGTGATCATGGTTAGCGGCGCAGGCGGAGTAAATCCGGCAGCTAGGTCTATTGATATTGGTGCGGATGATTACATCAGGAAACCGTTCAGTTCAGGCGAGTTGCTAGCTCGTATAAAAGCGAAATTACGACGTAGTGCGCCGAGACCCATACAGCCTGAATCCTGAAAGTCTGATGAATGACCTACGAAAACTTTGCTACCAGACCAAAGAGATATATCATCAGATATTTACGTACAATATTTAACTCTAAAGGATTTGAACGAGTTATAACCAGCTAGCATCCTGTATAAAGAGCCCTGCACAGAAGAGGCTTTTGTGCAGGGCTAACTTAAGCAACACCTTTGTAAGCCCACGTTTGACTATGAATAATTTGATTTGACTTGCACAGGTAAATAGCTGAGAATTGATAAAAATAGAACCTCATACCTTTCCATCAATTCTCTTCTCCTAAGCCAGGAGAAGGGGAATTTTGTTTTTCAGAGGGGTCTGCACCCCTCTGAAACTCCCCGTTTTTGTCCTTAGCCCAGCGCTCCGGAAAGCTGGCGGCCGCCCAGAAGATGAAGGTGAATGTGCGGCACCATCTGCCCTCCCTGGCGACCGGAGCTTATCACTAATCGATACCCTTCCTTAGCGATTCCTTCCTGGTCGGCTAGCTTATTGGCGACCATTATGATATGTCCCATAAGCGATTCGTCAGCTTCCGTTAAGTAACGTAGAGAACGGATGTGCTTCTTAGGGATAACTAATATGTGAGTGGGTGATATCGGTTTAATGTCCCGGAAGGCGATGACATCTTCGTCCTGATATACAATCTGGCTGGGTATTTTCCCGGCCACTATCTGACAGAAAATACAATCCTCCATTTTTCCCTCCTACGCATCAAGTAAAAAATGTATCACATCGCTGGCTATCCAGCAAGACTTCTTTAGAGTATATGTATTATAAGATGCAAATTCCTATCTGGGCAAACTGGTTATTATTGCTGACTGGCTTAGCAATTATTACATTGGGCGGTGACAGGTTTACCGGCGCGGCGGTATCTTTTGCCCGGAGAGCCAGAGTATCTGAAGTTATTATCGGGGCAATCCTGGTCAGTCTGCTGACTACCTTGCCTGAATTTACCGTTACCATAGCTTCAGGGATACTCGACCATCCCCAAACAGCTATGGGCAATGCCGTAGGCTCAGTAATCTTCAATATCGGATTCATACTGGGTTTAAGCTTGCTGATGAAGCCGCTTCAATCTACAAAGTTGTTACTGAGACTAGGCATAGTTATGTGTCTTAGCAGTGTGGTTATTGTGTTGCTCTCTCTGGATGGCTATCTCGGTCGCTGGGATATGCTTGGGCTGACTTTAGGTTTTCTGGTCTTCCTTTATTACTTTTGGAAGCAAGCTAGCTTAGAGCGTCGCCGTCCCGTTCCTATTGAAGAGGCTAGCGAACTCAAGTCTTCTAGTTTAATAAAAGAAGTAATCTGGTTTTTACTGGGTGGTTTAGGCGTAGTAGTCGGGTCGACGCTTATCGTGCAGAACGCAGTGGTGGTAGCTCGCTGGCTGGGAGTTCCCGAATTGGTCATAGCCCTCACCATAGTCGCTATAGGAACTTCACTTCCGGAATTAACCGTGGGTATCACAGCAACCATAAAAGGTCACGGCGGTATAGCCGCCGGTGATTTGATTGGTGCCAGTATCCTGGATATATTATGGGTAATGGGAGCAGGTGGTCTAGTGTTTCCGTTCCTTCCTGTCGAGCATCAAACCCTGGTGCTTGACTATCCGGCTATGCTAATCATAGTAACTCTACTGGCAGTATTTTTAGCGGCTCAGAAGAAACTGTCTCGGCTGAGCGGGGTAATTTTACTTACTGTTTACATTGGCTATCTAGCAGCTCTGTTCCTCTTTTTCGGTTAACCGACCAGTTGGTCGTTTTACATCTCTAGTTTCATAGCTATGGTATAATAATTTAAAGTTAGTAAAATGGACTGCGAGCAGGTAGAAGTCTATCTTAGTCTCGGTTCTAATATTGGAGACCGTAAAGCCAATCTGGACAGGGCTTTAAGGCTTCTATCTGAGCGGCTGCGTATCTTGCAAATCTCCTCCATTTATGATACCGAGCCGGTAGGTGAAATCGAACAGCCCCGCTTTCTCAACTTGGTATGTAAAGCTCAAACCGGATTAACGCCGCAAGGTTTACTTTCTTTTGCAAAAGGGATTGAGTTTAAACTGGGCAGGAAGCTTGGTACGTCCGGTCTTCCCCGGACCATCGATATCGATATCCTGCTTTACGGTGACCGGGTTATTAAGACGCCGGAGCTGGTGATTCCTCATCCTAGAATGACAGAAAGAGCTTTCGTTCTCATCCCCCTAGTGGAGATTGCCCCCGACTTGCTGTATCCCGGAAGCAATAAAACTATTAATCAGCTACTAGAAGAGGTAAGCGGAAAATCAGGTGTGCGACGCTGGATAGGCGATAGTGAGGAACAATGTATGAAGTCTCGGTAGAGCAGCACTTCGATGCCGCTCATTATTTGAGGGAATACCAGGGTAAATGCGAGTCGCTTCACGGGCACCGTTTCCGCGTAATCTTAAAGGTTAAAGGTTCTAAACTAAATGAGATTGGCTTAGCTTACGACTTCACAGAGCTAAAGAAACAGTTGGCAAGTGTTCTGTCCCGTTTCGACCACACCTGCCTCAATGATGTGCCGCCATTCGACAAAATAAACCCTTCTTCGGAAAATATCGCTGCCACTATCTATAAAGAAGTTAAGTCGAAGTTGGCTAGAGCGCCAGTTACTATGTCTTGCGTAGAGGTATGGGAATCGCCGGAAAGCTGGATAACCTACCGCCCTGATTAATAAGCCTTACTAGCTTGACCTTACCAAACTGGCATCCCCTCACCTGGATTCCCGCTTTTGCGGGAATGACACGGATAAGGGTTAACGCAATTCTGGCGGTAGCAGATTTGGAATAGTATCTACTATCGGGTAACGCTCTTTACATTTTGGACAATATAACGAGCCAGTAACTATCTCCTCTTTTTCCTGCTCTACGGTAAGCTTAAGTTCGCCTTTACATATCGGACAGGCTAGAATTTCCATCAGTTCCCGTTTCACAGCTTAATTATAGCATAGCACACTAACTCTATTTAACTTTCCAGGCGAATTGTGATAATATAGTTGGCTGGTTAGGAGTGTAGCTCAGTTGGTAGAGCAGTGGTCTCCAAAACCACCGGTCGCGGGTTCGAATCCTGCCACTCCTGCCATTTAATGAAATCTAAACCTGTGCTTTTTCTGCAGGATGGTGTTTCAGACATGAAGACTAGGCTAGCGCTTAGTCTCGCCGACTTTTTCCCCGGCCTCGGCTAGTGTCTCGTGTAAGGCGGCTCTCCTCTTCAGTGCCTTTTTGACCGCCAAAGCGATGCCACCCACATTGAGGTACCAGACGAATGCCGCCGGGAACAGAATAACAGGAATTGCTATCACCAAGGCTACGATAAATTCCCACCGCATTTGTCTACCTCCTTCCCCCCTAGGTTTATTATGAGGTAAGAGAGCGGGGAGCTAAGCCGCAGAGATTTCCTCTATCTCTGAATTTATCGCCAATTCTCTCTTACCTCTGCTTATCACTTTACCATCTCAATAAATAAGCCCGCTTCCGCCGAATTACCTGTTTCAAATGCGCAGAAACACCTAAACGGTCCGCTTTTAGATTAGGTAGAAATGCTTATATTATGATGGGGACACTCTCGACGGTTTCATTTTGTGTTTAGTTGGTAAGCTATATTTATCTGTAAGTTGTGACCTCACCCCTGACCCCTCTCCTTTTATCTGAGGAGAGGGGGGAAATATTTCTTTAAGAGAAGGGCAAAGCCCTTCTCTTAAACTCTTCCCTTGAGACCATCGTTAAAAAGCAGTATGATAATGCTGAAAGAAATAAGGGGGCATCGCATGGATAAAATAAAAATCCTAATTGCCGACGACCATGCCGTAGTTAGAGAAGGCACTCGCCAGATTCTGGAGCAGGAAGCCGATATGGAAGTCGTCGCCGAGGCTGAGGATGGTGAGGAGGCCGTCAAATTAGCCGGCAGGTTCAAGCCGGATGTCGCCATAATCGATATTGCTATGCCAAAGCTTGATGGTATTCAAGCCACCAAGCAAATCAAAGCACAATATCCTAACATAGCCGTTCTAATACTTACTGCCTATGATGACGACCAGTTCGTCTTCAGTTTCCTGGAAGCCGGTGCCGCCGGTTATTTGCTAAAAAGCGTACGAAGTCGCGAAATCGTGGACGCGGTCCGGGCAGTGCATGCCGGGGAATCGGTGCTGCATCCTTCGATTGCCCGCAAGGTATTAAACCGTTTCGCTCCGGCGGCGGGTAAACCGAAAAAACAGGAACCAATTCAGATGTTAAGCGAACGGGAACTGGACGTTCTCAAATTAGCAAGTAAAGGCTTGAGTAACCAGGATATCGCTAACGAACTGTCCCTTAGCCTGCGCACAGTCCAGGGTCACCTGGGTCATATCTTCAATAAGCTGATGGTCAGCTCCCGGACCGAAGCCGTAGTTCGTGCCCTTAAAGAAGGCTGGATTAACCTTAGTGACATTAGCTGAGCGCTTTTCCCTGGAATGAAAGAATGAAAGTAATGCGTCTTCTCTTCACACGCTCGACGAAAAAGCTTCTCCGTAATCCTAGCCTCTGGCTGATTGTAGCATTACTGGCGTTAATCACTATTCCTCATTATGGAGAAACTCTGGCACATCCAGCATTTTTAACTCGACTAACTGCTAACCTCGGTTTAGAGCGGCATGCCTTTGAAAGGATTCTTTACTTAGCACCGATAGTTTGGGCCAGTTTACTGTTCGGTTGGAAAGGGGGATTCATTACTTCGCTCGTAGCGATTGCCTTAATGTTGCCCCGGGCTATTTTCTTTTCGATATTCCATATAGATGCGATATTCGAGACCAGTGCCGTGTTCATCATCGGCAATGTATTAGCTATTAGTTTTAATGCCCTCCGCAATGAGCGGGAACGTCGTGTTTACCTGGATGCTCTCAACCGGACGTCGAATGTCGCCTGCCAGACTCTAGACCTGGACCAACTGCTGAATAGCAGTCTCGAGACCGTTATGGCCGTAATGAAAGTCGATGCCGCGATGGTATTTCTTCTGGATGAGGCAGCGGGCGAGCTTAAGCTAACTGCTCACCGAGGTGTTTCCGATGATTTTGTTAAAGGCGTGGATAATCTTAGACTTGGTGAAGGTTTCAACGGTATGGTAGCGGTATCGGGAGAACCGCTCTTCGTCGAGGATGCCTCCAAAGACTCCAGGCTCTCCCGTGACGTGGTAAAAGAGTCTGAGATACATTCTGAAATCATAGTACCTCTCGGGTCTAAAGAGAAAGTTATCGGCACTCTGTGTGCCGCAATGCGCCGGCAACGGCAGTTTCAGAAGGATGAAATCGAATTGCTCAGTGCTATCGGCAATCAAATCGGGGTTGCTGCAGAAAATGCCCGCCTTTATCAGCAGCAGCAAAACATCGCCTACGAGCTACGGGTATCAGAGGAAAGGTACCGTGAACTATTCGAGAACGCTCATGATGCTATTTGGCTTCACGATATGGAAGGTAAAATAATAACCGCAAATAAGGCAGCAGCAATACTAACGGGTTATAGTATAGAGGAACTACTCACAATGAATGTAAAAAGTTTCCTACCGGAAGAGAGCTTAGGTCTGGCAGGTCAAATTCGTAAGAAACTGCTGGGTAACGAACCTGTTGAGCAGCCTTACGAGCAACGTTTAACCAGAAAGGATGGTACTGAGGCATTCGTGCAATTGACCACCAGCGTAGTTTTTGAAAAAGGTAAGCCTACAGCATTTCAGCATATTGCTCGAGATATTACCGAGCAAAAACGCGTCCAGGAGAATATCCGTTTCTATGCCCAGCAGGCCATCAGAGGTCAGGAAGAAGAAAGAAAACGCATCTCCCGCGAGATTCATGATGACGCAATTCAGGCTCTGGTAGTACACGCTCGCCAACTGGATGCTTTGGCTTCCAATACCAAGGAACTCCCGGAGAAAGACCGCCTACGTCTGGAAGAGTTATGGCGGGAAGTTAATGAGATAATGCAAGGACTGCGCCGTTTGAGCCAAGACCTGAGACCACCAGTGCTGGAGCGACTTGGATTATTACCTGCCTTGGAAGCGCTGGTCACCGATGTAGCTAAATATTCGGGAATAAAAACAACCTTAAGGACGATAGGTAATCAGCGGCGCCTCTCCGAAGAGGCAGAGTTATTACTGTTCCGAATCGTCAAGAGGCATTGAGAAATGCCTGGCGGCATGCCGAGGCGGCTCAAGCTGAGGTAGTAGTGGAATTCAATGAAGGCAAAGTTAGAATAATCATTAGTGACGACGGAAAAGGTTTCAGTCTCCCGAAGACGATAGGAGACCTTGCCCGCTATGGCAAACTCGGATTAGCCGGGATGCAGGAACGGGCACAACTCATCGGCGGCACTTTGGCAGTGGAATCGCAACCGGGTAAAGGAACAACTATTACCGTAGAAGTGCCGGCGTAATCCACTGAATGAGTGAGCGGTCTCCACTTTAGAAAACCGCTCACTCCTATCCTATTTGGTTTTTATAATGATGTTACTTTCCGATTCTGAACATCTTGGTGCCGCATACTGGGCAGACACCCTGGGTCGCCGGTTTACCATTTTTCATAGTAATGGATTTGGCATTCTTGATTTCCCTCTTGGCGCGGCATTTTACGCAATATCCCTGCATTGTTTACCTCCTGTGTTTTCCTATGAGCATATACGTTCTTCACGAGCTTGTCAATAGGTTTGTTTAATATTTTCCCATTTCTTGATAAAGAAATGGGAAATAGGGGGCAAAAGCCCCCCTATTTAGTGAACTGAAGAAACGACGTCTAACTAGAAACCTCGCCGCCGGCGTTACCAAGCTGACCTAGAGCACTAAGTAAACGGGTCCGCTGAACTTCCAGCTTAGCTATCATACTGACCAGCTGTTTGGCACGTTCATTATTTCTATATGTCCGGCGTAATCTCAGGTGGAGAGTCCGTAGTTTCACCGCTTCGGCTTCGTCAGCCGCCGGTACAAGAGGTCCGGCAAATACCGACCCTGATTGTCCGTTTAACCAGAGTACTGTTCCCTCGCCGGATTCAACAGGTGTAATAGCGTAGTCTCGTTCCGAAGGCTCTTCCAGAGATTTTCCGCGGAACCAACTCAGAGCGTCGGAATAAACGCCGAAGACAAATTTGAAATCACCTTTGGCTAATACTTCTACAGTAGCTTCGGCAGAGGCTTCACGGCAGACATCCTGCAGGATTGCCAGGGCTTCGGAAGCGCTGACACTAACGGTATCGACGTATCCGCTCAAGTCTTGCAGGATTGATTGTCCTTCCAGTAAAGTTTTGAGTTCCAGATATAAGGGGTGGCGGGTCCAGGGCGGTTCGAAATGAGCTGGCATCTCGCCGCGGAGTATCTGTTGGCAAGATTGGGATGACAGGTCAATACCCATAGATGACCTCATCATATCGATAATCCAGTCCGCTGTGTAACCGGGTTCTACCAAAGGCAGCGACTGCGCAAAATCGGCGACGACTTTTAGACGAGCCTGGTCTTCGGCTGAAAGCGTTCTCACCGTTCTGGGAGCCGGCAGAGCCGCCCGCCTCCAAGGTAAAGCCCGGGGACGCTGAACTTCTTCAGGCTCGACTTCACGCCATTGCCCGAAAATCATCTGAGGTGTTATCTCCGGAGCCGCCGGCGCTGGTGCCGGTTTTCTCGATAGCAGGCGAATCAAGACGAATAAAACCACAAGCGCGATAATGACTGCTACAATGATACCTATTAATGCTCCGAGTGGTAGGATTCCGGATTTTAATGCCCAGCCCTGAGTCCAGGCACTTGCATTAGAAGCACCGTCGATAGCTCTAACCCGCCAGTAATACTGCCCGTAAGGCAGGGCTTCCATTTTGGTCAAAGTATAGCTGGTGCCGGCCAGTCCTGACTTCTCCAGGACCGGCTGAACGAAATCGGGGTTGACGTCTATCTGAACCGTGTAGATGACACCGCTCGGGTCGGTAACACTCGACCACCGGAGAGTAGGAGTCGCGCCGCCGGTAATGCCGGAATTAGCGCCGTCTAGAGGGGAAATCAATCTTGGAGAAGGCGGCGGGGTGCTCTCCATAGTAAAAGTCAGACTGGACTCGTTCCTTTGTGCATCTACAACACGAATAATATGCGAGCCGAATTTTAGATTAGGCACAGTAATCGATTTAGTAAAGCTACCTTTGGTATCAGTGACAGCACCCTCGCCCGAAAGAACCGTACCACCGAAAGAAAAACTCAAATTGCTTTTACTTGCGAAGCCAGAGCCGGAAATTTCAACTACTGTTCCAACACCTCCGAAAGCCGGATTTAACGAGATAGACGGTTCAGCATTAAAGCTGACCGGGTCGATGCTGGATGCCAGGGTCACCGACCCCTGGGCACTGATTACGTGGGAACCGGCAGTCGAAGCGGGTACGACAAAAGCAGCCGTCCATCCTCCCTGGTTATTAGCTACGATGCCCGAAGCTGCCGGGGTACCATCGTATAGAATGGCGATATTGCGGTCGCTAGCACTAAA
>JAZDIU010000003.1:0-4529 GCA_043804635.1 Chloroflexota bacterium
GTCGTCGTGCCGGTTTTCTACACGTATATGGACGACGCCGTTGTTGTAGTTTCCCGCCTGTTCCGGCGAAAGCCACCGACTTCGTAATCGGATTAACCGCTCTGATGATTTCAGCACGAGGTGGAGGTACAAACATGTATATAAACCCGGCACAGTGGGACAAGCGAGCCTTGCATGAGCTATTTACCAGCGCCGTCGTGCCGCGACCTATCGCCTGGGTCTCCACGGTCGGGGCAAATAAAGTATTTAATCTGGCTCCATTTAGCAGTTTTACCCTCATCGGGCTGAAGCCGGCTCTGGTCTGTCTGCAGATTACCTGGCGGAGAGACCGGCAGAAGAAAGATACATTGAAAAATATCGAGTTCTCACGGGATTTCGTGGTCGGAGTGGTTACTGAAGACCTGGTTGAAGTAATGAACCAGACCTGTTGTGAATATCCTAGTGATGTCAGCGAGTTTAAGGAGTGCGGGCTGAAGCCGGTGAAAAGCTCGCTGGTGAAGGCACCGCTCATCGCCGAATCGCCGGTCAACTTGGAGTGCCGGGTGTTACAGGTCATGGAGTTTGGAGTGTGCCCCACTGGCGGTCATGTCATCATTGGCGAAGTGCTGGCGGTTCATGTCAAAGACGAGTTCTGGTCTGGTGATAAGATAGACGCGGCAAAATTAAAGGCGGTGGGGCGTCTGGGAGGCGACCTTTATTGCCGGACAACCGATAACTTTGAACTGAAGCGACCTAAACCAGATATACTGTAATTTATCTGAGGAGATATTGATGACAGTAAGCGAGGAGCTAGCCAAATATGCTATGGCGCTCACCTTTAGCGACCTGAGCGCAGAAGTGGTGCGCGAGGTCAAGAGGTCGGTGCTGGACATGTTTGCCTGCGCCATAGGAGGTTGCGCCAGCGATTCAGGTAATATTGCCCGGGACGTAATGGTGGGCATAGGTGGGCGGGAGGAGTCCACCGTGATTGGTAGCAAAATCAAGCTCCCCTGCGCTAATGCGGCGCTGGCTAACGGGGTGATGGTACGCTATCTGGACTACAACGATACTTTCAGCGCCACCCGGGGCGATACTATTACCGGTTTCCATCCCAATGAGCTGATACCGGCGGCATTAGCCGTCGGGGAGAGGCAAAATTCGTCGGGGAAAAATGTCATCACGGCGATAGCACTGGGCTATGAGCTGGCGGGTAGATTTATCTTTGCCGAAAATAACCCGCTTGGTGCTCTCGGCTGGCACTACTCGACGTCGGCTGGCTATGTCATCCCACTCTATGTGGGTAAGCTGCTGGGGCTAAGCCGCGAGCAACTGGTAAATGCAGTGGGGATATCCGGGACCGGCTCGACGACACTGGGCATTATCGATGCTACCGGTGAAGAATATAATATGACCAAAAACATGGGCGTCCCGCATGTGGCGCAGAATAGCATTATCGCCGCTCTGCTGGCATGCCAGGGGTTTACCGGTCCCAGCACCGTTATTGAGGGTAAGAAGGGGTTTGTCCAGTCGGTTACCCGGGGTGACTATAAAGTGGAACTGCTAACCGATTGCTCCCGGAACTGTTCCATGATACTGCAGGCGCACAAAAAGAACCTCGCCGCCGACCATACCACACAGGGGGCGCTCAACGCCGTTTTGAGGCTGGTCAACGATTACAACATAATGCCGGAACAGGTAAAAAGCGTCAGCATTCAGGTAAGTACCCGCAGTGCCGAGCATACCGGTGACCCGGTCAAACGCTATCCGCAGAATAAGGAGACCGCCGACCACAGCCTCTACTATCTCACCGCAATCGCTATTATCGACCGTGCCGTGGGTCCGCAGCAGTTTACCCCGGATAGATACACTAATCCGCGGGTAATCAATTTGATTGATAGGATTACGGTGACCGCTAACCCCGAGCTCAACGGTTTCATTTTTGCTGGCATCGCCACCATTGTTATCAGCAGTGGTCACGAATATACCTGCCGGGTGGACTACCCGAGAGGGCACAGTAATAATCCGTTAAACGATGTGGAGCTAGCTCGGAAATTCGAGGACGCTGCCCAGGATTACCTGGTGAAAGAGCAAATCGAACGGATAATTGACACCACCTCTAAATTGGAAACCGTGAAGAATATTGGTCAGCTAATGAAGGACTTCAGCTTTGACCTTAAGCATTCCGGGCGCTCTTAAAACAGCTCTCAGAAGCTGCTACTTCCCTGATTTAAGTAATCGCCTGGCGTGCGTTAAGTTTATCCCCACGGATAAGTCTCTATCGTGGTTGCTCGTGGTTTCTCTCGTGTATCACATTCCGAAATACTTGAACTGAGTGCCGGAATTTTGCTCCATTTCACCCATCTGTGATAATATTCCCTCAAAGCGGACTGCCGGAGGTGGCTCATTATAGCTTTGACTAACAGCAGAACACAAGCAAGGCATCTGTTTTGGCTCGCGCAATCGTATCTGGAAATCGTTCAGCTAACTTGCCTGAGGCTTCCTCGTTTTTCTGCGCATAGGGCGCCAGTTTGTCACGAAGTGAGATTAGCTATATAGTTAGACACATAATGATTCAATCGAATCAAGACGTGACTGGAGGACTAGTATGACTACAAGAAAGACTAGGATTGTCTGCACTATTGGCGACATAAGGAAAGACTTTGACATAGCAGGGTTTACGGATAACGCCAGCAGATTCAAGGATGTTGTTAGGCAAAAGTTGGCACGTGACATTCAAAATTTCATCCAGTCTGGAATGAATGTTGCCCGCATAAATATGGCCCATTTTGATGTAATTGGGCACGGCAGGTACGGGACCTTATATCCAGATAAAGAATATTTGCAAGACGTGGTAGAGGCAATTAGAAATGCCACGAACAAAACCGGGCAAACCGTAGCTATCATGGGAGATATACAAGGGCCTAAAGTTAGGCTTACTGGCATTACCGGGGAGATCCAAAAGAAGGTGAGAAATGATGATGGTTCACTTCTTAGGGTCTGCCTATTGAAGGAGAATCTTCGAGAGGGATGGAAACAAGGTGAAGATGGCGAGGACTTAGTGGTCGGGATGAGGTGGGAGGGAGGTTTTAATTTTATAAAAAATATAGAGGATAATCAGGTAACCAGACAAAAAGACGTAGAGCTACATATTGGTGATGCAGGACCAATATTGAGAATATACAAATTCCTCAAAAGCAGTAAAGGGGTGTTGTGTGAAGTGAAACCCGGCGCTGAGCAAACCAGAATAAAGGAAGAAACCGTATCGTTTGGAAATGGAGATGGCGTATCAGTTAAGAACAGCAAAATAAAACCCGGAGATTACATATTGGATGGCAATCATTACCTCAAGGATGAAGCGGATTTGAGATTCTTGCTAGGGGACAATAATTTTAAAAAACCTCACAACCTTCTTGTTGATTTCATTGCCTTATCATTTGTGAAATCCAATGCCGATACAGGCGAGCTTCAGAGGTTCATAAAAAGGATTGTTGGCGAAACTAAAATTGAGATGCTGTTCGGGGTAAAGGATTTTCCCATCATTTCAAAGATTGAAGACCAGGAGGGCATCACTAACTTAAGCCAAATTATTGAAACCTCGTACGGTATCATGGTAGGGAGGGGAGATTTGGGACTGCACTGCCCAATTCAAAAAGTTGCACTGTACCAAAAAGACATCATAGACATGTGCAATCAAAAGGAAAGACCGGTGATTGTTGCAACTCAGATGTTAGAATCAATGATCACCAATCCTGAGCCCTCTAGAGCGGAGTCAACAGATGTATTTAATGCGGTTATCGATGGAGCAGACGCTTTGATGTTATCTGGAGAGACTGCGAAAGGCCGTTATCGCAGAGAATCGATAGAGATGATGGCCGCAATCATAAAAGAGGCTGAGGACGCGCTGAAGAATAGAAAGGACTATGAGTACCGAATAGCTCAACTACAAAAAACTATTGTGCAGCGATTCCATAAACTGCGGAACGACCTGATACGTGCAAGACATTCGGGGAGAGAGGAATTCGCAAAGGGACTAGCAGACCTTGACCGGCGAGAAGATGCGCACCATATCGCATATAGCGCTTGTGAGAAGGCCTACCAATTAGATTGCGGCGCCATCATAGCTCTTTCGGAGAGCGGCGGAACAGCCAGGCTGGTTTCGAGATACAAGCCTGAGACAAGGCTAATAGCCGGAGTTTACTCAGAGCGGGCGAAGCGTGTCCTAATGCTGAGTTATGGAGTAGAGCCAGTTTTTATAGAAAAAGGCGAGGACCATTTTTCAGACTTTGAGAAGGTCGCACGAAGGGTAACCTTGCCAAAAAGACCAGAGGGGCGCTGTCAACGTGTCATTACTGTAGCGGGATATCCATATAAACAGCCAGGGACGGTTACCTTCTTAAACATTCTTCATTACTAGAAATCTAGCCGAAAAGTGGTAATGAAATGTTATTTTAGAGCTTATCCTGATATATTAAAGGAAATAGAACGGAGATAGGCGAATATGATAGGATTACGTTCAGATCAACGGGGCCTATTTGAAGCCGACCATTTGT
>JAZDIU010000004.1:0-2052 GCA_043804635.1 Chloroflexota bacterium
ACAAATCTGTGTCCGCTGACTTAATAAAGCTATAATCTTGTAGGTTTTCCACTACAGAGCTAATTGCGCGTATATGGCTTTCATCCTTCCAATTAATTGTGGCGGTATCTACTGTTTTAAGAATGATATTATATTTTGACGCTGCATCGTTGTATAAATCCCTAATTCTGTTTAGGAAAGATTGGACATTCTGACCTTACCCCATTATTAGCAACATAATAGATTAGAGTCCGGCCGTTGATTTAGCATACTCCTCCGGTGTTAGTTGATTCAATGAGCTGTGTGGTCTGACTTCGTTGTAATCCCTCCGCCAGTCTTCGATGACCTCCCGGGCATGTTTTAAGTTCATGAACCAGTTAGTATTCAAACACTCGTCACGCAATCTGCCATTAAAACTCTCGGCAAAAGCATTTTCAATCGGTTTCCCCGGTCGAATGAAGTTCAATTTTACGCCTTTGCGAAAAGCCCACTCGTCCAGGTGCCGGCCGGTAAATTCCGGCCCGTTATCCATGGTGATGACCTCAGGTAATCCCCGTGTTGCTGCTAGCCTTTCCAGGACAGTGACCACCCTGGCGCCACCTAAAGAAGTGTCGACCTCAATGGCGGGACATTCCCGTGAATAGTCATCGATAATAGCCAGAGCTCGAAAACGTCGTCCGTTGACGATACTATCGGTTACGAAATCCATGGACCATCGCTCGTTTGGCTTTTGTGGCGAGAGCATTATTAACCTCGTGCCCGCAGCACCCTTCCGCCGGCGCTTCCTACGCAGTGATAACCCTTCTTCACGGTAAATTCTTTCGGTACGCTTGTGATTGACTACCAGACCCTCCCGTTTCAGCATAACATGGAGCCGGGGACTGCCAAACCGTTTCCTTTGTCCTGCTATCTCACGGAGCCGCTGGCGCAGGGCAGCATCAGTATCTTCCTTCGGTCGATAACGGTACACCGAGGTCGAGATATTGACCAGCAGACAGGCTTTCCTTTCGCTCAGCCCAAGGCTTTCCCTAGTGTGGGAGACCGCCAGACGTTTGGCCATGGGCTTTAGAAGTTTTTTGAAAGCAGGTCTTTCAGCGCCCGAATATCCAGGGCTTGCTCTCCGACTATCTGCTTCAACCGACGGTTCTCTTCTTCTAACGCTTTGAGACGTTTAAGGTCGCTAACCGTCATCCCTGAGTATTTAGATTTCCAGTTGTAGTACGTGGCATCACTCATCCCGTACTTGCGGCAGAGATCGGCGACCTTGGCTCCCGCTTCGCCTTCTTTAAGAACCGCGATGATTTGTTCCTCGGTGTACTGTCTTGCTTTCAAATGAATCCTCCCCGTCTATTTTACTACGGAGGACTCTAATACAAGATATGGCTGTTTTCGGGGGGACGGTCATTGATGACCAATTGTCTTACAGGAATTACCCCTCTGACTTTAGATCGTCATGGTACACCCTCCTTAGCAGAACAGAAATCAAACAAAAATTAGCGGGGGCTAGGTCTTTATGTATGTAGATAAGTAAGTATATAATCCTTTTATAATGAGCGGGGCTAAGAGGATTGCCAAATGGACGTTACGTGCCCTGGTTGCGGTAAGCGATTAAAGAATTTTGATGATTTAGAGAAACATGCTGCACGATGTAAGAAATTGGCAAAAGTATTGCAACTTTCATATGTTGTACCAGTAGTAGACATCAAAGACTTATCACAATTAGAGGTAAAAATATTACCGAATAACAAAGATTGGGGTATCTGGAATGCCAACACCAATGATTGGGTAAAAGACAAAACGGGGCAAATAGACAGTCGTGTATTCCAGCACAATATCAAGAAACTATTAAATAGCATAATTGCTTCATCAATCATCGCTAACGTGAGAGAAGGGAAATAAATGAAAGAACTAGGGCTAAAGAACTGTTTGAAGAAATCCGAAAACTTAGGAAATGAATTGAAAGGGGTGTTGTAAGAAAGCAGGTGGGTTACTGGTTACTCGCGGAGATTAACAACAAAGGAATGTTAAGTAAAAATGCACCCGCATTTTTGACATTGGTGTCTATCTTCATAC
>JAZDIU010000005.1:0-86459 GCA_043804635.1 Chloroflexota bacterium
AATTTCCTTGAAGTCCAGGGCGAATTCGAGGTTAAGGGTGAAGCGTCAAACGGAGAAGAAGCAATTCAACTTACTGAAAAACTGAAACCGGACGTCGTACTAATGGATTTGAATATGCCACAGGTAGATGGCATAGAAGCCATACGTAAAATAAAGGAATCATCTCCGGACATAAAGATAATAGTTTTAACAGCGTTTACCCAAAACGAAAAGGTATTTTCTGCCATTAATGCCGGTGTTGATGGTTATTTGCTAAAAGATATTATGCCGGATGAGCTTATCGCCGCTATTCATTCGGTTCTAAATGGGAAACCGGCGCTTCATCCTGATATCGTCCGAAAGATAATGTTAGGAGTTGCCACTCAAAATAATCAAAATAGAAGAGTGGAACAACTCACTGCAAGAGAGAATGAAGTATTAAATCTTTTAGCCGAGGGAAAAAGCAACGAGGATATTGCAAAAGCTCTGGTTATTAGCGTGCTAACAGTCAAGACTCATGTACATAACATTCTCAATAAACTTAATATGACTAAACGTGTTCAGGCTGCTCTCTTTGCAGCGAACCAGCCAGATATGTTGGGCGAAAATAAGAACTCGAAAGACATGAAGTATAAACACCAGACCAGTTGAAAAAATACTGGGAGTTAAATAAGATGCCGAATCCTATAAAAGTATTTATAGTCGATGACCACCTGGTTGTACGGGAGGGAATCACTTCCATACTTGAATCTGAAAAAGATATCCAGATTGTCGGGCAAGCCTCCAATGCTCAAGATACCCTATCGCAAATTAATAAATTAGTTCCGGATATAGTCCTTATGGACCTGAGAATGCCTGGCGTAAACGGTATTCAATTAACCAGGCTAGTAAGGAACAAACTACCGATGAGCAAGGTTATAATATTAACCCTGTACGACCAATATGTCGGGGAAGCAATGCAAGTGGGTGCAAAGGGCTATCTTCTGAAAGATATCACCCGTGAAGACCTTATCGATTCGATAAAACGAGTTTACGGGGGCGAAGAGGTATACGATAAAAGAATTAGGCCCACATTAAAGGTCGACTACGAAGTAAAGTTAGATGGGGAAGGAAAAGATGTACGAGAGACAGAGACAAAAGAAACATCTAGAAGCGATTCAAGCGCTTTATATAACCAGGTGAAAATTTTTATTTTACCGCCTGCTGGCATCGGTGAGTCCTTGAGACTTACCAGTATAGTAGAGGAAGCCCTGACTGGTGACTTTAAGCAGGTAGAAGGTACATTGCTGGATGGTATTTCTATTACATTCAATTTGAATAATCCCCTACCTGCACCTGAGATAAACAAAAGATTATCAAAGGTTACTTATGTAAAAGTACTTAGCAATGACGAATTGGCTGAAAATAATGGACTTCAGAACCTCATCAAGGAAAAACAAAAATTCGACACAAAACACCCGTCGGTGAAAACCGTATTTGTCCAATTACACCTTTAAGCAACACCCTTAGTTCCCTTCAGCTTGTGAAACATCACGTGCCCAAAACATATCTGTTTTACCACCAAAATCAGCTTTCTAAAGATGATTAGCTTGACACCGATTATTGCTGAATGGTAACTTTTACCCATATTATGGTGAAGTTACTTTCTGGAAACGAAGCCTTTGCCCTTGGGGCTTATCACTCGGGAGTAAAAGTAGCCACCGCTTACCCCGGCACTCCAAGTACCGAAATATTGGAAACCTTAGCCCACTACAACGATATTTACACAGAATGGTCGACCAACGAGAAAGTGGCTATGGAAGTAGCACTGGGAGCCGCCTACGCAGGGGTCCGTGCGATGGTGTCGATGAAACAAGTCGGGCTTAATGTCGCCAGCGACCCTTTTATGGCAGCGGCAACAACCGGTATTAATGGCGGGCTAGTGGTTATCAGCGCCGACGACCCGGGAATACACAGTTCCCAGAACGAACAGGACAACCGTCATTACGCTAGATTGGCTAAAGTCCCGATGCTGGAGGCGAGTGACAGCCAGGAAGCCTACGATTTTATGGCTTATGCCTTCGAGCTCAGCGAAAAATTCGATACACCGGTCCTGGTGCGAACCACCACTCGAATCTCACACTCCAAATCCGTTGTTAAGATAAACCGTGAGCGGATGCCTACGGCTAGCTCAGGATTTCGCTTTGATACGGCTAAGCACGTAATGCTGCCCGTTTACGCCCGAATCAGACATATATCCATTGAAGAACGTCTGGCTAGACTCGCCAGCTATGCCGAAACCTCGCCACTCAATCAAATGTTCATCGGAGAGCGCCGTCTTGGCATAATCGCCAATGGGGTAGCTTACCAGTATGCCCGAGAAGTTTTCCCGTCAGCCTCCTTTGTTAAGCTGGGTATGACCTATCCCCTGCCTGAGAATTTACTTCGTAGGTTTGCTTCACAAGTAGATAAATTGCTCGTTATCGAAGAACTTGACCCCTTCCTTCAAGAGAACATTCAGGCAATGGGCATTAAAGTCAGCGGGAAGGAGTTTATTCCTAGAGTCGG
Source organism: Chloroflexota bacterium (assembly GCA_043804635.1). Lineage (GTDB taxonomy): Bacteria > Chloroflexota > Dehalococcoidia > Dehalococcoidales > UBA2162 > JAZDIU01. Next base: position 2,527 of record JAZDIU010000005.1, read on the forward strand.
CGAACTGAACTCCGATATTATTGAAACCGCCAGCCGGAGCTTCGGGATATTAACTGGAACTAAACCTAGTCGCAAGATGGTGCCTGTTGCTGAGTTGCCCAAGCGTCCGCCGCTTTTATGCCCGGGCTGTCCCCACACCGGACTGTTCTTTGTCCTCGGCACCATCAGTCAGCGGGTCAAACTACCCAAAGCCAAAAAGCCTTTGAAAGAGCCAAGCTTGATTGTTACCGGAGATATCGGCTGCTATACCCTGGCCGCTTACCCGCCATTATCAGCGATGGATACCTGCGGCTGTATGGGTGCCGGTATCGGCCAGGCACTGGGTATGGAGAAAGCTGGTGAAAGCAGGAAGGTAGTGGCGGTCATCGGCGATTCTACATTCATGCATTCGGGCATTACGGGTGTAGTCGACGCTGTCTACAACAAAAGTGGGATAACCATAGTAATCCTGGACAACAGCACCACGGCAATGACCGGGCACCAGGACCATCCCGGTACCGGAATTTCAGCGCAGGGGAAACAGACTCAAAAAGTGGAACTTGAAAGCCTTATCCGGGGTATCGGGGTTAAAGATGTTAAGGTGGTTGATGCATTCAATCTGAAAGCGCTGAGGGAGTGTGTAAAGAGTTCTCTGGACAACCCGGAGCTTTCTGCGATTATCGTGCGTGGGGCGTGTTCGGTGCGCCAGACTTCGCGTTCTGAACCCAGAGCCATCGATACTGAAAAATGTAATCTGTGCGGACTATGCCTGATGCTCGGCTGCTCCGCAATTCAACAGGGGGAAAACCAGATTTTCATCGATGCAACCATCTGCGCCGGCAAAGCCTGTACAATATGTCAGCAGCTTTGTCCTCAGAAAGCAATTATCAAGAGTGTTGAGAAAATCGGATGGAGAGCTTGAATTTACTGGTTAGTGGAGTGGGCGGGCAGGGGAATATTCTTGCCAGCGACATTATCGGCGAGGTAGCGATGGCTGCCGGTTATGATGTAAAGAAGACGGATACCCTGGGTATGGCGCAGCGCGGGGGCGCCGTTGTCAGTCATGTTCGAATCGCCCAGGAAGTATATTCCCCTCTGATAAGAGAGGGTGAGGTCGATATCCTGCTCGCCTTTGAAAAATTGGAGGCCGCCCGCTGGGGATATTATCTCCGGCAGGGAGGAGTAGCTATTATTAATAACCACGGGCTACCACCATTATCAGTGAGCATTGGTAATGAACTGTACCCCTCTGACGAAGATATCACAAAAATACTGGGACGTAGCACCGACCGCGTTTATTTTGTTGAGGGCACGTGCCGCGCCAGAGAGCTGGGTAACGTCAGAGCGCTCAACATATTTATGCTGGGATGCGTATCCCATTTATTACCTTTCAAGGTAAGTGACTGGAAGGCTGTTATTTCGGAGCACCTCAAACCTAACATACTCCAAATTAATCTTACTGCCTTTGAATCAGGCAGAAAGGAAATGAATGGCTATCTCCGATAAAGTCCGTAAGGGTATAGAGGCCGCCTCCTGGATACGGCGGATGTTCGACGAAGGGATTGTCCTGAAACAACGTTATGGGAAGGAGAACGTTTTCGACCTTACCCTGGGCAATCCGATTATGGAGCCTCCCCCCGAGTTCCACGAGGAATTAAAAAGGCTAGCGAGAAATCCTCTGCCTGGAATGCATCGCTATATGGAGAATGCCGGCTATGCCGAAACCAGGGCAGCCGTCGCCAAACAGCTTTCTCTGGAGAGCGGGACTAAATTCACCACCGATGATATTGTTATGACCTGCGGTGCTGCTGGAGCATTGAATGTCATCCTGAAAACCATCCTCAATCCGGGAGACGAAGTTATCATCTTCGCTCCTTACTTTGCGGAATATATCTTCTACATCGATAATCACAGCGGAGTTGTTAAAATCTTGCCTACCGATGAGCGGTTTGTCCCCAAGCTAGATATACTTCAGACTGCCATCAATGCTAAAACTAGAGCGGTAATAATAAACTCACCTAACAATCCCTCCGGAGCTGTTTACAGTGAGGATTTTATTCATAAGCTGGGCATTTTACTCAAAGAGAAATCGGCACAGTTCGGGAAGGTGATTTTTCTCATCAGCGATGAAGCCTACCGCAAGATTGTCTATGATTGGATTACCTGCCCGCATATCTGGTCGTATTACCAGCAAAGCATTCTGGCTACCTCCCACTCTAAGGATTTGGCTTTGCCCGGCGAACGGATTGGCTATATTGCCATTCACCCTGAATGCGATGGGAGAAAAGAACTGGTGGACGGCTTTATCTTTTGTAATCGAATCCTGGGCTTTGTGAACGCTCCGGCACTTATGCAAAACATCGTCCGCAATTTACCGGGAGTGTCTGTCTCCGTAGCTGACTATCAGAGGAAGAGAGATTTCCTGTGTGAAAACCTTACCGGTATGGGCTATTCCCTGGTAAAACCTCAAGGGGCTTTCTACCTGTTTCCGAAATCGCCGGTTGCCGATGATGTGGCGTTCGTCAGGGAGCTTCAGAAGTCGCTGGTGCTGACGGTACCGGGCAGCGGGTTCGGATCGCCGGGCTATTTCAGGATATCTTATTGCCTCGACGATAAAACGATAGAAGGCTCGCTGGATGGCTTCCGTAAAGCCGCCAAGACATTTAAACTGGGGTAAAGTAAGGATTATATGAGTAATACACCAAACCAGCTAAAAGGAACACCTGACTTTATTGCTGAACTAAGTGCTAAAGAGAAGGGAGAGCCGATTGCTTCCTTCTTAAAGATGAAGCTGCTCGAACTCAAACCGGGTTTTGCTAAGGTAACTATGAAGTTAAGGCCGGAATACCAGAACTTCAATAAGGTTCTTTTCGGCGGTGTTATTATGGCGCTTGCCGACCAGGCTTTTGCATACGGCTCGAACTCCCTTGACTGTCCCAGCTTGGCGACCCAGTTCAATATCCATTTTATTGCCGGTGCCGGCGTCGACGACCAGCTTACTGCCGAATGCCGGGTGGTGAGGAGCGGCCGGCGGGTAGGTATCTCGGAAATAACTGTAACCAATCAGGAAGGTAAGCTCATCGCTAAAGCCACCGGCACTACTATCCCGGTGGGGTAATTAATTCGCGAGGCTACAAAATTTTTTTCCAGAAACAACTAGAGGCTGTTATAAACGGATTCAGCTTCCAGTTGTATTTAGTGTTATGTAAAGTAAATGCGCTCCGCTCCATGTTGACAGTTGCCAAGTAAGATTACCATTGAAAAGCTGATTGCTCTTTGACATATCACTTTCATTATGGTAAATTATCAACATTATCAAGCTGGGTGATAGTTGATGTCATTAGTTTGTGGGGGAAAAACATTGAAGTTCACCTTTACCAGGCGCACCGGGGTGCGCTTGGGAGGTTGGTTCGAGGCTAGGTAAAATAACTTAGCCGTTAGTCTTCTATTAAAGGGTACCTCCTGGGCATAGGGTACCCTTTATTTATAAACGGAAATTGAAATGGCAAAATCGGGGAAAATAAAACAAAATATAGCCGTCGCCGAAGATTTTCAGACTATCCCCCAGCTTATTTACCACAACTACCGGAAGTGGGCCGACCGCCCGGCGATGTGTATGAAGCAGTTCGGAATCTGGCAGAGGTATAGCTGGCAGGACTACTACTTGAACGTAAAATACCTCTCGCTCGGTTTAATCGGCCTCGGTCTGGAGCCGGGAGACGTGGTGGCGATTATCGGCGATAACGAGCCGGAGTGGTTCTGGGGAGAGTTTGCCACCCAGGCCGCCGGCGGTATCGCTACCGGCGTATTCGTCGACTCCATTCCTTCCGAGGTCAAGCATATTGCTAATCACTCTCATGCTAAGTTCGCCATTGTCAACGACCAGGAGCAAGCGGACAAGTTCCTGGAAATCAAGGACGACCTGCCATTGCTTAAGAAAGTGATTTACTGGGACCCCAAGGGCTTGAAGAACTACGACGACCCCCTGATTATCAGCTTCAATGAAGTAATCAAACTGGGCAAAGAATACGAAAAGACGCACCCCGGACTCTTTGAGCAGAATGTGGCTAAAGGCAAGGGAGACGATATTGCCGTAATTTACTACACTTCCGGGACTACCGGATTACCCAAGGGAGCCAAGCTGACTCACCGGGCATTGATAAATACCGCTAAGGGCTTCATTGAGCGCTTTCCTCTGGATGAAAAGGATGACTTAATGTCCAACTTTCCAGCCGCATGGGTGGGCGACAGCTTTTTTGCGACCGTTCCCCACCTTCTGACCGGTGCCCGCCTGAATTTCCCGGAAGAGCCTGAAACCATCGCCGCCGATACCCGCGAGGTGGGACCGAACTTCGTCATCTACGGACCACGGCAGTGGGAAAGCCTGGTCAGCGAAATCCAGGTCAAGATCATCGATACCCATCCCATCAAGCGTTTCTGCTACAATCTGTTTTTGCCGGTGGGACATAAAATCGCTGCCCTCAAATTTCAGGGTAAAACGCCGAATTTATTCTGGAAATCGCTTCACGGTATCAGCTATCTGCTCTTGTTCCGGCCGCTTAAAGACAAGCTGGGACTCAGCCGGGTAAAATGGGCGGTAACCGGAAGCTCGGTTTTGAGCCTGGATACCTTCCGCTTGATTCACGCTATCGGCATCGAGCTGAGACAGAACTACGGCAGCACCGAGGCCGGTCTTATCTCTTCCCACGATAAGGAAGAAATCGATTTCGAAAGCGTGGGGCGGCCGGCTCTGGGCACCGAAGTAAGGGTAACCGATTCCGGTGAGCTTCTGGTCAGGAGCCCATCTATGTTTTGCGGTTACCACGAAGACGCCGCCAAGACCGCTGCCGTTCTCTCCGAAGGCTGGTGCCGGACCGGGGACGCCGTCAATATAAACGAGAAAGGACATCTTATCTTCCTTGACCGTCTGGAGCATATGGGCGAGCTTAGCTCCGGAATCAAGTATGCACCACAGTATATCGAAGGCAGGCTGAGATTCAGTCCTTATATAAAAGATGCGATGGTCGTGGGAGGAAAAGATAAAGATTTTGTCTCAGCGATAATAAATATGGACTTCACTATGGTGAGCAAATGGGCGGAACGCCACCATCTGACTTTTACCACATTCGTAGACTTATCTCAGAAGAATGAGGTGGCCGATTTAATACGGAAAGACCTGATGAGGGTCAACAGCTATCTGCCCGAATCATCTCGTGTCAGAAAATTCGTCTTGCTTCATAAGGAGTTCGACGCCGATGAAGCCGAGCTTACCCGCACGAGAAAGCTGCGAAGAGAATTTGTGGAAAAAAGGTATGGCGATTTAATCAAGGGTATATACAGCGGACAACCGGAAATTAAGGTCGAAGCCGCCGTGACATATCGTGACGGTAGAAAAGGTGTTGTTACTACCGCCATTAAAGTCAGGTCGGTAGACGAGGAGATAAAAGCAGGATGAACGAGCTTCTTCAGTTTACCGTCACCGGTCTAACGGTGGGTATGGTCTATGCCCTCATCGCTTTAGGTTTTGTTTTAGTCTGGAAATCCAGCGGTGTAGCTAACCTCGCTCTCGGGCAGCTCGTTCTGTTTTCTTCCTGGTTCACCTTTGCCATGCTGGTCCAGGCTAAACTGCCCTTATGGCTGGGTTTCCTGTTTGTCCTGGCATTTTCTCTAGTCCTGGGTTGGCTTATCGAGAGAGTGGTGTTACGTCCGCTTATCGCCCAGCCGATTCTATCCCTGATTACGGTAACGCTTGGTATCGCTTATTTTCTACAGGGTTTAGCCGGCTTTCTCTGGCCTCAAAGTCTGGCGGCTTTACCCCGCATCTTCCCTGTCGAGCCTATTCATATCGGTACTGCCGTTCTCTCCCAGGAATACCTCTGGGCAGCGGTTATCTCACTAGTGTTATTCGGTCTTTTATCTTTGTTTTTCCGTTATCATAGAATGGGTATTGCAATGAGAGCCACCGCTGACGACCAGCTAGCCGTTCAGGCCTGCGGAGTCCCGGTAACCAAAATATTCTCGGTCTCCTGGATGTTTGCCTGCGTCCTGGCAGCAGTCGGCGGCGTTCTTATGTCCAGCATCGGCGGCATCACCTTCGGCCTGGTAGAAACCGGGCTCAAGGCGTTCTCGGTGGTTATTCTAGGCGGGCTTGACTCCTTTTTAGGGGCGATGGTTGCCGGACCTATCATTGGATTAGCCGAAAATATCGGCGGCGGCTATTTGACGCCATTGACCTGGCCCGGAGTCAAGGAAATAATCCCGTTTATCGTTATTGTGATTGTTATGATTGTGAAACCCTACGGACTATTCGGAGAAGTAAGGATAGAGAGGATTTAGCCAGATGGATTTGCCGGCTGGTGTCCGCAATTATGACTATGCCCGGGATATGGCTATCTTCCGGACCAAGACACAGAAGGTCATGCTGGTTGTCCTCTTCATCATGATATTCACCGCACCCTTATACTGGGGCAACTACTGGCTTACTGTTGCCAACCTAATCGGTATCACCATAATTTCTATGATGGGGTTGAATATCCTGACCGGTTATTGCGGGCAGCTATCCATCGGCCACGCCGGATTTATGGCAGTCGGCGCTTATACTTCAGCCTTTTTAACTAAAGAAGCCGGGTTTCCTTTCTTAGCTGCACTACTCTGTTCCGGTCTGACGGCTGGTGCCATCGGTTTAATCTTCGGCATCCCATCGGTCAGAGTCAAGGGTTTCTACCTGGCAATTACCACCATCGCCGCCCAGTTTATCATTATCTGGGTAATCCAACACTGGACTGAAATGACCGGCGGCTTTAACGGCACGAGTGCACCCTACGCATCACTGGCCGGCTTCACCTTCAGAAGCAAGACCAGCCAGTATTATCTTATTATGATTATTGCTATAATAACCGTCTATCTGGCCAAGAACCTGGCGAGGACGAGAATCGGGAGAGCTTTTATTGCTATTCGTGATAACGATTTAGCGGCAGAAGTGATGGGCATCAATCTTTTCTATTACAAACTACTCGCTTTCTTCATCGGCTGCTTCTTTGCCGGAATCGCCGGTTCATTACTGGCTCACTGGTCTGGTTTTATCAGCGCCGAGCATTTTACCTTTATGGACTCAGTCCTCTATATCGGTATGATAATTATCGGCGGCCTGGGTACGACACTTGGTCCTATACTGGGTGTAATTGGCATTCGCCTTCTCGATGTGCTGGTAACGCAGTTATCCCCGGCTCTCCAATCTGCCTTTCCCGGCTTGCCCTCTGCTTTCACCACTGGCATCGCTCCGATGTTGTTCGGACTGACTATTATCCTTTTCTTGATTTTCGAACCGCGTGGCTTGGCTCACCGGTGGTCGTTGTTCAAAGCCTCTTATCGACTCTGGCCGTTTTCATATTAAAATAAGCGAAAGGGGGTATATGACAGGCTGATACTCGGTCGGAATATCAGGAACAAAAATTAACAAAGGAGGTAATATGAAAGGAAAATTGTTCTCAGGACTGTTTGCTTGTCTTGCCTTACTACTCATCGTTTCGCCCTTACTCGTCGGTTGCGGCACTAAAGAAGCGACCGGCTCATCATTAAAAGTCGGTATGATGACACCTTCAACCGGCGTTGCTGCTGAGAAAGGCGCACCCGGCGGCCGCGGCATACAGGATGCCGTCAAGTACATCAACGCTGAACTCGGTGGAATCAACGGTCATAAGTTTGAAGTAGTCTGGCGCGACAGCGGCTACGATATGGCTAAAGTCGCCACTATCGTGAATGAATTCATGGATGCGAAATGTCTCATGTTTACTACCCACGCATCGGCAGAGATGGCCGCTGCTATGGAAATCGCTAATCGGGCTGAGTTCCCCGGAATGTCTACCTATGTCTCCCCCATCAACTATCGGCCGCCCAAGCATATTTATGCTCCGCTGCCCGACTACGGTGACGGCTGGATTACCTTTGCCGAGTATTACATGAAAAGCATCTGGAAAGGTACCGGTAAGCCCAAGATGGCTCTGCATCTATTAGCCAACCCCACCGGCCGGGGCGCGCTGGACGGAGTTAAAGCTAAAGCCGCCGAGCTTGGTTTTGAAATCGTAGCCCAGGAAGAACATAAGGCTACCACGGCATCGGAGATAGAAAGCCTGACCCGAATAAAATCCAAGAACCCCGATGTTATGTTCATTTCCAGCACACCGGCACCAACGGCCGTCATCATCAAGAACGCCAAGGAACTGGGAATGTTTCCTGGTATGACTATCGCTAGCGGTCATGCCGGTTTCACCAAAGCACTGATTGACCTAGGCACTGCCAATGTCGTCGAAGGTGTTTATGGTGTTTATCCGATGGTTACCTGGGACGACAATGTCCCCGGTGTTGCCAAAGCTAAAGAGTATGTCCAGAAATATAATCCCGGAGATACAGGTAACGTAGACTACCTTTCTACCTGGACGTCGACCCTCATCGTGGCTGAAATCCTCAGAAATGCAGAGAAGGCAGTCGGTTATGATAAACTGGCTAAGGGCGATGTCGAAGCCTGGCGTGCAGTGGAAAAATCCGGCATCCAGAAGCTCAGTGGGTATAAAGCGGATGGTCTGATTCCAGCGGGCATAACCTATACACCGGGAGATAACCGCTTGTCTAACAGCTTTAAGGTGTTTCAGATTAAAGGCGGCAAAATAACCGGTCTGACCGACTGGATAAAAGCCCCACTCGTCGAATACGAAAAGTTCGACTGGTTCGGTAAAAAATAGAATCATAACGTCAGTTTTCTGAGTTAAGCGAAGAATTTCGGGGTGGGAGGGCTGGGAAAACGAGCGCCCCCCCCCGTCCGATATCCTTCGCTTCGCTCAGGATGACAGTTCGATATTTTCAGAGTCTTACACCTAAAGTGGAATATGCTCAAACTAAACAATATTGAGGTCGCCTATCTTAACGTCATCCGTGTTCTACACGGCGTTTCGCTGTCTGTGGAAGATGGCTCCATCGTCGCCTTGCTCGGAGCTAACGGCGCCGGTAAAAGCACCACTCTCAAAGCCATATCGGGGCTGCTCCGTGTCGAAGAGGGTGAAGTCACCGATGGCAGTATCGAGTGGAATGGCGAAAGGATAGATAAGAAAAGCGCTGAGGAAATCGGACGGCTGGGCATTATCCAGGCGCTGGAAGGGCGAAGAGTGTTTGAGCACCTCACCTCTGAAGAAAACCTGCTGGTTGGTGCCCATCAGCGGAGCGACCGCCGGGCTGTCAAAAGAGACCTTGATATGGTCTATCAATACTTCCCAAGGCTCAAAGCCCTCCGCCATAACACCGCCGGTTATTTATCCGGCGGAGAGCAGCAAATGCTCGTTATCGGTCGGGCGATGATGGCAACTCCCAAGTTGATGATGCTGGACGAGCCCTCACTGGGTTTGGCACCATTACTGGTGGAAGAAATCTATAATATTATCCAGCGGTTTAATTCGGAGCAGAAAACATCGGTCCTTCTCGTTGAGCAAAATGTCCGCATCGCGCTAAGCATCGCTCACTATGGATATGTAATGGAAAACGGCCGGGTCGTCCTCGACGGCAATACCGATTTCCTCAAAAATAACGAGGATGTTAAAGAATTCTATATGGGTCTCTCTGCCTTAGGTGAGAAGAAAAGCTACCGGGAAATCAAACATTATAAGAGGCGAAAGCGATGGCTGTAAAACCGGGTAAAAATGAATTCTTCGATGACCTTGAAAATATGCCGGTTTCTCGAAGAGAAAGCTATCTCAATCAGAAACTGGCTGAAGCCATCAGCTATGCCTACCAGAATGCTCCCGCCGCTAAAGAAATTCTGGATACTGCCGGGGTTAAGCCAGCACAAGTCAGCAAGATAAAAGACCTGGAAAAACTGCCCATCACGCGCAAAAACGACCTCATCGAGAGGCAGAAGAAAAACCCGCCCTACGGCGGTTTTCTGGCAATCCCGCCGGAAAATGTAGAGCGTGTTTTTATTTCACCCGGTCCCATCTATGAGCCAATCCAGCATTCCGGCATCAAGTGGTTCGCCAAGTCATTCTGGGCGGCTGGCTTCAGAAAGGGGGACATCGTGGTCAATACCTTTACCTACCATCTGTCCCCCGCCGGCATTTTGTTTCACGAAGCCCTGCGTGACTGTGGAGCCACTGTAGTCGTTACTGGCACGGGTAATACCGATATCCAGATTCAAACGATGCGGGACCTCAAAGTAACCGGGTTCGTGGGCACACCCAGCTTTTTGATGTCCTTGATTAAACGAGCCGAGGAACTGGGTAACAATTTACAGCGGGATTTTGCGCTTAAGCGAGCCTGGTTCACCGGCGAGATGCTAGCACCTTCGCTGCGGAAAACATTCGAGGAGACCTACCATATAGCTACCTTCCAGACTTATGCCGTGACCGAGCCAGGGGGCGCAATCGCCTACGAGTGCCGCGTCAAAAATGGTATGCATATGATGGATGATTACGTTGTGGAGATAGTCGACCCGCAGACCTGCAAGCAAATGAGCCACGGTGAAATCGGTGAGATTGTGGTCACGCCCATTCATAACAAAGCCTGGGGACTCATCCGTTTCGGCACCGGCGATATGTCTTCCTATACCATCGAACCCTGCCCGTGCGGTCGGACTGCCCACCGGCTGATGGGTATCGTCGGCCGGGCCGGTGATGCCGTGAAAGTCCGGGGTATGTTTGTGGTTGCCCGCCAGGCGGAGCAAATCATCCTTGGGTTCGAACCAATCTCTAACTTTCAGATAGTTGTCAGGCGTCAGGAGCAACGGGATAAAATGATGCTTAAGATTGAGCTGAAGACGGAACTCAGTGAACTTGAAAAGCAAACGTTATCAGATAACCTGAACAAAAAGTTTCAGGACGCTTGCCGGGTAAAAGTAGATAAAATTGAATTCGTAACCAGAGGTACAATCCTGGAAAAGCGTCAAACCATCATCGATGAGAGAAAGTGGGAATAATACAGTTTTGACCTTTGAGATTTTGAGTTTTGACTTGCGTTATTCGCTCTTCCCCAGATAAGCCGATATCACCTGTGGATTGGTCTTAACTTCATCCGGAGTGCCTTCGGCAATCTTGCGGCCGAAATCGAGGACGGCGATTCTATCGGCTAAATCCATCACCACCCCCATATCGTGCTCGACGAGAACAATACAGCTAACACCGTCCCTCAGCACCGGTGAATCGGGGTAAGTATCTCCCTGCCCCTCGAAAATGTCGACGATGAACCGGGCAATATCCTCTTTCTCTTCCAGGTTCATTCCCGCCATCGGTTCGTCTAAGAGCAAAACCTTAGGTTCCAGAGCCAGTGCCCGTCCCAGTTCCACTCTCTTACGCATTCCGTAAGGCAGCGTGCCAACGACCTTCTTTCTAATCGGTTCTATCTCCAGGAAGTCAATGATGTCTTCCACCGTCTTGCGGTGTTCGATTTCCTCTTTATGAGCCCAGCCGAAGTATAAAGCGCCCGTCAGGAAATTCTGTCTCATCAGGACGTGCCTCGCTGCCATAATATTATCCAGGGTGCTGAGTCCGGAAAAAAGCTCGATGTTTTGAAAAGTCCTGGCTAAGCCCAGCTTAGCTGCTCTGTCCGGGCGTATTCGGGTAATCCGCTGTCCGTCGAAATATATTTCACCCTTCTGAGGCTTATAGAAGCCATTAATGCAGTTCAGCACGCAAGTCTTGCCGGCTCCATTCGGCCCGATAATGGCGGTAATTTGCTTATCTTTAATCTCGATATCGACGTCCGTAAGAGCCTTCACACCGCCAAAGGAAAGAGACAGGTTCTCGATTTTTATCTTGGGCTTATCTACAGTCATCTCGATTGGTTACCCTTTACCCTTTTTCGCTTCCTCGGCAGAAAGCTTCTCTTTATAGCGGGTTATCTGCTGGCAATTCAGTCCTTCACACTTCAAATCCCGTCCCATCTGCCGGCTTTTTTTCTTCCGACTGCTAACTTGCTTACCGGCTTCGCTATACTTGCTATGACCGGTGCATTTCGCCGACCAGTCCTTATGGACGATTATAGTCACTTCGTCGCCTACGGAGTCACAATATATCGAAGTCGCCGTTACCTGCCAGTCAACCATCGCTTACCATCTTACCATTATGTCTATTCTGAGTTCAAACGTAAGCCAACATCGATTATCATCGAATCGTCATTCCTGCTTTCGAAGTAATCAGAATAATCTCTTAAGAAAGTAGCCCGTTTTTAGGCGGGCTACTTTTTCTCCGATTAGAACTTATTTTATTTTTGACTAACTATCTATGGTTTTCAGCACAGTTATCGTTGAGGTGCCGGCTTCTTGGCACCAATCCTGTTGTAATACTCCTCAGGGACATCATCCAGGTCTTTGTAGAAGTACCAACGACAAGTCGGGTCGGTGGCGTTCGCAGCCCTCTCGATAACCGTAGTGAGATAACCGGTATGCGCCAGCGTGTTCGCCTCGAAATGAACACCGCACCGGGTACAGATGTGTGGAACACCCACCTTGCCCCACGCCACCGGGTGAGCTACCTTCATTACTCCCAGGTTCCTGGGAGGTCCGATGGCGGGGCCCCTTATTAACTGGGCAGCCAGTGCTCCCCTCATCTCCTTATTTGTAGCGTCTATAATCGGGTCTACTTTATCTATTTTCATCAAAGCCAGACCGCCGCTTCCACAGGGATTAAGTTCCATCACAATTCTCTTCGGCTCATCTATGATACGGACCGAACCTTCCTGGTTTGGACCGCTCAGGTCGCCTCTTCCCCACAACGCCGCTTTTCGAGCACGCTCCTCGGCACTGGGAATAGAAGCCTTCGTCGGCTTGGGCGCCGCCGGATCATTCGGCGGTTCCATCCGGGAATACATCCACCGGAGGGCATAGTAAAGCTCATTATAACCGTGCTCTTCAATAAGCTGGTCCATCCATACCCAACTCCAATAGGGGGTATTATGAATCGCATTCTCCGCCCACAGCCTGTCAACCAGCTTCAATGCTTCTTCCTGTTTCCCCTGGTAAATAGCTTTCTTCAACATGGGCATCGTATTAACCCATCGGACATTAATCTGGTCTGAAGGTGTCGCTTTTATTGGTTTTGTCACGTCCTTAAACTTCGGTATGGGTTTCGCCACCGGAGGTTTGGTTTTGCCAATCCTGGTATAGTAATGCTCAGGAATCCAGTCGAGGTCTTTGTAAACGATATAGTTGCAGGTTTTCCAGGGGTCTTCTGAGACTCCACAAATCCACTGCGCCAAATACCCGGTCTCCTCAACGTCCATTATTTCATGAGCGAAGCAGCAATGAATGCAATAGCCCATCATCCCTTTCTTGCCCCAGGTCCAGGGATGCGGCGACTGGTTCCCGGTGTAGTTCATCGGCGGCTGTGCCCAGCCTGGCGTGGCGGATATTGGGTCACCTCGCCTTGACCGGCCGCCGCTGCCGCATGGGTCCCAGACAATCTCAAACCGATCCTCATATTCCTCAAGAACGAAGCCATAAGTCCCATCCATCCTTCCCATCCGATGCGGTCTTACCATCGTCCCGCCATAGGACATTGCCCAATCGAAATTACTCAGGGCACGCTTTTTGGGTGACCCTGGCGGCGGCCATGATGGCAGTGTAGGATAGCGGGTCCGCCACATATTCGCCCTGTAGACGTCCGCGAAGTGCTCGTCCTCACCATAGTTTTTCATCCAAAATTCGGGAAATCCCTGGACCAAATCCAGGTTCGACTCACGGCGGAACCGGATTTCCCAGTTCCAGACATACTCGGTCAAGTCTGCGGCAAGGTCGTTTTTCCCCTCTTTTATGGCGTCTCTAAGCAAGTCAAAGGTAGAGACTCCGATATTGTCCAGTGGGTCCTGCCTTTCCCACTTGCGCCCCCCTCTTACCAACTTTAGCTTGTCTAACCGTGCACTCACTTTTACCTCCTTTTTGTTTATTAGATTTTATTAATATATTAATATTTCCTGGCTATTTTCACATAAATAAGACCCGGCGTAATAATAATCCCGATATTACTTAATTGTCAATATTTTCTAAGGCTATTAAGGTTAACAAATCATAAGCGCTCCCGAGAGTAAGATTAAGTAAGCAGGTAACATTTTCTCTTATAAGCGACAAAACTTCCTTGACATCATAGAACATTAGTGCTATTATTACTCTAGTGTCATTCTGGAGAAAGCCGATACTCCATAATCCCGAGGCTGACAAAGAATCTGGTGGGGCGGAGACCGAAGGATTGTCTAACCACTGCAGCACTTTAAAAATCGGGAAATTTAGAAAACAGCGTTAAAAACGCTAAATCCGTCTTATTGCAGAAAAACGAATCAGGCTAAATAAACCTTTTTTAGCCTCAATTTGTCTAGTGTAAATGCTTTCTAGCCGGAAACAAATACGCTCGTTTCAACTCTGTTTCACGTTGCTTTGTTTCAATTTTCGCAGTTTTGTCACGTAGGAAATCAAATGAAGGCTATTAGCTAACGTCAAGCTCTTGACAGGACTCCTTACTAAACTTATGATTAGTGCTACTAAATAGCAAAAACGGAGGTAGCGATATGGCTTACTACCTGCAATTAGCCGTCCTGACCGATGAAGGTAGAAAAAAGTTCGAAGAAAACCCGGAATGGATTAATGAAGTCAACAAAGACATTGAGCTGATGGGCGCTAAAATCCTGGTCCAGTATGGCCTGCTCGGTGAATATGACTTCGTCAATATCATCGAAACTCCCAGCGACGAGGCCGCCGCAAAAATCTCAATAAAATTGGCGGCTAAAGGCGAACTTCGGCCTAAAACTCTCGCTGCTATTCCATTAAAAAGCCTGATAGAAAGCCTGAAAAAAGAACGCCGCCAAGCGTGGTAAGTCTAACTCAAATCTCCATCGCTGACCGGAGCACGGTGATATGTTTAAGGTTGTTGTGTTCTCAGAACTGCCCCTGGTTTCAGCGTGAAAGATAGTATCAAGCCCACCACACTGGCAATAAACAGGATAGTGAACGCAACCTGATAGCTGCCAGTAACATCGAATATATGTCCGGAAATAAGCGGGCCGATTGCTCCACCGCTTTGACCCACAAATAGCAGTATGCCGAATATTGAACCGTGCGACCTTATGCCGAAAAGCTCACCGATTAACGGCGACATCAAAGTAAAGAATCCACCATGGGCAAACCCGTACACAGGAACAAACAAGTAAAGCATCCACGTTTGTTCGGCGATAAGCAACCAGGCTAAGCTGCTAACGAGTAAGCACAAGGCAAGAATCAAGGCTCGCCGACTGCCTATTCTATCGAGCGTCCCGCCTATTACCAGCCGTCCGATTAAACTGGCAGCACCGATAAGAGAAAGTATACCGGCGGCTTTAATCGGAGACATCTTTAAATCAAGAGAATGCGGTACGATATGGACGATAACTGATTGAGTGGCATACCATATCATAAAATAGACAGCACAGGTAATCCACAAAACCTTGCTATGCAGAGCCTGCCTTAAAGTATACCCAAAATCAACATTCCTATGCCTTTTATCCTTCTCAGAGATACCATAAGGTTCCAAGCCCTTCTCGGACGGGTCGCGTCTCAGAAATGAAGCACAAATAGCAATGCCTACTGCGATAGCGCCGGCTAGAATCAAATATGCGTAACGCCAGCCGTGATTCAAGATTAGCCAGGTAGATAACGTCGGCAGTATGAACATTCCTGCCCCAGTCCCCGCCTTGACCACCCCTGACATTATTCCCCTGTTTTTGACAAACCATCGGGCGGTGGTCGGCAGCAGGGAAGCATCCGCACAGCTCGTTCCAAAACCGACGGCAAGTCCGTAAAAGACATAAAGCTGCCATAGAGAACTGATACGGGATATCAGAGCGTAGCCGATTCCGATAATAATGCCGTAGATTATAACTAAACGCCGGGGCCCAAAACGGTCGGTGAGTCTTCCCGTTAAAATGGAGAACGTCCCGATAAGAAAAAAGGTAAGGGAACTGGGACCGGAAATCATTGCCCGGCTCCAACCAAACTCAGAACGTATCGGCTCAAAAAAGACGCCGAAGGTACTATATGTACCCCAGGCTAAAAGGCTGATAAAGAAGGAGACAATGACGATGATATAGCCATAGTAAATCCGGGGCTTGTGGGAAGTAGGCAAAAGAAACCATCCAATCCAGGTCGCATAAAACAACCAATCATTAATCTGAAGTCATCAAAGAATTATAGCTTGAGTGCTTTTATTTCTCAAATATAGCCACCACCCGGCTCCATCCTGCGCTGCCTCCGGTTAGCTTTATCGGGAAGCAAGCCACTTTGAATCCATAAGGTCTCGGCAACTTATCAAGGTTCGCCAGTTTCTCGACATGGCAATACTCCTTTTCGATACCCACACGGTGACCGGCCCAGATTATGCTCTTATCCTTGGTCTTCTGAAAGTTCTCCTTTATCGACCAGAATGGCGCATCCCAGCCCCAGGCATCCGTACCCATTACTCTGACACCATTATCGATAAGCCACAAAGTGGACTCTCTGCCCATTCCACAGCCGGCATCGAAATATTCCTTCTTTCCCCAGAGCTTGTCGGTCCCCGTCTGTATCAGCACGATGTCCCAGGACTTGAGTTTATAGTTAATTTTAGTTAGAGCCTCCTGGAGGTCAGCCACCGAAATAACCGAACCGGTAGGTTTATGTTTCATATCCAGCATCACACCATCGCTGTAGAACCATTCCAGCGGCATCTCATCGATTGTCTTAGCTTTTTTGCCTTTAGAAGTCGGAAAGAAATGCCACGGGGCGTCGACATGCGTTCCGCTGTGGGCAGTCAGTTTGATGCGGTCGTTAGCCCAACCCAGACCCTGAGGCAGGTCACTTTCGCTGCAGCCGAAATATTTTTCCATCGACTCAGCCGTTTCCGAATGTCCCACGTGAGTAACTTCTATTGGCCCGGGCTCGCTCGGGCTTACTTCCATCGGAACGCTCAAGTCAATTATCTGCACACCTTTCATATGCTCCTCCTTATATCTTTCACAGCGTTTCATTGTATCTTTTTCCTCTGCGTAATAGCAACCGATTATGCGGTTTGACATCTCCACACTGCCTAAAGTATTATTCAAAATGGAATAGTAATAGTGACTCTTCGAGCTGTAACGCCTAAATCGCCAGATATGGTGTGGCAGCCGATGGGCTTTAAAAGCCCCGAGGGCACAAGTGGAAACGCTTGTACCTCCCATTGGAAAGGAGAGCTGGTGTGAGTAATACGTCGTGATATAGCGTCATTCCGTTGAGGAAAAGTTTTCATTCCCCACGGGTTCAATAAGAGATAGCTTTTCATCAGTCATGAACAATCATCTATGCTTGTCGTTTAGGAGAACAGTTGCTTATATCAAAATAAATAAGGAGTAAACTTGAATAAAACTAAAGTTGCCATTGTAAAGGGGCCACAGAGACCCAACAAAAGTCAGATAGAAGCCAGTGTGAGAAAAGCAATCGAGCTTGTTGGCGGTCTGGATGATATTAAAAAGGGCGACATCGTACTGATTAAGCCGAATGTCTGTGCCCCAGCCGAACCCGATAGCCCGAAGGTTACGAATAAAACAGTCTGTACCGCCATTGCGGATATGGTCAAGGAAAAAGGCGGCCGACCAATAATAGGGGAAGCCCCTGGTGTCCTCGACCCTGATAGCGAGAAGTGCTTCAAAGCTACCGGCTACGATAAGCTGCGGGAGCTGGGTTATGAAGTAATGGACCTTAAAGGTAAAGACACGCCTATGGTTAAAGTGCCGGTACCTAAAGGGAAGGTTTTAAAAGAGCTTACCTTACCTAAAATTCTTTTCGACGCCAAACTGGTCATTACCGTGCCTGTGATGAAGACTCACGGACAGGGTGCAACCCTCGGATTAAAAAATATGAAGGGAGTTTTACCCGATAAGACTAAGAAGGATTTTCACAGAGTTTATGGCGTTTCACAGGCTATTGCCGATTTAATGACCGTGGCAAAACCCGGGTTATCGGTGGTAGATGGTATTGTGGCAATGGAAGGGTTGGGCCCGATGCTGGGAGACCGTGTTGAATTAGGTGTCATTATCGCCGGCAAAGACCCGGTAGCAGTGGATTCGGTAACAGGTGCCGTTATGGGCTTTGCCCCGGAAGAGCTCAGCATAACAGTCGATGCCAATAAAGCTGGTATCGGTGTAATGGACTTGAACAAGATAGAGATTATTGGTACTCCTCTAAAAGATGTCCAGCGACATTTCAAGCGTGTCGAGGAAGTAGTCAGGACTGTCCGCTTCCCTGAAGGTTTTCAGATGTTAATTGATGAAAAAGCCTGCACGGGTTGCCGAGAAGCCGTGCTAGGTGCCATTTTTAGTTTGGAGAAGGCAGGTAATCTCGATAAGTTAGTTGGATGGACTATTGTAGCTGGAACAACGGAAAATGCACCAGAAGCCAAAAAAGACAAGCTTTTGCTTTTTGGCTCTTGCACAGCTAAATATAAGAGCCTGGGGACTTACGTTAAGGGTTGCCCACCCTGGGGATGGGATATTCCCCGTATTGTTACCGGAGTGCGGAAAACCCCGGAATGGCTGGAGAAATATTGATTTACTAACCATACCGGCGAAAGCCGGTATCCAGAGAAATGGGATTATCATAGGCAAGGTTCGCTGGATTCCATGCCTGCACACTGAAGTGCGTTCCGGCACGCAGGCGTGTCAAGCACGGAATGGTAAAGGCTTTTTAATATTCCCCGATATAAACCTGGGAAGGCTCGTGCCCGCATAGGACATAGTAAGGCTCGTATTTCTCAACGATGGCTTTGATTTTGTAGGCGCTATCATACCAATCGTAGTGGTTGTAAATTATGTTGTGGGCGAAAAAGGGACCATAGATATCAGGCACGGGCGTGATTTTGTGTTTCTTGCCCTCCATATCAACCATCTCCGTCATCTTAGGAAACGCCATACAGGCTAAATGGTACTGGTCGGCGACTATAGCAACCACACCTTTCTTGGTGTTCACTGCCACTCCCTGATGACCCGGGGTGTGTCCGGGGGTGGTGAAAATTCTGACGCCATCGGTAATCTCGAGGTCGCCGTTGACAAGCACCAGGTTAGTTTTTTCCAACTCCGGTATCGCTTCGAGGTCGTAGTCTCTCCTTATCAGCATTACAGGAAGCGGATTCTTAATGATGTCCCATTCTTTCTTCTGAGCAATGACCCGAGCATTTTTGAACAGATAAGAAAAGCCGGTATGGTCGTTGTGTAGATGGGTATAGATAATAGTGTCGATTTCTTCAGGAGTCATGCCGGCTTTCTTCAGAGCAGCATCCAGGTATTTTCTACCGAAATGGAACTCTTTACCCTGGAAGCCATATTTACCGTCTACCAGATACCGTTCGTTACCGCCAGAATCGACCAGTATATTGCGACCTTCGGACTGCAACAGGAAGGCTAGCAGCGGAATCTCCATAAACACATCTGTGTCCAGACCCGGCGTCAGATTAGCTTTAGCTTCGTGAGCCCCACCGAGATACAGCACCTTAATATGCCACTGCTTCATTTCGAGCCTCCTTATGTTAAACCAACTAAATCTTTAGCACGCCATCTTTTACGACACACTGGTCGTCGAGCCAGACGGTAGGTTTACTCATTATCAGGTCGAAGTGAATCTGGCTGTAAATATCGCCGCCGATATCGTTATTGCGCCCGACAGCGATATGAATCGTTCCGTCCAGGCTGCCGGACATAACCAGCCTCCTGTCCATAGTATGGCTGGTACCGAATCCCAGTTCCGCCGCGCAGTTGGCAGCATTTTCATCGGTAGCGATTAATTTCTTAAATCTGGCTACGTATTCTTTGTCACCGGTAACTCCGGCAACCCATCCTTTTTTAATAGTCAGACACAGCGGCTCTTTAGGTTGCAGACTCCAGCCGCGCAACCCGCAGTCGCTGACCAGAATGCCTTCAGTCGAACCTTCTACCGGGGCGATAGCGGCCTCGGCATACTCGGGAACAACCATAATGGGGGCGCCTTTCATTGGATAAAGAGGAATTCCGGGTCTTCCTTTCAGGCTCATACTGAGTTTAGTCCCATCCGGCGTTGTTACCCGCGCCTTAGTCGCCTTCGACAAAATATCGGCGAGTTTTATCGTTCTCGCCTTGATTTTCTTTACATCCGCGGCTGAAATCTCTTTAATAAAATGCCGTTCAGGCTGGCAATTAACATACATAATGCCTTTCTCTCTGACTGCCTTACCGGCATTTGTATGTTCGATATAAAAACGTTCACTCGCAACTACGACGGCATCTACAACCTGCATAGCTTCGGCGATTGCCTTTGGCGGCTCCTGTCCGTTAAAGGTGCGGGGGACCATTATAGCCATCACAACCTCGGCACCTTCGGCAGTGCAAGCCTCGGCTAACTGCTGGGCTATCTGAAGCGGCCTATCATTGTCTTCTGCCACAATCAATATCTGCTGATTGGGCTTGACCTCCATACAGGTCTTAACGACTAAATCGATATTCTTGAGTCTTCGCAGCATTATTGTTCCTCCTCGCAAATATTTGGGTAAAGCTTAGAGTCCCAACTCCCGGGAGATAATCATTTCCTGAACTTCAGTAGTCCCCTCGGTAATGTGATAAAGAATAGCATCGCGGTAGTAGCGCTGGATGGGTGATTCAGCCATATAGCCGGCACCGGCGTGGATTCTCATTGCCTCTTCGGCAACTCTGATTGCCATTTCACTTGAGAAAATTTTAGTCATCGGGGATTCCCTACGGCATTCGTCTCCCTGGTCGTAAAGACTGGCAACCCGGTAGAGCAGCCATCTGGCGGCTTCGATATCGGTCGCCATCTTCACCAGCTTGAAAGCAATCGCTTGAAACTTCCCTATCGGCTGGCCGAACTGCTTTCTTCGCTTGGCATAATCCAGAGTAGCCTCAAAAGCAGCTACAGCCAGTCCCAGACTCCGGGCGCTGTGCGAAATCCTGGCTGGATTCAGAGACTCCATCATATACTTGTAACCCTTACCCTCTTCGCCAATCAGGTTCGCCGCTGGCACGCGGCAATCTTCGAAGTTAAGTTCGCCAGTGGCGGCAGAGTGATGTCCCAATTTCACCATCTTTTTGGTAGTGAAACCGGGAGTTCCCTTTTCCACTACTATGGTGCTTATGCCCCGGCTGCCCTTGCTCTTATCGGTAGAGACAGCCAGCGTAACGTAATCGGCGATGTAGCCATTGGTGATATAAATCTTGTTACCATTGATAATGTAGTGCTTGCCGTCTTTCTTTGCCGTAGTTTCGATGGCTGAGGCATCGGACCCGGCGTTGGGTTCACTAAGACCGTATGCAGTTACCTTCTCACCCTTGATGGCTGGAATGAGGAATCTTTGCTTCTGTTCTTCAGTGCCGTGAGCCAGGATGGGAAAAGTAGAAAGACCGGACTGCACCATCAGTCCGGAGGCGATGCCGGAACAAGCCCGGGCTAATTCTTCTATCATAATACACGTGCCAATCTCACCCAGTCCGCCCCCTCCATATTCAGTAGGATATCCGGGACAAAGGTAACCCAGTTCCCCCATCTTCGAAAATAGCTCGATGGGGCAAGCCTGCTTTTCTTCAGCCTCATCAACAACCGGCATTACTTCTCTTTTGACGAAGTCTTTTATCGCCTCGCGAAATATCTTGTGTTCCTCGTTGAACTCGAAATCCACGATTTCCTCCTTGGTTTTAAATACAGTTTTAGGCAATTTCCAACAGGTAACTCTAGCATAATTCCACCAAATTTGCCAGCAGCTTTGACAGTCCAATTCAGCCTCTGCTACAATTTGAAAATAGTTCACGAGTGGGGTGGCATCTCTTGGGTAAGGTTAGATTAAAGGTCCCGCCCTGGATTGGCATTATGCTTAAGGCACAAGCCTCGGACTGGTCCACCCTGGAGATAGAAGCCGGCACCGGCACCACCATCAGTGCGCTCCTGGCTAAACTGGCTAAAGATAATCCCGACTTTAGTAAGACGGTTTTTAACCCCGATACGATGCGGGCCAATAGCCTGATAAATATTTTCCTCAATGATAGTCTTCTTCAATCTACAGAAATAAATGCAGCTAAACTCAAGGAGGGCGATACTCTCCTGATTCTTCCTCTTTATGCCGGTGGCTAAAAGACAAAACGCAAAGGGGGTATTTATGAGCGAGCTTTATGGTTATACTGGCAAACTCTTGAGAGTCAACCTGACTAAAGAACAAATCACCGAAGAACTGATCGATACCGAAACAGCCAGGAAGTTTATCGGCGGGACCGGGCTTGGGGTAAAATACCTTTATGAAGAAGTCCCCCCGGGAGTAGAGTGGTCGGATGCAAAGAACCGGCTCATTATGATGAGCGGCCCTTTGGCTGGGACTAAGGTCAGTGGTTCGGGTACTTTTTCCGTCGTCACTAAAGGCTGTCTTACGAATGGGGCGACCGCCTCCCAGGCTAACGGATTTTTCGGCGCCTTTCTCAGATTCTCCGGTTTCGACGGTGTTATTATAGAAGGTACGGCTAAAAGATGGGTTTATCTCCATATTTTTGATGGTAAAGCCGAGCTTAAAGATGCCAGCCATCTGCTAGGCAAGGATACATGGGAAACCGGGCAACTCATTCAAGAAGAGCTGGGTAAGACACAACATGAGATTAGCGTCTTCGGTATCGGGCCTGCCGGAGAAAACCTGGTAAAGTTTGCTGGAATATTCGGAGACAAGGGGCATACTGCTCCACATAACGGAAGCGGTGCCGTAATGGGCTCCAAAAAATTGAAAGCTGTGGCAGTAGAACGCGGCAAGGCGGCCATAAAGCTGGCAAACCCCGATAAGCTTTCCGCCATCGCCCGCCAATTACACGAGAATATCGTCAACGACCCCGAGGCCCGCGAAAACGTGTACCGATGGGGAACACTCGGCGGCATAATGAGAGGCACCGGCAGTTATATCCCGGTAAAGAATTACACGACCAACGTCTTTGAAATCAGCAAAGAGGACTTTGAGAAGTTTAGCCCCCAATATATCCGTTCTCATTTCCAGCCTAAACCCCATCCCTGTTGGGCTTGCCGGTTGCATCATTGCCACATTTTCACCATACCCGATGGTCCCTACGCCGGATTCGTGGGAGAGGAACCGGAATACGAACAATTTGCTGCCTTCGGTCCCGCCATCGGCCAGACCGATGTTGCTGCAGTAGTAGTAATAGCCAACGAGGTCGACCGCCTTGGTATGGATACAAATGAAATGGGCTGGGTACTCGGTCTGGTGATGGAGTGCTATGAAAAAGGTATCCTCACCAAAAAAGATACCGGCGGGTTAGAGATGACCTGGGGAAATGTAGCGGCAGTCCGGGCTTTAATGCGTAAGATAGCTCACCGCGAAGGAATCGGTGACATCCTTGCCGAAGGAGTAATGCGTGCCGCCAAGCGTATTGGCGGTGAGGCTCCCAAGATGGCAATCCATACGATGAAAGGCAGCACCCCACGCGGACACGACCACAGGGTAAGGACCACCGAGCAATTCGATACCTCCGTCTCGGACAGCTCTACTCTGGAAGCGACGAATATGATTGCCCACCCGGCTGATTTTAAAGTTCCTCACCCGCTTAATTTTTACTCCCCGGAGCACGTATCGACTACCGAAGCCAACCTAAAAGGCTCGATGCAGTTCGAGGATTCCCTGGGAACCTGCCGCTTCACCACGCGGACTGACATCAAATTGCTTGCCGAAGCGGTAAACGCCGCTACCGGCTGGAATCTCGATATGGCTGAAGCCATGCAATCCGGTCGGCGAGCTATTGCTTTACTGAGGTCATTCAATATCAGGCACGGCCACACCAGAGCCGACGACCGCCCGTCACCGAGATATGGCTCTACGCCTGTAGACGGGATAGCTAAAGGCAAGACCCTGGCGGACCAGTGGGACACTATGCTGGATAATTATTATCGCTTAATGGGCTGGGATGAAAAAACAGGCAAACCCCTGCCCGATACTCTGAAAAGCCTCGGGCTGGAATCGGTTATTACTGACTTGTGGGGTAAGAAGTAGTATCCTCCTAATTTATAGCCTATTTACTCAGACCTCAACGCCTGAATCGGGTCGAGCCGGGACGCATTCCATGCCGGGTAGAAACCGAAGAACAAACCGATGCCTACCGAGACGACTACGGCAAGAACAACTATATCCGCCGAAACCACGGTTGTTATCAGTCCCATTTGAGCAACAACGAACGCAATTATCCAGCCAATAACGACCCCGATGACACCACCGGTAAACGTTAAAGCCGCCGCTTCTAATAGAAACTGGACCCAGATATCCCGTTCCCTAGCTCCCAGTGCCTTGCGAATACCTATCTCCCTGGTTCTCTCCAGCACAGACACCAGCATAATGTTCATCACACCAATGCCTCCGACCAATAGAGAAATGGCAGCGATAGCGCCTAAGAGAAGCGTCATCGTACCGGTCGCTTCCTGCATCGCCTCGGAGATGGCTTGCATAGAGCTGATGCTGAAGTCATCGTTGGCACTGGCACTGAGGCGATGGCGGGAACGGAGCAAAGCGGTAATTTCCTCGACAACGGTATCCGACATCGATTCATCACTGACGGTCAACTCGATAGTCGAAACTGCGTGCTCGCCCCGGTTGGTAAGTGATTGGGCAACCATTTGCTGCATCGCCGTCAGGGGAATATAAATGGAATCATCGGGGGAATCGAACCCGCTGCCTTTACTTCCCAGCACGCCAACAACAGTGACGATATTATTCCCCAGCCGGACCTGCTGTCCTACAGCCTCGGCATCTGCGAAAAGCGTATCTTTAACATTCGAACCAAGCACGGCGACTTTAGCCCCACGCTGGTAATCCGATTCCGAGAAGAAAGTCCCGCTAGACAACTCCAGATTACTTATCTCAGGATATGAAACGGCAGTCCCGATGACGGACGAGTTTGTATTGTTTTTACCGACGACCGCCTGCAGATTCCCACGTTTAGTTGAAGCTACAGTAGAGATATTAGCGACTTGCTCGGCAATTACCTGCGCATCCTCAAATGTGAGACCACTAGAGGAACTGCCAAAACTGGTAAAGCTGACCATCGGCCCTCTGACTCCGCCATAACTGACCGTCGTCCCGGGGCGGATAGTGATACGGTCAGACCCGAGTGTCTGAATACGTGAGAGAATTTGTGCTTGGGCGCCTTTGCCTATGGACATCAGGGTTATTACCGAGGCAACGCCGATAACGACACCAAGCATAGTTAAAAAGCTCCTTAGCTTGTGGGTGGTGATACCAACCCAGACGGTTCCTAACGGGTCGAGCCACTTTTTCATAAGCCCTCCTCCGCGATAATCTCGCCGTCTTTGAGGCGGATTATCCGCTGGCAGTGGCGGGCAATGTTAATATCATGAGTCACCATTAAAACAGTAATTCCCTGCTCTGCCTGTAAAGAGGCTAGAATAGAAATGATTTCTTCACCGGTCCGGCTGTCTAACTGCCCGGTAGGCTCATCCGCCAGAAACAAGGATGGATTCTTAACGATGGCACGAGCAATTGCAACCCTCTGCTGTTCACCTCCCGATAACTCCAAAGGTCGGTGAGTAATACGCTCAGCAAGCCCTACCTTATTCAGTGCCTCTATAGCCCGCTGGCGGTTAACCCCTCCGGCATACGTCATACCCAGCTCGACATTCGCCAGCGCCGTGAGGCGGGACAGCAGGTTAAAAGTCTGGAAAATAAAGCCAATCCTCTGACCTCTTATCTGAGCTAACTCACTGCTACTCAAGCGGCTAACCTCTTTTCCTTCGAAATAGTATTTACCTGCGGTGGGTCTATCCAGGCAACCCAGGAGATTGAGCAACGTAGTCTTACCTGAACCGGAGGGACCCATAATAGCGGTTAGCTCGCCTTTATTAATTTCCAGGTCTATCCCCTTGAGCACAGTCAGCTCTCGATTACCCATCGGGTAGACTTTGGTTAAACCCTCTAATTTAATCATTTCAATGCCTTTTACTTATTATTCGTATCTTTATCGAATAGGTATCATCATACCCGGCGGACGCTGTTGTTGTGAGGTTGTTGTTGAACTGGTAGATGTGGACTTCTTGGACACAACGACAGTATCACCCTCACTCAGACCGCTTAGAACCTCGGTGTACTGACCGTTGCTGATACCGGTCGTTATCTGGCGGTTTTCAGTAGTCCCGTCTGCTTTAGATACGTTAACAAATCGCCTCATTCCCTGGCTGGTAATTGCAGTGCTGGGTACCATAACTATATCATTCTTCTGCTGCACCACCAGGTTCACAATTACGGTCATCCCTTGCTTTAGTTGGAAGTTTTCTGGAATCACAGTCAGCGTTGTCTGTCCGCCAAGCTGACCAGGTTGGAACTGTGGCATCCCAGAGGAAGTGTTACCGCTCCCTGAAGGTCTCTGGAACCGCTGGCCGCCGCTGGAAGACACATTACCACTTCCTCCCGACGGCATCTGGAACCGCGGACCACCACTTGAAGATATGTTACCACTCGCCGAAGGCCGCTGTATCCCAGTAGCGTTCCCACTGCTGGTTCGCGGTGCTATGGATGTGAGAGGGGCTACCTCGACTTTTACTTTATAGTTGACTACACCTGATGAAATGGTCGCCGTTGGTGAAATGTGGGTGACATTCGCCGAAAGGCTGACGGATGACATTGCATCCACTCTAACGTTAGCATCCTGCCCCAGTTTTACCTGCATAATATCAGTTTCACTAACCGGAATCTCCACCTCGAATTTATTGGTATCGGCGATGGTCATTGCCACCGTGCCTGTCTTTATCTCGTCGCCGCCAACGACGTTTACCGCCGTGATAAAACCATCGAATGGAGCGATAATGTAAGGGCTTTTAGCTTTAGCTTCGTCCAGAGTTTTCTGGGCATCATTTACGGCTCTCTTGGCATCATCGAGTTTGCCCTGAGCAAGCTCGACAGACAATCTCTTCTGAGAAACCCCAGATACTTCAGTTTGAGCATTCTTCAGTTCCTCTTGAGCCATCTCCACCTTTACTTTCTGAGTGGCTATTTTTTCCGCCTGAGCCGACGTCACACTGGTAGATACTCCTGACGGCGTGGAAACTGTTGTTGTTTGCTCTCCTTCAGCTACTTCCTGTGTGGATTGATTCATGAACCTATCCAATTCAGCCTGAGCGAGCCTGAGTTTTTCCTGGGCATTAGCTACCTTCGTCACTGCGGTATACTGAGCTAATAGTTTGTCTAAGTCTAACCGGGCTGTGGCTAGATTCGCTTCGGCAGTCATCAGCTTTTCGGTCCAGAGCCTTATATCATAAGCCGTTTTGGCTTCCTGCACGCGGTATTGTTGTATAGTGGAATCCCATACTAGTTTGCTTCCTGATAGAACAGCCTTGGCGTCATCGACCGCACTTTCATATGTATATACCTTCTGACGCGCTGTGAAAATCTCGGTGGGCCAGATATATTTCGCTTCGGCATCTTCAAGAGCTTGTTGAGCAGTAATGAGGTCTAATTGTTTCTGAGTAAGGTCGCGTTTCTTTGTTGCCAGCGTCACTTCCAGATTTGCCAGTTCTTCATTCCACTGCGAGATGTCTACACTGGCTAGTTTCTGTCCCTTTGTAACGATATCTCCCTCTTCTACAAGGACTTCTGCTACCGTTGCTACCGTAGTTGAAGTGTTTCCGTAAAACAAATCGAAGGGCAAATCTTCGGTGAGGGCTAATGCCAGGTTACCGGCAGCCGTTACTTCCGTAGTAAGGTCGCCCCGCGTTGCTTTTACCTGACTTGTAGACGTCGTAGCTGTGGTAGAACCGGAGCCGCAGCTAAAAAGCGGGACCACAATTGCTACGATGGTAACCGCTATCAAAGCTATTTTCATTACTTTTATTTTCATAAACCTTTTTCCTCCAAGTCGATGCAAAGTTGCTGTTAAACTCTTACCACAGTATGAAGAGTAAATATTAAACAATTATGAATAATTTTCTAATTATTATGATATTGGCATTGTGAAGCTGAAGCGGCTGCCCTTGCCGGGTTCGCTCTGAACCTCGATTTTACCTCCGTGTGCTTCCACCAGTCTTCTGGCAATGCTAAGCCCCAGGCCGCTGCCCCCGGTCGCCCTGGTGCGAGACTTATCTACCCGGTAGAACCTTTCGAATATAAAGGGTAAATCTTCTGCGGGGATACCCTCGCCGGTATCGGTCACACTTACATTTATTGCGCTATCCTGTTTCGCGACGGTCACCTTTATATTACCGCCGCTTGCGGTATGAGTTATTGCATTTTCTAATAAGTTACCCAAAACCTGCCCGATGCGCTGGGAATCGATATTTACCGGAGGCAGCTCGCCGGCTAGTTCGGTGGATAATGAGACTCCCTTTACCGCCGCCCGGGTTTGTTTCATCGCCATTGTTTGTTTAATTACATTCCCGATATCCTCTGGCTGGCGGTGGAGTTTCAGTGCTCCGGCTTCGGCAAGGCTTAATTCCTGAAGGTCTTCAACCAGCCGCGATAAAAGGGCAGCTTCTTCATCGAGAGAACGGATGCGTTCGGCATCGGGCTTGATTACACCGTCACGAATTGCCTCCAGATAGCCCCGGAGATTAGACAGCGGAGTCCTCAATTCGTGTGCGATATCGGCTACCATATTACGCTGTAATTTCTGTGTCCGCTCTAGGTCGCTAGCCATCGAGTTGAAAGCCTGAGCCAGTTCCCCGATTTCGCTCTTGTCCTTAAAATTCACCCTTTGAGACAGGTCTCCCTGCCCCAACCGGTGAGCCGCCAGAGCCAGGTTCTTGATTGGTGCCGAAATGCGCCTTGATAAAAAGAAGGTAAAGAGAAGGGCAATAGCAATCGCCAGCAGCGCCCCCCAAATAAGGAAACGACTTACCGCCCGGGAGAGAGTGAACGGCGAAGGGAACCGGGGCGGTTGTTCGCCACTGCTGAAGGGACCTATTTGACCTCCCTCTGTTAGCGGGGAGGACTCTGCCGATGGGTCAGGACTAATATAGACAACTGCTGAAGCCCCCCCTCCCATCATACCCATCATCGGCGACATTCGAAAACCAGGGATGTCAGGAGTATATTGCTTCCCCATCAATTCACCATCGGAATCGGCGATTACCACGCCGTTAGCATCCGTTAATATAATCCGCCGTCCGGTGAGAGTACCCCACTGCTTTACGTCGGCTTGGACTCCTTCCCAGCTTCCGTGTTCGCGGTAATAACGGAACAGTTCGAACCCCACCCTGCCGATACGTGCCTGCTCACTCCGCTGACCGTAGCTTTGAATTGCACCTCCGGTTGCACGACTCACAAAGAAGAAGATGGAGCCGACGGCAATCAAAATAACGATAGTAAAAGCGGCAAGAAGACGAAAGCGTAAACTATGAATCATTTATCCTCTGAGAATTTGTAGCCGGTCCCGTAAACCGTTCTGATATATCTGGAATGGCTGTTATCCGGCTCTAATTTACGACGTAGATTAAGAATATGGACGTCAATGGTGCGGTCGAAGCCTTCGAAGTTATAGCCGAGGGCTTTTTCAATAAGCTCCGAACGGCTGAAGACCCGCCCGGGCTCTTTAGCCAAGACTCCCAACAGTTTGAATTCGACTGTAGTAAGATTCACTAATTTGCCGGCAAGCGATACTTCCTGCTTAAGAAAGTTCAGGGCAAGCTCGCCACGCTTAATTTCTTCGGGGCCACGCTCCCCAGGCAAGCGCCTGAGCACAGTCCTGACTCTAGCCGCCAACTCCCTTGGACTGAAGGGTTTGGTCACATAATCATCCGCTCCCAAACCCAATCCGGTCAGCTTATCTTCATCCGTAGTCCTGGCGGTGAGCATAATTATCGGGACATCGGATTCATCCCTGAGAGTACGGCAAACCTTAAGACCATCCATACCGGGCAACATCAAATCCAGGACGATGAGGTCGGGATGAGCCTCCCTTGCCAGACGTAATGCTTCGACGCCATCATAGACGGTTACGACTTTATAACCATCACGGTTCAAGTAGAGCTTAACCAGCTCCACTGTCTTGGCATCATCATCGACCACAAGAACTGTCTTACCTGCCATAAATCAACCCCAACCACTTATCCCTCTATATCTATAGAATACCATAAATGTTAAGAAATTATTAATTCAGCTAAGAGTGGATAGATTAAACAGCTAAAATTAAAAAGCAAGGGGAGAGAAATTCTCTCCCCCTCCCAGTGGTCTACAATGGATAGTGCACTAATTAATACTTGTTGAAGTAGAGGGTACCGCAGGAATTCCGGCTGGACCGTTCCAGTTAGGGCAACCACCGAAGCCACGGAAGCCACCCATACCCTTGAGTCCACGGGGACCCATAAAGCCGAACCCATCCGGCAAATTGGGCTTGGACTGCCACCAGGTTTTATACTGGTTAGCTTGTTCCTGAGTTAGCTTACCCGCATCAACGAGGGCTTTCAGTTTGGCATCCAGTGCTTCGTCTCGCACTTCACGCTGCGCCTGGGCAAAAGCATCCTCTACTTTCTGCTGGTCGATACCCAGGATAGTAGCCACTCTGGATAACAGTGTCTTGCCCGCGCCTACTTGGTCGTTAGTAGTTCCTGTCTGAGCGAGAGCTATCCCTCCAATGCTACCAGCCAGAACTACGGCCGCTACCAAGACGGCAACTATGACCCATTTTTTATTCTTCCCCATTTTCTGTTTTCACCTCCTTCCGTTTTTTGTTTATAATTTAATCGTAACATTCAAATATTAAAATCTTATTAAGATGCTACTTCGCTCAGGGTATGACTCTTTTTATCGCTTCCGGATAGCTGCTCGAAGCCATAGATAATGTATCCGCATTGCAGACAACTGGCCTGCTCAGCCCAGCTCATAAAGCCGCCTTCGAGATAGCAGTCCGAGTCGACACAGACGTTACCGCCGCATTTGGGGCATCTCTTTTTTATAAAACCGTGAATCATCTCAAAACTTCTCTTTTTATAAATTCTAGCTTCAAAATGTTAATATCTCATTAAGAATTTGCCAGGTCTTTAATATTAAAACCCTAATTTCTCTTTAGTGTTACAAAAAAGTATCATTTGCATCTGTTGGTACAACCTATCCCCTGCCCCTTCCCTTGCAAGGGAAGGGGATAAATAAAGAGGGGGCTTCGCCCCCTCAAACTCCCCTTATCGTTTGGTCCGACGAAAAGCAAACAGAAACCACAAAAAGACCCTTTGCTGCCAGATTCGGGGCGCGAAGATAGCCCAGATAAAGTGGTAAAAAAGAGACTGAGAAGGCTCTACTTTATAGATTCGAGGACTTCAGCATAGCCGGATTCAGATATGGCAATAGCTTCCAATAGAGCTGGCCTGGACGATTCCGGGACAGTATCCAGCAGAGAGCGTAAACTCTCTAGATTAGCGATAGCCTGGTTTCTGACCGTTTCATTTAACATCGCTTGACGGTTGTTTCCGGTCGATACCATCGGAGGGACTATCCCCGTTCCCTTTTGTGTTGTTGGCATCGGCGGCGCGGGTGCAATCGTAGGCGGTCCTTCTTGGTCTGCCGCCCCTAGCGGTGGTGCCATCATTATATTTCGCTGCTCACTTCCTTGAGTGGCAGCTAAGTCGGCAAGCACGCTATCAAGCCTCTGAGCCGTCTCAACGATTTGCTGAGGTTTGTTTTCTTTTGCCATTTGCTCTATCTCTAGCACCCTCACATTGGCAAACCGAGCATAAAGCTCCGCCTTACCCAAAGCCGACGGAGTTAATTTCAGCCTCATCTGCTCAGTTGCTAGTTTCACGGGATAGAAAGGCTCATCGGGCATGCTGACACTTCCCGCCGCAACTGTTCCACCACCAGCGAGCAAAAATAAAATAACAGCAGTTATCGCTATCGCCCACCGTGGCTGCAAAATAAAGAACGGACGTCGCTTGGGTTTCATTTCGCGGAGAGCTGTGTGTAGTTCCTTCCTAGCTTTCTCTTTGAATTCGAGCGAAGGTTGAAGTGCAGAAACTTTCTTCACCTCGAGTGTCGTCTCAAGGAGCGGCTTAAGTTGAGAAGCATAATCCGGAAAACTCCGGAGACACTGCTCCAAGGTCTCCCCGCTGAGCAACCGCTCCATACATTCATTTAAAATATCGTCAAATTCTCTCTGTTGCCTCATTTTCATCACCCGCCGATAACACCTTGCGTAAAGCCAGTATGGCGCTATGCTGCAAGGCTTTTATCGCCCCCTGACTTTTACCCATAATGCCGGCTACTTCGGCAATAGATAGCCCGCCCGAAAATCGTAAGGAAATCACTTCCTGCTGGGCTTCGGTCAACCCTTTAGTCGCCTTTAGCACTCGTTCAATGTCTATTTTTTGTTCAGCTACTTGCTGAGGACTAATATCGTTGGAAACAACCGGGTCTGTGAGTTCTACAGTAGGCTGCCTGTCCTTCTTCCTAAGATGGTCGACCACCTGGTTATGAGCAATACGATACAGCCAGCTAGAAAAGGTGACACCTTTCCATTTAAAGGAAGAAATAGACTTCACGGCATTGAGGAACACCTGCTGTGTCATATCCTCCGCCTCTAATTTGTCTCCTATTTTAAAAGCTATATACCGATAAATTCGGTCAAAATGTTCCTCGTACAGCCTGGTAAACGCCTCATGGTCGCCTTCTACCGCCTGCTGGACGAGGCTCTCTTCGCCTTGCACCTTTATAACCCCCGTCTCTAGACCGAAGTCCATAATGCCGGTGATTACCCCGGTGCATATATTATAACGAACAGAAGGCTGATAAGATAGTTTGAAGAGGTAAAGGCACATCTTAAACTTGCCCTCATGTTCCTTTTTCTATAAAATACTTGGTAATTGATGAACTTCAACGGCTTGAATTTCAAGAAGGCGGACCTACATCTGCATACCCCAAGGTCGCTTTGTTATAACGATGAGTCCTCTACTCCGGAGCAGATTGTCGAAACTGCCCTTGCTTGCGGACTGGACGTAATTACTGTTACCGACCATAATACAGCCGGGGCAATTGACGACATCAGGCAATCAGCCGGGGAAAAAGGGCTTTTCGTCTTTCCCGGAATTGAACTTTCGACTAAAGGGGGGCACGTTCTGGCTATATTCGAGATGGATACTCCGGTAAAAAGACTAGAAAGCTTTCTGGGTGATATCGGCATTCCCAACGAAGGCAGAGGCGATGGCACTGTTCTCACCCGTGACGGGATAACAGAGGTCTTCCAGAAAATCGAGAAGGCAGGAGGCCTGGCAGTCGCCGCTCATATCGAGCGATGGCCCAGCGGATTTCTCGAGACTAACGAACCACGTTCGGTTAAGATGAGCATTCACGCCAGCCAATACTTGTCCGCCCTAGAAATCACTGTACCCGAAAACAAAAATCAATGGAATAACGGGCAAGTTCGTGGCTATCCCAAGAAATATGCTTGCGTCCAGGGTTCGGATGCTCACGCTCTCAAGGAAATCGGCCGCCGGTGCACATATATTCAAATGGATACGGTAAATCTAGCCGCCTTACGCTCTGCTTTAACCAACTTCGATACAAAAATCCGGTTCCCTGATGAGGTCCCGTCAACCCAATAAACACATACTGAAAGGAGGTCTGCTATGGAATTACCTGATATCATTTACACCAAGCAAGAAGGTGTCGCCACGATGACTTTGAACCGTCCCGAGGCGATGAATGCCTTCGGTGCCAAAATGCGTGATAGTATAGCTAAAGTGGTAAAAGATGCTTCTGAGGATAATGAAGTCAGAGTGCTGGTGATTACCGGAACCGGCCGGGCTTTCTGCACCGGTGCCGATGTCAAAGATATGGCGGAAGAAGTTAATACCGGGCGAAGAGGTGAAGAAGCGACCAGACGCTTCCAGTTCCCTCTACCTTTGACGCTGTGGAAGTTCAGCAAACCGACGATTGCGGCTGTAAACGGCGTTGCCGTGGGTGGCGGACTTGACCTGGCTCTTGCCTGCGATGTCAGGATAGCTTCGGACAAAGCCAGATTTGCCCAAGTCTTCATTAGAAGAGGACTAATCCCGGTTACCGGCGGCACCTACTTTCTGCCCAGATTAGTCGGATTAGACAGAGCACTTCTGCTCACCTGGACGGGAGATATGGTCGATGCTAAAGAAGCTGAGCGCATCGGGATGGTAACGTTGGTCGTCCCTCACGACGAACTGGAAACGGCTACCAGAGAATTAGCCGAGAAGCTGGCAAAGGGACCGCCTCTGGCAATCCAGAGAGCTAAGCGTGCTATTTACGAAGGACTGGCAACAGACCTGGATTCGGCCGTGAACCTGGCATACTCCCTATCACTGGACCTCTGGGAGTCCGAAGACCATAAAGAAGGAACCCGAGCTTTCGTCGAAAAAAGAGAACCTAAATTTAGGGGAAAGTAGATGGAGAAGAGTTTAAGAGAGGAGGGCTTCGCCCTCCTCTCTTAATTTATTTCCCATTCCCTTGTAAGGGAAGGGGTTAGGGGATAGGTTACCCACCAATCAAATCAAAAGAAACCCTTCAACTTGCTGACTGCTGATAGCTGAATGCAACTCGTTAACCTACTAGATAAATCACCACGGCAATCGTCTCCATTGCCATACACAGGGGTATCGTATACCGATAGACGCTGCCGAGGCTGGTTTTAAAATACTCTGCTGAGAGAATAAAACAAAGATGCAGTGGAGAGAGTAACACCCCTATCATTCCACTGACATAAGCCAGCAGGAGAGAAGAACCATTCATACCAGCACCAAGGCCGATGTAGGGAACCAGTAATGGAAAACTAATGCCGGCAAAGGCATTGCTAAGACCGGCGGTCCACCCCATCAAGAAAGGTAATACTACTAAAATAAGCAGCGGAGGCAACCCGATTGACTCCATATCATTAATAAGAATGCCGGCAGCCCCCGAAGTCTCTATCACTGCTTTATACATCATGATGGCATAAAGTAGAAGCAAGATTTTAGGATTTAACCCGTATTTAAGTGCCTTTTTTAGCTCCGGCCAGTTAACTCTTTGCTGCACGGCTAGAAGGACTAACGTCAACGGAAAGGCTATCATCGGTTCAACCTTCAGCAGAATCAAAATAACAAGTAACAGGATAGGCCAGCAGACTTTTATCAATTCGTAAGCGATGTATTTCGATGGCTTTCCTTTTACAGGAGTGCTTTTCCTCAGCATCCAGTAGCTGACGGGAATACCCAGGGCGACCGCTGCGGCCGTCATCGGAAAGGTAGCTTTCACTACCGATAAGAGCGGAACAGATAAAGCAGCACTGGTAATAATCACCGCCGGATATACTGGTATTGAGAATTCCCAGATATGCCGGAACCAGAAATTAATGAAGGTGCTCTGTCTGGGGGATAAGCTCAACCTTTTAAGTATATCCCTGACGGTCGTAGCTGAAACCAGAGCCCCACCCGGCATCGGAACGAGACCGATGGCCGCCGGAATCACATGTATTGCCAGTTTTGGGCCGATACTCTCCATTGCCTTAGCCAGCCTTACCAGTAATCCTTTTATTTCCATCAGACTGCTCAAAGTTAGAGCACAGGCAATCACTATAAGTAATCTGATGGTCGCTTGGTCTATCAAAGAATCCCAAATCAGAGAAGGAATAGAACGCAGCGGCAAAATCGTTGGGGCCAGGATGCAGCCACCGATGAAGATAGCATAGCCGGGATGGAGTTTCAGCCTTAACAGAATAAGGATGACAAAGATAGAGGCTAAGAGAGCTAGAGACGGGCTTATCATTTCTGTGGCTCGATAACCACCTTAATAGAATTCTGAGCTTTAGCCACAAGTTCAAACCCCAATCCGGTCTCTTTCAGGCCTAAGCGATGCGTAATCAACGTTTTCACCGGTATTGTTCCCACCCGGATTAGCTCCAGTGCAATATGGTGGTCGGCCGGACTACCGGCATAGGAAGTAGTCAGGGTGATATCGTTACGCCAGAAAAGCTCATTTATCGATAGCGGGATAGTAACGCCGGGAGCCGTCGGCGCAAAAAAGAGGACTGTGCCCCCACGCTCGACCGATTTCAGCGCTTGAGTAATTGCCGATGGGGAACCGGTGCAGACTATCACCAGGTCAGCCAGACGACCCCGGTTGACCTCTCGTAAACGAGATGGTATGTCTTCATCAGCGTGAAGAGTCACTTCAGCCCCCAGGCGCTTCGCCACTTCCAGCCGGTAATCATTAATGTCGACAGCTACTACCCGATGGGCGCCGGAGGCTCTGGCGTATGTAATATGAAGCAGCCCGCTAATGCCGCTGCCGATAACGAGTACACTTTTACCCGGCTGCACACCTGCCTGCCTTTGCCCCCTCAGAATACAGGCAAGCGGCTCTACAAAAGTGGCTTCTTCATAAGAGACCTCGTCAGGAAGCAGAAATACACCACGGTCAACGTTGATAGCCGGCAATCTAATATACTCGGCAAAACCACCCGGGTCGAAGTTTGTCTGCCGTAGAGTGTCGCAAACGGTATGATGTCCGCTCAAACAATAATCACAGGTGTTACAGGGGACATGATGAGCGGCCGTGACGCGGTCGCCTATTTTGTAACGCTTAACGCCTTCTCCAACAGCCACAATCTGTCCGCCAATCTCGTGTCCCAGTATCAGAGGCGCCCGGTCGAGGCGGTACCACTCCATAACATCGCTGCCGCAGATACCGCAGGCTTCCACCCGCACCGATAGCTCACCGGGACCAATTTGGGGGACAGGCATCTCCTCTACCCGTATATCCCGGTTGTTATACCATCTGGCAACACGCATCTCAATCCTTATATCCTTTTAAGCTGACTTATCGCTTCGATGACTCATGCGGCTATGTTCACGGTTTTTTATACCTATTTTCATATTCTTTGATAAGGGCGAGAGTATATGAGGCGTTCATTGTCAAATCCAAGTAGTCGCTAGGGCGTAAAGAGCCGGTTTATGCGTAACGACTAAGAACTGGCCCCAAGTAGCGTATATGAACTTGTCGTTCCTTACCAGTAGATACATCGTATTGCAAGTAGTTAGCTCCCACCGAAGACAGTGCGAACTGAGACCGTCCACCCACGGTTCGGAAATTCCGGCCTTGAAGCCCATTGCAGAATGCTAGGAAAGCTTGAACAGTTATTACACTCATTACTTACCACCTCCTATGTGATACCTGTGAATCTAGCATACTGCTTTACACCTTTTTGACATTTTTTTCTTTCTCAGTCAGGAATATCTCCTGGGCTTCTTTCGGAGCCGCCTTTTTATGAATAATGG
This sequence comes from Chloroflexota bacterium, assembly GCA_043804635.1. Taxonomy (GTDB): domain Bacteria; phylum Chloroflexota; class Dehalococcoidia; order Dehalococcoidales; family UBA2162; genus JAZDIU01. Next base: position 39,746 of record JAZDIU010000005.1, read on the forward strand.
CACGGATGGCTTTAATCATCGCCACCGGGAAATCGCTCTGCCAGATATTCCTGCCTAAGTTCACCCCGATAGCCCCCTTCTGCATACCGTCATAAACAAACTCGAATACCTGAAGCTCGGTATCAACCTGAGGACCGCCAGCCATAACCACCGGCACCGGACAGCCGGTAGATACCTTTTCAAAGTTTTGACACCAGTAAGTTTTCACTACTCTGGCTCCCAACTCAGCAGCGATGCGGCTGGCTAAAGCCAGGTAGCGGGCATCTCTTTTCTCCAGTTCTTTACCAACCGCAGTGACCGCCATTACCGGTATGCCGTATTTCTCCCCCTCGTCGACCAGCTTCGCTAAATTCAATAGCGATTCCCTCTCATAATCGGTGCCGACAAAAATAGAAATACCCACGGCTGAAACGTTGAGGCGAATAGCTTCTTCCATTGAAGTCGTAATGCCTTCGTTAGCCAGGTCTTTCCCTACCATACTGGCACCGCCCGATACCCGGAGAATAATCGGCTTAGTCTTCTTGGGGTCGACACAGGAACGCAACACACCCCGCGTAATAAATAAGCCATCGGCATAAGTCATCAGCGGCTCGATAGTTTTACCCGGCTGCTCCAATTTTCGCGTCGGACCTTGAAAGTAGCCGTGGTCTATCGGCAGAAAAAGCGCGTGCCCGTCCGGCTGTATTAGCTGAGCCAACCTATTTGCCATTCCCCATTCCATTTCTAACTTCCTCCTAGATGAAAATCGAGTTATTCATCAACCAAAAGAAAATGATACCAGAATTCTATCTTCTTGGCTATTGCGGGTTATGTTCCCGGACTCCGGCTTAGCCAGGTCTTACGGTCTCTGATGTCCCGGTCGAACAGAAAGCGATTCATCATAAGCTCAGCACGAGACACCGATTCGCCAAAGCGACTACTGGGTGCGGTCAACCGCCGGATAACCATAATTATAAGCATTGCCAGAAACCCCAGGGTAAGAGCCATCGGTTGACCCGTCCACCAGGTCACCAGCGGTAATGAGATGACACCAAGGAGCACTCCCAGAGCCGTATCGTGTGTCACAAAAAGACCCGTCACAGCAATAACTGTTAATACCAACAAACCCCAAGGTATTAGGTTGTTCATTATTGGAAGAAAAGCCGCCAGCCCGAGGGTAATAAGAAGCCCCCTACCACCATTGAACCCAAGAAAAACCGACCAATTGTGCCCGATAACCGCCGCCACGCCAATTGCGGTCTGAGATGCAATACCCATATCCAGCAGTTTGGCCACCCAGACCATCGCCACCCCTTTAACCAGGTCTAAAATGATGACCAAAGTGCCTATCCACACATTGGTCGATTTAATTACATTGGTCGCGCCTACGTTACCACTGCCATATTGCCTGATATCTATCCCTTTATATAGTCTAGCGGCGATATAGGCAACAGGCACCGCACCAAGGAGATAAGCGCCAATCAGAAGCAACACGAACCGAACAGCCACTTACCTCTCCTGTCTACGCATTGGCTGACTTTAAACTTTGCCCGGCTAGGGTGATAAGCCTCTCGGCTGACTCCATCGGGACTTCGACTCCGCCAATCGGGGTCTCGGTAATATCCAGTCCATGGAAATCACTGCCTCCGGTAGTTAAAAGGTGATACCTTTCGGCAAGCTTGACTAATCTCTTTACTTCTTCAGCAATGTAATTATTATAGTAAACTTCTATCCCAATCAGGCCTTTCTTTTGCAGCTCGAAAATTATCCCTTCCGGGTCGCTGAAAGTAAAAGGGTGTGCCAAAACCGGCAACCCACCAGCCTTTAATATCAATTCCACCGCTTCTGCCGGGGTTATCTTTTCCCGCTTAACATAGGCTGGTCCGCCCCAGCCGATATACCTGTTAAACGCGTCTTTAACGGAGGTGATATACCCTTTTTCAAGCATAGCCAAGGCAAGGTGAGGACGACCTATCGAACCGCTGCCGGCTAGTCCTTTGACCCGCTCGAACTCGATAGGCAAGCCCAAATTTTTGAGTTTGGCAATCATTTTTTGTGCCCTGATTACACGTGAACCGCGCAGACGCTCCAGCGCAACCTGTAAATCAATGTCCGTATAGTTTATGAAATAACCGAGGATATGAATTTCACCTTTATCGACATCGGTATTGACTTCAACACCAGGAATTACTCTCAACCCAGGAAAAGATTTCGCTGCTTCCAGAGCTGCGGGAATACCATCGACCGTGTCGTGGTCGGCCAGGGCAATTACTGCCAATCCTGCCGCCGCCGATTTTCGCACTATCTCGGCCGGACAAAACCTACCGTCTGATGCCGTCGAATGCAGGTGCAGGTCTATCCTGGACACTACTCCACTTCCCGGTAGATTCGTTTAATACTTTTTGCCTTACCCGTCTTATCATCTATCTTGACCAGAATAGCGTTAAACATCACCTTACCCTGTCCCACATACAGCCGACTGGGTATCCCTGTCAAAAATCGATTAAGCACAGCATCAGTATCGTCGCCAATCACCGAATCGATGGGTCCGGTCATACCGATATCGGTGACATAAGCAGTCCCTCCCGACAGCACCTGGGCATCTATAGTGCCGACGTGGGTATGGGTGCCGAGCACCGCACTTACCCGACCGTCCAGATATCTCCCCATTGCCATCTTTTCCGAGGTCGCCTCGGCGTGAAAGTCAACGATTATGATTGGCGGTCTGTCCTCAAGCTCAGCAAGCAGTTTATCCATCGCCCGGAAGGGGCAATCTAAGTTACCCATAAAAGTCCTACCGATAAGATTAACCGCCAGGACACCGTTTTTGACCAGATAGCCTCTACCGGGCACACCGGGCGGGTAATTCAGAGGGCGCAGAATCGGCATTTCACCATCCAGATAAGGCACAATCTCTTTTTGAGCCCAGATATGATTGCCGGAAGTCAGCACATCAGCACCGCTAAGGATTAGTTCTCTGGCTGTATCCGGCGTCAAACCCACCCCGCCGGCAACATTCTCACCGTTAGCCACCACCATTTGAAAGTTATATTCTTCTCTTAAACCAGGCAGAAGTTCGGTTACAGCTTGCCGCCCGGGTTTACCGATGATATCGCCAATTGACAGGATTAACATTACCAACCAACCTCTGTCCTTATATTTTAAACCCCATCACCTTTATCCTCTATGCAAGTCTTATTTTGCGTAGTTTACGGCTCTGGTCTCTCTAAGAACGGTAACCTTTATTTGTCCCGGATACTCCATCCCCTCTTCTATCTTCTTGGCGATGTCCCGGGCAAGCCTCATTGCTCCCAGGTCGTCAATCTCTTCCGGTTTAACCAGAATACGGACTTCACGCCCGGCTTGAATGGCAAAGGACTTTTCAACTCCCTTGAAGCTATTAGCGATGTCTTCCAATGCCTTCAGCCGTTTTAAGTAACTCTCTAATGGCTCGCGCCTAGCACCTGGCCGAGCACTGCTTATGGCATCGGCCGCCGCAATAATATAGCCCCAGATACTGGTATTAGACGTCTCCAGGTGGTGTTCGGAGATACCCTGAATAACCTCAGCCGACTTTTCCCATTGCTTAACCAGGTCGGTCCCGATGGACGCATGAGTTCCCTCGACCTCCCTGTCTACTGCTTTTCCAAGGTCATGAAGTAAACCGGCTTTCTTAGCTATGGCAACATTAGCACCCAATTCGGAGGCGAGCATTCCCGCCAGATAAGCAACTTCAGTGCTATGGGCTAAGACATTCTGACCGTAGCTGGTCCGGTATTTAAGACGGCCTAATAACTTAATCAGTTCCGGATGCAATCCCTGCACCCCAACCTGATAGGCTGCTTGTTCACCGGCGCGGTGCATTTCTGCTTCTACTTCTTCTTTAGTCTTAGCCACTGTCTCTTCGATGCGAGCCGGATGTATACGGCCGTCGAGGATAAGTTTATTTAACGCCAGGCGGGCTATTTCCCGCCGTACCGGGTCGAAGCTGGAAAGAGTCACCGCCTCCGGAGTATCATCGATAATCAAATCGACACCGGTAGCCTGCTCAAGTGCCCTGATATTACGTCCTTCCCTACCGATAAGCCGGCCCTTCATCTCATCGCTGGGCAGTGGTACACTGGATACCGTTGTCTCAGCAACCACCTCCGAGGCAGAACGCTGAATAGCTATGGATAAAATCTCCTGAGTTTTCTTAGAAAAATCTTCCTTCAGCTCAGCTTCCCAACTCCGCAGCCGTCTTGATGCCTCTTCTTTTAGCTCAGATTCTACTTTTTGAAAAAGCACCTGTTTCGCCTCAGTGCTGGACATACCTGAAACCACCTCTAGCTGCTTCAACTCCCTGTCTTTAGCCACGGTAAGTTCTGCCCGAATCGCATCTATGCTCTTCTCTTTATTAATCAGGTTCTTTTCCCTCTGCTCGACAGAGTCCAACTTGCGTTCCATGTTCTCCGACCTTGAGGAAAGCCGGTTCTCAGAACGCTGCAGCTCGGCCTTCCGCTCGCGGTATTCGGCTTCATTAGCTGCCCTGGTTTTTTCTATTTCGGCTTTCGCTTCGCTAAGGACTTTCTTTGCTTCCTCTCTGGCCTCAGCAATCGTTCTGACTGCTTTTCTCTGAGAAGCCCGAATCTGACGATTGACGGACATTCTCCGGAAGAAAAAAACGACCAACCCACCCAAGACCACCCCGATAATAAGGCTGGACATGTAAAGTATTAAAAAGTTTATATTTCCAGACAATTTTTCACCTCCCCGATTCTTGCCATAACCGCTCTACAGTGCGGTCTATCACTTCGTAACTAAACCCTCGCCTTTTCAAATAGTCACCCAGGCGACGACGATAACTTTCATAATCTAAGCCTGATAAGCTTCTGGCTTTACCAGTGGCTATCCGATAGGCATTTTCCTCGTCATCGATTAGTCCTACCGCTTCTTCGACGATTTCACCGGCGATACCCTTTTTCTTAAGTTCTAATTTAGTCAACCACCGACTCCGCGGATTGAACGACTCACGGTTATCAACCCAGAACCGGGCAAAAGCCATATCGTTCACCAGTCCTTGCTGTTTTAATTTGGCTATTACCGCTTCACGGGTATCGCTATCAAAACCTCGCTGACTCAGTTTCACCTTAAGCTCAGCCTCGCTATTAGGCCGGTGAATTAAATAACGGCTTGCTACTTTTAAGCAACGCTGAAAATCTGTTTTGAGCTGCCCACTTTCGTTTCCGGATAGAGCTCCAGCCTTCCTCTCCATACTGAAGGCAACATTGCCATCCACAGCGATATTCAACCGCTTCCCCCTCTCACTTCGGAAGGTAGTAACCTTTGCCATTTTTTCGCCACTAAACAAAAAACTGAAGCTATTAGCCTCAGCTTTCTCGGACCTTATTTTTTTTATCCAGCCGGCGATTAACTTATTCGCTGGCTACAGGACGAACGGCATTAGCTGAGGCTCTAATTTTTTCTTCGATTTCTCCGGCAAGTTCGGAATGTTCCAGCAGGTACTGCCTGACGTTCTCCTTACCCTGCCCCAGGCGGGTATTACCATAGGAGAAAAAGGCACCGGACTTAGAAACTAGCCCCAGCTCAACACCCAAATCAAGGAGGTTACCCTCACGGCTGATACCGTGGTCGAACATTATGTCGAATTCCGCACTTCTGAAGGGAGGCGCTACCTTATTCTTCACTACCCTGGCTTTAACATGACTGCCTATGATTTGTTCTCCCTGTTTGATAGTCTCGGCACGCCGTAACTCGATTCTGACCGAGCTATAGAACTTTAAAGCCCGGCCACCCGGCGTTACCTCAGGGTTACCGAATACGATACCGACTTTTTCTCTAAGCTGATTGATGAATATTACCGCCGTCCCTGTCTTGCCAATGGCTGCCGCCAGCTTCCTCAAGGCTTGCGACATCAGACGTGCTTGAAGTGCAACGTGGGTATCCCCCATCTCCCCTTCAATTTCAGCCTGGGGCACCAGAGCAGCAACGCTATCGATGATTATTACATCGACGGCTCCGCTCCTGACCAGCGCCTCGGTGATTTCCAGAGCCTGCTCCCCGGTATCCGGCTGAGAAATGAGCATATCATCCACATCGACCCCGCAGCGTTTAGCATAAGCAGGGTCCAAGGCATGCTCGACATCGATATATGCTGTGTTTCCCCCAGCTTTCTGGGCTTCAGCCAGAACGTGTAAAGCCAGTGTGGTCTTACCTGAAGACTCCGGACCGAATATTTCAGAGATGCGCCCCTTGGGAATTCCACCTACCCCAAGAGCCAGGTCTAGAGAGAGTGCTCCGCTGGGAATAACATCCACCGGCGTTCTTGCCGCTGTTTCTCCCAGCTTCATTATTGAGCCTTTGCCAAACTTCTTCTCGATTTGGCCTATGGCTAGTTCAAGCGCTTTACCTTTTTCTGTGGTCATTTCCGCCTTTCGCCATATAATAACATAAGTAATTTATTTAAACAAGTAAGCAATAACGTTATTCGTTTTCGTTTTTTACAAAAATTTTATTTTTCAGGAAACTAATCTTAATAAGAGATAAAAATATGTTTCTCGTTTCGTTCGACTTGCCCAAGACAAGTCTTTTCTTATCACAAGTTAAATAATAGCACGTATGTTCTTTATTGTCAATAGGGTTTTGTCGCTTTTTGGAAAAAGTTGTAACCTCACCCCCTGCCCCCCTCTAAAATGTGCCCCTCTTAATATCCGACTCTTTTGACCCGATGACTTCCAACCAATGTCTTTTCTTTGCAACTTCTGATAAAATACAGCCGTAATAAACGAAATGAATGGCAATAACGTTGGAAAAGGAGGATTAAGCAGAAAATGCCGTCTTCCAATGTAGAAAAGCAGCACGTGAACTTAATTGGCTACAATGATTTGCAGGGTCGTGATAGCTTACAGGTAACCTGTAAAGGCAACTGGGTTTATATCGGGCACCATAATGGGGAGGAATATAACCCATTAACTCGCAAGCGGGAATGGAACGGAACGAGCATAATTAGCATTTCCGATCCGGCTAAGCCCACGTTAGTCTCTCATATTCCTAATGTTGAAAGTACAAACAGCCGGGCGGTCCATGTGGTTTACAACTTCTATGACGGGAACGACTATCTGATTCGGAACCACGAGACAAAAACAGTATGGAAATTCGAGGTCTTTAAGATTACCGACAGGGCGAACCCGATTAAGATTTCCGAGGTCACATCGACGCCTGCTGGATTACTAACTCTGACCCATAAAGGCTGGTGGGATGTATCTACGGGCTTATTCTTCGGCGCCATAAATGAGCCGGGGTTTAGAAAAGGCGGCCATATGGCAATCTGGGATTTGGCGAACCCCTACAATCCAAAATACGTATGCAGCCACTGGCTTCCCGGCCAAAAGCTGACGGAACCCGATTCGGGTATCCAAATGATGCTGCACCATCCGGTAGTGGACATGCCGAACAAGAGAGTCTATTACGGGTATCATGAGGGCGGTAACGTAGCCGTTGTGGATATTAATGATATACATAACCCGAAGACCATCCTTAATATAAGCATCGAACCACCTTTCAGGGGTCCTCATACGGCAATGCCTTTCTTCGGCGTGCATACTCCTGATTTTACTCCCGGGTTTGGCGATGTCAGAGACTTCATCGTTGTCTGTAATGAGGCTTCCGACGGGAAGTGGCAATGCGAAGAAGTTAGAACACTATTGCTTATGCTCGATGTGACTTCATGGAACAATCCGATTTTTGTAGATACATTCAGAGTTCCGGAGGCGCAGGGCAACTTCTGCCAGAGAGGCGGCCGTTTTGGTCCGCACCAGTTCGCCGAAACAAAGGACGGTAACTTATACTCACCAAAAGACAATAATAACCTTCTCTATGTCGCTTATTTCAACGCAGGGTTAAGAGTACTCGACCTTTCCGACCCGTTCAATATGAAAGAAGTAGGGTATTACATCCCTGAGACAACCGAAATTACCAAGAAACGGGGTAAGGTGGTAATCCAGACTAACGACGTCGATATCGACTACAGAGGCTTAGCTTGTATCTCCGACCGTGCCGGAACCGGCCTACACGTGCTGCAATTCGCCCACACCAATAAATAAAGGGAACACAGCTAAAACGATGAAGCGTGAATATAGTCAAATACAACCGGGTGATGAATTACCTGCCGCCAGTTACAAACTCGACTCCTCTATGGTTGCCGATTATATTAAGGCAGTCGAGGAAACCGGCGACATTTATGTTAATAGCGGACTGGTCCCACCTACGGCAATCGCCGCCTATGCTATAAAAGCACTAACCCAGGTTTTTACCGTTCCACCTGGGACAGTCCATACCTCCCAATCGCTAGAATTTCTGGACACCTTGAATGTCGGCGAAACTATCACCTGTCAAGCACAGGTGAACCGGAAGCAAGAGCGCGGTCGATTCCGCTTTTTGACTATAGACCTTATTGTATCGAACCAGGACAAGAGGAAAGTAATGACCGGTAAGACTAGCTTCGTCTTACCGGAGGTATAGAATATGGCTGAAGTGACAGGAATACTATTATCTCAACTGAACGAGGGAACCAAACTTCCTGAAATAAAAAGACCGGTTACTCAGGAGAAGGTTAGACTTTACGCCGAAGCCAGCGGCGATTTCAACCCCATCCATATCGATGAGGATTTTGCTAAGAAGACACCTCTAGGCGGGACGATTGCTCACGGGATGCTCGTTTTAGCCTACGTTTCGCATATGCTGACGGTTGCCTTCGGCAAAAGCTGGCTTAACAGCGGGAAGCTCGATGTAAGATTCAGAAACCCCGCCCGGATGGGAGATGTCTTAAACTCTAGTGGAAAAATAACCAGGGTTGAGCGCCAAGATAATGAAACACTGGTTACCTGCGAAATACTTTGCCGGAACCAGAAGGGTGAAGCGGTGATTAGTGGGGGAGCGAGCGTAAAACTAAATCCGAAATAGGCTAATTGCGAAAAAGAATTATGAATTCTTAAATCATAATTCTTTTTCGCGGAATGCAATCACCTGGTAAAGATTATATGGCGCTGCCATTCGGGGGAATTTTGTGGAAAATCCGAGCGGAAATGAGCGCCGCGGCTCTCCTCTCTGATAAGAGCCGCTTCGGTCATCAGCCGGCCAGCGAGCACCAGATTATTCAGCTCCCCGGAGGGACGGTCCTTGGATGGCCGCAGGCGTCTCTGCCAGCCAGCCAGAATATCGGCCGTTTCAGTCAAGTCTTGCCCTTTGCGGATAATTCCGACCTTGTCCCAGAGGAGCTGCTGCAGCGACGCTAAGCTGGGCCGCGGCACCAATTTTGTTGTCTTTCGTTCAGGCAGCAAAAAATATGACTTATTCTTTGTCACTGGTGGTGTGGAATTATCACCTTGACTTGTTTTTTCCACGATTCTTTTGCTGAATACCACCGCCTCAAGAAGTGAATTAGAAGCCAGCCGGTTAGCGCCGTGAACACCGGTACAGGCGGTCTCTCCGGAAGCATAAAGTCCGGCAATATTCGTTTCACCCCAGGTATTCACCTTGACGCCACCAATCATATAATGGGCAGCCGGGGCTACCGGTATCTGCTCCCTGGTAATGTCCAACCCGTGGTCCAGGCAAAAGCGGTAGATATGGGGAAAGCGAGTGGTAATAATATTGGGCGGCAGGTGGGTTACGTCGAGGAAGACTTTATCCGAACCTGTCTTCGCCATCTCGCGCCATATACTGCGGGCAACAATATCCCGCGGCGCTAAATCGGCATTATGGGCGTAATCCGGCATAAAGCGATAGCCGTCGATATTGCGTAAGACTCCGCCTTCGCCTCTGACTGCCTCCGAAATAAGAAAAGGAGTTACCCCGGGAAGATGGAGAGCAGTGGGATGAAACTGGAAGAACTCCATATCGATAATTTCAGCCCCGGTACTGTAGGCTAAAGCGATGCCGTCGCCGGTAGCCACATCTGAATTAGTATTAAATTTGAATAATTGTCCGGCGCCTCCGGTAGCGAGAATCAAGAAACGGCATCCGAATTCTTCGGTAGAACCAGTGCGGCAGTCCAAGACTTTTAGACCGCTAACCTTCCTCTTTTCCACGACGATTTCTAGCGACATAGAGTCTTCAAGGACCGGGATTCTAGCGGCGCGGACCTGGTTGCTCAAAGTAACTTCGATGTGTTCACCCGTAGCATCGCCCCCGGCGTGAAGTATGCGGGGCACGCTATGAGCGGCTTCTCTAGTGAGGGCAATCTCCCCGTTTACAGTATCGAAGGGGACACCGAGTTTAACTAGCTCACTGATACCTGCAGGGGCTTCGTTGACCAGAACGCGGACGGCTTCTTCATCACACAGACCATCCCCAGCGGCTACGGTATCTTTGAAGTGAAGCTCAAGCGAATCGTTCCTACCTACCGGAGCGGCAATACCGCCCTGAGCGTACTTGGTGTTGGTATCTTCAATGGAACCTTTGGTTACGATGAGCACGCTGCCGTGCTCTTTAGCCAGGAGGGCGGTATAGAGACCGGCAATACCACTGCCGACCACTATATAGTCGAACCGCCTCATTCGGTTCTCCGGTATTTCGCCTTCCCTTCCTCATAGAGGTCGCCGCCGTAGATATCATTTATTACCATTACCGGAAAATTTTCCACCTCCAGGCGGAGGACGGCTTCAGCACCAAGCTCTTCATAGGCGACTACCTGCGATTTCTTAATACTTTTGGAGATGAGGGCGCCGGCGCCCCCAGTAGCCGCCATATATACAGCTTTGTATTTCTTAATAGCGTCTTTTACTGCCTGGGTGCGGACGCCTTTACCAATCATCCCCTTAAGTCCCTCAGCCATAAGGCGGGGCGAATAAGAGTCCATACGACCGCTGGTGGTGGGACCTGACGAACCAATGACCTTGCCTGGTTTCGCCGGGGCGGGCCCCATATAGTAAACAGTCTGCCCCTTGATATCGAAGGGTAAAGGCTTACCTTTGTCGAGGCCTTCGACCATTCTTTTATGAGCGGCATCACGGGCGACATACATCACGCCTGTGAGCAAAAGGCTGTCTCCGGCTTTTAAGTCTTTTATCGTTTCATCGGTAAGCGGTAATTTAACATTTTTAGGCATTTTATGCTCCTATTCACCCTCACCTTTATCCTCTCCCCTCAATGGAGAGGAGATTAATTTGAATATTTTAAACTTTCAGCCCTTTCAAAACATCTTTAGCGATGATGTTTCTTTGAAGCTCTAAAGCCAGCTCGGTATTACTGGTGGCTAAGACGTGCTGACAAAGCCTTTCCATAGGCAGTCCGGCGATATTCGGCGGACCTCCAAAGATGTGTGCGACCCTATCGGCAACGTCATAAATCAGCCGGGTGGCAAAAAGTTTGACCTTCGCCGATTCAGAACGGGTGGGCAATCCCTTATCTGCCTTCCAGGCGGCTTCATAGACCATAAGCCGGCAGGCGTGAATCTGGGTAGCGATATCTGATAAAGCGGCTTGAACACTGGTGCGTTCAGAAATTGGGTGGCCGAAAGACATCCAGGAATTAGCCTGTGTGGCCGATTCTTCAAGTAATCTCTGGGCGACACCCACATTGCGGGCGCTCCTAACGATGCGCCGTGCCGGTAGCCATTTCTTACCGAGTGAAAAAGCCTTACCAACTTCACCAAGAATATTCGATGCGGGCACACGGCATTGCTCAAAGACTAGCAGCATCGGCTCTTTTAGTCCAGCTTTCCAGCCAGTCTTCTCTTTGCCGTTAGCCACATTGAATCCGGGTGTATCTTTATTTACCAGGAAACAAGTCTCACCGTCCCCGGTGCAGGCAAACACGATAGCAAAATAGTCCTTCTCAGGTCTTGAGAAGGACACCTTTTTACCATTGATAATATAACCACTGCCGGCTTTTTCGGCTTTAGTCTCCATAACTGAGATTTCAGCCTTGTCCGGCTCCGTGATTGCCAGATAGGGCTGTTTCTGTCTATCCAGAACAGGAAGCAGGTATTGCTTCTTCTGCTCGGCATTACAATCGAAAAGAATGGGAGTAACATCGCCGAAATCGAATGGGATGATTGTTTGAGCCAGTTCTTCTTCAACCAGACAGCTAGCCAGCGTACCGAGTCCGATACCGCCCAGTTCCTCAGGAATACCGATTCCCCACAACCCCATATCCTTTGCCATTTTAACCAGTTTTTCTTCTGTCTCCGGCGGCAAATAGGTGCGGGCGTCAACTAACCCGGCGGCTTTCCCCAGTATGTCTCTTTCAAGGGGTTTTAACTGGTCTTTGACAAAGTCCCGTGCCAGACTTTGCACCATTTTCAGTTCTTCAGATAAGTCGAAATCCATTTAACCTCCAGAACTAAGGCTGGCTGATAGCTTCTTCGAGAAAGAGGTCAAGGTCGGGTTCGTTCTCATCACCGATTCGCTGGGCTAGCCGGGACATTACTTCCACCATACGGTGATTAACGATGTAGTTCTTAACAGTAGTATCGACCTGAGGACAGACCATAACGCAGGCATCACACAGGTCGCAATCGCTACCGACCAAAGTTTCCAGCGCCATCGAAGTGCGCTGCTCTGTTTTTTCGCGGCGGGACTGCTCACGGGATAGCACCGGACAGATATCGATGCAGTTACCGCAGCCCAGACATTCCTTATGTCCGACGATATCTTCAGTGATATTCAAAGCGTGGGTCGGACTGAATCCACTGGAAAGTAGGCGGCACCTTCCTACCGGCGGAGTTTTGGTGCTCAGGACTTCGTTAAGAATACCTTCGATTTCTTTCACATCCTGTTGGTTGCGTAACGGCATATTTCCCTCTTTTAAGCTATTTTTATGCGGCCAGTCGGGAGGGTCTGCAAAGCGTAATCAGGCAGATAATCGGGCATCTCTCTGGCATAGTTGGGTAGAAGCATAGGTGAAATGGGCCGTGCTTTGGCTAAGCCGGCCTGCTTAAGTTCCCGCTGCCATTTACGGACATGTTCCAGAGTCAGGTCGCCTATTTTTACCGTTTTAACATATTGAGCGGCGGCTCTGCCGGCCCTTCTCCCGAATACAAACAAGTCCAATGTAGAGTTGCCAATAAGCCGGTTGCTGCCGTGGACTCCGCCGGAGACTTCACCACAGGCAAAGAGACCAGGGACACCGGTAGCACCGCTGGCATCGATTGCAATACCTCCATTCTGATAATGGAGAGTGGGATAGACCAGCATCGGTTCCTTGATAATATCGATATCGTATCGGGCAAACTGACGGACCATAGCCGGTAACTCCCGGGCGATAGTGCCTTCCCCCCGGAGAATATCAATCATCGGTGAATCCAGCCAGACGCCGAACTCGCCGGTGGGAGTTTTAATTCCTTTTCCACGCTCGCTGCACTCCCGGATAATGGCTGAAGCCACCAAGTCCCGCGGTTCGAGGTTCATAACGAATTGTTCACCATCGCAATTGACTAGCTGCGCTCCAAGTGTTCTCGTTTTCTCAGTGACCAGTTGACCGTAAATCTGCGAAGGATAGGCAGCGATACCGGTCGGGTGGTATTGCATAGTATCGATGAAAATCAGTTTAGCGCCGACACGGTAAGCTAAAACCAGCCCGTCAGCGGTAGCCCCGTAATGGTTGGTGGTTGGGAATCCCTGGATATGCAGCCTTCCCATCCCACCGGTCGCCATAACCACGGCTTTGGCCCGCACCTTGATTAGCTCATTAGTTTCCAGATTGACTAATATTGCCCCGCCAATTTGTCCTTTTTTATCTAAAACCAGTTCGATTACCGGCGAGAACTCTAGGTAACATATCTGTCTATTCAGAAGTTCATCGCGCAGGACACGCATCTCTTCAAGACCGGTATAATCACGTGCGGAGTGTAGTCTTCGCCTGGAGGCGCCGCCGCCAGAAAGCTCGTGCATAGAACCATCCGGCTCTTTGTCCCAGTTAACGCCCAGGTCTTCAAGCCACTGGATAGCAGAAGGAGCATCCTTCACCAGAGCTTCTACGAGTTCCGGGATGTTGGTGAAATGCCCGCCGCCCATCGTGTCAATATAATGGTGGAGAGGCGAATCGTTGGGTCTATCGGCGGCCTGGGTTCCGGCTTGAGCACCTACGGTATTGGCATCTCCCAGGCGGAGTTTAGTGATTAGAAGGACATCAGCGCCGTTTTCCTGAGCGAGCAGGGCGGCCGATGCTCCGGCACCACCACCACCCACTATCAAAACGTCCACGTCATAATCGAATTTACTGAGGTCGATTTTGCCAGGGTCGATACGGCTGTTACCTTCAAGGACGTCTGCCATCTCGTTCGGGGTATAATCGCTTTTATTAGGTCCCACCTGAAGCTGGCGCATCGCCTCTTTCTTAAAATCAGGGTGGTATTTTTGTAACAGCGGCGTTATTTCGGGTCCGGTAAAACGGCAGAAGGTTTCTTTCAGTCGTTTCTCACGGCTGGCTTCTAATTTGCGAAGACTTTCTTGCATATCGGCTGGATACATTTCACACCTCTTATATAGCTGGTTCGATGTCACGCTCGGTATAAGCGCACCGTAGCTCTTCCTGGCTCATCTTTTTCATTTCATCAAGTCCGGCATCGAATTTACCGGCTTCGATTTCGGCGATTCTTTCTTTTAAATGCGGGGAGCGGGGGACCTGATGACGACCGTGAAGACGCCGGCAGAGCAGCGTAACGTGTTGGGGAACGATTCCCTGCGGGCATCTGGCGGCGCAAAGACCGCACATCACGCAATCGAAAGACTTATCGGTAACTTGCTTGATATTGCCTTTCAGGGCGTTGGAAATACATTCCATCACTTCAAGGCTTTGGGGACAGGTCTTGGTACAAGTGTTACAGCCATAGCAGGTAGCTAGCTTGGGATAGAGAGTCAGGATTTGCTCGGCGGTCGGTTCGACTTCTTCCAGATTATAAAGCACCCGGGCGGCGGGGAAGAAGGGTATCTGGGTCAGATACATATCCGGTTCGACGGTCTTCTGGCAGGCAAGGTCGAATTTCAATTGAGGGTCGTTCTTGAAGTTATAAACGGTGGCACAGGCACCGCAAAACCCAGCCCGGCAGCCACTGCCGCGAATGAGCCGGTAGCCGCAATATTCCAAGGCCTTCATTATAGTCAGCCCTTCCGGGACCTGATATTGCTTACCCATTATATAGACATCAATCATCGACGTTTGTTCAGGCACCTTACCTCCTAGTGTACCGTCTCTAAATACATTTCTATTAAAATCCCTCTCCCTTGAGGGGAGAGGATTAAGGTGAGGGTGAATAACAATTCCTTACCCCTCACTCTCACTCTCTCCCCCAAGGGGAGAGAGAAATAATAATGCTTTTCTTAGCAACCTTCTAAAGAACCGCTTGCTTGTGCCGGGCAGCGTGGCACTGGAGATTGACCGCTACCGGCAGGCTGGCGATGTGGGCGGGAAAAGTCTCGATATGGACTGCCAAAGCCGTCACTCGGCCACCGTATCCCATAGGCCCGATACCAAGGTTATTGACCTTTTTTAGGATTTCTCTTTCCAGGTCAGCCGTTTCAGGATCGGGATTGGGTTTGCCGACTTCTCTCATTAAGGCCCGTTTAGCCAGGTCGAAACTTTTTTCTACCGTTCCCCCGATGCCGACTCCGATAATACCGGGAGGACAAGGATTAGAACTCGCCTCCTCGACGGCTTTGACCACGGAATCGATAATACCCTGCCGTCCCTGTGCCGGGGTTAACATAAACAGGCGGGACATATTCTCGGCACCGCCGCCTTTAGGCACTACAGTGATTTTCAGTTTGTCACCGGGAACGATCTCGGTATGAATTACCGCCGGGGTATTATCTTTAGTATTGACCCGGGCGGAAAACGGCTGTTTGACCATAGACTTGCGCAAATATCCTTTAGTGTATCCCTCACATACTCCTTGATTAATGGCTTCGTAGAGATTACCGCCAGTGATATGAACGTCCTGCCCCATTTCAAGATAGACTACCGCCACGCCGCAGTCCTGGCAGATAGCCACCGCCTCTTCCTGTGCCAGCTTGGCATTTTCCAGAATCTGGTCTAGAGCTTGCTGGCCCATCGGTGATTCTTCCGTCTGGCGGGCTTTTTTAAGGGCTTCGAGGGTATCGGGCGGGAGGGAGAAGTTTGCCTCCTGGCATAAACGTGAAATGGTTTCGGCTATTTGCTTTACTTCGATGTTCCTCAATTACTTTGCCTCTTTCAGTCTTCGGGTGCCGGGGGGATAAATCCCTCTCTCATTAACAGAGCTGTTATTTCCCGGGACTGCCTTATCATCGTTTCAGCTTGCTCGGTTAATTCTTCAGCACTGGCTTTAATCCGGGCAACCCCTTGCTCCTGGGCTTTCATTGCCACCGCCACGGCGGTACGGACAAAAACTGCCCATTCTGCCATAGTCGGGGCGATATTATCTTCGCTAATGCCCCGGTCCTCGGCGCATTTGGCTATTTCATAAGCAGCGGCGATGCACATTTCATCGGTGATCGTCTTTGCCCTGACATCAAGGGCGCCTCGGAAGAGTCCGGGAAAGACTATGGAGTTATTCACCTGGTTAGGAAAATCAGACCTGCCGGTAGCTACGATTCTGGCTCCGGCCTCTTTTGCCTCCCAGGGCCAGATTTCCGGAATGGGATTAGCACAGGCGAAGAGAATGGCGTCTTTAGCCATACCCTTGACCCATTCCGGCAGAATTACTCCCGGTCCCGATTTCGATAGCGAAATACAGACATCGCTTCCCTTTAGAGCTTCACGAATTCCGCCGGTCCTCTTTTCCGGATTAGTCTTTAGAACCAACTCCCACTTATAAGGGTTCTCTTTTTGTATCAGTTTAAGGTCTTTTCTGTCAGGACGCAGAATGCCTTTACTATCGACAACTATGGTATTTTCCGGCTTAAAACCATCGGCAAAGAGTATTCTTAATATGGCGATGTTGGCGGCACCGGAGCCGATAGCCGTCAGTTTAACCTGCTCTTTTTTCTTACCGGTAATTTTAAGTGCATTGACCAGACCGGCAAGGGTAACAGCGGCTGTCCCCTGTTCATCATCGTGCCAGACCGGTATTTCCATTTCCTTACGCAACCGTTCAAGGATATAAAAGCATTTGGGATTGGAGATATCCTCCAGATTTATGCCGCCGAAAGATGGCTGCAGCCATTTTACCGCATTGATTATTTCATCCGGGTCTTTAGTTCCGAGGCAGATAGGCACTGCGTCCACTCCGCCGAGGTACTTAAATAAAAGTGACTTGCCCTCCATCACCGGCATACCGGCTTCAGGACCGATATCACCCAGCCCAAGGACCCGAGTGCCATCGGAGACCACGGCTATCGTGTTCCACTTATTGGTATACTCATAGACTTTTTCTTTATCTTTCTGGATAGCCTTGCAGGGTTCGGCTACGCCCGGTGTGTACCAGATGGCGAAGTCGTCAAAGCTGCGAACGGCACATTTGGGAACGGTCTGCATTTTGCCGCGATAGAAAGGATGGAGTCTCATCGCATCCTCAGCCGGCTTGCGGGCTTTTGCCAGCAGTTCCTCTTTACTTGTTTTCATTCGGCGTTCTCCACAATATTATTTAGCTCCAGTGGAATCACCTTCAATAATCAGCTTCCTTAGTGCGACGACCATTTCCGGTGAGTCAATCTGCATCGGGCACCTTACTTTACAACGACCGCAGGTCAGGCAGGTATAAGCCAGAGCGGCGGCCTTTTCAGTGTTCCCGCTAATCGCTTCTGCCATAACCGCACCGACACCGGCAAAGTACTTATCGCCAAAGTGTCCGGTGGTCACAGCATAGACGGGACACTCATAAAGACACCCACCGCACCTGAGACAATAGAGCGCTTGTCTTAATATCGGATGTGTGGCTAATTTCGTCCTACCGGCATCCAGAAAGATAACATGCATCTCTTTCGGCCCGTGTGCTCCATAGGTAGTTACCTTTTCGATGTCACCGGTCTTGCTGGGACCGGAAATGAGATTTACATAGGATGGGACAGTATAGTTAGCGTATCTCCAGGTTACTTCGGCGACTTTGTAGGCATCACCCAGGGTCGGGACCAATTTTTCCATACCGATTATGGCAATGTGAACCGGCGGCAGACCGGTAGACAAACGGGCATTGCCCTCATTCTCGATAATGAACAGCGTTCCGGTATCAGCCGCAACCACGTTGGCACCGCTTATCCCGATATCAGCCAGGACGTATTTCTCTCTTAATAAGTGCCTTGCCGTAGCGACTAACTTGGCAATATCCGCCGCAAGTTCTTCGCGAGTAAGTTTAGAGAAAAGTTCGGCAACGTCTTCCTTTGGGACGTGAATTGCCGGCGAAAGGATATGCATCGGTCTCGAATTAAGTTTCTGAATGATAAATTCACCTAAGTCCGTTTCAAAGACCTGGTTGCCATCCGCTTCCAGATGATGGCGCAGGTCGATTTCCTCGCAGGTCATACTTTTGGCTTTGACGATAAGTTTGCCCGTCCCGACCAGGTTCTTCACGATTTTCAGGGCGTCTTCGGGTGTCCTGGCAATATAAGTTTTTGCTTTGTTGTATTCGAAAGCCTCACAGGCCTGCTTAACTAGCTTGTCCATATCACCGACGGCTTTCGCCTTTATTTCCAGCACTTCCTCTGCCATCTTGATAGTATGAGGAAACTTCTTGAGTGCGGCATTCGTATTACCCCGGTAGCTGACAATAGCCCGAGATAAAGCCAGCCTTATGCGCTCGTTATGAGCAGCATCCATTATCTCTTTTTTATATTCACTAAAAACAGACATCTCACTTCACCGCCATCGCTAATATTTGAGTCAAATCGAGGACTTCGACATTGTTAACTTTTAATGCTTCGAGCCCGGTCTTTAGCTGCATAACACACCCCGGACAATGAGTTACGATAATCTCAGCACCGGTCTCAACTAGCTCTTTTGCCCGGTTGACGGCTAGAATCTCGCTTAATTCCGGGAATACAGCTTCAAAACCACCGCCGCCGCCGCAGCAAGTCGCCCACTCCCGCGTGGTCCACGCTGGCTCAACGAATTCGATACCTTTGATAGCTTTTAATATTTTCCGCGGCTCTTCCACTAGCCCCAGGTACCGCACCAGCTGGCAGGGGTCGTGGTAGGTGACTTTAACCTTTTTCGGGTAATTCAAGTCCAGGGAAGAAATACCTTCGGCAACTACCTCGGTGAAATGCTTTACTTCTAAATTGCCATCAGCGCTGCTGGGGATAAGACGTTTTAGAGTAAAGGTACAGGAAGGAACGATGCTGATAATCCGTTTTACCCCCTTAGATTTTAGCGTATCATATACGCTGCGAGCGTGCTGGGTAAACTCTTTTTCCATCCCGATGTAATGCAGTAGCCCGCCGCAGCAGGGCTCGTCTTCAGCCAGATAGCCGAACTTTATTCCCAGACGGTCAAGGACTTTGACAGCATCCCTGAGCGGCTGAGCATTAGAGTCGCCACCCTTGCCTACCACGCGGCGAAGGATTCCACCGGCATCAATGCCGAGCTTTTTAGTGAAACCAGCCATACTCATCGCCATTTCGGTGCTGAGGGGACCCTTATCTATCTTCCTAATCAAGCCCATCAGCGATTCGAGTTCGCCCATATACTGGTAGCCGCAGCCGGCAAAGAAGATTGTTTCTCCACTTTTTGGAAGATGGAGGTCTTTAGCCCAGTTAGCTCCCGTACCCTTGGGAACGCCCATTAGATTGTGCTTGGAAGTGATATTATCAGCCAGATAGGCTAAACCGGGAGGAATTAATTCTTTGTTACTCATCCTTTTTATCCTTACCTCGATTTCGTCAGCAGTTTAACGATATCGCTGGGTCTTTCAGCCACCGGCACTCCGGCTTTACTGAAAGCGTCGATTTTCGATTTAGCGGTGCCGGCACTACCCATAATGATGGCTCCAGCGTGCCCCATACGCTTTCCCGGCGGAGCCATCCTGCCGGCAATATAGGCGACCACTGGTTTGGGATATTTGGTATCGATAATATATTGCGCCGCCAGTTCTTCGGCGTTACCGCCGATTTCACCGATTAAAACAACTTCTTTAGTTTCATCATCGTCTTTGAACATCTTAAGTAATTTAATGAAATCCAACCCGACAATCGGGTCGCCGCCCAGACCCAGGCAGGTGCTCTGCCCCATACCGGCTTCAGTAATCGCCCAGGCAATCTCATAAGTGAGAGTGCCACTTCTGGAAGCGATACCAACGTTCCCCGGTCTAAAAATGTGGTTAGGCATTATGCCAACCTTCGTCTTGTGTGACGGGCTGATGACGCCGGGACAGTTGGGACCGACCATAATGATATCCCTTTTCCCGATTTTACTGACGAATTCGATAGAGTCTCTTTGGGCGATACCGTCGGTAATCACCACCACCACTTTGAGATTATTGTCGATAGCTTCTAGAACAGCACTACGGGCAAGCCTAGCTGGAACAAAGATAATAGACGTGTTAACCCCGTGTTTCTGAACTGTTTCCGCTATGGTATTGTAAACTGGGACACCTTCGACTTCCTGCCCCCCTTTACCCGGTGTTACGCCGGCAACCACCTTGGTGCCGTATTTTAACATCAAAGATGTATGGAATTTGCCTTCATTGCCAGTTATGCCCTGAACGACGACTCTGGTGTTTGAATCAACTACTATGCTCATTATTCCTTCTTTAATTTTATCACTTCTTTAATTGCCATTTCCATTTGAGGATAAGATTTAATACCCGCCTGACGAAGTATTTCCTTCCCTTCCGTCTCATTAGTCCCGACCATTCTAACCGCTATCGGCTTTTTTACCGTTGCTTCTTTCAGTGCCTGAACAACCGCTTCAGCGACGATATCGCACCGGGTTATCCCGCCCAGGACATTCACTAATAGTACTTTTACGTCCGGCTTGGACATCACAAGCAATATTCCCTTCTTGGTTATCTCCACATTTCCCCCGCCGCCGATATCGAGGAAGTTTGCCGGACTACCCCCCAGGAGGCTAACCATATCCAGAGTGGACATTACCAACCCGGCACCATTACCAACTATCCCTATATCCCCTGATAAGTCGACATAAGCCAGCCTTTGTTTTCTAGCCTCGGCTTCCAGAGGCGTATCTTCTTCTCTGGATAAGCTCCTTTCCTCAAATTCGGGGTGGCGGAAGATAGCATTATCATCAATTATTATCCGGGCATCAGCCGCCATAAATTCACCCGAAGCGATTTTGACTACCGGATTTAGCTCGACCAGTTCGGCATCATTTTCTATTGCCGCTTTGTACAGAGCACTGAGAATCGAGGCAAGTCTGATAGCGTCGCTTTTAGCGAGTTTGAACGTGTTTAACATCTTTTCAGCTTGAGATTGGGTAAAGCCGGTAGCAAAGTCTATCAATTGCCTCGATATTTTACCCGGACTGGCCCGGGCGACCTCTTCGATATCGACTCCCCCTTCAGTGGAAGCCAGTACAATGAAAGTCCTGGCTTGCCTGTCGATTGTTACCGAAGCGTAGAACTGCGAAACGATATCCAGCTTTTCCTCGACAAGCAAGCTTCTGACCACACAATCTTTGATAATTTTACCGATAAGGCTCGAGGCTATTTTCTGTGCCCCGGCGGCATTTTCCGCAAACTGGATTCCACCCGCCTTACCCCGCCCGGCAACTAGTATTTGTGCTTTCAAAACTGCTGGTTTGCCAATCTGGCGGAATGCTGCCTCAGCTTTTTCAGGGCTGTTTATTACCTCCCCTTTTGGTACCGGTATGCCATATTTCTTTAATATATTTTTAGCTTCAAACTCAAAAAGTTTCATATTTCTCCTATGTGGGCATAACGCCGTGCTTCTTCCACGGTCTTTCCTCCTCTTTGCTCAACGTCATTTCCAGAGCTTCAATCAGTCTGGGTCTGGTATCCGCTGGGTCGATAACATCGTCCACGTGGAGGTGTTCGGCGGCTTTGTAAGGATTAGCAAATTCCTCACGGTATTGCTTTATTTTTTGTTGTAACAGCTTTTCTGGGTCTTTCGCCTGCTCAAGTTCTCTTCTGAATATAATCGGCGCCGCGCCTTCAGCACCCATTACGGCAAGCTCGGTAGTCGGCCAGCAGAAGACGAAGTCGGCACCCAAATCCCGGCTACACATTCCAAGATATGAACCACCGTAGGCTTTCCTTATGGTTACGGTCAGCTTAGGTACCGTTGCCTCAGAATACGCATAAAGCATCTTGGCACCGTGTCTGATTATTCCGCCCCATTCCTGGTCGGTGCCGGGTAGATAGCCGGGGACATCAACTAAATTGATAACCGGAATATTGAAAGCATCGCAGAACCGGATAAAACGGGAAGCTTTATCGCTGGCATCGATATCCAGACACCCCGCCTTCGACATCGGCTGGTTCGCAATTATACCCACCGTCCAGCCATTAAGTCTCGAAAAACAGGTTATTATATTGGTAGCAAAGAGCGGGAATAGCTCGAAGTAATTTTTCTTACCATCTTTTCTCTGGTCGAACACTTTTTCAATAATCTTGTGCATATCATAAGGCTGGGCTGGGTTAGTGGGGACGACATCAAAGAGGGTTTTATCCTTTCGGCCGGGCTTATCTCCCCAGCTAATCTTCGGCGGCATTTCTCGATTGCTCGCCGGTAAATAGCCCAGCAACTCTCTAATGTTCTGAAAGCATTCTTCTTCAGTATTCTCAGAGCGGCAAACGACGCCCGCTTTTTTCTGCGCAACTATTGCTCCGCCAAGTTCAACTTCGCTAATCTCCTGACCCAGGACCGCTTTGACTACCCTAGGTCCGGTAATGAAAGCACAACTGATATCTTTGACCATAAAAATAAAATCCATTAGTGCCGGTGAGTATACCGCACCACCGGCATTGGGACCGAGGATAGCACATATCTGGGGGATAATGCCGGAAGCTAAAACGTTCCTGTAAAAAATCTGGCCGAAACCGGACAGGGAATCGACCCCGTCCTGAATTCTGGCTCCCCCTGAGTCGTTAAGCCCGATAACCGGACAGCCGGCTTTGACTGCATTATCGATTGCCTGGCAAATCTTCCTGCCGTGTATTTCAGCGATGGTGCCGCCGTTGCTGGTGAAGTCCTGTGCGTAAACATAAACTTTTCGGCCGTCGATTTGCCCGTAGCCGGTAATCACAGCATCTGCCGGCACGTCGTCGATAGCCCCACGGCTCCGGGCGAGCATCCCTGTCTCTCGGAATGTCCCCTTATCCAGTAAAACGTCCATCCGTTCCCGAGCTGTCAGTTTGCCCCGCTTTTTCTGAGCCTCGACCCGCTCCTTGCCACCCATCTCGGCGACTTTCCGTCGCCGCTCTTCCAGCTCAGAGAGCAATTTCTCTTTTGCTTGTCTATCTCTGTCTGCCATATATTATTCCACAGGCTCGACTAACTCTATCATTACCTTCGTTCCTTTCGGATTAAGGAAGGCGATGCTGCTGTTACCAGCGCCTTTTCGCGGTTTCTCATCGATGAGAGGGATACCTTTCTTGGTCAGTTCCCTCAGGCTTTCCTTAATATCGGTCACACCCAGAGCAATATGGTGCAGCCCTTCGCCCTTCTTTTCAATGAACTTATTGAGTGCTCCCTGTGGGTCGGTGGATTCGAGAAGCTCAATCATACTCTCGCCAACCGGGATAAGGGCTGCTTTCATCTTAGCTTCGGTAAACACTTCTATGTCTTTAACCTTAAGTCCCAGGGCATCGGTATAGAGCTTAATCGCCTCGTCGATATTTTTTACCGCTACCCCGATATGGTCTATCCTGGTTATCATTACTCCCTCCGGTTATAGCACGAAAAACACTAGAGCATTTTATCCTTTCTGCGGGTAGCAGTCAAACGCTTCTCCCTGTCATTCCAACAAAAGCTGGAATCTATTCGGGTGTATAAGAGGGGCTTCGCCCCTCTTAATAAAAGTTTTCCCCTCTCCTTCGATAAAGGAGAGGGGTGAGGTCACAACTAATTTTCATCCCCATTCCCATCTCATTGGCTTTGTATCAAAAGTACTACATTTATGTCATTCTGGGCGTAGCGAAGGGTATGGGGGGCGGTGGAAATTATGTGTGGTTTTCCTGACTTAGGGTCAGGTGTGTAACCCCGTATCAAGTACGGGTTCACCCTGAACGGTTCACCGTGAACAGGGCAGGCTCTAACCGCTGAGCGGATTTTAAACCCGCTCCTGCAAGATAACCCTCTGAGAGGTTGATTAAATTTGACGAAAACCGAAAGATAGTGTCTATATCTATGGTCTGTTCACGCTCACTCTAAACGGTTCACTCACCTTTTTCCCATCGACCAATATCTGTCGACTTTCGCTGAGCTTGATTTATGAGCTCGCCCCATTTCTTTTTAGCATCAACCACCGCTTTATCCGCGAGCTCTCTACCCTTCTCTCTAGCCTTTGCGATAACCTGTTCAGCTTGAGTGCTGGCTTTGCTCATTATCTCGACCGCCTTCTGCTCGGCAGCCTTGGTAATCTGCTCTGACTGTTCTTTAGCTTCAGCAACAATCCTTTCGGCTTCAGTTTCGGCGTCCTTTTTTATCTTCTCTTTCTCTACCAGTTCTCTGGCTTTATCTTCGGCTTCTTTGATAATACGCCGAGACTCCTGTCTAGCGGCAGCTTCGACACCATCCCATTGCCTCTTAGCGTCAGACACCGCCTTATCAGTCAATTCTCTAGCCTTCGCTTCAGCCTGTACGATTATCTGTGATGCCTTTTCTTCTGCTTGAGTGCTGGCTTTACCTATTATTTCAGCCGACTTCTGCTCGGCAGCATTGGTAATCTGCATTGATTGCTCTTTAGCTCCAGCAATAATCTTTTCGCCTTCGATTTCAGCGTTCTTTCTTATTTGCTCATTATCAGTCAGTTCTCTAGCTCTCCGTTCGGCTTCTTTAATAATCCACTCCGACTGATGTTTGGCAGCAGTTTCAGCCTCGCCTCGTTCTCTCTTGGCATCAGACGTTGCCTTATCAGTCAGTTCTCTTGCCTTCGTTTCAGCCTGTCCGATAACCTGCGATGCCTTCTGTTCAGCTTGAGCGCTGGCTTTACTCATTATTTCTGCCGCCTTCTGTTCGGCAGCGTTGGTAACCTGTGTTGATTGCTCTTTAGCTTCAGCCATAATCCTCGCGGCTTCAGTTTCGGCGTCTTTTCTAATCTTCTCTTTCTCTATCAGTTCTCTGGCTTTATCTTCGGCTTCTTTGATAATACGCGCCGATTCCTGTCTGGCAGCAGCTTGGACTTCATCCCATTCCCTCTTGGCGTCGGCTACAGCCTTATTTGTCAGTTCTGTAGCTTTCCTCGCAGCCTCTCTAACAGTCTGTTCAGCTTGAATACCGGCTTTGCTTATTATTTCGGCCGCCTTCTGCTCGGCATCCTTAGTAATCTGCCTTGATTGCTCTGCGGCTTTAGCAATAAGCTTAGCCTGCTCCTTCTGCCTAAGTCCTCTGGCTTGGTCTTCCGTTTCCTTGGCTATTAGTTCTGACTGTTGCCGAACCCTGGTTACCATAGTATCCCAGTCGCTCTTACCTCCGGGCATTGCCTTACTCAAACTAGCCTTTCCACTTCGCCGATGCGACCGACGTCTCATCGATATGAGAATGATGCCTAGAGCAATAAGTATGAAAATGACGGCAGTTGATAAAACCAGCAGGAGTAGATTATCTGTGATAGTCCCAAGTAGATCAACAAGCATCGGTTCCTCTTCAACTAATTATAACAGTTTAGGCAAATCCTTAGATTTATCATCGATAGCTTTAAGCGTAACATCGGTTTCTTTCTGCCGATTCTTAAGCTCTGACATAAGGTCGATTGACTTAGTATAGTATTCCCTTAACTTTTCCACATCTTTAAGTTCCGAAAGCACTACCGTGACTTCTACGGCGCTCTGCTCTCTGGGGTAATCTCCATATCTAATTGTTGCCTTTGGACACAGATTCCTTATGTGAACACCAAGGTCTTTAATCAGCTGCATATTCATTTCTTTGGCTGGTGATGAAAGGAGATATAGCGCTCGGCGGGCATCAGCCGGGTTACACCTCAGGGATAGCTCGGCTATGGCTTCATCCATGGCTTCGATTCCCTTTTGGGTCTCAGTGCTCTTTTTCTTGAAGTCGGGAGACCTTAAAGCCGGAAGATTGAACATCGGTATCTCTGAGTTACCATACCCGATAACTGTCCACCCTTTGAGCGTTTGCATAATATCTCCGGCATCGAGTGTTTTCCCGCCGACGTATTTGGGGTTGTTCTCCTCACCGGCACAGAGGATATCGTAAAAGGGTTCGGCTATCATTTCATTGATTTGTTTCAGATTAGTTTTAAGTGAGGTATCTTTTTTTATGTACCGCTGGTTGTCAACCATAATTATGGCGTCGGCCACCGAGTTCGCTGATTTAAGGCAGGTAGCCGAATTATAAATACTTCTCTCTTCGGTCGTCTCCTCATGCTCAAAAGGGAGAATGACGAGGTCGTACACCGGCTTATCAAAATAGCGCTCTTTTATAAGTTGAGTAATGACCGGCAGGGCACCTGAGCCAGTGCCCCCGGCAGTACCAGCTATTACCAAGAAGGCATCTGAATCATATAAACGCCGAGTTCTTTGTACCGCTTCTATTATCTTGTCGCCATCATCTTTAGCTACTTCGGCGCCGACCTCGTTCACTTTACCTACGCCGTGCCCGTATGTCTTCTGGTTTCCGATAATGATTCTATGCCTATAATCGGGCTTTATCCAGGACAGCCCACTTATGTCGGTAACGTCAGTATTTACGGCGAAGGCATCAGTAATTATCTCGATATGACGTTCGCTGCGTGCCTTTCTATTCAACCGGACAAATTCATCGGCAATTCTGCAGCCACATTGTCCGGCGCCGATAACAACCAGTTTCACCTCTATCCTCCAAGTATGCCTGCGTATGGTAATTTTCTTTTTTGGCTCTCATAGTATTTTATATCATCGGATGAACTTATTCTAGCTGGTGTGCTAGTTTTAGTGATTAGTAACACATTTATTGACTTATTTATATGCTCGTTTTGTGTCAAACCTCACCCCTTGTACTCTCGCTGGGAAAAGGTCTTTAGCTCAGTTGAAGGGTAAAGGACACCAAAGAATGCTAACCTCCATTCGGTAACCTTGCCAAACAGGCTCAAAACCGCCATAATGTATTTAATGATTCTGGTTGATATTATCGTCGTCATATTGCTAATTTTGAGCTTTCTCGGCGGATTGAAAGATGGGGCGGTTAAAACCGGTTCTTCGCTGGTTGCCCTTATTATCTCGATTCCGCTTACCACCTTCAGCTACAAAGTGCTTACCTCCCTTTTATCTTTTCTCCCCGGAGAGAACTGGCAGAATTTTCTGGGTTTCTTCATCACAATGGGCATTATCAGCATCATCTTACATATCGTCTTCTTCCTAACGAGGAAACTCATCGGTGCAGTCTGGAAAAAGGGCGTATTTTTCCGGCTGCTGGGCGGTGCATTAAGTCTGGTGGGTGCCATTATCGGAATGGTCGTCTTTGTGCTGCTGGTACAGACCTACCCTATCTTCGACTGGCTGGCAAGATGGGTCAGCGGCTCCGATGTCCTGACCGGGCTGGTAAACGCCTTTAGTTTTGTGCGAACGTTGCTGCCCGAGGCTTTTAAGAGCTCTATTGTAGCTTAGCTATGCCTGATTAAAAATGCTGACCAGACCAGTCATTCTAAGAGCGGACGGCTTAAAGCTCTCCGGTTGCCTCTACTTGCCCGATGGTCCGGCACCTTACCCCACGGTTTGCGTTTGTCACGGCATCCCTGCTAGAATCTACGACCCCGCGACTGAAAGCGGTTACACCGTTCTTGCCGAAAGACTCTGCCAGGAAGGTCTGGCAGTATTGCTTTTCAACTTTAGGGGTGCTGGAAAAAGCGAAGGTAATATCGACCTCCTGGGCTGGACTCGAGACCTGAAGGCGGCTCTCAACTATTTATACGCCTTACCGGAAGTAGACCGTTCCCGGCTGGTTCTACTCGGTTTCAGCGGTGGGGCTGCCGTCTCGATATACGTAGCGTCAGAGGACAAAAGAGTTGCTTGTGTCGCCAGTTGTGCCAGTCCCGCCGAGTTTAATATCTTCGCCGGACCGGAGTCTCTAATCGCCCGTTTTCGGAGTTTGGGCTTAATCAGGGACAAAGATTTTCCCGCTTCGGTTGAGGAATGGTTCGGCAACTTCGGAAAAGTCAGCCCAATCGAGCGTGTAGCCGGAATTGCGCCCAGACCTTTATTACTGATTCACGGCAGTAATGATGAAGTGGTTAACGTCAGCCACGCCCACCGGCTTTACGAAAAGGCAGGCGAACCCAAGCAGTTAGTCATAATCGATGGCGGCGGACACAGACTGAGAGAAGACGAAACGGCAATGTCGGTTGTGATTGACTGGCTGAAAACAACATTGCTCGTCTAGTTCGATCTAAACGAGCTTTAACCCGCTCACCCTTCGACTTGCTCAGGGCGAGCGGGCAATAAGCAACCTCAAATATGTTTAGGCAATTTCGACTGCAGCCCCGGCCGCTTCCAGCTTCTCTTTAGCTGACGCTGCCTCTTCTTTGGTGGCTTTCTCTTTCACCAGCTTAGGAGCCGCTTCGACTAAGTCCTTGGATTCCTTCAGACCCAGTCCGGTCAGCTCTCTGATTACTTTGATGACATTGATTTTATTGGCACCAAAGCTCTTGAGAGTGATATTGAACTCCGTTTTCTCTTCTACCGCTACCGCTGGAGCTGCCGCACCGGCGGGTGCTGCCGCTGCTATTACAGGAGCCGCTGCCGTAACGCCGAATTTGGTCTCCAGAGCCTTGACCAGCTCAGCCAGTTCGAGCACGGTCATAGTTTCGATAGCTGCCATGATTTCTTCATTTTTGGACATTCTGTTCCTCCATTTGTTTAATTCTAGCTTGTAATACCCCCATAATCCCTCTGATGGGGGCGGCTAAACAAATAACTAAAGATGTGATTGGACTCTTCATCCCGCCCAGGGCTCTGGCGATTAATACTTCCCTGGATGGTAAGGTCGATAGGGTCATAACATCCGCCATTGTAAGTATCCGGTTGGCTAGAAAGCCTCCCTTAATCTTCAGGTTTACTTTCGATGTCTGGATATATTCCGCCAGGACTTTTGCTGTAGCAGTTATATCATCGAAGCCAAAGGCTACGGCTACGGGACCTTCGAACAGCTTAGCCGAATCGCCTTTCCCGGCTTTTTCGGCGGCAATACGGGCCAGGGTATCCTTTACAACTTTAAACTGGCTGCCCTTCTCTCGAAGTTTGGAGCGTATTGCTACCATGTCGGGGGTGGCTAATCCCCGGTAATCGGTCAAGATACCGATATTGCATTTGGCGAAAGACTCCTGCAACTTATCGATTGTTTGTGCTTTCTTTTCTTTAGCCATTATTCCTCCAAAAAAAGAGTTCTTGTGCCATCTGCCACAAGAACTCTTTCTAGACTTACCTAGATTGCTTTCCTCGGCAGGATATTTAAACCGTAAACGGCACCTGCTGTCTCAGGTATTCAATTTTAACTTTACTTAATCTCGGTGTTTCTCCGACTCTCCAATCGAGTAATAATAATTTTACTCTTTATTCAGAAGTAAAGCAATACTCCTACTGCCCTATTTTGGTATAGACTAACCAGTTAATGCCGCTTTGTTCAATTTTGGTTTTTTTACCGCGTTCGGTATAGTAGGCGGCATCGCCTTTAGCGTCTTCTTCGGAAAAGTCAATCTTAGTTAGAACGTACTTCTCGCCATTAAGTTCTTTTCTAGCTCGTAAAGTCTCTATCGATGTTTTTGCCACCTCTGCCTCCTTTACGCTTCTTCTAACCCGACGATACCGACCCAGATATTAGGACCATCCGGTTGACCGCCGAGGTTATGAGTTAATCCCAACTTGGGATTTTTCACCTGTCGACTCGGTTGATGTTTACCGGGATTGGTTAATTTATCAGCCCTGCCCTGAAGCTGGAGATACATTTCGTAGAGCATTCTTAATCCGCTGGCGCCGATAGGATGACCGAAACATTTCAAACCGCCATCGGTCTGGATCGGCTGTGCCCCATCCAGGTCGAACCGTCCACCCTCGACGTCGGCCAGCACTTTACCCCTCGGACTAAACCCGAGGTCTTCCATAGTAACTGCTTCGGTAATCGAGAAGCAATCGTGGACTTCAGCCATACTTATCTGGTCGCGCGGATTAGTTATCCCCGCTTCTTTATATGCGGCATAAGCCGAGCGAACCGTTTGCTCGACGTGAGTATAGTCGTATTTCTGATTGTATTTACCATCCCGAGGCGGAGCGCCAATCTGAGCCGCCTTAACGAAAATGGGTGGCTCTTTACCTTTTCTCAAAGTCTTAGCTAATTCAGGTGTGGTCAGAATGGCTGCCGCAGAACCATCGCTGACACCACAGCAGTCGAAAAGCCCCAGGGGCCAGGCAATCATCGGGGCATTGATTATAGTCTCCATCGGCACTTCTCTCTGGAAATGAGCGTTTTTGTTTAATGCGCCATTGCGATGGCTCTTCCAGGAGATTCTACCAATCATATGCTTACCATCCTGGAAACTTAAGCCATAACGGGCAAAATAGGTAGTAGCCAGCAGGGCGAAGTTCCCTGGTGCCGTGCTTTCCGGTTCTAGTGAATGGCTGGGTTGAGGTATCTGCCCGCCCAAGCCGCTGATACCAGTGTCTTTGAGTTTCTCGACGCCGATAGCTAGTACGATATCGTATATTCCGGCCGCTACGGAGTAACAAGCGTTCCTGAAGGCATCCGAAGCCGTGGCGCACATATTTTCCACGCGGGTAACCGGAATATATTGAAGCCTCAAAGGTGCCGAAAGCGTCAACCCCGATTGTCCCGACGTGTTGGTCCCAAACCAGCACGCCTGAACGTCTTCCGGTCCTATCCCGGCATCCTCGAAAGCTTGATAAGCAGCATCAACCACGAGGTCATCGAGAGAGGCATCCCACCGCTCGCCGAATTTAGTGCAACCCATCCCGGCAATCGCAACTCTATTTCTAATACTTCCCGGCATTTTTCTTACCTCCCTTACTCTATTCTCTTACTGGCTTGCATTTCCAGAAGTAGTTATGAACGCCACGGGAAAAGAATATTTTTCTAAAAGTCATCTCGACACCCATACCTACTTTACATTCCGCTGGGTCGCGGTCGGTCATCTCGAAGGCACCTCTGCCCCCGCCTTCAAAATCAACGACAGTCAGAGTATTGGGCGGGTCCTGGCTTAGAGCCAGAAAGTCGTGGCTAAAGCTGGCAACCTTACCCTTCTTGTCAGCGAAACGATACGGGTCGAATTGGTCTCTAGAACCGCAGTCCACACAGATGTGTGCCCGTGTAGACTGATTAGTCAGGAACAACTGCGGGGTGCCGCACACTTTACACTTAACGCCGTAAAGAGGCAGCGCCGAGCGATGTTCTCTCCAGAGAGAAGCCATAGAGGACGGCGATTTTTCCGGACGTGCCTGCGCCTCCAGCGGGACTAATCCTCTCCAGCGAAGATATTTCTCATAATTATCGAGCGGCCTTTTCATTTGAAGGTGGCGCTTTATACCTCGTCTGTCTTTAACCTTGTTAATTTCCTCGGTCACTTTGAAGAGAATGGCATCACAACCACTCCCATAGCTTATCAGGAGAATGCGGTCGCCGGCTTTGGTTCCTTCCAGAGCGCCGACCAGAACCATCAGAGGATGGGCTGCACCCGTATTGCCTACCGAGTCGAGGAGCGAGTCCTGAATTTGTTCCGGCTGCAGTCCTAACCGTTTGCCTAAATCGGCGTGCCGTCTACCATCGGATCCGTAAAAACAGACTTTAGTGAGGTCTTTCGCAGTTAATTTGGCTTTTTTCAAAATTCCGGAGGCAGCTTCAACGGGAAACTTCATATAGCCTTCATCCAAGCCCCACCGGTCTTCCCAGTTACGGACGAACACATCGTCGTGAGCTCTCCATCTATCGGCGAAGTCTTCAGAGATGGTAAGAGTAGCTTCGACTTCGGCGACTACTCCATTTTTACCCAAGACAAAAGCAGCCGCACCATCGCCGAAGTTCTGCTCGTTTTCGCCAGCTGCACCCCCAAGACGCACGTCACTGGCGGTGACAACAACATTCCTGGCTGAGCCAGCATTTACGGCATCCAGAGCCGAAAGCATTGCGATAGTTCCCGCCCTGAGGCAGTTAGCAAAATCAGCCGTCTGAGCTTCGCGGCGAATGTCCAGAGCCGTGGCGGCTATTGTGGCATTCTGCCTCTCCTTATAAGGTGCGCTGGTTGTTGCCAGATAAAGTGCATCAATCGTCTTAGTGTCGAGACCTTTAAGGCAATCGAGACCAGCCGCTACCGACATACTAACCGGGTCTTCATCGTAGTTGGCGATAGCTTTTTCTCCTGAGCCTCCGGGACGCCCCCACGCTTTATTAAGGACGCTTCTCGGCAATCGATAATATGGTATGTACGCCCCGTATGAAACAATTCCGGCCATTTCTCCTCCCAAAATTTAATATTTTTCTTCGGAGATACCGAATAAACCGCCGAATATTTTAACCGTTAGTCGCCTTAATGTCAACCTGCAGTCAAAGCTAGAGTGGTCTTAAGGTCAAGCTCAATGCCGGGACCCATAGTAGTGGTCAACGTAGCCGACTTTACATATTGACCCTTGGCGCCACTCGGCTTAGCCTTCATTATCGACTCCACTATTGACGTCAGGTTACCCATTAGCTTATCGTTCTCGAAACTGACCTTGCCTACGGGCATATGAATAATTGCCGTTCTGTCCAACTTGAACTCCGCCCGGCCTTTACGAGCGTCCTGGACTACCCTAGGCAGGTCGTTAGCGGCAACCACCGTTCCCGACTTGGGATTGGGCATCAATCCTTTTCTACCTAAGATTTTGCCCAGCCTGCCTACCTTACCCATCATATCCGGAGTAGCGATTGAGATATCGAAATCAACCCAGCCATCTTCAATCTTCTTAACGATTTCGTCCCCACCGACGAAATCAGCACCGGCCGATTCAGCTACCCTAGCGGCTTCTCCCTGGGCAAAAACAAGCACTCTTACCTTTTTCCCCAAGCCGTGAGGTAAAAGTGCAACACCGCGCACCTGCTGAGTCGCATCCTTGGGGTCGATACCCATACGAAGATGGAGCTCAACGGTTTCATCGAACTTAGCGCGAGCCATCTTCTTAGCCAGGTCGATAGCTTCTTCCGGTGCATACTGCTTGGTTTTATCTAATAGTTTAGCTGCTTCCTGATATTTTTTACCTTTGTCTGCCATTTAACCCTCTATTCCAATGCCCATACTGAGGGCGGTACCTTCGACGACCTTTACTGCGGCATCGATTGTGTTAGCGTTCAAATCCTTAGATTTAATTTTAGCTATCTCAAGGATTTTTTCGCGGGGAATCGTGCCGACTGTTTCACGACCGGCTTTTCCGCTTCCTTTTTGGATATTCAACGCCTTCTTTATTAAGTCAGCGGCTGGCGGCGTCTTCGTCACGAATGTGAAAGTCCGGTCTTCGTAGATAGTTATTTCCGCCGGAATAACAGAACCGGCGGACCCTTTCGTCCGCTCGTTGTATTCCTTACAAAACGCCATTATATTGACTCCGTGCTGACCCAGAGCGGGACCCACCGGCGGAGCCGGATTAGCTTGCCCTGCTTGAATCTGGAGTTTAATTACTGCTTTTACTTTCTTTGCCATTTATAGCCACCTCACCAAAAATTAAAGCTTCTCCACCTGTAAGAAATCGAGTTCAACCGGTGTCTCGCGCCCGAAAAGGGATAGGAGTACTTTAACTTTACCTTTTTCGGTGCTTATTTCATCCACAATACCAACGAAATCCGTAAAAGGGCCATCGGTAACACGTATGCTTTGCCCTTGTTTGAAACCAACTTTGACCTTGGGTGCTTCTGCCGACATCTGCTGCAAAATCTGACCGACTTCTTCTTCCCGCAGAGGAGTTGGCTTACCACCCCCACCCACAAACCCGGTGACTCCCGGTGTATTACGTACTACATTCCAACTCTGGTCGCTTATCTTCATTTGAACCAGAATATAACCGGGCAATATTTTCTTCCGGATGAGACGCTTTTGACCGCCCTTAACCTCGACCTCTTCCACGGTTGGTATTTCTACCTTTGCCACCTCTTCCGCCGCATCCATAAGCTTGATACGCTGCTCCAGATTTTTCTTAACCCGCTCTTCATATCCGGAGTAGGTATGAATTACAAACCAGCTTTTTCCGTTCTCAGTCACGACTAGCCACCTATTAATATATTAACCAGGCTGGTAAAGCCCAAATCGAGAGCTCCCAAAAACAGACCAGCCGCAACACAGACTATTAATACCAGAACTGTCAGATAAGTGGCTTCTCTTCTGCTGAGCCAGACTACCTTTTTAAGTTCAGCAATAGTCTCACTCAAGAACTGAAATCTTGAAGTGCCTGTGTTAGTAGTAGAACGCATCATGATGGAACCATTCGGACTAGACTATTTTACCTCCCGGTGTAGCGTATGAGACTGACAACGGGGACAGTACTTCTTAAGCTCAAACCGTTGCGGGTCGTTCTTTTTATTCTTAGTTGTTGTATATGACCTCTCCCTGCATTCGGTGCAAGCAAGATGGATTATAGTCCTAGCGTCGCCTTTCTTAGCCATATTTACTCGATAATTTTACCGAAAGTCCCGGCACCGACGGTCCTACCGCCTTCGCGGACAGCGAAGCGCAAACCAGTCTCTATAGCAACCGGATAAAGCAATCTAATTTTCATCGTTATGTTATCGCCGGGCATAACCATTTCAACCCCTTCCGGCAATTCGATAGACCCGGTGACATCGGTTGTTCTGATATAAAGTTGCGGCTTATATCCGGTAAAGAACGGAGTATGCCGGCCGCCTTCTTCTTTAGTCAGGACGTAAACTCGGGCTTCGGCGTAGGTATGCGGTTTAATAGAGCCGGGAGCCGCAATCACCATACCCCTTTCTATATCTTCGCGTTCGACGCCTCTCAGCAGAATACCGACGGCGTCGCCGGCTTCGGCATAGTCCAGCGTCTTATGGAACATCTCCATGCTGGTGGCTATCACCTTACGAGGCTCGTGATGCAGACCGACTATTTCGACTTCTTCGCCGGCTTTAATCGTCCCTCTTTCGACCCTACCGGTAGGCACAGTGCCCCTGCCCTTGATACTAAAAACGTCTTCTACAGACATCAAGAAAGGCTGGTCTTTGGGTCGGGCCGGAGTCGGAATATAATCATCTACAGCATCCATCAGCTTCCAGATACGACCACACCACGGGCAATCTCTCTTACCGCAGCCGCAGTCGAGAGCTTTAGTGGCACTTACGCGCACGATAGGTATCTTATCTCCAGGAAATTCATATTTGGTTAATAGCTCTCTTAACTCGACTTCAACCAGCTCGAGTAGTTCCTCATCTTCCATAGCGTCCACTTTATTGAGGGCAACTACCATAGCGGGAACCCCAACCTGATGGGAAAGCAGAATGTGCTCTCTTGTCTGCGGCATCGGTCCATCTGGGGCACTTACTACGAGGATGGCTCCATCCATCTGAGCGGCACCGGTTATCATATTCTTAATATAGTCGGCATGCCCCGGGCAGTCGACGTGGGCATAATGCCGTTTTTCGGTTTCATATTCGATATGGGCAATATCGATAGTCATGCCCCTGACTTTCTCTTCAGGAGCATTATCGATACTGAAGAAGTCACGGAACTGCGTCGTTGTTCCAGGACCTTTGGACAACACCAGCGTTATGGCTGACGTTAAAGTTGTCTTACCGTGGTCGACGTGACCGATAGTGCCCACATTAACATGTGGTTTAGTCCGCACAAATTTCTGTTTTGCCATTAAAACCTCCTAATTTATAAGCCCACAAGCAGAATCGAACTGCTGACCCCACCCTTACCAAGGGTGTGCTCTACCTGCTGAGCTATGTGGGCATATATTATACCGACTTTTATAGTTCGATGTAAAGTGGAGGGGGTAGGATTCGAACCTACGAAGCCCGTCAGGGCGGCAATTTTACAGACTGCTCCGATTAGCCACTCCGGCACCCCTCCCTCTGTTCCCCAGCCCGAGAGGGGATTCGAACCCACTAACCTTCCGATTACAAGTCGGTTGCGCTTCCATTGCGCCACTCGGGCAACCTTCTGGCGCTCATTAAGAAAGTATTATAGAGGAGGGGTGATATAAAGTCAAGCTAGGGAAGCTACCTACTTTAGATTTAGGATTTATGATTTAAGATTGACAATTAGATATTAACCCAATTAAACTGGCATCATAGGGTGAAATATGGCAGATATTGCAGCGATTGGGCACGAGATAACTGAAACACTCAAAAAATTCAGTGCCGATTACATAGAAGTCCACCTCGAAGAGAGCCAGAGCAGTCACATCGGCTATCGCGGGCGCGAGTTGGAATCTATCGACCGGACGGCTAGTACTGGCGGGAACGTGAGAGCTCTGGTCAAGGGCGGCTGGGGTTTTGTTAGCTTCAATAATTTCAGCGACCTTCCTGATAAAATAGAATCAGCCATTAGACAGGGGCGGTTGGTGGGTGGCGAGGAAATTAAGCTGGCTGAAGTAGCACCGGTAGTCGATATCGTCCCGAACCAGAGCAAGAACCCGGTGGTATTGCCATTATCTGAAAAGAAACGACTGCTGGATGAATATAACGAAGTCATCTGGTCTACTCCTCACTTAAAGACATCAATCATCAACTATTCGGATAGTTATAAGAAGACCGTATTCATAAATTCGCCGGGCAGCTATATCGAACAGGAAAGAGCGGATATAGCCCTGCGCCTTTCGGCAGTCGCCGCCGAAGACAGCGAAGTCCAGCAATCAGGATTAAGCATCGGCAGCCGGGGCGATTTCGAGCAAATTAAAGGACTCCACAAGCAAGCCGGGGAAATGGCGCGACGTGCCGTCGAATTACTCTCTGCCCGGCAGATAACGGGAGGCGAATACACCGTAGTCCTGGACCCGATTCTTGCAGGCGTTTTCGTCCACGAAGCTTTCGGACATTTATCCGAATCCGACTTCGTCTATGAGAACGAACGAATGCGTTCGATTATGACCCTAGGCAAGGAATTCGGCAGTAAAGAGCTTAACATTATCGACTCGGCAGCTATGCCCGGGTTGAGAGGAAGCTTTAAATATGATGATGAAGGCGTGCCGGCAACTAAAACCTACCTTATTAAAAAAGGTAAATTGACCGGGCGGCTACACTCCCGGGAAACCGCCGCCAAAATGAACGAAAAACCTACCGGCAATGCCCGTACCATCAACTACCATTATGCTCCCATCGTTCGTATGACCAATACATATATCGAACCAAAGACGGCTTCTTTCGAAGATATAATCGGCGATATAAAAGAGGGGGTGTACGCCAAAAACTGGTACGGCGGCACTACCAGTATGGAGATGTTCACCTTCTCTGCCGGTGAAGTTTATATGATTCGCAACGGCAAGGTCGCCGAGCTATTGCGGCCGGTTGTACTTACTGGTAACGTTTTTAATACTCTCAAGAACATCGATGCTATCGGCAACGACCTCGACATGAACCAGGGCGGCGGCTGCGGCAAAGCCGCCCAATCGCCGTTACCGGTTTCCAACGGCAGTCCTCACATCAGAGTCCGCAACTGCCTTGTCGGAGGCAAATAGTGGAGAAAATCCTGGAGCAGGCTAAAAAGGTATCTGAAGAAGCCGAAGTTTATATGGTCTCTTCTGAAGAAACGCCCGTCCAGTTCGAGACAAATCGCTTGAAACATATTCAAAACAAGCAAAGCACCGCTGTGGCTCTGCGTATCATCAGGCAGGGGAAAATAGGCTACGCCACGGCGACCAATCTGAATGATAGACAGAACCTGGTGAAAATGGCAAAAGAAACCGCCGAATTCGGTATGGAAGCTAAATTCGTGCTACCGTCTTTAATCTCTTATCCCAAAATCGAAGTATTCGACCCTAAAGTGGAGTCGGTCCCTATTGAAGGTATGGCAAAGCTGGGAGAAGGGCTGATAACCAAGCTCAGAAGCCATACTTCCGAACTTATCTGTCACGCCAGCGTAGCTAAAGGCACGGTCACAGTCCGAATTATCAACTCTCATGGCGGGCAGGCGACCTACAAACAAAGCTATTTTAGCCTAAGCGTCTGGGCTAATCTGATTCGTGGCACGGATATGCTTTTTGTCGGCGATGACCAGAGCTCTTGCCACCCGATAACTGAATCCGATACCGTGGCCGATGAAGTGCTCCGACAGCTCGAACAAGCCAAAGTTCGCGCTTCGGTCCCGTCCAAGTCTCTACCAGTGGTCTTTACTCCTCACGGGGTAGCCAGTGCTTTAGTCACTCCCTTGATGTCTGCATTCAACGGCAAAATTATCCTTCAGGGAGCTTCACCCATCGGCACTAAATTGGGGCAATCGGTCTTCGATGAAAAACTTTCGCTCTGGGACGACCCGACCATTGCCTACCGCCCGACCAGCCGTCCCTGCGATGACGAAGGTGTCCCCAGCCAGCGCACCCCTCTTATTGAGCAGGGAGTAGTTAAGAATTTCCTATACGACCTCCAGACAGCGGCGCTGGCAAATACCAAGAGCACCGGCAACGGCAACCGAGGCGGCGGAAGATTACCCGCACCTTCGCCTACCGCTTTCGTTATCGCGCCGGGTAAGACTACCTTTGAAGAAATGGTAAACGATATAAAGGAAGGACTCGTCGTTGAGGAATTAATGGGCGCCGAACAGGGTAATATCCTGGGCGGCGATTTCAGCGGCAACATTCTTTTAGGTTATAAAGTGGAAAATGGTAAAATTAAAGGTAGAGTAAAAGACACGATGGTTTCCGGGAATGTTTACCAGTTGCTTAAGAATATTACCGCCATCGGCAGCGATGCTAGATGGGTTAGTGGATTTATTAATACGCCGTCACTGTATTTTTCGAGCGTTTCTATGGCGAGCAAATAAATTCTAATGAAGTACGTTAAAAAACTATTAAAGCTTATTTTAAATATTCTAGCGTGGCTAATAGCCATTGCTGGTCTGAACTTATTAGGGCTAGCTCTAATTGCCATAATTGAAAAGAAACTGGGGTATACCGCGTTCCTCACTTTTATTGGAATCGTCCTTACGGTTATCGGCATCAGTTATCTTGCCCAGTTAAATAGGGCTTTACCCCCTTTTAATAAAATCACTTCCCTCTTTGATAAGGGGGAAAGGGACTAAGTGAATAGGTTTACCTTATGAATTTAATTAAACTTTATGCCCGGCCTAAACTTAGATCTCCGGTGATGCTTGCCGCTTGGCCCGGCATCGGTAATGTGGCTCTCATTACTGCCAGCTATCTGGAAAGAAAACTTCCGGGCTTTAAGAAACTGGGCGAAATCGAACCGACCTACTTTTTCGACCCCATCGGTATTGCCGTCAGGGATAATATCGTCGAAGCGCCGCAATTCCCGGAGAGCCGCTTTTCCTACTGGAAGAATAAAGGCAGCGGGAGCGATATAATATTGTTTATGGGTGAGGCTCAGCCTACCGCCAAAGCCTACGACCTGGCTAACTGCGTCGTTGACGTCGCCGTCAGATTCGGAGTCAAGAGAATCTATACCTGCGCCGCCGCTATAACCCGTATTCACCACACGGAACAGCCCAGAGCCTGGGGCGTAGCCACCACCCCGGATGTCGCTGAAGAGCTAAAAGCTCGTGAATTAGTTCACCGGGGTAACCTACAGATTTCAGGACTGAACGGACTGCTCCTGGGCGTAGCTAAGGAGAGAAAAGTTGAGGGCGTCTGCTTGCTGGGTGAAGTCCCTACCTATGCCACCAAAATACAAAATCCTATCGCCGCTCTGGCTGTACTCAAGGTCCTGGTCAAGATTCTGGGTGTCGAAATTGATATGGCTGAACTGACGGAGATAGCCAGCGAGACTAAGGAAGGAATCAAGCAACTCGCCACCGAGGCTATGGAGGAATATATCGACTATTTTACCGAGCCTATCTGGGAGCGCGACCAGGAAATTGAAGAGGACGAAGAAGATGAACCGGGTGTCTGAAACTCCTCACGCTGACGAGATTAACCATAGTAGGATTTTGATTCGCCGTAAAAGGCTGGCTGACGCCTGGAACGATTATAACTGGGAAAAAGACCCCGAGCTAGCCTACCTAGATGCTATTCCACCCTTGGAGATGAGCTTTAACCAATATCTGCTCGAATATACGGAGCAATTGGGCTATCACTCATCAACTAGAAACCGCTTTGCCGTAGAGACACAGGACGGTAGGCATATCGGTAACTGTTCTTATTATAATATTGACGAAGCCAAAGGCGAGACCGAACTGGGTATTATGATTGGCGACCGCATTTGCTGGGACAAAGGTTACGGACAAGATATTGTCACCGCCTTGGTCGATTATATTTTCCGGAAGACAGGAATCAAACGAATCTATCTGAAGACGCTGGACACAAATAGCCGGGCTCATAAGTGTTTCCAGAAACGCGGTTTTGTTCCCTACGGACACCGGACCACCGATGGCTTTAACTTTACTCTAATGGAACTCTACCGGGATTGGTGGGAACGGACTAAATCCGAATATCGAGACAATCCCAAATGACCCAAATCAGAAATGACCTAAAAAGCTTTTTATTTTATTTTTTCGGATTTCGACTCCACGATACCCTTCTTCATTGTATAGTAATCCAGGGCATTACGAAGAGCCTTGGCGGCACGCTCGAGACTCGGGAATTTAACAATGCCGCGTTCTTGCAATTTCTGAGTAATCTCTATCGCAATCCGGGCTTCCTCGTATGTAGAGTAAGCCGTAATCGCTACAACCGGTTTAGTTGTTCTCTGTTTGATTTCGGAAAGTAAGTCAACTTGCTCCTGTAAATCTTCTGGCTCCATCATCATTCGCCGGGCGCTTATCATCAGAATGAGGTTATCCATATTAGCATCCTGCTCGAGGACTTCCATAATACGTTTAAGGTCTTTCCTATTGGCATTACCGGTATCTATCGGATTAAGGTAGCCTCCCCCTATCAAACTATAGAAACTTAATAGCTTATCGCAGGACTCACGAGTCGGGGGAGGGACTTTCAGCCCGACTTCGGCAAAAGCATCGGCAATAGCCACCGATTGTCCGCCCGAAACACCGGAAATACCAACCCTATCGCCATACACAGGCGGCAGGAAAATAAGAGCTTTCAGAGTATCGATAAGCTCCTCAATCCGATCCACTCCAATCGCTCCACACTGCCTGATGGCGGCATCCCATATCGCCCGGGAAACAGCCAAGGAGCCAGTGTGAGAAGCGATGGCACGTCCGCCTTCCTGCGTTCTCCCGCCCTTCCAGATGACCACCGGCTTTTTGGCAGAAACTTGCTTCAATATTCTAAGAAATTTCTCCCCGTTCCTGACCCCTTCCAGATACATACCTATAGCCTTAATTTCAGGGTCGGCACCGAAATACTCTATAAAATCCGCCGAATCGAGCACGCGCCCATTACCGAAGCTTACCGATTTATTAACGTAAAGCCCTTGCAATTGAGCTTCGAGAGAGAAATTAATGGCGTGAGTCCCACTCTGCGAAATAAGGCCCACTGGCCCCGGTTGGCCGGAATATTGCTCTATCCTCTGCTTCAAACCAACCTTAGGATTGAAGATACCCATACAGTTAGGACCGATGAGGTGGAAATTAGCCTCGGTCGCCCGAGCAACAAGCTGGCGTTCCAGTTCTTTTCCTTCTTCGGTTCCGGTCTCGGTAAAACCGGCAGTGAAGAAGGTAGCCGCGGCTACACCTTTACGAATACAGTCCTCCAGAATCTGCAGGGCCACCCGCCTAGGTGAGCTTACAATTACCAGGTCTACCGGCTCAGGTATGTCTACTACACTGGGATAATTATCTATTCCCAGTTCTTTGATGCCTTCAATCGATTTAGGGCTAATCTGGACCGAATAGAGCTTCCCGGTAAAAGTGCGGTGAGCCCTCAGCCAGTGGAAATTAAAATTTTCTTTACTATCCCCGACTACAGCTAACACTTTCGCGTTAAACGCCCTATCCAGTTTGGCAAAATCTACTTTCATATCGCTCCGCTTTTAAAAGTGGGCATTTTAGCTCCTGACTAGCCCACATTCTGAAGCTAAATTACTTTGAATCTACACCAACGTGATTAGCCTTGTCAACCTGAGCCGTCTCCAGTGCCAGCTTATCCATCTCTAGCTGGACCGGTATGGGGTAATCCCCAGTGAAACAAGCCAGGCAAAAGATATCTCTAGGCAGGTCTACTGCTTTAATAAGTCCCTCTATACTAAGATAGCCCAGCGAATCGGCACCGATGTAGTCCCTGATTTCAGGTATGCTCTTCTGGGCAGCAATTAATTCCCGACGGGTCGCCATATCGACACCGAAAAAGCAAGGATAACGAATCGGCGGGGCGCAGATACGCATATGCACTTCTTTAGCTCCCGCCCTTTTCAGTAACCCAATCACTTTAGGCGTGGTTGTGCCGCGGACGATACTATCGTCGACGAGAACCACTCTCTTCTTATTTAACATCTGCGGCAGGGGATTAAACTTTAATTTCACTCCGAGGTCTCTCAATCGCTGGTCTGGTTCGATAAATGTGCGCCCGACATAACGGTTCTTAATCAACCCGTCGCCTAAGGGTATGCCTGATTTCAATGAATAACCGATACCGGCCGCAGTCGCTGAATCGGGTACGCCCATCACAAGGTCGGCGTCTACCGGATGTTCCTCAGCTAATCCGGCACCCATAGCTTGCCTGGCGAGATAAAGTAATCGCCCGTTAATCGTGCTATCGGGACGGGAAAAATAGATATACTCGAAGATACACAAGCCCTGCTTACCCCCGTCACCACGATAGCTTCTAATACCCTCTTTACCGATGGTAATTATTTCGCCCGGCTCAATCTCCCGGACAAAAGTAGCACCGATATGGTCGAGGGCACAACTTTCCGAGGCTAGCACCCAACCGCCGTTAATCGCTCCCAGGCACAGGGGACGTACTCCCAACGGGTCGCGAACGCCGAATAAATGGTCGGTAGTCATTAACGTCAGCGAATAAGCACCCTGCAACCGGCGCATTGCGTATCTTATCTTGCTCACCCAGTCTTTTTCCGGCGAAGAGATAATTAAATTACCGATTGCTTCGGTATCGGTGGAGCTATTAAAGGTATAACCCTGCTCAGAAAGCTCTTTATAGAGGCGCTCGGCATTGACGATATTACCGTTGTGAGCTATAGCGATAGAAGTGGAACCATTGCCGACAATTATAGGCTGGGCATTACATATTTTACTGGAACCGCTGGTGGAATACCGATTATGCCCAATGGCGATATGCCCTGTTAGCTGGCGCAGGGTTTCCTCATTGAATACCTGAGAAACCAGCCCCATCCTGGCATAGACTTGGAGCTTCTGCCCGTCACTAGCGGCAATACCGCTGCTTTCCTGTCCACGATGCTGAAGAGCGAATAGAGTAAAGAAGGTAAGCCGGGCTACATCCTCATTGGGGGCATAAACTCCAGATACCGCACAATACTCATGCAAATCTTTAGTCTCCGTTCAATTTAATTATAGCCATTTTCATCCCTCCCAGTCAATTTCCCTGATTGAAAAAAGCGTCAAAGATGCTATAATTGAAGAAAGGATGTGAAGCATGCCTCGTTTTGATTGGTATATCCTAATGGGGACGGGTGGCTTCTTCATTTTCCTCGGTATCCTCAGCCTCATATGGGGCAGGTCTGAGGAAAAGCGCTGGTATAACTCGATGTCGACCCGCTTCGATGTCAGGGAATTCATGGAGCATAGCCCATTCCGACCGGAACCCAAAGCATTAAAAATCGGCGGATGGCTATTTATTGTAGTCGGGCTAGCCTTACTGATAATGGGCAGCGTTTACCTCATTAACAGCTAGCCGAACCCCTCTCTAGATTCCAACTGGGAGTTTATCCTTAGCTTGCCGAAGAGCTGGAATGGCACTCTTAGAAACGCTCAAAAATTATTTTAATAAAATAGTTGACAAGCTTTTGCAGAGTGTGTTAATGTTATCACTAATGAGGATTCATACATAGGGGCTAAGATTCGGTGATTCTAGCCAGACCGAAAGGCTTGGTGAGAAATCACCAAGCCTTTTTGTATGCGCACTTTAATAACTGAATAATCGTAACCGATATAATTGTGTAAGTAATATCAAGTCTGAAGCAGGTCAAGCGGGTGAAGGCGCATGGTGGATGCCTTGGCATCAAGGGCTGATGAAGGGCGCGGCACGGCTGCGATAAGCCTCGGTGAGCTGCCAAGCAAGTCTAACCGAGGATACCCGAATGGGGCAACCCATCCTTCTACAGAAGGATACCCCCAGCCGAACACATAGGCTGGGAGGAGGTAAGTGGGGGAAGTGAAACATCTTAGTACCCCGAGGAAAATAAATTATTCCCCTAGTAGTGGCGAACGAACGGGGAAGTAGCCTAAACCCTATAAACTTAGTGGCTCTGGGGCCTATGTCTATAGGGGGTTGTAAGGCAGGTAGGAACCAACCCAGTTTGGTTCGAGGAGTTACAAATTAAACTTTAATCGAAGGTCTCTGGAAAGGGCAATCAAAGAGGGTGATAATCCCGTAGATGAAAAAGCTAGACTCCTAACTTGTTCTTGAGTACCACGGGACACGAGAAACCCTGTGGGAATCTACCTTGACCACAAGGTAAGGCTAAATACCCTTGATGACCGATAGTGAACTAGTACCGTGAGGGAAAGGTGAAAAGCACCCCGGGAGGGGAGTGAAAAGACCTGAAACCATGTGCTGCCAAGCGGTCAGAGTCCCGATGCAAATCGGGATGATGGCGTGCCTATCGAAGAATGACCCAGCGAGTTAATCTGCG
The DNA here is from genome assembly GCA_043804635.1 of Chloroflexota bacterium. Lineage (GTDB taxonomy): Bacteria > Chloroflexota > Dehalococcoidia > Dehalococcoidales > UBA2162 > JAZDIU01. The sequence goes on from JAZDIU010000005.1 coordinate 84,658, forward strand.
TGGCTAGGTTAAGCGACTTTAGTTGCGTATCCGAAGCGAAAGCGAGTCCGAATAGGGCGTTTTAGTCGCGCGGATTAGACACGAAGCTAGGTGAGCTATCCATGACCAGAGTGAAGCTCCGATAAAACCGGAGTGGAGGCTCGAACTGGTCAGCGTTGCAAAGCTGTCAGATGAGTTGTGGATAGAGGTGATATGCCAAACGAACCTAGTGATAGCTTGTTCTCCCCGAAATGTATTGAGGTACAGCCTCAGATGATAGCTAACGGAGGTAAGGCACTGGATGGATTAGGGAGATAACATCTTACCAACTCCAACCAAACCTAGAATGCCGTTAGCCATAATCTGGGAGTGGGACTGTGGGGGCTAAGCCTCATAGTCAAGAGGGAAACAGCCCAGACCATCAGCTAAGGTCCCTAAGAGCGGACTAAGTGGCAAAGGAAGTAGGATTGCTCAGACAGCCAGGAGGTTGGCTTAGAAGCAGCCACCCTTTAAAGAGTGCGTAACAGCTCACTGGTCGAGTGGTTCTGCGCCGAAAATCCAGCGGGGCTCAAGTCCGTCACCGAAGCTATGGCTTTCCGATGCAAATCGGGAGGGGTAGGGGAGCGTTCCCTTAGCAGTGAAGCCGCCGTGTAAACTGCGGTGGAGTTAAGGGAAGTGAGAATGCTGGGATAAGTAGCGTGAGGCGTGCGAGAAACACGTCCACCGGAAACCTCAGGTTTCCTACGGAAGGTTAATCCGCGTAGGGTTAGTCGGGTCCTAAGCTGAGGCCGGAAGGCGTAAGCGATGGACAACAGGTTAATATTCCTGTACCGCTTCTGCAGAGACAAAGGGGGGACACGGGAAGGTAAGTTAAGCATACCCATTGGACATGGTGTGTCACTCATCATAGGTGATGCCGGGGCAGGCAAATCCACCCTGGATTTTAGCTGAAGGTGAGGGGAAACCGCGGGGCAACCCAAAGTAACTTAACTGACCCTATGCCGTCAAGAAAAGCCTCGTTGTCATTGAAGCAGGAGCGCCCGTACCGCAAACCGACTCTGGTAGGTAGGGATAAATGTCCCAAGGTGATCGAGTCAACCCTCGTTAAGGAACTCGGCAATCTAACCCCGTAACTTCGGGATAAGGGGTGCCCTTCTATGAAGGGTAGCATAAAATTGGTCCAGGCAACTGTTTAACAAAAACACAGGTCTCTGCTAAAGCGTAAGCTGATGTATAGGGGCCGATACCTGCCCAGCGCCAGAAGGTTAAGGGGAGAGGTCAGCGTAAGCGAAGCTTTGAACCGAAGCCCTGGTAAGCGGCGGCCGTAACTATAACGGTCCTAAGGTAGCGTAATCCCTTGTCGGGTAAGTTCCGACCCGCATGAATGGTGTAATGACCTGGACGCTGTCTCAACGAGGAACTCGGCGAAATTGAAGTATCCGTGAAGATGCGGATTACCCGCGACTGGACAAAAAGACCCCGTGGAGCTTTACTACAACTTGGCACTGAGTCTGGACTCACCTTGTGTAGCATAGGTGGGAGGCTTTGAAGCCGAGGCGCTAGCTTCGGTGGAGCCGACGGTGAAATACCACTCTTGGTGAGTTTAGGTTCTAACCCCAGTTCAAGCTGGGGGACAGTGTCTGGTGGGTAGTTTGACTGGGGCGGTCGCCTCCCAAAATGTAACGGAGGCGCCCAAAGGTTCCCTCAGAGTGGATGGAAATCACTCGTAGAGTGCATTGGCATAAGGGAGCTTGACTGTGAGACTTACAAGTCGAGCAGGGACGAAAGTCGGGCAAAGTGATCCTACGGTACCGCGTGGAAGG
>JAZDIU010000006.1:0-2398 GCA_043804635.1 Chloroflexota bacterium
TTTCGCGAACAATCAATGGTCCTGTGACTGCGATTTCTTCCACACGCGCGGCGTTTGCACCCACACGATGGCCCTCGAAGAAGTGCTCAAGGACATGTTGCCAACACTCGTGGAAGCCTAAAACTGAATATGTAGCACGAATAAAACTTCCGAAGCCTTGGTGACTTCGGAAGCCTGTTTTTCGGGTAAAATCATAGCCTTATGAGACCCATATCACGCCGCGACTTTTTGAAACTCGGCGCCCTGGCGCTCGGAGGGCTGGCGTTCACCCCCTTTTTACCGGAAATCACCGAATTCGAGGACGTCAACCTGGTGCGCGTGGCGACCAAGTCGGTCAGCGTCTACCAGGGACCGACCGACCAAAGCCTGATCGTCGGCACCTGGAACCGGGACGAGCTGGTCAACATGTACGCAGAGATCACCGCCGATGAGCCGAAGTACAATCCGGTTTGGTACCGCGTCTGGGGCGGGTACATGCACCGGGCGCGCCTGCAACGGGTCAAGGTTCTCTATAACAAGCCGGTGACGGCCATCCCAGAAAAGGGACAGCTCGCCGAAGTCAGCGTGCCGTATACGCAATCCTACCGCTACAGCCCATACGACGGCTGGCAAACCACCTACCGGCTGTATTACGGATCGGTCCACTGGATCGTGGCAGTGGAACCCGGCCCCGACGGGCAGCCCTGGTATCGCATCCTCGACGAACTCGACGAGTCCACCTACCATGCCCCCGCCATTCACCTGCGCCCCGTCTCACCCGATGAGATCGCGCCCATTTCGCCGGACGTTCCGTTGGAGAAGAAACGCATCGAGGTCGCTCTCAATACACAAACCCTGAATTGCTACGAATCCGACCAGGTTGTTTTTCAAACCAACATTTCCTCCGGAATCGCTGAGCTTTCCGGCGCAGGCAACACACCCACCAACACACCTGTCGGCAATTACAACATCATAGTCAAAATGCCCTCCAAACACATGGGCGAGGCCAACCTAGCCGCAGGCATTGACGATTATGTCTTTCCCGGCGTACCCTGGTGCAGTTTCTTCACCGACGAGGGCCATGCCTTCCACGGCACCTACTGGCACGATAACTTCGGTGTCCCAATGAGCCACGGCTGCGTCAATATGCGCATGGCCGACGCCAAGTGGCTTTTTCGCTGGACGCTGCCTTCGGCCGGTTTTGACGAAATCAACAAGCAGACACTCGACCGCAAGGGTTACGGGACGCCGGTGAAAATAACCCTATAATGCCCACACTGACCTGGCACACGAAATCACTTCCGGAGCCTCTACCTGCTGAACTGGCGCTCGAGGCCGTGACCTACCCGCAGGGAAAGAGTTTTACCAACATCTCCCCCGAAAACCGCACAAATCATTTCTTTTCTTGATAGGGAACTGGATTAAAACCTATCCATTCTATATCTCTCTCAGCAGAAAAACGTTGAGCCATAACCTGCATTGCCTGTTCGCTATCATCAATCAGTATAAATCTCCTGTTAAGTCTCAGGCAACTCTCACCAGTTGTACCACTTCCAGCAAAAAAATCGAGTACCAAGTCACCCGGATCAGAAGATGCTCGTATCATTCTATCTAATAAAGCTCTGGGTTTTTGGGTTGGATAACCTGTTTTCTCTTTGCTTGTAGTCGGGACAATCGTATGCCACCAAGTATCTGTTGGCAACTTTCCCTTAGCCGCCTTTTCTGCACCAACTAAACCAGGAGCCATGTAAGGTATTCGATCAATCTCATTTACATTAAACGTATAATTTCGAGGATCTTTCACATAAACTAAAATGTTATCATGCTTTGGAGGCCACTTGGTTTTTGGTTTAGCGCCATAGTCATAAGCCCAGATAATTTCATTCAAAAACGAGTTTCGCCCGAATATTTGATCCAGCAATACTTTACAATAATGTACCTCTCTATAATCAATGTGGAAGTAGAAAGTTCCTTTTAGGGATAAAATTCTATATGCCTCTTCAAGTCGTGGGGTCAAAAACTCCAAGTAATCATCGAAAATGTCTACGTAATCCCTTGTGCCAAGCTTGATAGTCTGGTACTTTTGACCATTAAATCCTTTTCGATCCCCTTTTAGTGAGCGAGAAACCTTTACTTGTGTTCTTATTTGCCGCTTTCCAGTGTTGAAAGGTGGGTCAATATAAATCAAATCAACAAGTCCATCAGCAATATTTCGGAGTATGGATAAATTGTCGCCACAATAAATCCGGTTTTTTTGATCCATACATCTCTCCTAAATTAATAATCACTGAAATAGAATTTATGTTCTTATTTTACATTACTTTAGCAAGGTTGTATAATGCAATTATAAAACAATTGTTACAAAGTTTCTTTGGCATAGCAAACTATACATCAAAATGGAGGAACCAAATAATGGATG
>JAZDIU010000007.1:0-6364 GCA_043804635.1 Chloroflexota bacterium
TATCCGGGTCGGTGCTGAAGCCGGTCCCGGCGATATACTCGTCGGCAAGATAACACCAAAAGGTGAGACCGAGTTATCGGCTGAAGAAAAACTGCTGAGGGCCATCTTCGGCGAGAAAGCCCGCGAGGTAAAAGATTCCTCACTGCGAGTTCCCCACGGCGAGCGTGGGAAAGTAATCAATGTGAAAGTCTTTACTGGCGATGACTTGCCTGCGGGAGTAAATCAACTGGTGCAGGTCTGGGTTGCTCAGAGAAGAAGAGCCGCCGTGGGAGATAAATTCGCCGGGCGGCATGGTAACAAAGGGGTTATCTCTATCATCGCTCCGGTGGAAGATATGCCATATCTTCCTGATGGTATGCCAGTAGATATTATTCTTAATCCGCTAGGTGTCCCCTCGAGAATGAATATCGGGCAAGTTCTGGAGGCTCATCTCGGCTGGGCGGCTCACCAGCTTGGCTTCAAAGTGCTTACTCCAGTCTTCGATGGGGCTGATGACGTGACCATCGAAGACGCTCTTGCCAGAGTTTGGCTGGTCCAAAAAGCGGGAGCTATGAGTAGTGAACCGGGTAATAATCATCCCCCGCAGATAGAACTTGCCAAGGAATGGGTCAATAAGCAGGGTCACGATGGGGAAAAGGTGTTCGATGATAATGAGCGCGGATTGGCTAGAGAAATCTGCCTGCGCCTGTGGTTGGAGGAGATGGGCATTAAAAACAAGAAACTGACTTTAGCCGAACTGAAACAGGCTGCGAAAAAAGTGAGCTCGGAAAAGGGCGTTGCGTCACCGATTACCGGTAAAGTTATTCTACGTAATGGAAAAACCGGCGAACCGTTCGACCGGCCGGTAACAGTGGGCAATGTCTATATGATGAAGCTAAACCATCTGGTTGAAGATAAGGTACACGCTCGTTCTACAGGACCATACTCATTAATCAGTCAGCAACCGCTGGGAGGCAAGGCCCAAGTCGGCGGACAGCGTTTCGGAGAGATGGAAGTGTGGGCATTGGAGGGCTACGGAGCGGCACATACCCTTCAGGAGATGATTACCATCAAATCGGATGATGTCACCGGCCGGGCCAAAGCCTATGAGGCGATACTTAAGAATGAAGACGTCCTTCAGCCAGGAGTACCGGAATCATTTAAGGTGTTAGTCAAAGAGCTGCAGAGCCTCGGTCTGGCTATTGAGGTTATAAATGAAGAAGAGAAGACGGTCTTTGTTCCTGAAAGTGTAAAAGTGCCGAAACTAGAAGCCGGGGTCAAAGATTTAACGGAAGAGGTAAAAGAAGAGAATGCTTGAAGTTAATGATTTTGATGCTGTTCGAATTGCTTTAGCTTCACCGGAGCAAATCAGGAGCTGGTCATATGGTGAAGTAACCAAGCCGGAGACCATTAACTACCGCACGTTGAAACCGGAGAGAGATGGCCTCTTCTGTGAACGAATCTTTGGGCCAACTAAAGACTACGAATGTTTCTGCGGTAAATACAAGAGAATACGTTATAAGGGAGTCATTTGCGATAAGTGTGGTGTCGAAGTAGCGCAAGCTAAAGTTCGCCGGGAGAGAATGGGACATATCGAGCTAGCCTGTCCGGTAGCCCACGTCTGGTTTGCCAAGGGGATACCCGGTCGGATGGCGCTCCTGCTCGACCTATCCCCGCGAAATCTGGAGCGGGTTCTATACTTCTCCCACTACGTTGTCACCGGTGTTAATGAAGAAGCCCGCAAGCAAGTAATTAAAGAGCTTGATGAGAAAAACACAAAGGAAATCGCCGAAGGCGAGAGCTTACTTGAAACGAAAATTACCGAAGAGAAACTGTCTGAAGGAGAAGCCAATAAACTCAGAAAGGATTATGAGGAGCAAAAAACGAAGCGTTCCGAACAACTCTCAGCCGATATAGACAGGCTGGAAGAACTGAAGGTACGGGAACTGCTTACCGAAAATCAATACCAGGAACTGAGACGGTTCGGTCAAACCTTTGAAGCCGGTACAGGGACCGAAGCTATCCTGAAATTACTCAAAGAAATCAACCTGAACGAGTTGCACAGTCAACTGATCGAGGAAGCCCATTCCAATTCGGGACAGCGCCGCAAGAAAGCCAATAAAAGATTACAGATCGTCGAGGCATTCCGCCGCAGCGGTAATAAACCGGAATGGATGGTCCTGACTGTCTTGCCAGTGTTGCCACCCGACCTCCGTCCTATGGTCCAGCTCGACGGCGGTAAATTTGCCGTCAGCGGTATTAACGACCTCTATCGCCGGGTGATTAATCGTAATAACCGTCTGCGCCATTTGCTTGAAATAGGTGCCCCGGAAATTATCATCCGCAATGAAAAAAGAATGCTCCAGGAAGCAGTCGATTCGCTCATAGATAATACTAAAAGGGGACAGCCCATAGCTACTGCCGGAGCTCATAAATTGAAACCACTGGCTGATATGCTCCGCGGCAAGCAGGGGCGCTTCCGCCAGAACCTTCTGGGTAAACGAGTCGATTACAGCGGGCGCTCCGTAGTTGTAGTCGGTCCGGAATTGAAGCTGCATCAGTGCGGTCTACCCCGAAGGATGGCTCTGGAGCTATTTAAACCTTTTGTTATGCGCCGGTTAATCGAACAAGGGCTTGCCCACAATGTAAAGAGCGCCAGAAGGCTGGTGGAAAGAGCCGACCCGGAGGTCTACGACATACTGGAAGGCGTGGTCAAAGAAAGGTTAGTGCTGCTTAACCGTGCGCCGACTCTGCACCGGCTCAGCATCCAGGCTTTCGAGCCAGTCTTAATCGATGGCAGCGCCATTCAGATTCACCCACTGGTGTGCTCGGCGTTCAACGCTGACTTCGATGGCGACCAAATGGCGGTCCATTTGCCTTTGTCCAGAGCCGCCGTGAGGGAAGCTAGAGAAACGATGCTGAGCATCCACAATATGCTATTACCGAGCAGCGGCGAACCGATAGTAAGTCCGACGCTGGATATGGTGCTCGGTTGTTACTACGTCACTACCGTAAAACAGGGGGCGAAAGGTGGAGGTAAAATTTTCGGTAGCTTCGAGGAAGCCAAACTTGCGTTCGACCTTAACGTCATCGATTTAAGGGCTGAAATCGAGGTTAGAAATAAAGCCGGAGAAAAGGTCAAGACCACCGTCGGCCGCATTTTCTTTAACGATGTTTTGCCGGAACAGCTAGGTTTCTATAATAAAGTAGTCGATAAAGCAGAGATAAAACGGATTGTAGCCAGCTGTTCCAAGTTACTCGATGACGTCGGAATGGCGGCAGTTCTGGACAACCTTCAGCGTTTAGGCTTCCGCTTCGCCACGGCATCGGGGACGACCATCGCAATGAGCGATATCGAAGTCCCTCCGACCAAACAGAAACTAATCGAAGAGGCGGAAGGAAAAGCCGCTGTTATCGAAAATCAGTATCATCGAGGCTTGATTACCGAAGACGAAAGATATAACGCTGTCGTCAACGTCTGGATGGAGACCACTGACCGGATTAAAAATGCCATATCGGACAGCCTCGACCGGAACGGCGGAATTTATATGATGGCAACTTCCGGAGCAAAGGGTAACATGTCTCAGATTAGCCAGATGGCGGGTATGAGAGGCTTGATGACCAACCCTTCAGGCAGGATTATCGACCTGCCGATTAAGGCAAGTTTCTCTGAAGGCTTAAGCGTCCTGGAATACTTCATCTCAACTCACGGCGCCCGCAAGGGGTTAGCCGATACCGCCCTGCGAACTTCGGAAAGCGGTTATCTTACCCGCCGTCTCATCGATGTCGCCCATGACGTTATCGTTCTCGAGGAAGACTGCGGAACTGAGAGCGGGATGTGGCTCACCGAACCGAAAGAGAAGGGGCTGCTCCCATCGTTCACCGAACGGATGATGGGCCGCTTAGCCGCCAGCAACATCGTGCATCCCAAGACGGGTGAAATTATCGTCGAGAGGGACCATGTAATTGATGAGAAGAAAGCAGCAGAAATTATCTCTGCCGGGATAACAACTGTTCACGTAAGGTCGCCGCTGATCTGTCAATCCAAACGGGGTATATGCCAGAAATGCTACGGGCGAGACCTTACCCGCGGGCAGGTAGTCGAGCTTAATACTGCCGTTGGAATAATTGCCGCCCAGAGCATCGGTGAGCCGGGCACGCAGCTAACTCTGCGAACTTTCCACACGGGAGGTGTGGTCGGGCTCGATATTACCAGCGGTTTACCCAGAGTGGAAGAACTTTTTGAGGCGAGGCTGCCCAAGAATCCAGCCATTATTTCAGACATCAATGGTACGGCCCGGGTAGTTGTTAGCGACGAGGGGGCGAAAATACGAATCACCAGCTCTGAGGTATTTCATGATGAATACACGTTGCCCAAGGGCTTTAAAGTTATGGTTGACGACGGTCAATTAGTGGATATGGGCACTGTACTAGCTTCGCCGGATGGCGAAGCTAAGGTTCCGGCAACAAAAGCCGGTCAACCTCAGCCTATTGTAGCCGGTTTTGCCGGCGAAGTATCCGTTAAGAAGAGTCGGATTTCGATTAAATATGAGGAGAAAGAAGAACGGGAATACGTGGTGCCCGTTACCACTCATATTCGCGTTAAGGACGGAGACCAAGTAAAGGCAGGACAACAGCTAACCGATGGGCCGATAAACCCTCAGGATATGTTGCACATCCTTGGACGGGAGGCTGTCCAGCAATATTTCATAGATGAAGTGCAAAGAGTATATCGTTCCCAGGGAGTAAACATTAACGATAAGCATATCGAAGTTATTCTCCACCAGATGCTTGCTAAAGTAATGATAGATTCATCGGGCGATACCGAACTGATACCCGGAGAATTAATCGACCGGTTCCATTACGAAGATGTAAACGCCGAGATACTGGCTGAAGGAGGCGAGCCGGCGACCGCTCATACCGTTCTGCTAGGTATTACCAGAGCATCGCTGAGCACGGCAAGCTGGTTAGCCGCAGCTTCGTTCCAGGAAACAACAAGAGTATTGACCGAAGCTTCCGTTAGAGGCGCGATAGACAGATTGACCGGCCTCAAAGAAAACGTGATTATCGGTCGCCTTATTCCGGCGCGGTCTCGCTACTCGTACATGGAGGAAGCTCCGGTGCTGGAGCCTGTGAAAGAGCTTGCTCTTGGGAGTGAGCTCGAACCTGAAAAAGAATTGGAACCCGCGAAAGAAGAAGGCGAAGCTCAATCCGCTGCATAGGGGGTAATAAAGTAGCTCGTATAGTGTCGGGTAAGGTTAGCACTGAAGACGCAGCGCTTGACACGAATCTTCGCCCGAAGTGTCTCGATGATTTTATCGGGCAAGGTAAGGTCAAGGAAAATCTCAACATAGCCATCGCTGCGGCTAAGAAGAGAGGCGAACCGCTCGACCATGTTTTGCTCTACGGACCCCCCGGTTTGGGTAAAACTACCCTGGCGTACATCATCGCCGCCGAGATGGGGGTTAATATCCGGATTACCTCGGGGCCAGCCATCGAACGGAGCGGAGACCTGGCGGCGATACTGACCAACCTGCGCAGTCAGGACATTCTCTTTATCGACGAAATCCACCGTCTCAGCCGGGTTGTCGAAGAAGTCCTGTACCCGTCGATGGAAGACTATGCTCTCGACCTGGTTATCGGCAAAGGTCCGGGTGCCAGAAGCCTGCGATTAAAGCTGCCCCGGTTCACATTGATTGGGGCTACCACCCGTTACGCTTTGCTTAGTCCGCCACTTCGCGACCGGTTCGGCTCTATCTATCGCCTGGATTTCTACGACCAGCCATCGATAGAGACTATTCTGAAACGCTCAGCCCGCATACTGGAAGTCAAAGCGGAAGCCGAAGGGTTGAAGGAAATCGCCAGCCGGGCGAGGGGCACACCCCGTGTTGCTAACCGATTACTCAAACGGGTCAGAGATTACGCCCAGGTTATCGCCGATGGTATTGCTACCCGGGAGGTGGCTGCTGAGGCGCTAGCCAAACTTGAAATCGATGCTATCGGACTCGACCAGATAGACCATCGGGTGCTCCAGACTATCATTAACAAGTTTAACGGCGGCCCCGTAGGACTGGAGACCATTGCGGCCTCTATCAGTGAGGAAGCCGATACGATAATGGACGTCTACGAGCCTTACCTTCTGCAACTGGGCTTTCTGGAAAGGACTCCGCGGGGCCGGGTTGCTACCCGGTTAGCCTATCAGCACCTTAATCTACCCTTCAAGGAAAAACCCTCTCAGTCATCTCTGTTATAACTAACAAAAGAGGGGAGCGTACTCCCCTCTTTTAATATCCCTAGGCTCTTCGGCTATTTGATAGCGTATACCACTTGAACGCTCAGCGTAACATCCGTTTCACCGGGGCTTATTGGTGTGGTTGGTGCTGGG
>JAZDIU010000008.1:0-2388 GCA_043804635.1 Chloroflexota bacterium
TTAACCGAAAGCTCATGGATTATCTCATCTGGTACAATACCCAGAAACCACATCGGGGTATTGGCAAAATCCCCCCGATGCGGTACTATCTTGATAATTTCTGTCCCCTTGACCAGTCCAATATGTTATGGACGCTTACACTTCCTTGACACTTCGGCAAGCTCAGTGTAAACTATACCCAGAACATTAGTGCTACTTGTCCTGACTTGTCCCGACTTGTTCTGAGCGAAGTCGAGGGAGCGGAGTCGAAGGATTTCAGTCATCAGTCATCAGGATAAACAGACCGCCAGAGCACCTTAAAATAGTTGAAATAGAGAGAAAATAGACTGCCAAACCGCAAAACGACACGCCTATTTAGCCTTGTCGTTTAGTCAAGAAAAAAGATTACTTAAAATCTAGCCGGAAACAATTACGCTCGGTTCAACATCGTTTCACGGTGCTTTGTTTCAAGTTTCGCAGTTTTGTCACGCAGTAAATCAAATCACCGCTGACCGCTGATTGCTAATAGCTGACAGCAAAGGTCATCCGCTTGACACTGGAGGACAACTTATCCTCTAATTATTGATAGCGGGAGGTAGAAGATGTCGACGGAAAAATTTACGGTATCGGGAAGCCAACTGGTTGAAAAAATCAAGCAGCTCATCCACGAGGGTAACATCAGAACCGTGCGTTTGCTGCATAACGGACGGGTTGTATTAGAGATTCCCTTGTCAGTGGGGGCACCGGCGGCAGCGTTAGCCATCCTGACGGCGCCGCTTCTGGCTGCCATAGGAGCTTTTGCAGCTCTGGTAACGGAATGCACCATTGAAGTCGAGAAGATAGATAAGAAGTGAACCCGGAAGACGCTCTATACAATCAGGCGCTGGATTATATCTACGGCTTCGTCGACTATGAAAAGCAGCCCAGGGATGCCGCTTATTACGACCTGAGGCGCGTGGACGAAGTGCTGGAGCGCCTGGGTAATCCTCACCTGGCAGCGAAGACGGTCCATATCGCCGGTACCAAAGGCAAGGGCAGCGTGGCGGCGATGGTTGCCTCAGTGCTGACTCATTCCGGCTATGTTACCGGATTCTATATTTCCCCTCATCTAATCAACTTCAATGAGCGTATTCAGATTGACTGTAAGCCGATATCTAACGAAGAATTGGTGACCCTGCTGGATAAGGTGAAACCCGAGGTCGAGGCGGTAAACAAGAGGAACGCCTACGGACAACTTACCACCTTTGAAATAATGACTGCTCTGGGCTTTGCTTATTTCAAGCAAAGGGGAGTGGATTTCCAGGTAATCGAGGTGGGATTAGGCGGGCGGCTCGATGCTACTAATGTAGTCAAATCCGAGGTCTCGGTTATCACTTCGATAGGATTCGACCATACCGAGGTGCTTGGTAATACTTTAACAGAAATTGCTACCGAAAAAGCCGGTATCATCAAACCGAACGGGATAGTAGTGAGTTCTCCGCAGGTCGACGAGGCGGCCCGCGTAATCGAGCAGATTTGTCTAAAACAGAAAGCGAAGCTGGTTACGGTCGGCAGGGATGTTACCTGGAAGAGGCTAGAGTTTAATTCAGAGAGGCAATCTCTTCAGGTGAAGGGCAGGTTAGATAACTACAAGCTATCGATTCCGCTCATCGGTCGGCACCAACTAGAAAATGCGGCGACGGCTGTGGCGGCACTGGAAGTTTTGGCAGAAAAGGGCTTTAAAATCACAAGAGATAGTATCGAGAAAGGTATGGAGCGATTGAGCTGGCCGGGCAGACTCCAGGTCTTGAGTCGCCGACCTTTACTGGTGGTAGACGGCGCTCATAATCCTTATTCCGCCCAAAAATTGAGGCAGGCGCTCGGTGAGTACTTAGACTTCGAGAAGGCGATATTAATAATCGGGACATCCATCGATAAAGATATAGCCGGGATAGTCTCGGAACTGGCACCTATTTTCAATAAAGTGATAGTCACTCACGCTGTTCATCCCCGGGCTACGCCCAACGAACGCATCGTGGCTGAATTCAATAAATTTGGAGTAGAAACGCAAGCCGCTGAGGATGTTCCGGCAGCCCTGCGAATGGCTCTGGCACAAGCCGGCGAGAGAGACCTTATCTGTGCTACCGGTTCGCTGTTTGTGGTAGGTGAGACAATCGACCAAGCCAAAAAACTTGGCCTAACGGCTTAACGGATTAACCTCTTTCACCAAGGTTTAACGGGTGGCCTCTAATTGCGATACCCGGGCTTCCGGGGGCAACATCTCCCCTAGAATTCTACCCAGTGCCATCGTATGACTGCAAAGTCCGTGAACATGAAAAAACTGACAAGTGCAATGCCACTGGTTATCTTTATACTCGACAGAGTGGTCGTTGCTATCCCCTTTGAATTTGACTTTTAGCTCGGAGAAGG
>JAZDIU010000009.1:0-2313 GCA_043804635.1 Chloroflexota bacterium
ATAATTTTGGGGGCCGTTCTCAAATTGTGAAGCTGCGCTAAAGCGAAATCCCGAGCAATAATCCACGAAGCAGTTGGTCTTTTGCTAATGCCTCGCTTTATTTCTGCCTGTCAGGATTATAACACAAACCTAGTCAGCAACGCACCTGGTAAGAGAGAATGACTTTTCCCAAAGTATAGACGAACTATGTGCCTGTAGAATGTAGTCGTGATTTTGGTAGGAGATGTAATGCTGAGAAAGCGTGAAGGCTACTCTTAAGCTAGAAGTTCAACTTTACCCCCCCCCACAATTGCACAAAAGCCTCCTTTGTTCAACGCGCATAATTCCTGGCCTTTGTTGAAATAACCTCTGCTTCGGGGTTTACGCCTCGTTAAGCACGACAATGCTCTGTTCCTAGGAGTCTGTCCGAGTAATAGTTTCGGGGTGAGATAGCGGGTATAATTGGGGCAAGTCTCAGCAAGGAGGTGCCTGTGAGCAAGACTTTTCGCCCCTATGAACCCGAACAGATTATCCTCATGCCGGCATCGATGCAGGACTGGTTGCCGTCAGACCACCTGGCCTACTTTATCTCAGACGTAGTGGACCACCTCGACCTGTCAGCGATAATGGGGCGCTACGCCGGTGAGGAGCGTGGATATCCACCATACCACCCGGTCATGATGGTGAAGGTGCTGCTTTACGCTTACTGCATCGGGATAGCTTCGTCACGGAAGATAGAGAAGCGTCTTTGTGAAGATATCGCCTTCCGGGTACTGGCGGCGAACAACACCCCTGACTTTCGCACCATCTCGGATTTCCGTAAGGACCACCTGAAGGCACTGGCGGGGTTATTCCTGCAGGTACTGAAGCTGTGTCAGAAAGCGGGACTGGTGAAGCTGGGACATATAGCTCTGGATGGTACGAAGATAAAAGCCAGCGCTTCAGACTCAGGCCAATTAGTTCCAATGATGGAGCAGGCGGAGGATCTCACTGGGAAACGTACTCCGGTTACTCTGGCAGATGGTGGTTATCATACGGCAGCCAATTTGGGAGCAGGCGCGCGCAGAGGGCAAACGTTGGTGATGACAGAGCGTTATCATAGCGAGTTGCAGGGTCCCTCCTTCAAAGACAACTTTCGAAACCGTAACGTACGCGTGAAAGGGCAAACATCCCGAAGACTTTCGCACAATACATACATACCGTTTAGCCTTAAAATAGGCTAGAGCATTGATAAACTATTGGCGGAGAGAATATAATACTTTCCGACCCCACAGTTCCAAGAATTACCGGCCACCGGCACCGGAAGCTAGGTTGTTGCTGGTACTAACATAACTAGTGGTATCACTATTGAGGGCGGGGCAATGAAATGAAAAACTCCGAAGGGAAAAAACAGGGTTTTATGTCTAAGTTGACAGTAGCCTTTTTCGGTGACATGGATCGCGAAAATGACCGCCATTTGCAAATGGCGAGGCAATGGGCACAAGAGACATGCAAAACATTTAGCGCTTGGGGTATGAAAGCGAATATTACGGGGGAACAAGGAAAGACCGTGATATTTGAGATCACTGACAGTCCCGTACAGTGGATACATCTTCAGTATTACACTGATAAACAAGAGGACAGCCCACCTCACGATGCAGCTAGCTGGTATTTTGTTGTCCCTGATTCACGGCATCTCCCAAAACTGAAAATAAGAACGATCGCCAAACGGACGTACAATTTTTGGAAGTCCGCACACGGAGAGGTAATTGATTTACATTGGAAAGGTAATGACCGAGGTACTGGTATTTCCCGCGATCAAGATATAACAGTAGCAATTATGAGCCTTATGAATTGCCAGTTAAAACGTTCTAGGCACTTTATAAACAACCGTATTTTATTTTTAAATATCCGTAGTGAACTTGAGGTTTCTGAAGGTATTATCAAAATTGAAACTGGGCGTGATACGAGAGGTTGGGTAATAGAACCTGATTTGCCAGTTTATAATTCGCAAGAAGAGTGGCACATATTCGAAAGTATCGCCACACGGCTACTGAAGCTAGCTATACCGGAATACTGAAGGCTTGATAAAGGACATATATATACTACATATATGAAGACTTGGGGTAGTAAACAAGAGCAAAAGGAAAGAAGAGAAAAAGGTCATTCGTTAGGGAGGGCCCTGATGCACAAGGAGATATTGAAAGCATAGACCAAAGCACTAATTGTAACTATTGCCATTGTATGGGGACACACTTACATACTCTTGGCAAGTATCACTCATCACGTTTACGCAGGACTTAACAGTGATGCCGAAGACTTAGGCACAATACATATATACCTTTTAGCCTTAAA
>JAZDIU010000010.1:0-2718 GCA_043804635.1 Chloroflexota bacterium
ATATAAGGCCCGGTACCGACAACATTCCTCCAGTCCGTCGTGTCCCCGTATTTCTCTATTACCTCCGGCGCCATGAACCGCACAGTTTGGGTAATGTTCGCAATAATCGTTGACGTACGGTTTAGTTCACTGTCATGTCCCTTGATAACAAGCGTATACTTATCAGGGGCTGTAGCCGATTCAAACCATCCGGGGAAGTTTGTATTCATATAAGCGCCCTTGCTTGTAAAGGCGCGCGTGAAGTTAAAGGCTGCGTCGTCAGCAGTAAACTCCCTGCCACCTACCATCACACTAGCCTCTAAGTCCGGGTTAAGTGTAAAATGAACCCCCTTCTTAATGTGGAAGATTAGGGTATCGGCGTCGGTTATCTCCCAGCTCTCGACCAGATTACCCGTCATATACGATAGAGCGAAATCGTTAAACGCAAACGAGGCTTTGTTGGTGCCACCCGGGCCCTTTGTCCAATCCCCTATCAGCAGCTGGTCACAGGCAAAGTTCAGGGCGTAAACTCTAAAGGGGGTTGCTACAACATCATCAAAGCCCACGGACGGTCGGTCTAGGACCAGAATAATCTCACCACCATATTTGGGCGTTTTACTAGCCACTGGATACTGAGACTTTGGCGTTGAGGTGCAAGATGCCAGCACCAGGGCTGCCACCATCAGGCAGCTTACCACCAACCATACAATTTTCATTTTCATTTCTGCTCCTCCTTTATTATTTTGGGCTATATTAACCGGGATTTCCCATATCAACTCGTAGTGAGCTGACCCTCGTCCCTCTTTAGTCTTAATACCGATGATATACCCATCGCATCCGTTTGTCAAACTAAAAACGCACAATTTAGCTACGATTTAACTTGCATCTTTTATTGACCTCAAGAAATAGGAAACTTCTTTTTTATAGACTGCACAAACTGTAGAAATGTGCCTTTTTTAGGAGTCAAAGAAGTCGAAGAATTCCTTATTTCAGCTACGCGCAAAAGAACACTCTTGACTTCAATTTAGCTTTGACCAGAAAAGGCGCATATTTTGAAGCTAATGTGCCTCTAGATTAGCAATTGAACGTTTCGTCAGAAAGTGCAACTTGTAGATTATGCTGCTGAAATGACGTTGGCGTAACTACTTCCCATTACGAATGGCCTGGATGATACCGTCGAGACTTTGAAGGAATCGAGAACGATCTCGTTTCTCGAAGGGAGCTGGGCCACCAGTCATTATCCCGATATCACGCAGGTGAGATATTAGATCCCGGGTCGCGAGGGCATCGCCGATGGAATCATCAGTGAAAACGCGACCATTTGGCCCCAATACTCGGGCACCCTTTTTCAGGCACCGCGAAGCGAGCGGGATATCCCCAGAGACCACAATATCATTCTCTGTGATATACTCGACAATCCAGTCATCTGCCGCATCGAACTGGTCACTCACGACAACCAGTTTGAGCCAGTTTTCGCTAGGTATATGCATCTGCGAGTTGGCTACCAACGTGACCTTTAATCCGTAGCGCTTGGCTACACGGTAGACTTCTTGCTTCACCGGACAGCCATCAGCATCGACTAATATCTCAGACAATAATGAGTTTCCTCTGTCAGTAAATAGGACCTTGCCAAGTTATCTATCCTGTTCTTAACCAGTCTCATACCAGGTTATATCGGCAGACTTCTAAACCACAGTCATGCTTCATGGAGATCGACCTTAAATTATTATCTCTTTAACTCGACCGACTTGACCGCTTTCCAAGCGGACTTTGATACCATGGGGGTGAACAGGTGATTTGGTCAAAATGTCTTTGACTATCCCTGCGGTTAGTTTTCCGGACCGCTGGTCTGTCTTTAATACTATTGAAACCCGTAAGCCCTCTTTTATGTTAGTACGATTTGTACCGTTCATACTACCGATTCCATCTTTTGTATCATCATACCATATTGAGAATGGGAAGCCTGCAGGTGTCAGGATGTCAGGTGCTTGGCGATTGCATGTTACATGATGGATTGTTACGTTTCCCAAACCATTATTTCCACCAAACCCTCCTTTCCAGCTATAATGACAGTGGTAAGAGGAATATATGCTTAGTGTCACCAGCCTTTCCAAGTCCTATAACAACCGTGAGCTTTTCAGCGGGGTCAGTTTCACCCTCGGCATGAGCGAACGCATTGCGGTCATCGGCCGGAATGGTACCGGCAAGACCACTCTTTTCGAGATCATCGCCGGCAACATCATGCCGGATTCCGGCAGCGTATCCCTGCGGCGTGGCATCACCATCGGCTACCTTCGCCAGGACATCCGGACATCGTCTAAACGCATGTTGCTGGAAGATGTTTCCCACTCATCCGATGCCATCAACAACCTCGCGCATAAAATCCGCCTCCTGCAAGAAGACCTCGCCGATGAAAAGGACGAGGAAACCGTCACCGGACTGCTTAAAGAATTGGGCGAACTTCAGGACCTCTACGAGTCGAAGGGGGGTTACGATTCCGAGCACGAGGCAAAGATTATCCTCTCCGGACTGGGTTTCGCCGAATCAGATTTCGGACGTGCGCTGTCCGAGTTCAGCGGCGGCTGGCAGACACGTATTGAACTGGCCAGGCTCCTTTTCCTTAATCCGGATATCCTTTTGCTCGATGAGCCGACGAACCATCTCGACCTGGAAACGCAGCGCTGGTTCGAGAGCTACCTGAAACGCTATCACGGCGCCGTCCTCGTCACTTCCCATGAC
>JAZDIU010000011.1:0-69633 GCA_043804635.1 Chloroflexota bacterium
ATCAAGCCCCGTGGTTCATGGTTATAAAAGAATATTGGGTGGAGGACGTGGTTGTAGATGCTGCGGTATTATTTGAGATCTGGCCCAAATATTTCAAAAACAAATGGCTCAAAAAAAAGAAGATTAACAAGAGAAGGAGGTAACCATGACAAAAGTAACACCCGAGAAAATGGCCGAGTACGAGGAATACGTCAAAGGGCCTGGCAAGTTCGAGTGCGAGGCCCGGTACGTCCCTTATTACTGGGGAGTCTTCCTGGAGGGATTCGCCGATGAGGACGACGGGAAGATTCTTTCCTTCAACGTATCCGCCGAGGATAAAGAGAACTTCCCGGAACTCAAGCGGCGTAAGGTTATCAAGCTATACGAAGACGACATTGGATTCGTTCGTGAGATTTAGTCCGACCGAGGATGACCCGGCGGACAGGTTAGGAGGTAAGGAAGATGGGACCAAGAGAATACGCAATCAGAGAGGAAAAGGATGCAGCGCATCAGATAGGCCGATATGAGGGCAAGCGGGACGCCTATGAAGAGATGGCCCGTCACCTCGACCCAGTCAGGTATTGCCAGGATTGTGGACAGGACTACAAGGAACCCGGCTCCCACTGGGGGAAAACCAGAGAGGAGCACGAACCGGAGTGCCAGCAGCGGAACGACAGGATTGCCGCTGAGAGAAAAGCATATTTCGAGCAATTCCTGTTAGAGCAAAGCAAAAACGAAAAAACTCCATAGAACCGATCCCCAAGAAAGAAGGTGTAGAAAAGCCCGGTAGAGACGAGAGGGGATAATCAATTTAATACGGCCGCCGAAAATTTAAACCACGAGACATACTTTTGTACCTTCGGCGGCCGAATTAAGAGGATTATTAAAACGGAGGTTGAAAATGACTTATACACCTTGGGGAGAATCGGACAGCCAGCACAAATTAGCGGACGGCATTATCTTGTACGGCACTCCCAGCCACGGTGGAATTCATGTCAGGGATGATCTGAATACCAAAATTCCCGATTACATGAGAAATGAAAACGGTTGGTACGAAGAGGATTGCGAGTGGTGCAAAGTTGCCATCATTTTCTGCAAAGCATTTGATGGAAAACAAAACAAGGCGGCCGTTGATACTTTCAGGAGTTATTTCCCTGACGCCTACGAAAAATACTTCCACGTTTCACTGAAACCCGGCGAATCAATGATAAGGGACGAACACCAGTTCTTCATTAACCATAAAAATGATTATATTGTTGTTACAGCCCGAGGAGACCATGACCACGGCGTTCCTAAAGGAATGGTTCAATGCTTCGCCGTGCGCGGCGGTAGAGACGCGAATGGTCATCCTGCTTCAGACCAAGAGGCTTACTTCCTTGTACCCGAAGCCGAATATCAGCTACGCAATCATTACGGCTTTGTCGTCGACGAAGCCAAACATAAAAGAGTCGGATAAATATTTCTTGAGAAATAAAAAGAGGTGAAAATGCAAGAAAACTTGTTTCCTGATTCCCCGGCCTCAAAAACATCATCAATCATTACAACTTTTGACCCTCGTGGTGAGACTTGTGGTGAAGCTTGCTGGTACGCGAGAGAAGAAGTTTGTCGGTGATCATGCCAAGGCAAAAACCATGGCATCTTACGTCACGGCGACGGTCGTCGGCCGGAGCGCACCTGTCACAGAAAAGGGAAATGGTACAAGCTTGTCGCTGTTACTGATTATAACAACGCCTACAAAACGAGCAGGGATGATTACGGACGGTGGCTCCGCAAAATCGGTTATAACAGCGGTCGGCTTTATCCTGATTTTATCTTCTACGAGAAAGCGAGCCCTAGCCAACTCAAGTGGTTAGAAGTGACCAATGTTACCGTAGATGGTGACAAGTATATGGTTTGGGAGAGGTCAGATGTTAAGAAAGATTGGTGAAACGTGAATTACGAAGAATTAACACCCGAAGAAAAACTATACCACGCAATTTTTGGGCTACCATCAGAAATTAAACACTTTCTTACCCCTGAAGGTATCCAAGCCTTGACTAATGCACTTGAAATACTTGACCGAGAACACAAGGACAGAGGTAAAGTCCTCCGCCTCAGATTTGGTATTATCCCAGTAACAAATGAAGAAATAACAAAAAGAAGAGAACGGAGAAAACGTCATTCTACCTATGATGAAAAATGCATCCTTTCTCCTTGCCGTACCTTAAGTGAAACGGCTAAATATTTCAATGTGACCCGTGAAAGAATACACCAAGTAGAAACAAAGATGCTTCGATATTTAAGACACCGAAACTATTCTACGAAATTAAAACCCTATTTAGAAAGGTAAAAACCAGAACAAGAAATAAATAAACAGGAGGTGAAATTTGCCTGAACAAAAGGGGTGGCGATGGTTTATTAAGTTTCCCCTTGATGCTTATGCGCTGGGGCCAAGCCCTGACTACTTCATGAACGAACGAGAGGCACGTAAACATTACCGGGAATGGGAGGGTGTCAAACGATTACCAAGGGGTACACAGCTTTGGAAAGCGAACGAAAAAGAATATCCATTAAGGAGGTGAAAATTGAGCTTGTATGATTACAAAGAAGGTATCCGTATCTCTCTTAGAGATTCATCCTTTTACGGTCTTATTCAAGCCGCTATGCGACAGGCTGATTCGGAGAATATCGAAAAACTAAAAAGGGCATTCCCTGAAACATGGGAAGAGCTACAAGCCAGATACAATGCACCTGGAGGGATTTTACCGGGAGATGGAACGGGTAGAAAGTAAGAACAAGAGCGAGAATATAAAAAATAAAACAGGAGGTGAATTATGTCGGACAAAAAAGAAAACAGGGCTAAGGAACAAGCAAGAATGCAACTGGACGGAATCGTTATCATGATGAAGCGCCTTAATCACATCGATATTTGTGAGAATGGCAACGGAAGTGAACCGTGTGACCTCACCGATAAGGACCTTGTCGAGGGAATCGATGAGTATTGGAAAGACGGACAAGTAATCACCGATGAAGAACGCGAGGAATACAGCGTCAAATACCATGACGAGGACCAAATCAGGGAATCCATTAACGAAGACCCTCTCTCGATTGAATTTCGCGGAGGTTGGCATACACCCGGAGAAATAACCGGAGACGAGGAATATAAAATACTCCTCTGTACCGGAGGCCCGGCTGTCCAAATTACCGGAGACCTCGACAACGGTCAGGCACACAATGCTCGCCTGGAATACCAAGACTGGTTCACACCATGGACGGACTATTTTGAATTCAAGAATGACGAGCGCGACCTTCTACTCCAATACGCGCAACAATTCTGTTACGAAGGTTAAAATAAGAGAGGAGGGGCAATGATCTTTATAATACCAACTGGCATCGTTATGTTTGTTATCGGTTTTGTACTTGCAGCCCGTTTGTTGTTAAGGGCCCAACGAATATGTCCGCATGATATCGGAACGGCCAGAGACCATGGCCTTGTAAGATGTAAAAAATGCGGGACGATTTTTTACGCGATACCGCATACGAGGGAAATAAATAATGAAAGAAAGTAAAATCGAACAATTAAGGCAAGCTTACAAGGTTATTCTTACCGAGAAAGTAAACACGGACCCGGAATACAATTGGCCGGACAAATCCGAAGCCTCGATTGACGACTGTATTAACAAGATGTTCAAAGCGGTCGCTCGAAGTGGTAGGTCTGACTGGCTGAAATACAATTCGGCGCTTAAGGTTGCTTGCAAAAATGTCGGAATCAAGAAATCAAGCGAGTTAAGAGAATTGTTCAAAGGGTTTGAAATAACGGACAATCCAACGAAGCAAGAAGCTCAATTTTAGAAGGAGGTGAACATTGTTTACGCCAGAACAGGAAAAAGAATACCTGGACAATAGCGGCGGGAAATGCCCGGTATGCGGATCCGAAAATATCGTGGCTTACGGAGGAATGGATTTCGATGGTAACGGCACCGCTTCTGAAAAGGTGCAGTGTAACAACTGTGGTGCTAAATGGTATGACATTTATAACCTTATCGGAATCCAGCAAATCAATGACGAAGACGAACAACCCATTCCCTTAATCTTAACGCAGACCGACAACGAAGACGATAGTGGAATTGATTTTAAGGAGGTAAAACATAATGGATAAAAAAGAAAATTCAATCCAGGGATTGACAGAATTCCAGCACCAGCTCCTCAAAGAATTCGAAATAAGAGTCCTGGAAATCATGGAACTCGACGATCTTCCTGAATCCGATTGGGAAGAATTCCCGGCGCTCTGGAGTGGATACGGTCCAGACCAAGGCGGTTGCTTTCGTGACGGCGGTATCTTTGATAATCATGAAGATGTTAACCGTGGAATTTATAACAAGTTTTACTGCCTTCTCCGCTTTGTAACTGAAAAAATTGAAGAGCACTGCCAGGTAACGAATATGTTGTCTGTCTTTATTGACCCGGATTACTACGACAACACTCGCGGCATGATTCTCAATCTGAACGCGATGAAAGTTGTCTTTTTTGAATCCGATAAAGCCTGGCTTTGGGAATGGTCAACACCAGTGGACCTCGCGAATAGCATCGAGGAGTTTATTTCAAGAGGTATCCAAGAATATAAAAGATAAAACCCGGAGGAAATCGTGAGTTACGAAATAATCTACGGTAAGCAATTCATCAAACTTCAATCGACCGGCGAAGTTATACCAATGATTCTCACCGGCAGCAATAATTGTTACGAAATAGCTCCTGGCGGAGGTAATGGCCGGAGAGAAAGAAGCTGGACGAATCTACACTACTACAACGAGGGCACCAACCTCTCCGTAAAACCGGAAGTCCTATTGGCTAACCTGGATACCGAACTTGCTAAAAGAATAAAAAGCGCGGCAGAAAGCCCATATGCCGACAAGGGTGACACTCCGGAGAACGTTAAAGCCCATTTCGGATACTACGAGGGCCTGGCGGTCGGCGGTGGGTCATGCTCCGATACGTCATGGGGAAAGCGGCGAAATGTGTTCGCGAACGGGATCAAAGGTGCTAAGACAATCGAAGAACTGGATGCCTTGGGAATCAATCCGTATTTCAATCATTACCCCCGTGAAAATGACGGCGCGCCCGGTTATCAGGGCTTGCACTCTGAGCAGGAATACTTTATCGAACTAGAAAAGTGGCTAGCATGGCAAAACCTTGGTGAGCATCGTTCGTTCAGCCTGTCCTTCAGTCCGATGGACACTGATAGAGTCCTTGAAAGACTGCGAGCAGCGGTTCCGCCAAAAGAACCGACGCCGAAAGTTTGTATCGGACAAAACTATTACTTTGTCTTGAGCAACGATCAAGGCAGTCTAATCCGCTATACCAGCCGAGGCTACAAATATTCATACGACGGTTTCAGTGCCAAGCAATACCGGACCGAGGAAGAAGCGGAGGCTTACCGGCAAAACTTAATCAAGAAAGGAAAGTACCGAGCTGACACATGGAAGGTCGAAAAGATAATGCGACCAACAACTTTCGAAGTATCGGCAAAAGAAGCCGCAAACGAAAAATTCCACAAGAAGCAATGTTTTAAAATGGAGGGAGGAAAATTAAGGACATGGAATTACAATACTAAAATGAGTCAAAAAAAGAGAACGGGAGGTGAGTTATGCCAAAATGCCCAAAATGCGGTAAAGAAATAGACGGTCTACACTTCGAGAACAATTTTGGAAAAACGGAATCAGAACAGCGGAAGCCGCTTTTGGTTACCCGACAACATATTTGGTGATTAAAAATAAAAGAAGAAAAATAAAATAAAAACGGAGGTAAACATGGCACGCAAATTTTCCTACGACTCACGTGAATTTCAGGATCTCGATCCAACTTTAACACCGGAACAAATAAAACAACAATTTGTTCCCTTCTTTCCTGAACTCGCTACAGCCGACACCCGGGAAGTCAAAATGGAAAACGGAGATACTGTGTTCGTTTTCGAACGCAAGACTGGAACGAAGGGCCACGATAGGGACGGAGCTATGGACGGCCATTCGACAATGGAAGAGATACCCAAAATAAGGGGAGTCTTCATCCTGCTTCCGCGATGCCCATGGTGTAAAAGTGATGAAAATACCAATCTTATCGTCGAAACAGGATTACATGTAAAGTTCCGCTGTGATAAATGCGGCCGCGTTTTCGAACACGAGATTAAAGTAGTCCCGGTCAGGCACGCGAGTTTATAAATAAATGGACGCCTTAAACCCATCAATGCTAGTCGCTTGCCTGTCTCGCGTCAAGGAATTCCATATTGACCTTATTGACCTGTCATGGAAATTCGTGAAAGAAGATGGAACCTTGGACGACGATCTGGTAAATATTCACAGGAAAGAAATTGAAGAAGCTTCCGACCAGGCACAATCCTATGTCAAAAGCGTCAGACTATCGGTAAATCGTATCCTTAGATTCAAAGAAAGAATGTACGGAAGGGAGGTGTGATATTTGGAGCGTCGTAGACATCTGTTATGCCAACGATGAATATGTTCGAGAACATCGAGCCCGGGAAAGCGAACCGGAACCGATTCAAGTCGTAACGGAAAGGGAAAAGATTATTCCTCAATCCGAACCTCTTGAAACTTTGGTAGCCAGGCTCAGAAAACCGTCACCGCTAGCTCTAGACTTACTGATACAGCTATTCGAACCGCCGCAGGGCTTGAACGAGTTCCTGGACCTTATCCGTGAATTCTTGCCCGAAAGGGAAGAAAAAATAATGGCGATAAAAGGTTCGGGAGAACGCATGCAAGAATTTGCGGATATTTTCTCCGACCATTACTTCCCCTTGATAAATGAAGCTATCTTCGATGACGACCAAAATGGTTATTCCGCCTTGACTAACGAATGTCCAGTTAGGTTTCAGGCTCTTACCAACTTGGACTATAACGAAATCACGCAATCTGAGGATGAAACTGAAATAATCCTTGCTTACGTGCTGGAAAATCCCTGGCACGACGACGATAGACCGGCTTTTGCTGAAGCCGCGCTTCCTTTAATTGGGGATAAGCTAATTCGGCACATTCCCAAAGACGGATTCCCAATAGACAAAATGGAAGATTGGCTAAAAGATACCGAATTTGAGCCGGTCGCTTTTTGGGGAAGCGTAATCTCGCAAGTTGCGGGCAATGTTTTCTTCGATTGCCCATACGATATCGAAGAAAGCGGCGCTCAGTATCAAGTATCATGGGATAGGCCAACAATAGAAAGGCTTGTCCTACAATGGCACGAATTCGAGGACTGGCAAATAAATTGGGGTAAATTCAAAGAATGGTTTACAAAAGACCTGGTAAAAAACACGACAAATCTTTTAAGAATTCTGAAAGAAAGGAGCAAAAATGACGGAGACAGCGATAGCGACGACCCCCTCGACCCTATCATCGACCCTAACCAGGGGCGACTCTTTGACATCCTCTCCGACGATTCTACAATGGCAGGTACCGGAGGTTCTACAAATACCACCGGACAAGCTGAGAGCCCGTTTGGACTTCTTTAATAACTCAATAATGCTTTATATAGTCGAAAACGGATTAATAACAGCCATGCACGTTTCGCCGGATGATGTCGCATCTTCTCTTTTATCGGTTACCCAGCTTTCTACCGGGTTACTTCCGTTAAATACATTATGGTATATCCGTAAAGAACTGGAGACGGAAATAGCAATTTACTACCCGCCACATATACGCAAGTTGGCTATCGTAACGGAAGCCTTGAAACCACCGGAAAGATTCACACTTCCTTTACCCGGGCTTATATTCCTTTGCGTTTCCAAAAGAGCGCCAAAAGTGTGGGCGGTGAAAGGAAGGCCGGCAAGCATGGAATCTGAATTATTCGCAGCGCCTTTTCCAAACACCTATCAAGACGCGAGAACCTGCGCCGGCACTCAAGCTTACAATGAAGACGTGTCAAAAATACCGGAGGAATTCTTTATGTCATTCTTCTCTCTTTCGGTATTCAATAAGCCGTCCAAGTCTCATCCGGACTCGCTTTACGCTCTATGGAAAGAGCTGAACGGTAAGAAAGAATGGCCTATGGACGATCTTCAACATTGGGGACAAATAAAAGAGGTGATGTAATGCCAAGAAAAATAGACCGGCTCAAAGAAATTCTTGATTCGCAAGTGAGTTAATACCGGATGGGAAAGAATTGATTTCGTAATACAACCCTATATACAACAATACGAAAGTGATAAAACGAAAGGGCTAGAGCTAACTTCTGAAGAAGACGAAATTACATTTCTTTTTGACGAAACCGGCGAAAAGTTCATCAGTTTAATCAACTGGAAACAATAAAAGGAGATAATGTAATGCCAAGAATTTACGACGAATTCGATAACCCTTACGATTTTTGCAAGAGCTGTTTTCCTGACGAGCGAGACTTCCAGGATGGAAAGAACAACAGCTACGATGCCGATCATCCTCCTTACGAATGGGAAGATTACAGATGCGAAACGTGTGGTAAGATACTTGATTGCGGGGACGATTAATGCGCGGCGCCGGTTATCTACTCGCGACCCAAAAAGGGTTTGAGGGAAACCCAGGCACGTTTTATGATTACGTTCTAGGAGCGAATGGATTGTTTATCAAGGCCAGAAATCCACTCCTGGAAGCCAGGATTTGCATCGCCCCAGCCGAGATAAGAGGACTCGAACCAGTTGAGGAATACGTCTATCTTGTTCACGGGAAAATACCTTTTAAGGCGTATACGATGGCCTCTGAGGATTTCTTTAATCATCCAACCACCGAAAGGTACGCGTGTGTCTATTGGGCAGAAACAATGTACGCAATCTACTTTCCTATTCAAGAATCGACAGAGGGACACGTTACGTACGACGCAATTGGCGGAAACACCATTCTTGAAGCCCATTCTCATGGTCAAATGCCCGCTTTCTTCAGCACTCAAGATACGACCGACGAAAAAGGATTTAAGTTATCACTGATTTTAGGCAAGGTTGACACGAAAATAGAGTACAAACTCCGACTCGGAACATACGGGTACTATAAGAAAATGCAATTTGGAGAGGTGTTCGATGTACACCCTCAATAACGATTTTACCCGACTGGACAGCTGGGCCGTCGTAATTTGCGGATGTGGCGGCACTGGCGGCTTCGTAGCGGAATCTATGGCTAGATTACTACCCAAACAAGCCGAACTAATCCTTGTCGATTTTGACCGCGTTGAAGAACGAAATCTAATAAGGCAAAACTTCTTTAAAGAGGACATTGGAAAATACAAATCTCTCGCTTTAGCGGAACGTTTAACCCGGCAATTCGACAGACCTGTATCTTACAGCACTTTATATGTTCAAGACTTGAGTACAATGAAAAGGTCAATTATTATTGGTTGCCTTGACAACGGTATTGCCCGCGCCGCGATAGCCCGCCTTGCTTCCGGTAGTTACGATTGGTGGATTGATTCCGGGAATGGCGAAGATTACGGTCAGGTCTTAATAGGCAACAGCCATGAATCGAAATTCAATTCCGAAAAAGAGCTTGTCGAAGCTCTTCCCTTACCGTCATTCCAAAGACCTGAAATTCTCTTTCAAGCACCGCCGGTTATAGCTCCAAATTGTATCGATATCCCAGACCAGGGGCCCACCATTAATCAATGTATGGCTACTCTTGTAGTCGAAACAGTGCACAGGCTTATCAAAGGTAATCTATCATGGTTTCAATTATTACTCGACCTGAAAAACGGAACAATGCAATCCGTAATAGCGGAACCTTATATCGTTAAGAAAATGTACCGGGGAAAATTTCCAACCGGTATTATTAAAAAGAAGGAGGAAAAGTAAAGTGGAATTCAAACTGGTTATTCAAGTTAAAGACACTAAGGCAATCATCGGTATTTCGGCCCCGGACGCGGATCCCATCTTCCAGACGGCCGAGGGTAACATTCCTGAAATTCTCGGAACCGCGGCTGAGCTGATAGAAACAGCTCAGGAAAAGTGGAAAACGGTCAAAAAGAATCCGACAATCGATTTGCCAAAACCGGTAACGCCACCCGCGCCGGCAGCACCAATAACTTCAACATCATCGAAAACAAAAACATCAGGGAAAACGGGTAAAACTACCCCGGCCCCGGCTGCCAAGCAAGAGAGCATGTTTTAAAACCCGACATTATTTCTTGGGAAATAAAACAAAGAAAGGAGGTAACACGCAAAATGCCTGACGGGTACCACAAAGGCCTTGACGGACACTTAATGTCATGACCGGCGTCCACGGAGCGGTCATATCAACGAATGGAAATTAATAAAATAAAGACGGAGGTTAAGCAGTGCTAATCAAGGTAGAAAAATTAAGAAACGCTCTAAAAATGCTCGAACCGGCAATCTCAAAAAGAACGACAATTCCCATCACTCAAAGTGTCTTACTCAAGGAAGGCAAAATAATGGCAACCGACCTGGAGACGGCTGTTATTATCAACCTTGACGAGGCCACGGAGCCGTGCTTGCTGCCCTTCGATTCGGTATTCAAGATTATCAACCTTATCCCCGGCACCGATGACCTGAATATCGAAGTTGGGAAAAAAGAAGTTAACCTATCATGGAACGGCGGAAAAGCGTCATACCCGACCGCCGACTTCAGGGATTATCCCGAAATTGAAAAATTCGATGCTCCTGTAATCTACGGCGATATCAATGGAAATGTTCTTATCAATGCCATTTCTCCAATGGTCAAATACGCCGCAAAAGAGACCTCCCGGCCTATTCTGTGCGCCGTCCATCTTCTTCTCGGAGAAAAGGTGATAGCAGCCGCGGCCGACGGTTTCCGCCTGGTCTATCAGGAATTGCCGATATCGTTAGGCAAAAAAGACGATACGATTTCCCTGAATCTGAGAACAATTCAAATCCTGGAACACGCCTGGAAACTTGACCCTGTTACCGCTCCCGCGGGCAAAACCATCTTCGACATAGCAACTGCCCAAAGGAAAATGACGATAGGCATCGGCAATGCCAAAACAGAGGCTCACCAATGGACCGGCTTTAGATTCGGGAACGTGAAAATTCTCGCTACTCTTGTTGCCGGTACCCCACCGGCTTTCGCCGGACTAATACCCAAAACAACCGTTACTGTTAAGGTTATGGCTTCCAGCCTCAAGCAGGCGACTATGCGTACAAAGGATGTCGCTGTTGCCGGCTCGGATATTGTCCGGCTCAAGTGGACCGATAAAGAGATGGATGTTTACGCAAAAAAAGAAGAGATGGGAGAAGTGTCAGCATCTATTCCTATCTATGCCGTTGACGGCCCCGGTCACGTCGCTATCAACGTCAAGTACCTCCTGGAATATCTGGGAGGGAAAGAGGGATTGGTGACCATGGGAATGGCTAACAACACCGGAACCGGACCAATCCTGTTTGAACACGCCGGCGCGCCGGCCACGGTTTTAATGTCGATGTTAGTAGCCTGGTAAAACAAGGGAGCCCGGGCAAATTCCCGGACTCCCCTTTACCAAAGGAGGTGAAACTTGACAAGAAAAAGGAAATGCAGCGACGTTTGTCACAACGCTTCAGGAAACCGCTGTACTTGATGGTGACAAGGCAAATTCCACGGTACCGGCGGTACCGCTAATGGAGAAGCTGTTAAAACGGGTACACTTAACCTCGCGGACTTACCCGGCTTCGTAAAAGGTCAAACAGGATACCAGGAACAAATAAAATTTGTGCCAAAATAAAATAAAAACGGAGGTTAAAATGGCTTACACGCAACCAAGAACACTTACCCAGCTTCGTCAAGAACCGCCTCACAAAACCGTTAAAGAGGTTTTAACGGCGCTCAAAGATTGGGAGAAAATCCATAATCCCGTTGACCGCGGCGGTATCTTGAATCAGTTCCAGTTTATCACCGAAACAACCACAGATAGCCCTGTCGCAAAAGCTTTTGCACTCGTACCCTTTACCAGCGATATCGTAAAGGTTCGCGAACCTATATACCTAATGCCCCATTCTTTCGACCAACTTCTAGAACGCATTAAGCTGCAAAAAGACCTTGCCACCAGATTACCGGCGAACTTATTCATGCTTAATGTGAATACCCTCATCCAGGGTGAACAAAAAGAACGCGATGTTTGCCTTCGTCTTCAAGACGGTAACCGAGCCCGGGCTCTTGTCTCCGGCAGGTATGAGGCTTTCGACAACCTTGACCTCATTACCTTGCTTGAGCCTTTCACGGAAGACGCCCAGGTAAGATGGGAATACAATGACGGTCTCACTTTCCACCTTTCCGTCACTTTCCCAAAGACGGCTCGCGAGCTAAGGGTAGGCGATGTTGTCGAGCAAGGAATTCATATCTCAAACTCCGAGGTCGCCTTAAAAAGCGTTACCCTCGCCGCTTATCTTCTGAGACTTAAATGCATGAACGGCATGATTGGCGGAGGAAACGATGGTAGCTTCTTCAGGGTGAGACATACCGGCGACCACTCCCGCTTATCCGGAATCGTCAAAGACGCTATTAACTCTATAAAAATGGAGGCCGAAGGATTGTCGGCGCGCTTCAAGATGGCGCTTAATACGGCAATTGCTGACCCGACCGGCGTTGTAGAGAAAATGGCAAGAGACGGAAACTTATCCCAGGAAGCATTCAAGGCTTCTCTTAACGCCCTAATGGGGGACCCAGACGCCCATACCTTATTCGGAGTTTCTAACAGTTTCAGCGCCGCCGCTCAAAATTTCGACGGCGAGGAATCGTTTGAGCTGCAAAGAATGAGCGCAAAAGCCCTTGTGGAATTTGCGCAAAAGGAGGTGAAAAACACACAGGTTGACCGGTTTAGTTAAATAATAAAAAGGAAGGAAATGAAAAATGACAGTACAATTAGTCCCGTTAAACCAGATTAACGACAATCTTTACAATCCCAGAAGTCACTACGATAACGCCAGAATCGAAGAACTCGCGTCTTCAATTCTCCAAAACGGACTTCTAGAAGTCCCGAAAGCTCGTAACGTCGCTATCGACACTTACGAGCTGGCTTATGGCGGTTACCGGTTCCGGGCTTTCAAGCTCTTAGCGAAGAAAGATGCCGAAAAATGGGGGTCAATGCCCCTGGATGTTATTGAAATTTCAGATATGTCCATGGCAATCTTTGCCCTGGAAGAAAACCTGAAAAGAAATTCAATGACTCCTATCGACACAGCAAGGGCCATCGTCAAATACCTGGAAATATTCCCATCCGTCAAAGAGGGAGACCTGGCTATCAAGCTTTCAATGTCACAAGGCGCTCTCTCGAATATGGTAAGAACAATGTCCCTACCGAAAGAAATCCTGAAATATGTGGACGATGAAACCTTAACCTTCACCCAAGCCCGGGAACTTTGTTCTCTCTCGGATATTGACTCCACTTCCGACAATAGCGTTCAGTCGAAACTCGTCATGATTGACGCTATTAGTCTTATCGGCACCAATGGTATCCCTTCAACGGTCGGAGGAATGAAAATAGCAATCCACAAGGCCGTTAAAGCTGTAATGGTCGAGGGTAGATTCAGAGAAATACTCAAGGATATGCCCGTCGCCAATCCACCGGTCTTCGATACCGATGAGATGAAATGCTTCAAGTGCCCGAAGTGCATGAAAACCACGGACGAAAACGGGAAAGCGGCCTATACCTGCATGAGCATCAAGTGCTGGGATCTGGCCCAGTCCGCTGCAATTAGGAAAATAGCAGAAGCGGCCGAAGAAGAAGCGGCGGCCAAGGCAAAAGAAGATGCTATATTCGAAGAGGCTCAACTAAAGAGAGAAGCCGAATTGAAAGCCAGAACAGAAGCTAATATTTCTCAAGAAATAAAACCCGCGCCTGCCGTGGATAAACCAAAACCCCGAATAATCCTCATTGCTGCCGACCGGCTTTTTGACGGAGATGTTTTCAAATCCTTTTCGTCTCGGGAGATATATGACGGCACGGAAGTCCGGCCCCCATTCGAGGACGGAGGAGAATTATATCTCAACGTCGGTGAATACGCCGGCATCCCCGGCCCGATAGAGTCAAAACAGGCTTATAGGCTTGTTGAAAGAGAAGGCTATACCGGCGATATCAGAGACCTCCATACACCGGCAAACGAGACCAATGACTCCTGGAGAGCAAAGCTTAAAGCCGACCCCCTCGGCGCTTATAACGGCGTCGCTGTTACCTACCAGGGAAAGCAATTCGTTATGGTAGGACCAATGGTCGTCTTCGCGCCGGCTCCGGTAGAAGTTATACTCAAACCTGTAACCGTAACACCTGCCATTGATAAGGCGACTGAAATCCCTGTCGGCGCTACCGACGAACAGGGACCAACTATCGGAGATGAGGAACCCGAAGAAGCGAAAGACGGAAACGAAGAAGAAACGGAGGAACCCGAAAATGCAAAAGAAGAGAATAAGGTGGAGGAAGCGGCTGCCAAACCTGCTGGGAACGAAACAGTCCCGCCGGTCCAGGAAGCGCCTGTTACACCAGTACCAGCAACGGAGGGAACCGACGAACTCTTTACCATCAGCCTCACCCTCTCCGTCTTGGTTCAAAATTCCAGCTCTATGCAAAAAGTAGAGAAAGAAGAGCAAGCGTGGAAACTGTTTGAAAACGCTGTTAAGAACGGTGAATTTACCAGCGACAATATCACTATCCAAAAAGAATAATTCCACGATTTAAGGCAACATCAGGGCCGGGAAATCAATATCCCGGCCCTGAAATATTCCAAAAATAAATTCTCCATTGTGTCTCAAAACCATTGACTTGCAACCCAAAAGACCATTATACTTTTAGTCGCTATACTTTCGAGTCTAGCTATAACTGGACTAAGCCTTGAGGGAATATTGATGACGAAAATAGTAATAGACAGTAATGAAATTTTTACAGTGGAAGAAGCGGCGATTCAACTGAAAATAAGCAGAGCAACGATATTTAAATACCTAAGCTCGGAAAAAATAATTGCTCTGAAAATCCAGGGTCGCACATATATCCCTCAAAGCGAGATTACCCGCTATAAGAAAAACACGGAATCAATCAGGACAAAATGAAACGCCGGGGGACGAAGCCCGGCGTTTCGACGGAGGTGAGTAAATGTAATAACCACGGCCCATGCAACCAGCGTCTTCATTCTAAACAATCCCTGATTAATTGTCAATACCCTACGTACATCTGTTCTAAAAATATTTTTAAGGAGGTTTTAATGTCAGAAAAACTCATGACAATCCAGGAAAAGGCCGAATTCATGATGGCTTTCAAACCCGGCGAACTGCTCGCAAAATTGACAAGCGCCGAAAAGGAATACAGGGAACTCTTAACAGCTCAATCCAAATTCAGAATGGATAACGCTTCTTACGTTAAAGGAGCACGAGGCGGCAACAGCGAAGCTGTGGAAGACATCGAAGTCCAGCTTGTCGCGCCGGCGGAAATAGACGGCAAAAAAGCGACCGACGCTTCCAAGAAAACATGGCTCGACCGGCAAAAAATAGATAATAAGGAACTGGCCGCCGCTTATAACCAGCAAAAAGTAACCGAAATCACCACCTCGGATTACGAAATCAGAATTAAGGTCTGCGAAGTCACTATGACCAATATCCGCTCAATGCTCGCTCTAAGAACGTCCCAGTTTGCGTTTTTTGCCGGGGCGCTGAGAATCGAGGTCGCTGAACCGGAAATAAATAATGAGGAGGAAAAAGCTTAAAGTGGAAAAGATTTTCGTTGACGGGATTGAATATGTACCTAAGACTTCTTTGCCTAAAGGCAATATCAAAATCGTTATCCTCCAAAGAGGATGGGTAAAAATTGGAAGATTCTACCAGGATGGCCCAGATTGCCGGCTCGAAAACTGTGCCACCATCCGTAACTGGGGCTCGACTAAAGGACTGGGCGAAATTGCCCTTGGCGGCCCGACTCCAAAAACTATCCTTGACCCGGAACCGACTTGCCGCTTCCATGAACTTACGGTAATCTGCACCATCGATTGTGTGGAAGAAAAATGGAAATCCACACTTTCATAGGAGAGGATACCCAAAATACCTACGGCAACGGCCACGGCCACGGCTACGGCTACGGCGACGGCTACGGCGACGGCCACGGCTACGGCTACGGCCACGGCCACGGCTACGGCTACGGCGACGGCTACGGCTACGGCGACGGCGACGGCGACGGCTACGGCGACGGCTACAGCGACGGCTACGGCAACAGCTACGGCAACGGCTACTAAAATAAATAAACAATAAGGAGGAAAAAAGTTAATGCCAGACCTATACAGGAAATCTGATACTACCTCAAGCAGCGAAGTCCTTCCCCCTGAGATTAAAATCATCCAGGGTACCACAAGAGATTCACCAGAAGGCGCTAAAATCGGTCAATTCTGTAACGCTATATCCAGTGAGTTCTTCGACGATTTTGAATTCATATACGTTGACCGCGACAAGACTCGCACCTACTGGGGAAGAGATACCATCGAAGACGAACCGCCTCTTTGCTGGTCTCCGGACGCCGATTCCGGATTCTCGGCCGACGGTAAGGATTGTTCGAAATGTAAAGACCGCCTCGACAACGCCGCCAGTGTCCCAGCTAATGTCAGAAAAACAAAATGCCTTATTCACTATACCATCAAGGGCGTTAAGCTTCCCAACTGGGAGCCATTCATGATGAGGGTCACCGGCGTAAGTGTCGGTGAATTCATGCGCCTTATGTCCAATTTCCTTTACAACCCAGCACTTCGGAACAAAGAGACGGGCAAACCCAATTATCACGCCGTTATCGTTCCTGTTAAAACAGAGCAAATCAAAAGCCCGGCCGGAATATCTTACGGCCTCAAGTTCGGAATGTTCAAACCTATCAAGGAACAAGAAGTGCTTACCGCTTCTTTCTCCATCTCCGCTGAATTACTCGGCCAATCTAATGTTCTCCAGCTCGAAGAGGGAGAAACACTTGATGAAGAAGCGGAAAATATTCCCCAAGAAATAAAACAAGAACCAGCACCGGCGCCAACTATCAGAACAATTACCCCTCCGGCCCAATCCCAGGCAACCAGGGACGCCGAATCTCTTTACGAGGGCAATAGAGCAACGACTCCAAAAATCCTTATCGGCTACCTTGAAACAGACGGCCGGGAAATATACGCCGGAGACTTGGTCCCCGCCGGCACCCGCGTACTTAAAGAGAAACCTGCTCCAATAAAAGAAACACAAACTATCACACCAAAGGATGTCGGTACAATTACCGTAAAAAGCCCCGCGCCCGCTCCACCGGCCAGAAAAGCAACACCATTCGATATAAGCTCACTGTAAAAAACACTTTGCCCCCTGTATAAAAAAATACAGGGGGCAAACCCCACTTTGTAAAAAGGCGGTTAAAAATGCCAAATAATCCGATAGAAGTGGCTACGAAATACCTCACTATGGGACGCTCAATCATGCCAACGGGGGCTCCGGGAAAAGACAATAAACACAAGGCTCCATACCTGGAATCGTGGAAAGGCTTACAAAATAAAAGAGCGGAACTCGTTCAAATTATCCAATGGCAAAATAAATACCATAATTCTTTATGGGGAATGATTACCGGCTCGATTTCCAACTGCTTTGTAATCGACATTGACGATAAAGAAGCAGTTAAAACAATGGGAGACCTTAAACCACACGTCAAAACCAAAAGAGGGTGGCATTGGTACTTTAAACATCCGGGTGGAAAGGTTATAACAAAAGCCGGCATTCTCCCACATATCGACATCCGTGGCGATGGCGGTTTCGTGAACTTCGCCGGAGAAAACGAAGGTGCTAATTATGAAACTTTAATCCTCCCAACGGATGAAAATCTATATAAATTCGACCAGCTTCCAAACGAAATAAAAGAAGCTCTTAAAAAACCCAAAAGTTCTAACCTTGGTGAAAGACTCCTTGCTGACGCTATCGCAAATGCTCACCCGGGGGAACGGAACGAAACCGGATTGTGGCTTGCTTGCCAACTTCGTGACAATAAAATATCTCGGGCTGACTGTGAACCAATCATGCGTTCTTACGCCGCTGCTGTTGCTAATTTAGGCGGTGACCCTTATCACGAAAGCGAAGCAATGGCTTCTCTTGACCAGGCTTTCCAAAGAGAACCACGCGAACCCTGGCCCGAAGGAACGGGTATAACAGGAGGCGATGGAAGATATATTATCAAGGGTGACAATGGCCCTGTGCTTAATTTCAACCTTCTGGTATCAGACCTTCTTGCTGAATATCACTTTGCCACTTTTAGTGACACCGAAGAAGTTTTGGTTTACGCGGGCGGGAGGTATGTTTACAAGGGAAAAGAACTAATAAAATACGAGTGTCAAAAAAGAGTAGGAATCACTAGGTTAATAAGTATTCGAGTTATTACCGAAATTATTGGTCATATTCAAAGATCAACTTTCGTAAATCGCTTAAATTTCAACACCAGTCTAAATGTTATTAATGTTCAAAATGGCTTATTAAACTTAAACACTCGCGTTCTGTCACCACATACACACGAGTTCTTATCCACTATACGCATACCTGTTATATACAATCCCGGTACCGAATGTCCGGTAATTAAAACATTTCTCTCTGAAATCGTTGGAGTAGAAGACCAGGTTACCCTACAAGAATTCGCCGGCTATTGTCTCTTCCCTCAATATATTATCCAAAAAGCTTTTCTTCTCCAGGGGGACGGCGACAATGGAAAAAGTACCTACCTTAATCTCTTAAAGGGTTTTATCGGTAGGGAAAACTGTTCGAATGTATCATGGCAATCATTAGAATTTAATCGTTTTGCTTCATCCCAACTTGAGGGTAAAATGGTCAATATCTTCGCTGATTTACCTTCCCGGAGCGTCGATATGACCACGGCTTTTAAAACCCTAACCGGCGGTGATCAGGTAGAATCAGAAAAGAAATTTCAAAACAAAAGCTCCTTTCTTAACTTTGCAAAGCTAATATTCTCAGCTAACAAACCCCCTGTGGTAAAGGATGAAAATAGCTACGCTTTTTGGCGACGCTGGATTCTAATTGAGTTTCCTTTTCAAATAGCGGAAAACAAAAAGGACCCTAAAATGGCCGAAAAACTCACAACGGAAGAAGAGTTGTCTGGGTTTCTGAATTACGCCTTGGATGGACTAGACCGACTCATGAAAAACGGTAAATTTACCTACAATAAAACCGTTGACGAAACCGCTGAATTGTACCAGAAAAACGCGGATACGGTGTACGCTTTTGTCACTGACAGGTGTGATATTGGATCAGATGCGGTAGTCAGTAAAGAGGATCTTTATACTGCTTACAAGGATTATTGCGCTAAAAACAAGCTCCCAATTCTTAAACCAAATTCTTTCGCGAGGTCGTTGCAAAATCAGGAAAATATTAACGTAAAATCATTTAGACCGCAAAAAGGAGAAACTCGACCAACATCATGGCAAGGCCTTTCCGTCATGGAAGTCAAGGATTTTAAGGACAAGTTGCCTCATCAAAACATTGACATACCTGACATTACGCCTGAAGTCGCTATAACTTCTGTCAAGGTTGTCAATGATGTCAATGTTTTTTCCCTAGATAATTGCGTAGGGGTGGAAAATGGAAATACTGTAGAAGATAAAGTAGAAAATAGTAGTGTAGGGGGTATATATGGGGTAAAAAACAGTGACATCCTTGACGCTACACTCAAATCCCAAAATCGAAACCCTGACGCAACAAGCCAAAACCTTGACGCAAATGAAATCGCTACTTCCGCTGAGCTTTACCGTAAAAAATATGAAACAGGGCAGCGGTTAGGCATGGATTTTAACTATGCAAAACAACTTTGGAAAACAGCTGGCGCGCCGCCATTAAAAATCGGAGAAAAGATTATCGAGAATTTTGAGGGGGTGAAAGTATTTGAAGAATTGACGGACATTGAAATTGGGAAAATAGTTAAGTGGTTAAAGATACAGGAGGGCAGTTCGGTTGAAAATTAAAGACATTATTATTGATGGGCGGCATCGTAAAGATATGGGTGATATACAAGGGTTGGCTGAAAGCATTAAAAGGGTTGGTCTTCTTCATCCGGTAGTGGTAACGAATGATGGTAAGTTAATTGCCGGTGAGCGAAGGATAAAAGCGTTTGAACTTTTGGGTATAGAAGATATACCGGTAACAGTAATAGATTTAAAAGAGATAGTTCAAGGTGAGTATCAAGAAAATATACAGCGTAAGGATTTCCTACCATCAGAAGCCGTAGCAATAGCCCGGGAAGTCAGGCCAAAAGAACAAGAAGAGGCGAAAGAACGGGAATTAGCAGGTAAACCCTCCGCAACTTTTGCGGAGGGTGAGACACGTCAAAAGGTCGCGAAATACGTGGGAGTTAGTCACACAACTTTAGCTAAAGCTGAAACCGTAGTTGAGGCAGCCGAGAAGGAACCGGAAAAATACGAATCGATAGTTCAGCAAATGGATAAGTCGAACAATATTAACGCGGCTTACAAAGCGGTTAAAAGGGTTCGAGACGAAGACGAAAGGGTGAAAGGACGGGAGATTGGTGCTGACGCGATACATAAGTTAGATGGACGTTTTCTTTTACTGAATAATAACGTAAAAGACATGTTTAATAAAGTCAAGGAATCATCCATTGACTGTATTGTTACAGATCCGCCGTATTCCAAGGAATACCTTAGTTGTTTAAAGTCCCTAGGTAGTTTTGCCGCGCTGGTTCTTAAGCCTGGAAAGTCTATGTTGGTTATGGTCGGTCAATTGTATTTACCGACAGTATTAAACACGCTTTGTCTTGAGATGAATTATCACTGGACGTTAGCTTATTTAACTCCGGGTGGTCAATCCCCACAAATTTGGAATCGTAAGGTTAACACTTTTTGGAAACCGGTTATTTGGTTAACAAAAGGAGAACTTGAAGGACGTGATTGGTACGGTGACGTTTTCAAATCAGATATAAACGATAATGACAAAAGGTTCCATCACTGGGGTCAAAGTGAGAGTGGTATAGGACGTTTGGTAGAAGCGTTTACCAAACCAGACGACCTGGTTTGCGACCCTTTTGTTGGTGGTGGTACAACAGCCGTTGTTAGTATAAACCTTGGTCGCAAGTTTATCGGTTCAGATATAGACGCGGATGCTTTAGAAACTTGTAGAACGAGGGTTATTAAAAGTTATGAGTAGCGGTCACGTTAGGGACGAACGCACTTATTGGCGGGACGAAAAACTAAGTGAAGAGCATCGGGAATGGGGTTGGAATTGTCCAGCGATAGACATAGATTTTCTTTTAGTGGAATATGATTTTGGGAAAGCGGTTGCATTGGTAGAGTACAAAGAAGAACATGTCGAGTTGCCGTCCTTTACACATCCATCCTACCTCGCGTTAAAAGACCTTGGTGACAGAGCGCAGAT
This sequence comes from Chloroflexota bacterium, assembly GCA_043804635.1. Classification (GTDB taxonomy): domain Bacteria; phylum Chloroflexota; class Dehalococcoidia; order Dehalococcoidales; family UBA2162; genus JAZDIU01. The sequence goes on from JAZDIU010000011.1 coordinate 21,300, forward strand.
TCCGGTTTTTATTGTACGTTATGCCGGTGATTTTTCGTGGTGGAACGTGGAGCCTATTAATAGTTTTGGTTTCAAGAAATTATCAAAAGGAAGGAGGATGACCAAGAAAGAGTGGGTGACGTTTCTTTATTTTCTCAGAGGGCGGGTTCCGCCGGTTTTGTGTATGTCAGTTGAGTCGGCTACAGAATTATGGGAAAGGGTTGGGTCACCGCCGCTTAAAACGAAAAAAAGGATAATTGAGTCATTAAAAGAAGAATTATTGCATGGAGGGTTGTCTTACACAGAGACAGAAAAAATCAATAAGTGGTTAAAGATGCAGGAGGTCTAATATGGATTTCGACAAAATAGTTCGTGACAATATCGCGGCAATTATAACCCGGCACGGAAGGAAATTTATTACAAGGCAGGTTGGCGATAGGGAAGCGGTATATTATTTGATTAAAAAACTACACGAAGAGGCGGATGAGATATATAAGGCATGGGATGGAGGAGAGGGTGAAGGCAGGATGATTGAAGAGTTAGCTGATGTCATGGAATGTGTTAGGGGAATTGCTTCCAAGATGTCGGTACTAATGGATAGAATTGATTGGGAAAGAGAAAACAAGGCTATTCAGAACGGTCGGTTTGAGACCAACACCATTCTTGTCTCAATGGAAGGTGACAAGTTTTAGAATATTTCTCAAGAAATAAAAAAGGAGGTGGTATGAATTTAGTTTTTATTGAAGCCAACACCCTTTCGGAAGCATGGTTCCTGGCGGTTAGAAAACTATTCGAAGCGGGAACGAAATATAAAATTGACCGTGGCAGTTATAAAGGTCAGTATCGTCTTGAATTCGACTATTTCACTTTACATGTTAAATATCCGGGAACACTCCCCATGGTTCCTGATGTGCCGGCTGGGATTCCGGCTCCCTGCACTATGGAGTACGTTGAGAGTTATTTGCCTTATCTTTTAACCGGGGAAAAACATAAGAACGAAGAATATACTTACGGCCAGTATCTTGATCCTCAAATCAAAAAGGTTATAGCGATGTATAAAAATGACGGGTGTAACACCAATCAGGCTTTTATGGCAGTGGGTGACGCTTCTTCCATTGACCTTCCGGACCCGCCTTGTCTGCGAGGAATTGATACTCGTATTCGCGACGGTAAACTTAATTTTATTGTTTATTTTCGGTCATGGGATTTGTGGGGAGGGTTGCCCGGTAATTTAGCCGGCATTGAGCTGGTGAAGCAATACATGGCATCGGAGATTGGAGTAGAGAATGGAGAGATAATCGCGGCCAGCAAGGGTCTGCATCTTTACGATCATTCCTGGGAAATAGCAAAAAGGGCGGTGAGGTTATAGTAAAATGTTTAATCCAGATGAAAGTACATGGGGTACAAACGCAGATCCATGGCAGCCGGTAGAGCAAGGCGGAGAGCAATTACAGTTTATAGATTTTCAAGGTCGCCGTTTAAGCTTACTGTGGGATTGTGCAGTAAGGTATCCTGCCTTCGAGAAGAACGAATTTGAATGCCGTCATGGTCTATCTTTTCCGTATTTTGTAATAGCGGGAGCCAGTGATGTTGAGCTTATTATGTTTCACGATACTTTCGTAAAATTAAGACGGTCAGGTAAAACGATAGGTCGGGCAAAACAAGAGTGTGTATTATAAAAAAAGGAGGTGAGTTATGAAAATTGTACTTGAGATTGGTAAGGAAATGGAAGTCGGGAAAGATAAAAACAAAAACCCTATCGTTTTGTTCTGCAGTGCTCTTTTGAGCCTTGACGGTGACAAGATTCTTGTTGATGAGGTTGTTGATGAGGTTGTGAAATCATTAAAAATTAACGATTACAATTTTAGATAAAAGAAAAGGACGGTACCCATGCAAGATTCCAGCTTAAAAATAGATTCCTCCTTGGGACTTCCGGCAAGATTCACAAAATGGAGAGAAGACCAGCTTCAAGCGGTAAGTGCAATTACAAAATCAGACAAATCTGTATTCTTGGGTGATTTTCCAACAGGTACGGGTAAAAGCCTCCTGTCAATCGGCGTTCATCGAGCATTGCGAAATCGATGTGTGTACCTTTGTGGGACAAAACAATTGCAGTCGCAAATAATGTCTGACTTCAGTGAAATTGCTGTTAGCCTCAAGGGGAAAGCCAATTACCCCTGTGTTTTGAAATACGAGCAATTTCCGCAAGTTACCGCGGATGATTGTGCTTATCCAAAACCGTCGTCCTGCAAGTATTATGGTGAATGTCCGTATTATTGCGCTAAGGCGGAAGCGAAGGTTGCCCCACTCGTTGTTTTGAACAATGCTTATTTTCTGGCCGAGGCCAATGGTGAGTTCTCAGCTTTTGGGAATACCGAGTTTTTGATAGTAGATGAAATTGATTCCGTTGATATGGCCTTACTTGGTTACATTCAATTTACGATTACGCTCAAGCAATTAGAGAAGTTTGGATTAAGGTTGCCGAACAATCCGGATAATAAAAACAGTTGGTTACAATGGATTCCCGGAACCCTGGCTAATTTAGAGCCGTGGATGGAAAATTATCTTTCCCAGCTAAAGGGTAAAGACCCGGCAAGGTGGGGTCCAATGGAAATTGAGCTTCAGCGTCAAGCCAAAAAGATGGACAAGCTTTACGGCAAGTTAGATTTTTTAAGAAAGGAGGTTGACGATTCATGGGTATTCTTTTCCCATGAAATAAAAGACGGGAGAGAATGGGTGTTTAAGCCGGTGCAAGTTGGGAAATACGGATACCGGTATTTATGGAGTCATGGAGAGCGAGCTTTAGGGATGTCGGGAACGATATTTGATCCAGGGATAACCTGTACGGATTTGGGCATTGATGATTGCGATTACATGAGACTGGATAGCCCATTTCCCGTAGAGAACCGTCCGATCTTTTATAAACCGGTAGTCAATCTTACCATGAAAACTATGGATTATGAATTACCGATACTCGCGAAAGAGGTTGACGGTATTTTAGCCAAGTATCCATCGGAGAAAATCCTGGTTCACACGGTAAGTTATAAAGTCAGGGATTATCTTTTGTCTCACCTTTCCGAGCAATGGAGAATTGTTACTCATACATCGCAGACCCGGGAAATGGAATTAGAAGATTTTAAGGCGAGTAAATTACCGCTGGTTATGTTATCGCCGTCATTCGGAAGAGGGGTCGATTTACCAGAGGCCGATAATGTCGGTGCCGTTGTGATAGTGAAAATGCCTTACTTGGATTTATCCGATCCTCAGACGAAAGCCAGAATGAACATGAAAGACGGAGGGAGGTGGTATTCTTTAAAAGCAGCGCAAAGTTTAGTGCAGCAAAGCGGAAGGTCGATTCGGTCAAAAACTCAAAGAAGTGACACTTATATTTTAGACTCTCAATTCTCGCGGCTCCGGCGTCAGTTAGGAGACACTTTGCCAGCATGGTGGACGAAAGCGATTATTGATGTTCCGGTCGAGAAAAGAGCGGGGCAATTAATATAAAATATTTCTCAAGAAATAAAAAAAGAGGAGAGTAAAAATGCAACAGCGTTTCAACGCAATAGAGTTACCAAAAACACGATTTTCCTATCCAGAGATACCGAAAATCAGGTATGGTAATCTTATCGTTAAATTCTTCGGTTGTCGCGAAGCTCATAAGGTTAAAGAATGTTCAAAATGCGAGTTCTGGTCGAATGATAACGAGCATTTTGAGCAATGTCCAATTGTCCAGGACCAAAAAGAGGCGGCCATGCTCAGCAAGGAATACAAGAGCCTTTTGGCATTGGATAAAATACCCTTGCCGGCCAAGGTTAAGCTTATCCTTTTTCCCGAACTACCGGTTAAAGAGAAAGGGAAGAGTACGGGGAGGCCGGTATCCGTAAAGAAGTTAAATTTCCTTGACCCTACAGGTTTTCTTGATGAAGAAGATGAGAAATGAACGACGATAAGGTTTTGTTAGCCGCGCATCATCGTTCGGCGCTTCTTAAAACCTGGGTTGGGTTAGGGTGTCCCAAAATTGTTATTATGCGGGGTTTTCATGATGGTGCATGGGGCCCGGCTGAGACGGTTATTGGTTTAGGTAAAGCCTTGAGAGTGCCGATGGAGCGGCGACGGTTGTTTAAGGTTCTCAGGTTTTTTAATTGGGGAGGCTGGTCCAGGGAGACTTGGGACGACTGGATGGAAGAATTCCCTGAAGAGCGAAGAATTCTAAGCCTGCAAAGAATTAAATATTTAATTATTAATAACGGGGGTGAAGATAATATGGCTGATTTTACTCCGGACGAGCTTAAGATTATTGTCGAAGCAAATGGTATGACTATGGAGGCCCTTCTCGATAGGGTGATCAAGGGCAATGACCGGCTCATGGATTATTACGGGGAGATCAAGAAAGAAAAAGATACGGAAACCTGGAATTCTCTCGTGGACAATTTGCACGTTGCCGTTGAGAGGCTAGAGTTGCTTACCGAGGTTCTCGCGTTCAAGGGGTATCACGATTGTTTTTATATAAAAGACGGGGTGCGGACGCGTAGATGTTTGGATGAGAACAAAAGCAATATTGTTTGCTGGGCTTGCTTGAGTGATAAAAAATATTGGGAAACCGAGTTGTTTGGAACGGGGACTCCTCTACCGTATCGCACTCGCAAAGGGGAAAGGCTAATGAGGTTTATCAAAGCCGGGGGGAAATTATGACAGGGCTGGTTAATTTTCTTATCGCGGATTTGTTTTGCGGCGCCGGCGGGACTTCTACCGGGGCTGAACTTGCAATCAGGGAAATCGGTGGTCAGATGATTCTTGTTTGTGTCAATCATTGGCCGGTCGCAATTGAAACTCATAAAAAGAATCATCCTACAGCTCGCCATTATGTTGAAGATGTGACTGTTGCCGATCCGAACAAAATAGTCACGGAAGGGTATCTTGACCTGCTTTGTGCTTCGCCGGAATGCCGTTATTACAGTCGGGCCCGTGGGGGGAAGCCAGTCCATGATCAAGGCCGAATGAATCCCTGGGCGGTTCACCGTTGGCTTACATCCCTAAATGTTCGGTGTCTTCTTGTTGAGAATGTACCGGAATTTATGGATTGGGGACCGCTTCTTTTTGATGGGACGCCTGATCCGAAAGGGAAAGGATTGTTTTTCCAGTCTTGGGTAAAGGCATTATGGGAAATGGGATACAAAGCTGAGTGGAGATTACTTAACGCTGCTAATTACGGCGACGCTACTACTCGTACCAGGTTCTTTCTTATCGCTCGTAATGATGGGCATTCAATTGTTTGGCCGGAGCCGTCTCATCGTGAAAACGGTGCTGCTGAAATGTTCAGTGAACTTCCGAAATGGCGTTCTGCTCGGGAGATAATCGACTGGAACAATACCGGGCGTTCCCTTTTGGATGATCCCCGGTATCTAAAACGTCCATTGAGCGAGAAGACGCGAAAACGTATTGCCCGTGGACTTGAAAAGTTTGGTGGGGCGCTCGCGCCTTATTATATTCGACTTTTAGGATTAGAGCCCGTCATGAATCCAGAGGGGGATAAAAACGAGCCTTTTGTATTGAACCGGAACGGGGAAAACGGCGGGGCCCGTACGCACTCGATAGATTCTCCTTTACCTACCGCGACGACGCGCGGGGCTGGTTATTTGGTACTTCCGGGGATTGAATCTTTTGTTATGGGTAAGCAGGGTCACTCGCCGGCTTATCGGAGCATTGAGGAACCTATTCCGAGTGTCACTTGCGAATCGGCCTCAAAACTCATTGAGCCTGTTATCGAACCTTTTGTTCTTGGGCAGCATTCAGGGAGCGCACCACGGTCGGTCGAAAACCCGATTCCTACCGTTATGTCCGACGGTGCTATTTCTGTGGTAACTCCGACGATGGTCAAATATTACGGGAATGGTGACTGTAAATCTGTTGAAGATCCGGTCCCAACATTAACTACGAAAGACCGGGTAGGATTAGCGAGTCCTGTGTTGGTAGAGGTTAATCATGGAGGTCATGATGACCGGTGTCGCTCGGTAGATAAGCCATTGGGAGTGCTTACCACAAAAAGGGGGACGGCGCTTATTTCTCCATTCATCGTTCCTCAGTTTAGCGAGAGGGAAATGCAAAAACCAAGGTTTAATAGCATTGAAAATCCTCTCCCGGCTGTAACCGGGCATGGCGCCGGCGCACTTGTTGAGCCGGTTATTACTCATGTGAATGGGATTGTGGATCCTCGTCGTGTTGTTGAAATTAATGGTCAACCTTACGTGCTTGATATTAAGTTTAGAATGCTTTCTAATTTAGAGCTTGCCCGGGCGATGGGGTTTACGAACAACGAAACAACCTATGAATTTGTTGGTAATATTGGAGAAGTTACGCGGCAAATCGGTAATGCGGTACCGGTAAATTTAGCGAAGGCGTTGGTTTTATCTATTTTGAAGGAGGCATAATATGCCAAGGCCAGTTAATCTTATAACCATGGTTGAGTCGGTTGCCAAAGGGCGGACTCGGGTGGTAGTGAGATGAAGTGCGGAATCGATCCGGGAATTTTCGGAGCCATTGCATTTCTGGATGACTCGAATAATTTTATCAAAGTTGTAGACATGCCTGTTATGACTATTGGGAAAAGCAAACACCAGGTCAACGCTGCCGAGCTCGCAAAAATTATTGATTCATGTTCTGGTGAAGGTGCAACCGCTTACCTGGAATCAGTTAGTGCTATGCCAGGGCAAGGGGTAACCGGTGTTTTTTCCTTCGGGTGTTCTTTTGGAATAGTGTTAGGAGTTTTGGGAGCCTTGAAAATTCCAGTCGTTCTGGTTACGCCGGTCTCGTGGAAGAGAAGGGCCGGGCTTATCGGGAAAGAAAAGGACATGGCAAGGACGCTTGCCATAAGGTTGTACCCTGAAGCTGAATTGAGCCGGAAGAAGGATATAGGACGTGCGGACGCGATCTGTATAGCCCGCTTCTCTGTAGTTTGATATGTATCTCACCAACGGTAAAATTGCCTGGGAGATTTTTCCGAGTTTCATTTTGCCGGGTAAAGAGTGGAAAGTCGTGGAACGTTTGGATTGGTATAATTATAAAGTCGGTGTTTGTGGTGAGCTCAGAAAAATCGAAAGTAAAAAAGCGCGTATAATCACCCAGAAGGATATTGTCAGTGGCAAGACTCAGGACTAGGCAAAATGGGTGTAACAGGGCTAGAACGGGCAGCCAGGCGGCAAGGATGGGCGCTGTAGGCGGTTGCCGGGTGGCTGAAAAGAGAAATTTGAAAGGGAAAGATTTAATGTAATGGTTCCAAGAAAAGGAAGAGGGGGAGAGCTTTAATAACTCTTCCCCCTTTTTTGTTTCTTTGGGAGCCGTTTGGCCGGTGAGGGTTAAATGGTAACCTTGCTGGCGTCTTGCCCGTTAGCCGCGCATCCTTTGGTAGCTTTAACGAATCTCTTTTTCACGTCGCCTCTGGTGCCGCCGGTCTTGCCGTCGAGAACCATACCAACGCAAGCGGCATGGCTGTTGGTTTTGGGCACCCATCGTCCGGTCGGGGTAACCTTGCTTCTGAGGGCTGTTCCGAATATTCTACCTTTACCCATGTTAATACTCCTTATGAAAATATTTTCTATTTTTAATATATGGGTAATTTTAATAATTAACAATTAAAACGATTAAGCGTCAATGAAATCGTTTTTACAGTCGAGTAAAAGTAAAGCCGGTACCGCTTCTACTTCGTTACGTTTAGCTATATCTTTACCTTCTTCGCTATTTATATCGATTTGGATAATAGTCCCCTCTTCCACATCTTTCTTGAATCTGGTTTTTTCTTCTTCGCAACCATCACAGTTTTCTTGAACAAGTAAAACTAGCCGGGGATGGCATTCATCTTTGGATTCTTTTATCATTTTTTTAACACAGCCTAGAGCGATATCTGTGTCCTCAAAACTATAACAGACTTTTGCTTCGTCTTTATTACTCATCTTCGTTTTCCTCTTCTGTGGTTATTTTATCTCCTAATGGCTCAAGGAGTGCAAACAATTCAAGCGTTGTATGGCCGGGTGCGTTTGGTAGAAGTACACATGAATCTTCGCGGCAGATAAGAACGCCGTCATTTCCCCGTTTGAAATCAATGCAACTTCCGTCAGCGAGTGTGATTCTAACCAGTTGTTCTAGTTTACTCACTCGTGTCTTCTCCGGATTTTGTCAAAACATCCAGTTTTAGTGTTTGAGCTACCAGGATATCTTGTTTTATCGCTTCTAACTCGGCAATATTGTGTTCGTATTTTACTTGTTTACGTCGCGCGATATTTAATAAGCCTATTTTTGTATAAGGGAGGCTTTTCCCCGGGTAAAGAGTCGGCGCTAATTCCTTGATCGCTGTTAGGTTTGTTAATATTCGGGTATCTAAGTCGGATTCGTCTATTGTTAGCATTTCAGGCACAACCTTAATTTCTCTTTTTGCCGTTTCGGTGAAAACAGTAATTAAACGGGCCATGAAAGAAGTGTCCGCTCTTTGTTCTTTTGATAATTTTAGTAATAGCCATGAAGGAATCATAGTTTTAATTTCTTGCAAATCCCCTGAGCGTAAGCGACGAGCTGTTCGCGGGTTTCGATCTGCAACTTAATTTTTAAATCTCTTAGATGAGCTCTAATAGTTACAGGGGAAACTTTTTGGTTGTCAGCAATGTCCTTGGTAGACATTTGGGCTGCCAGGAGCGGCAATATCTTCTTTTCGGTATCTGTTATGAGTGTTTTAAAATCATTAGCGTAAGCATCTCCGAAAATTAAAGCAAATTCATTTTCGTAATTTATTTTATTGAGACCTTCTTCACTCAGGTCTATTATAAATAAAGAACCACGGTCTTTACTTTCCGCGATGTATCCAAAGCGGTAGTTTCCGCGCGGGTCTACTATTTTGACGTAGCTATTCTTCTGAAACATCTGCCACCTCTGGCGTAACCGTTGTTGGAGTAGACGCTATGAGTATCTCAAGTTCCTTTTGCTTCCACTGGATTAAACATTTCTTTTGCAAGGACACGCTTTCAGCGAATGTCCCTTTTATCGTAGCTTCTTCGGCGCATTTTTTAATAAATTGTTTTTTAGATTCGGGTTTTTTAATCTTTTTCCCGGTACATTCGGTAACATAACTAGCTAACGTGTCGGTAGTAAGTGAATTGCAATCAGTGATTTTACTGAGCAGGCAAACGGCTACGTCTTTGGAATTTAGTTTACCATGAGATGAAATTTTTGCAGGTTTCGGAGGTTGAGAACGACAAATTAATTCCGCTTCTTCCACCGTATCAGCTTTGCCAGTGCATATTTTTGCTCCGGCGCAAAATGACAATTTCCGGTCATCGTGAGTCCCGGAAATATAAGGGCGCATGCATTCATTGTATTCGGTTCTACTAGGGGTCATTCTTCAGTCTCCGACTGCAAGTGCAGCGGTCAGGTTCCAGTCTTCGTGGAAAGCATTTCCTTGACCTGGAAAACCGCTTCTTCTTTTGTTATTTCGCCGTTTTTAACCCTCTGGGCGAGAATTTTAATTTTGCTCAGGTCGGGTTTGGGTTCGCTTATCGCTTTTGGTTCTTCTGTTTTAATCACCGGTAAAGTCGCCGGTTTTAACGGTTCTGTTCCGGTCAAATCTTTACGCATTGAACGTAATTCAGGAACAAGATTAACAAAAAACTCTTTTGGATGCTTGGCGACTTCATCCGGGCCCCAATTGTATCTCTTGCACCAATCTCTCACTCGTTGGTAAATTGGCTTTTGGGACATTGTTTGGAGCTCTTCAGCGGTAATATCCATCTCGTTACAGTGTTTGGCTAAACAGTCACAAGGTATATTATTGATCCGTGCGCCTTCCAGCAGGTCTTCCTGTAACCTTAGAAGCTGTCTTACGAGGCGGCCTTCGAGCTGCTGTATCGTCTCTTCGGTCGTAGGTTTGCGGAAATTACTCATGTTCACTGGTGTTAATGCGGTGCTGTCAGGGGTTGGAGGGCTAATTAAAGCTACTTCCGCAGCCCTTTCCTCTTCCTCCGGTGCTTTTACCGCCTTGAATCCGTTCATGACGGCGGTATGGACGGCATTAGAGCCGATTTCGCCGGCCGCCTTAAAGAGCCAAGCTAATATTTTTTCATCCATAGCTTAATTTAACCCTTGACATTCCTTTTGTCAAGTAGAATAATAAGATGTGGACGGGCGTCAACTAGCCTGGCAACCGTCAACTAGACTAGCAACCGTCAACTAGCAACAGGGAAGTCGGGAGTGTAAATCATGGTTTGGAATGAAAGACAACGTAAAATTGCTGAGTTGATTCTACGCCACCGGAGAGAAGACGATAGTTATGATTCACTTCTGGTTATAGCTGAGGTTCCGGGGGTCAACAAGTCGGTTGTTAGCCGGATAGCTAGAGAGTTAAGGAAACTCAACTGGGTTTTACCGCCTTTACCGGGTAAGGGAGAGATTAAAACCGTAAAAAACGCGGGTAGCACAGGCTTGTCTAGTGTGGAAGAGCCAAAAAGCGGAGTGATTAGCCTTGAAATATCAGGGAAAAAGTACGGCTTTAGCGCAGACGATTTCTTAAAATGTGTTAATGATTATCTCGATATGCAGCAAGTTATAGGCTGGAATAGTGATTTTTCTTCCACTCTTAGAGAGGGAATGAGACTGTATCGAGCGGTGGTTCTTAATTTTTTAGATAAGGAAACAGTTGCTGTAGCTGCAAAACCCGAAGAAGACAATAAAGAAGAAGATGAAGGAGACGACGAAAATGGCGGAGATACCGGGGCCTAGAGCCAGGCGAGACGCAGCCGATGAATTAACGGAACGGTTACGGCATTTAAGGCCGGCGGGTCAAAGTAAGGATGAAGCCCAAAAAGAAGGGCAGCCGCCGCGGAAAATGTATACTTACGATGACGCTTTGGCGGAAGAGGAGCACAATGCCGCTTTGGAAATTAAAAGGTTAACGGTTGAAGAGCAAAAAGCGAGGCATGAAGCTAATATTAAAAAAGCTCAGGACGAGGTGAAGCGGGTTTCAAGGGACGGCGAGGAAAGAGAACAAAAGCCCGAGGTAAAAAAGTGGACTCTTGTTGGGGGGAAGCCGGTTGAAGACCCTGAAGGCGATTACAATACCCTCGCTCAGGCTCTTTTAATGGCGGAGTCAATGATAAGGTGGGATGTCGGTGATGATGGGCTTCCCATCGAAGATCCAGACGGTCGGTATCGGACTTATAATCAAGCTCTCAGGGCCGCGTCTCTGTTAAGGCAAGATCAAAATGTTAAAAAATGGACGCTTATTGACGGTAAACCAATAGAGGCACCGGAAGGCGAATACGCAAGTTATAGCGATGCTTATAGAGCCGCCTATCTCGATATTGAAAGAAAAAGAACGGAGGTTATGGCTGCCGCGGCTGCTGCCGCAAAAAAGCCGGAAGAGTCGGACACGGTTAAGGCCCTGGCTACCGATTTAAGGAATCTCCAACTGCAATTAGCCGATGCTGTAAATCCGTTCAAGATAATGCAAAAGGCTAAAATTCTACGTGACGAATTCATGGATTCGGGATTAATACCGGTTACGCCGCCGTCACCCAATACCGGCGATTCCATCGAGACGGTCAAGGAAAACAATAGACACACCGAAGAGATGGAAAAGTTAAAAACAGAGAAAACTTACAAAGAGTCCATAGCTGATACCCTCGCCAACGGTACCCGTCTTGTCGGTGAAGGTATAAGCCAGGATATATTAAAGGGAGTCTTAAAAAAACCGGCGGAAAGCGGGATGGAGAGTTTCAAGTGTGATAAATGTGGGACCACAATAACAGTTGGGCCGGGAGCGCTCGCGGTTAAATGTCCGAAGTGCGGTCAGGTATTTCGGAAAGACCAGCCGGACTTAATGGCTGATGCAAAGGTTTAAAATGTGGACTTCGCAGCAAGACGATACCCCGGTAGAGAAGGTACTCGGTAGAGTAGGCAGGGTTTTAGCCGGTGGTTTTGGCGACCAGGTTTTAGCCGGTCTTATCTTGGGTTTAATCAAAGGTGTAAGTCCCGGCGAGCTTTACACTTGTATTAGAGACAAGATTGACTTTGTTTCTCAAATTGACGATGTTAATTGGGCGAGAGCCAAGAGAATTACAGGTTCAATGGATTTAGATAAAATTACCCTTGAGAGAATTTTAGAAGAATTGCAGAAAAGTCGTCTGGATTTATTGAGCGTTATTATTAATACTGATGGTGGGGTAGAATGGATTATTTCTCAATTAGAAAGAACAAAAGATAAGATAAGAAACTAAGAGTTTTCAAGTTTTGAATTATTAAGCCGATAGAAATATCGGCTTTTTGCATTTTAAACGCCCGAATATTTCTCAAGAAATATTTTCTTGCAATATTAGCCCTTGACATTTTTATATAATGGTGAATACAATGCGGTAAGTGGGCTTTTTGAATTAGTCCAAGAGGGCGTAATGAAATATACCGATATAGATAAAATTCTTGAAAGACGCGGTCTCAATCACGATCCGGCTTTCGAGGATGTAACCGTTAAGATTTCACCAATAGAACCTGATGAAAAAGGCAGGACTGCTTTAGGTTTGTATTTTCCCGAAGATAAATTAATTGTTCTCCCACCATCTCTTTCAACCGAGCCAAACAGTCTTGGTGAAACCGTTACGCTTCACGAATTTTCCCATCGTCACGGCCATTATTATTACAATAACCTCACCGAACAATACGCCGAAAATGAGAGGCAAAGGTGGCAGGGGAGACTCGAATATCACGACATTTTCGGCAAAAACGACGACGTGATTCAATGCAAGGAGGCTGTTAAAACGATGCCGTCATTAATTAAAGCAAATCCGTGTGATTATTGTCATGCCCCGGAGCGTCTTTGCCCTTATTGTGAATACGGAGGTCATAGCGTAAAGGTTAACTTCGATAAGGGGTTCGCTGTTCCTGCTATCGCAAATATCACAGGCACGATTAACCGCGTTGAAATCCTTTGGAAAAATCAAGGGGTAACAAAAGTTCCCAAGGGCGAACCCTTTCTCGTAAGAGTTCATCATAATGCTTTAACTAACCCTGGTGGGGGTCAGTGGCAAGCTGACGCAACGGTAATCGCTACTGATGGTACTTTACCAAATGTTGGTGGTTCTAAGGTTGCAACATATGGTGGTAACACCATAACGGCTGGATGGATAGATTGCAAGGATCTTGGCAATTTAATCATGCCAGATCACGATGTTACACTTCGGATTAAACTTTGGGCATATCCATTTTATAACGATACGCCGCCCGTCAGGAGTGATTGGTAAATGCCTGCAACCGGTCAATATACCAGAATTAGTAATGTTACTATCCCGTCCAGTGCAAAAGTTGGCGAGACAGTGCATGTTGCTGTTTTGGTAGATAACATTGCCGGTTCTGACATTGAATCTCTGGTAATTATTAACGGGAATTATCCTATTAATGGTTCAGACGGTTCGGGAACCGTTATTATCGGTGATGGTCATTACATAGCGGCCGGGACTTCGTACGCTTTTGAAACCGATATAGTTATGCCGAATCATTCGGTAGATCTTCATTTTCGTTCGATTGTTTATCCGAATGAAATGTGGTTTGAAGACGCCGATAGTTATTCAACAGTTTTGCTTAGCGTTGTTGACGTTCCGGTTTGGCAAAAGTTGGACACTGTGAGCGTCGCGGTTATTAAGGACGTTGAAACCGTGGCCGGTTGGCAAAAGCTCGATACAGCGAGTGTCGCGGTTGTTAAGGACGTTGAAACCGTGGCCGGCTGGCAAAAGCTCGATACCGTGAGCGTTGGCGCAAGTCCGGGCATTGATTGGAACGCTTTTGAGCTTATTACTCACACTGATTTTCCTGAAACGAAAACATATAAAGGCAAAGCCCAAGAGGTTACAGCTACATTTGAGTCTTTGACCGTTTTGGGTTCGATTGATATTGTTAAGCAAAAAATAGTCGAGGGTTTTACGGCTTCGCTTACAAAGGAAGGATTGGTTCCTCTCTCGGTTGATCTTTACAGGGGGAAATCCGGCGCTTTAACAACAACTTTTATCGTTAAAATGGTAGCTGGTGAAAAGGTAGCGGCAACATACAAAGCGGTCGCGTTTCCTCCGGTCTGGGCGGTGATTATTATTGCTGCTTTAATTATTTTTGTTATCATCGCCGCTACCTTTTTTGTTGTGAAGGTCACCGATTTGGTTTGGGGGCCGCCTGGCAAGGATAGCCTGATAGCCTCTATTGTTAAGCCACTTGCTATCGGGGCGGTTATACTTGGTGGAGTGTTTTTACTCTCCGGGTCGCGTCAGAGTGTAACAAACGCGACAAGGAGGTGGAGGGAATCTGAGGTAGCTGTGTAACAAGGGTTGGCATAAGGTAATAAATAATTTTACAGGAGGATAACAATGGCAAATTGGAAAATGGTCGCGATTGACATGGGTACCGGCGTTGTAGCCGGCGGTCTCGATTCCTTCATTCAGGACAAGACAAATAAACAGGTTGCCGAATGGGAAGCAAAGCCGGCAAATGCCGGGAAAGAACTGAGCCTGATGTCCCAGTACACCACTTATTACAATTACGGGCTCCCGCTCTTGACTCTCGGCCTTGTTGCCTTTAACAAACTTCCCGGTGACTGGGTAACCAGGATGGCGGTTGCCTCCGGTGGCGTTCTTGGCCGGAAAGTCGGGCAACAGCTTATTGATTACGAAAAGAAAACATCCGTACCGTGGCGCGCTTATGGCGGGGAAGCGGCTCTCGCGGCTGCACAGGCCGCTAATGCTGCGCAGGCCGCGGCTGGTCGCGCCAACAGGAACCTGGTCGGTTCCCGCGGTAGCCTTTAATCCCGGTAAAAATTAAAGTAGGAGGTAAATATTATGGGTTTGGTTTATAAAGTAAGTGTTGAAAAGGGTCTAAAGAAACAATATCCGAAAGAGCAAAAGCTCATCGTTGACGCTCTGATTGACCCCGGTAAGGAAGCATCGTCCCAGGATCTCGACCCGCTGAGCGTGGTTGAGGTTGACCGGATTCTGCTCAAACTGGACGCGCTTGCGCCCGACTCTGTCAGTGAAAACATTGCCCGGCTCGTCGCCATGGCCGCCGAGGTTGTCATCGACGCGGTTCGCATGGTCAAGACTCAAAATCATCAGCCTTTTATGGGTGCCATGGGTACCGGTAACATGCTCGATGTGAGGTGGATGCGGTCAAAGGACATCGGAAATCCGGTAATGCGCGGCGGCGCCGCCGCCGGCGCGCTGGGCATTTACGCTCAGGCCCCGCTCGCGGCTTTAACCTTTACCTGGCTCCGGACATTCGTGGAGAATACCGCGCAGAACATCATCCCTCTCCAGACGAACGGCCAGTTCTCGGCCTTTGTCCATCTCGGCTTTATTGATACCATCGACGGCATTTCCAAAATGTCCGATGTTACCTATACCAGTGGTGGTGTCGCCACACCTCCACAGAACATCGGTGGAACGAAGAAAAGGTTTGTCGGTGCTGCTCAGGATGTCGCGGTTATGCCTCTTGAGAGGCCGATTATTGTTCCGCCGTTCCGGAACCAGCTATTTTCCGTTCTGCCGACGTCGGCCGGCGATTCCCGCCTTGAAATGTTAACCCTGTTTGTCGGACAGGTTCAGGACTTTATCACTAACCTGTAAAAGTCTGGAATATCATTAAGGAGGTTTCTTATGATAAGAATGAAGTCCAGACTTGGCCCGGTGTCATATGCTACACCCGGTTTTACGGTAGTGTTCGGTGAGGCTGACAGAATAATATCCGCGGAAGTGGCGTGTAGCAGCGAAAGCATGCTTGCTGTCAACGACATTATTTACTCGACGCGGGTAACATTCGCTACTAACACCGTGACAATACGGGTGTACTTTGCTGATACCAGTGGTGCTGGTCCTAACGTCTGGACGGAAATTGCTGATTTGTCAGATTTAAGCCCCTTTACGTTTACGGTACTGGCGGATGTGGAATAAGGAGATGATGAAATGATAGTAATAAAATCAGTCCTCGGTCCAAATCCGTATGTTGCCGCAACGGGGGTGCTCGTAACATTTGGCGAAGGAGACAGGATTCTTAACGCCATAGCCAAATGCGATAATTCTGATGGCCTGGCAGCGAACGATACAGCCAGGGCTATCAGGACGGTTATCACTAATGGCGCCACAGGTTGTCACGTTCATGTTCTCGTTGACGGTTTAGCGACCGTCGGCGGCCCTGGTAACGCTTGGGCGGAACTTATCGCCGGTAACTTTTCCGGCCGGACTTTTACGGTAATAGCCGACGTGGAGTAGGAGGAAAAATGATAAGAACAAAGTCAAGGCTTGGCCCGAACCCCTACGGCGCAGGTGGTTTTACCGTAACTTTCGGTGAGGCGGACCGGGTAACTTCCGCCATCGTTACTTGTGACCGTGGGGATATTTTCGGCGCTAACGATACTCAGTATGGAATCCGGGTTTCCTTTGCCACGAATGTCGTAACCATTGTTGTCGTGCAAGCGACGACTGTCGGTGCTGGTCCGAATGCCTGGGCTGAAGTCGGGGCTATCGCTTTGAACGCTCGCACGTTTACAGTGGTCGCGAATATCGAGTAAGGCTTTAACAATTTAATACCTCGCCCGGGTTTGCTTAACCATCCTTGCTAACCAAGTAAGGCAAGGGGTGGTCACAGGAATATGCGATGGGCAAACCCGGGCAATTTCCTAACTTTGATTATTAAAGCATCTCTAAGAGATGAGAAATAAAAGGATGGTGCTAAATGATATCTCAGTTATCTCCTCTGTTCTCGAAAGTTTCCACTTTTGTAAGGCCGGAAGATTTCCTTCTTCAAAAGGGGCAGTGGGTTAAGTTTTCCTCCGCATGGCAGGGAAATTTCCCCGAGAATCTCCCCGGCGGTTCTTTTATCGTGAAAGAAGAACCGGTACTGGTCAAGTACGATATTTCACGCATAATCCCCGGTAACGATTTTGTAGATATCGACCTTTCGAACCAGACAATGCCCACCGCAGCTGGTGTAGGCGGGACACAGCAATTATATCCCTCTCAGCCTGGCGTTCTTTATCAGATTGTTCTTGGTTTCAAGAAAGGCAATTATTTTATTCCTTTTTACATTCCTGGTGGAAGTCCCATCTTTACCCTTTCTTCTTCTTTTCTTACTTCTCCGAACTTTGCCGCGGCCGACGGCCGGCGTTATCTGGGTTCCAAGACTTATAGGGATTCCCCGGAAGACACACCTCTTATAAGTCTTTATACTATCCAGAACATGCCTTCCATCGTTCTTCGTTACTACGCTGATATTGGTATCAATTTCGAGAAAATCGTTGTGACTTACAATGTTAATAAATGTAAGATTTCACCGATTCAGCTCAGTCCGGAGCAAGAAGAAAGGGCTCTCAAGATCCCGTATTACACCGAATTCGTGAACTTCTAAATATTTCTCAAGAAATAAATTCAGGAGGGTTTAATTATGCCTACTGCAAGAACAGCCGCGTTAGCAGTTGCTAACATTGTCACACTGGTGACGGTACCGGTAAACAAAAAACTGGTATTGGATTCTGTTATTATCGATAACCAAGGAGCGGCGGGTCACACAATTCATTTGCGCGATGATTTTACCCCGGATGCTTCAAACGGCACGCCTGTTCCCGCCGGCCAGACCATTGAAAAGGCGCAATGGACCGTAGGTACGCTTTTAACCGCGTCCATTCCAAAAAACGAGCTCGAGACAAAAGAATTTCTTGGCACGCTTAGATGTTACGCGGATGGGGCTGAAGCGTTGTGTATTATAACCTGCGATTATCATTTTGAATAAAGGAGGTGACTCATGAGAGTTGTCGATGATCGGGTAAGAACCGCTGGTATTCAAGACGGGGCGGTAGTTAATGCAAAAATCACAAATGGTACGATTACAGAACCCAAGCTAGTTGTTCCGACCGGAAATACGAAAAATGCTCTCAGGGTAGCAAAATTCATTTATGATTTTGCTGTTGATGGTGGTGCTATTGCTGCCATTCCGTTTCGTGGCGAAGCTTTGCCGGCTAATTCTATTATCAAGGGTGGGCGAGCTTACGTTGTTCACGAGTTAACTTCTGGCGGTGCGGCATCGGCCGGGATTACGGCAGTAGCAGGCGACGATTTAATCGCTGATACCTTAATCGCCGCGCCGCCCTGGAATTTAGCAAATACGGAAATTGGTTTAATTCCAATTGGTACTTTGATAACCGATGTCCCATGGCCGGCCGGAGGTATTCCTACTCTTAACGTTGAACATTTTGTTTTAACAGACGGCCTTGTTTATCTTTGGCTGGAATACATAGTTATCGGTTAACCTTAGTCGCGTAGTCATAGGTACTTAATCTTCCGGAGGAAAAAACATGACAATGCCAAGAGATGGAATTCCCTTTACCCAGTTTGTCCAAAATATGGACAAAAGCATGGGTATTCTCAATGCTAACCTTGTTGCCTTGAAAACTTCTGTTGACGTTTTGTCTGCACAGGTGAAAACAACAAAAAGTCCTACTGTTGTAACAACCGGCGTTCCCCTCCCTGGGCCTCAGCTTTCGACGTTATCACAATCCGAGACCTTTCTCTCTCTTTTTAACCAGTCGATTCACGATAAAGGGGTTGCGACCGGCGGTTCGATATCAACGCTTACTGATTCGAGAAAAAACTGGTCAATGAATGTTTTTTGTAACAGCATTATTTTTATGCTTATCGGAGGCCAGGTTTTTATCAGGGTAATCAGTTCAAATAATGCCAATTCTGTTTCCTTCGACGATCTTTCTCCTAATATGCAAGCTATCGCCGGCGTTCCTTACGTGATTCAGCACGTTGAGTTATCGCCGGACGACATTCATGAACTTGCGGCCAGGCTCGGTTCCAGCGATACTTATGATAGGCGTGGTGAGGTTGTCTGGCAATGCGGGTTTGAGGATTCGCTTGGTTTTGTTCCGCTCGCACTACCAGCAGGCGCTACCCTTACCCGTTCAACGTTACAGCAACGAAACGGGTCTGTGAGTTGCAGATTCCTAACAAACAATGTTCCGGGGAATGCCGTCGGCATGTCTAAATTCTTGCAGATATTACCTAAAGGAAATATGTCTTTTGAGGTATCGTTTACCATTTCGGGTGGCCCAACTTATTCATTTGCGTTTGCGAGAAGCGTCCAAATCGTTGGTGCCTATTTAAATGTAGGTATTGTCAGATTACTTCTTTCCGGAGCCGATGTTCTGGTTCAGGTATTGGTAAACAATGTTTATGTCACCATTGATACTGTGCAGATAGTTGCAACCGACAGTTTCTTCCACACGATGAAACTGGTATTGAATTTTGATACAGGTAAGTATCTCAGGTTAATGCTCGATAACAAGCAATATGACCTCACTAATTATAATATTGGTCTCGGCGCATCTTTGTACGGGTTTCCATATATCATAGCTCAGATTATGGTTACAAGCGTTGGCGTAATCGAAAATGCGTTTTTTGACGATGCCATTATTTGCCAGAACGAGCCCGGTAACTCCATTTAGGAGGTTTTATGAGTTCATCTTTAATCGAATTTGAACAAAACAATGGTGATGTTACCCGGGTAAAACCAGCCAGTGGTTTACCGGTTGTTTTGGGGCTTGCACCGGTTGGAAGTAAGATCACGACGGAGATTTTTGACTTTGCTGCAATCGCGGCAGCGACGGTATCAGCTCTCGGGGATTGCACAGTTGTTGACTTGAGTACAAACCCTCGTACGCTTTCCCTCACGGTAGAAGTTACCTACAATGCTGCCGCGACAAGGGGGGTCGTAATTCACGTTCGTTCATCGGCGGATAACGTAAATTACGATACGATTGATTGGGATACCTGGTCTCCAATCTTTACCCCTGGAGTGGCTATTCGCCAGACTAAAAATTACGATGTTGATCCGTACGGTATCAAGGTTCTGGTCGAGAATCTTGACCCGGCTCAAACAATAACCGCAGTAAGAGTATTAGCGACGGTAGGTGCATAATGAAAAGACCTCCAGTTGTCGATAATGTCCAGGAAGTTGAAATTCCCTTACTTTCTCCTACTCTTGGCGTCGCTGTTCTCGCGAATGACGGTACCAATTTGCCGTATTCGGCGCCAAACACTACCGTATTAGGAGTGGGCGCGCCGGCCGTCGGGTGGCAGGGAATATATAATTTTGAGCAGAACAATGCCATTGAAGTCACCGGGCTTGAATTATATCTGGAATGGCAGAGCATGTTTACTGTTGGCGCCGGCGTTGGAACCGATACCACCAGTCGGGTAGAAATGTCGGTAAATGGTGGTGGTGCTTGGACCGCGGTTACAGATTGGTTCACTCATGCTAATGCAGCTTTAACTACCAGAGTAAGAGCTGGGGTGGGAAGATGGCAAAATATTATCATTTCTGGTGTTGACCAGCTTCGTTTTCGTCTTGTTCATTATGTCGGGGCGGCCGATGGTGTTTCTCAAAGTACGGTGCAGATGAGGTCAAGCTCAAGAGTGATTATCACGTATAGGAAGTCGTAAAGATGAGCGCAGAATTGAGACTACTTGAAAACGCGGTATATTTCCATCCTACTCTGGGAGCGCCCGGGACTGATTATCCTATCGGTACCAGGCAATACCCGGTAAATAACGGTATTGATTTAAGGGCAATATTGGCTGCCAGAGGATTAAATACTGTTGTTTTGCTTGACTCCTGGGCTCTCGATGCAGATATGGTCGGAGTAAGATTTACCTCAGAGCAAGACTTCGGCGCTCCGACGCTAACGCTAGGCGGTTTTGTGATAAGCTACGCCGATAGGCTAGTTATTACAGGGGACGGTGGAGGAGCGGCGTTTCGGCTAACAGATTGCGACGTGACCGCTTTAACTAACGTTTTTTTCCCGCTAATGATAAACTGTCGGATTTTTAATGTTACAATGTCCGGTGCCGGAGGCAGGCTTGAGGCTTATAATTGTACGTTTGAGAACGTACCATTTCTTGATTTTAATGCATCTTCTGGTTTTATTCAAAACGCAAAAGCCCCGCGGTTGTCGGTCAGGAATGTTGTTACCGGTGGTCTTCTTACCGTTATTGATATGGACGGGGGTATTCTCACTCTTGAGGCGACCTGTACCGCTGGTACTATCAATGTTTTTGGAAATTGCGAGCTTGTAAATCTTACGGCCGGAGCTACGGTCAACGATTACCGCGACAAGGCTTATGCTACGGCCTTAATAGACGGTGTTCACGTCGATTCGGTGCTCGGCGCGGCCGGTACCGCTTATCCCCTCGGTACTCCCGAGCATCCGGTAAGCAACTTAACTGACGCTCTTGTTATTGCAGCAGCGTTCAATACTCGCATTATTAGATTGCATGGTGCAGTGACTTATACTATTGCAGCACATTTAACTCAACAATATGTCTTTATTGGTGACGGTAAATTATCTACTGTGTTATTCATGAACTTCAAGAACATGGTTGGTTCTTGTTTCGAGAATATTAAACTTACTGGTCAACAGAACGATAACGTTGCTATTACTGCCACTAATTGCTATGTACAGGCTGCCTTTACTGGTAATGTTTACGATTCCATTATCGGCCCCAGCTCTGGCATAGGTGGAATGAATGGATGCAATTTCTATAACTGCCATGCAGAAGTCGGTTGTACGTTCACTGTGTGGAACTCTAATAATAACTCATTTGTTGGATTGTCAGGTGAGTTGACTATTTCCAACCAGGTAAATGCAAACAATACACGTATTGATGGTGTTTCTCTGTTTTTAACTATCGCTGCCTCAATGACAACCGGCACTTTATATCTGTATGGAAATATTAGTCAATTAATTAACTTGACAGGCGGTACGGTTGTTTACGACAGAACCGATTCTGCAAAGATTAATAATTTATTAAGTCCTCCTATTCCGGCGCTTATCGAAGTGTGGCAGTCAGAGTTAGGGATGCCTGAAGCCAATATGGAGTGGACTCATCCATTAACCGGTACCCCTTGGACAGTGCAAACCAACGGCATTTATCGTGAGTTTTATACTGCTCCAGCTGCCTCAGAAAACGCTCGTCTTGTTGGTAAAAATCTCTGGATGGTAGCTCCTGGTTCTTATGGCACAAATACCATTTACAAAAAGATTATCCTTGAGTATGTCATAAGGCTAACAACATTAGCTAATTTCGATAATGGCAGCACTATCTGGGGTATGACCCCTAATAAAACAGATACCAGATTATCGAACAATGTGCTTGGCTTTGTTCTTTTGGCTGATGTTTTGCAGGCATTGACAGACAATGGCGGTGCTGAAACTGTTACAGCTATACCAGGAGCTGTTTTAACTATTGCTAATAAGCTTGGTATTGAAATCTACGCTGGTCACATTAAGTTTTTTGTCAACGAAGTTCAGGTTGCTGACCACACAGTGAACTTACCGAATGCTCCGATGTATCGAAACATCTATCTGTTAAACGAAGCAGGCGGCGCTACTGGCTTTGGACTCATGGGTAACGAAATGCACGCAGAGACAATAGTGAGGAATTAAAATGGCTACGATAGATGAGTTATACATTCTATTAAGACAGCTAGCTGGCGGGGCAACGTCTTTACAGGAGCTAAAAGACATTCTTAATGCCGGGCTCGACCTGGACCAAGACCCCTTAATCGGCACGGCAGGGTTACTCTTGGATGGGACAGAGCAGACTATTTATGATGTTAACGGAGCAGGCATTCCCTGGAAGTTCGAGGGCGGGTACATTGATTTGTCCGCCTTGATTGCTACTGATACGGTCATAATCAGATTTTACGCTACGTCAGGTGATGGTGTCACCATAGTTGGAAGGCAGATAAGCATTGATGCGGCTAATACCTACACAGGAGCGGTCAGTCCTCCCAATATAGTGATTGGAGAGCTGCCTCCGACAGCGTATGAAATTAAGATTACTATTCAGTGCACGGCTCACGTGGCTTATAAGACGGTGTACCCGCATTTCTATGATTCTGTCAGAGGCGGATAAGGAGAAACATGTTACCAGAAGATTTACTCATGGCGATTGGTACGGTCTTCGCCGTTAGAAAGACCATCAATCAGAATACCATCGTAGCAGCAGGGATAGCTCTCACTGGTGTAGCTACAGGCAATCTCTTAATTGAGGATATTATTGCTCAGGTAGCCACCGCAGTGGACTCAGTTGGTCATGCGGCGGTGATTGAGCTGTATTCGGACAATGTGCTGGGCAATGCTTCCTTTATGACGATGGCTCAAGCGAAGCTGCCAGCTAACGGAGGGTGTGATTTTAAGAATGCCACCACCGCTCGCAAGCTATTACTGGAAACAGGGAAGAAATTATCAGTCAAGGCTACTACGGAAGATGTTACCTCAAATGCCAATATCACATTCACTATTATTTGCAGAAAATTAGATAACGGAGCAAATCTTGCAGCAGCGTAAGGAGATAAAGATGCCCACTGAGAAAACAAATCAGATTTTAACTGAAGCAGTCCTATCCAAGAAAGCTCGTATCGAAGCTAATGATAGAGACATTGTTGATTACCAGGAGAAGATAATTCTTCTTGAAGCCCAGAATAGAGAGCTTCAGGAGCAGATTGATGCAGTCTTCACTGATGTCCCTGCTGTAGATACGGCTGTGAATAATCCTGTTAAAGAGGGCTAATTGGATACCACTCGTGGTTTAGTTCTCTCAATGGCAGACCAGATGGGCGGTCCATCACCGTCTATTGTCTCCATTAAAGACCAGTCACGTCGTAAAAATGACTCAATAGCAATGACAGGAATAACATGGTCGCAGTTACCGTCTGGGCTATGGGTCGCAAATTTTGATGGAGCAACAAGTTATATCAATTTTGGCTCTCCTCTTTCGGTAACTGGACTATCAAAATGCACAATTACATCATGGGTAAAAGCTACTGTTTTAGGAGTAGATAATAGAACAATTATTAGAAAACAGATGGCTGCTGGCAGAGAATTTACTATGGCGGTTTCCTTTACAAGCAAACCATTTTATACCGCATATGCCAGGATAGTAGTGGTAGACCCTTATACGATTTTAGTTAACAGATGGTATTTTATTGCAGCATCATGGAGTGGGGGACTTAATTTCTCTTTGTATATAAATGATTTAAGGTTCGACCTTGTTTTTGGAGCATTACCAGTGGTTGTTCGGACAGCAACTCCAATGGTTGTCGGACAACACTCGTTATTAAATAATACTGAGGTCTGGAATGGTTCAATGGCTGAAATTAATTTTTATAATTGCGCTCTTTCTCCCATGCAAGTGAGAACACTTTACGGTGAGCAACGCAGGTTTTTCGGAGTATAAATGACCAGCTTAACTCAGCAACTATTATATTCCCCAGAAGTAAGTATTGGGCTGTCGCCTGATACTCTGGTTCTGATTGACAAATCGAGACATAAAAGAAACGGTACTTTCATTAACCATACTAAATGGACACGCCTGCCTACAGGTGTATGGGTTCTCGATTTTGACGGCGTTGACGATGCTGTTACTATCCCCTTTGACAGAAGCACTTATAACATCCCCAAAATGACTATCTGTGCTTGGTTCAATCAAAGAGAGGTTAAGAATCAGCGCCTTATAAACTGCTGGCAAGCACTACAATACGACTGGCTGATGTCATGCCCTGCGGGAGCACCACAAAACAGGATGGTGGTGGGTAAGGGTGGTAACGCTGGCGCAGCATCTAAAATCCTTCCTATTAATACATGGTATTTCGCTTGTGCAACACTGGCTCGGAACGGAGCTAATGCAGATACATCAATTTATATTAACGGAGTATTTGGAGCATCTGCTTCAGCAGGCACTGCCGTTCCTGTAAGTGGCAGTGCAATGGTTATTGGGCAACCAGCTAGTCTTGATAACACTCTATGTTGGAACGGTCCGATAGGGAAGATTGATATTTATTCATACCTGCTTTCAGCAGGGCAAATACTTAATCTATTCGAGAGCAGTCGGCGTTTATATGGAGTGTAAATGACAGTTAGCTCATATGTATTAAACACGAGAACGTATCTTACTGATACGACTCCGCCTGCTGCCCTGGAAGATGTTAGCAGAAGGAAGAATAACGGCACATTCTCAGCTCCTCCGCCCACTTGGGTAAGAAATGCTCAAGGTATCTGGGTATTAAATTATGATGGGGTCAATAACTACGTAACCCTCAGCACCAATCCAGAGTTATTAAGAGTCGGTAAATTTACTTTACTTACGTGGGTGAAGTACGTCTCGCTTGTTGGTAACAAATGGATTATGGGAACAGGCAATTCAGGTACCCCTTCTGGTTATATGTTAGCTACGTCTGGTGCTAACCCTCGTATGTTATTCAGGGATAGCGTTTCTTTTAAGGATAAGGCGGCAACTAATATTACAATGTCGAATAATGTCTGGTATCTCCAGGCTATGGTGCTCGATGGAGCAAATGCTTATCTGTATGTGAATGGTGTCTTGGGAACTGGATATGCTCCAGCTTACACTCCACCGATTACGGCGGGGGCGTCAGCGTTCAGGTTGGGTTTTCTGATTGAGGGAATTAACAAATTTGCAGGTCAGTTATGGAAAACTCGTCTGGTTCTTAAGCCTCTTACTCAAGCTGATTTATTTGCTCTCTATATGTCCGAGAGGCGGTGGCTCGGTGTCTAAAACAAGTTTATACGCACTTAAATCAAAAATGTTCTTAAGTCCTACCGACTTACCTGCTCCGCCCACCTTTTTGCAGGATGAGAGCAGGGCACGGATGATAGGGACGTTTGCGGGTGTAACTCAATCAAGACTTCCTACAGGTGTCTGGCATCAGACCTATAGTGGAGTAAACAGTTGTACCCAGTTTCCAGCTTTGTCTTCTCGCCAATGCAACTTTACTTCCGAGAGCTTTACAGTTGCTGTTTGGATTTTTCTACCTAACAGTGTATCAGCGAATTATGTCATTCTACAAGGAGCCACCGACGTAGACGGATGGGGAATGTTTATCTTTGCAAATAACCTGTCTCTTAGGCTCAATCAAGCAGCGGGACATACTGATATATCAGCTGTAAACGGTATCGCTTTCGGACGCTGGCAGCTTATAGGCGTTACGAGAGCAGGAAACACTGGTCAGTTTTACAATAATGGAGCACCCATCACCACCATTGGTGGAGGTGGCTTGGCTAACGCTGTTTCCTGCAATGGAGGAAATAAGCTCCTACTCGGGATAGATAACGATGAAACAAGTAACGAGATTACTGGATTCATGCAGGGACATCGCATAATTAGGAAATCTCTATCTGATGAAGAGATGGCTAAAATGTTCGAGTCGGAAAGAAGATTGTTCGGGGTGTAATCATGCAGTACGGTTGGATAAAGGACGTTCCGGACTCTCGTGATTTTTCGGCAAAGGATTTAATATTTGCCGCGCCTGCACTACCGTCAAAATTTATCGTTGACCCGGGTACGGTAATTTACAATCAGGGGAGCGCGCCCGCGTGTGTCGGATTTTCGTCGGCCGGCGTAAAAACAGACCAGGAATTTGTTCAGGGTAGGTCGAGAATTACCATTGTAGAATATTTCTTGAGAAATAAATTATGAGAACAGTAACCTGGGGTAGACCAATACCACCGGCCGCGTTAAGTCCAACGGCTAATGTTTATCCGCGAGGGTATCACAACGGAGCTTCAACATTAACAGCGGTTGATGCTGATTTTATAGCCGCAAATATTAAATTCGGAACTACGATTTTTGGTGTAATAGGAACCATGATTGGATGGTTATACGAATATGTTAAATCATTATCGGTACCAATGCCAGGGATTGCCTTAGCCTTAGCTGAAGACCATTCTGGTGGTGGTTTTACAAGTAATGTATCATTATCGGTACCAATGCCAGGGATTGCGGTAACAGTGGTTGTGGTATAGGAGAAAAAATGAAACCGAATATCATACTTCCATCGAAGAAAGAAGAAAGGGATATAGCCAAATTACAAAAGGATGGGTTGCGGCTTCATACTCCGATTCCTATTGTTAGAATTACGTTAGAAGTTACTAATAAAAACAAACTTATTCAGAAATATGAAACTTTCAGCCATTCCTGGGTGAGGAACGCTTATAATCATATAGTCAGTCAATTAATGTTTATTAACGGTTCTGATGCTGCTTTTGGAGCCGGGTTTATTAACGCAAAAGATACCAGTAATACCGTTAGAAATGCTGGTGGCCAGTTGTATAACGGTAGTTACAACCAGGACACCGAACAGGTTGATGCCACTAGCACGGGAGTAAGGTCACCAGCCGCTAACGCTTTGCTTGGTATCCAGGTTGGGTCCGGGGTAAACGTTGAGAGTTTTGAGGATTACGTTCTTCAAGCTTTAATTACCGAGGGGGTTGGAGCAGGACAACTTAATTACGCACAAAGTAACGCTCCCGTGAAAGCGTATGTTCCTGGGACGCTCACGTATTCCGTAACATGGGTAAGGTTTATGAATAATAATAGTGGTGGAAACGTGAGTGTAAATGAAGTTGCTTTAACAGCCAATACCAGGGTATTAAGTTTAAATGCTTTTCCCACTCTTCATTCTCGTGAGCATCTCGGTGCAACTGTTACGATACCAAATACAGGCCAATTAAAAGTTACTTATGTTTTGTCTTTGGCTTTCCCGGCTTAATGAGGTAAATATGCAGTACGGTTGGGTTAAAGACGTTCCGGACTCCCGTGATTTTTCGGCAAAGGATTTAATATTTGCCGCGCCTGCACTACCGTCAAAATTTATCGTTGACCCGGGTACGGTAATTTACAATCAGGGGGGCGCGCCGTCGTGTGTCGGTTTCTCCGCGGCTGGTGTTAAAACAGACCAGGAATTTATTCAGGGTAGGTCGAGAATTACCTTTGACGGAAACTGGTTGTATAAAGAGTGTAAAAAAGCGGATGGAATTCCTGACGCCGCCGGTACTTATCCACGTATTGCTCTTAAGGTTCTTCAAAAGCAAGGGATGAAAATAAAGAGCTGGCTTGATATTTTCGGTATTAACAAACCGGATACGCGTTGGTCCATCAAGGCTTATTACCGTCTTGATTCTGACAGCGATATCGAGTTTATCAAACAGGTTATTTTCCAATATGGTTCTCTTCTTTGTGGGTCATATTGGTATAAGTCATGGTCGGGGGCGAGGGAAGTTATGCTAGCCCCGGACGTGTCAATTGGCGGTCACGCTTATCGTATCTCCGGTTGGAACCCCAGCGGTTTTTTGGTCGTGAATTCCTGGGGGAAAAGCTGGGGTAATAAGGGTGTTTCAATTATGCCATACGATATGTTTATATCGCGGGTTTTGTGGGGAGGTGATGTGTGGAAGGTAATTGACAATTAAGGAGTTTGCTTTATGGAACAAGACGACATTAAAGACATCATGAACAGTCTCGGGGAAATTAAGGGTTTTCTTGCTGTACAAGAGAAAGCAAATACTCGAATTACTTTAGCACTTGTTGGTTTAATAGCGGCACAGATAGGAGTTAAGGTTTTGGGTACACCAATTTTGCTTGATATTGCCACAGCTCTGGCAATTATTGGTGTAGTGTTGATGGTAGGGGTACTAATACTTGGTTGGCGATTAAAAAAAGCCAAAATGCTATTAACCAAAACCGGATATGCCCTGGGTATAGCAATGACTTTTATCACGTTAACGCAAATTTGGGTATATTTTCGTGATTTGGGATTCATAATGACTCCGGACGTTGTTTATTTTGTAAGAATTTTGCAAAACCTATCTATTATATTTTTTGTTTGGCAATTATTTACCGACCCACACATTTATCATGATATCGAAAAGGAGGGATAAAATAAAATGATTAGAATTTATTTAGCGTTAGTATCCTGGATAGGTGCTGTTTTATGGGCAATAGCTGGCTTTTGGGCCAGTAAAGAAGCCTGGTCATGGCGGAAATTCGGAGCCACGGTTATTCGGGCTTTGTTCGCCGCGGTGATTTGGGCTATTTCATATAATTTGTCGGAAGCAAGCGAAATAGTTTACCTGGCGGCCCTTACTTCAGGGATTGCTTTTGACGTCGGTATAAACCGTATTGCCGGAGCCGCTGGCAATGGTTCATGGCCGCTTCCCGGGGAAACGTTACCGCCGTCGCCGTCCAGTCTTGACAGTGATTCAACGACAAACACTAAACCGTAGGAGGATTCATGGCTGTTTACAATGCAAAATACGACTTGAACAAAGATGGTAATGTTGACCAGCTTGACATGGATATCTTCCAGAGGTATTTCGGTACCCTTGTTGATGTAAGCGACCCTTTATCGAAGCAATGCGATTTCAACAATGACGGTGTGATAGACGAGATTGACTATTCTGGCTTGGTTAGGAATGCTACTCCGCCGCCGGTTGCAACCAAACCCTCTTTGTTAAAAGCGGTAGCGCCGGCATTGGTTATCGGTAGTTTATTTGTTGGAGCCATAATATTCGGGAGAAAACAATGAAAAAGGAAGAGAGACTATTATTAGGAGCCGTTATAATCGGTATTGGAGTAGGCGGTATTTTCATATTAACTCGTAAGGCTAAAGCTTCACCTCAAGAGCCACCCGAAATCCCGGTTGAAGTTCCGCCAGTTATTCCACCAATTGAACCTCCGTTTGAAATTCCGCCGGTCGAATTATTTTATTTGGTTTCAACCACAGATGGGCACGGGAGATACGCACCCCCGGGGGATAAATATACGGCAGGTTCAACGTTAACACTTGTCGCGACTCCCGATACGGATAGCACGTTTGGGAATTGGGTAATAGACGGGAGAATTTTTACCGACAATCCAATTAATCTCAAGATGGACAAGAATCGCTTTGTTACCGTCAATTTTGTTAGAAAGGGGAGCGCGTTACCTAAAACTGACATCACTTTACCTGGAGATTCTTCACTGGATACCGTTATCGGATATACAAACAGTGGTTACACTGTATACCTTACTCAACCCATCATCCCCCCGCCAGGTGTCAGGGTTATAACCGATGAGGCTGGGACGGTTTATGGATACGTCCTTAGAGGAGACTATCCTTACACATACTTTTCAGCAAACGGCAATCCCGCAGGTAAAAGGTTGTACCTTGACGGAGTATATTTGAATATGGAGCCTGGTGAAGACGTAGACCAGGGTGGTTGGTCTGGAGATTAATAACTAAAGGGAGTTAACAATGCCTTACAAAGCTATAGCCGATTGCGTAACTGAAGTCGAGCGTTTACTGGACACTCTTCTTGAGATAACCCATGCTCAAAGGCAGATTGACGAGATGTTAATGAGTGACTATCGACATTTGCCGGACGCTTGTATTCCTGAGTTATTCAGGGAGAGTGAAGAGCCGGCATCAGGAACTTGCGAGCTTACTTCCGAGCAGGTTAAACCGATGTTTCGTAAGCAAAGAGAATGGGCAAAGGCAAGGCTCTCTCAACTCTATGACGAATTAAAATTAAGTTCGGTAAATTACGACTTAACATTCAAAGAATATAATGAGATTGACCGCGTTGCCAACTTGATTAAGGAAGAGGCGGAAAGTATAGACGTCGACGAAGATTCCGGTCTTGTTGCGCTTACCGGCGTAAACATGCTCGTGTCTTCAGCTATGTTTCAAATGTTTGAAGAGTTCAATGATTGCATGAAGAGGGAGTAAACAAATGGACCTGTTTACGCGTGACTCCGCAGGGAAGTTAGTTCCAAAGAGCTACAAAGACATGGCTTCCGAAAGTCTTGAAAACCTAAAAGTATTAGCTGTAAAGATTGCCAATGCCCCTCCGGGCTGGGAACCAAGCCTGAACGATAGCAATATGGCTCGTTTAGTTAATGACAGCATTGAGGAAGCTGGTAAGTGTGAATTTTGGAAACCTATAAATCATCTTCTGTTCATGGCCGAAGAAATAGACGCCCTTTATCGGAAAGCTGGGGACATGGGGCGGAGAGCGGATACGGAAAAGAGATACCGCATTGTGCCAAACCAGATCTGCACCGACACATCGAAGCGCATTATCTCTGGCTGCCAATGCAAGGGCGTCGTTGGAGGTTTCTGATGGCCTTTCAAGATCCGTTAGCAGGAATAATGATAGACCGGCCATTAACCGATACCGAGGTTGTGCGGGCTCTTCGTCTTGACCTGGCATCGGAAGAAGAGGCCATATCGACTTACATGACTCACGTAGATGTTATTAACGACGATTTAACCAGAATGGTTCTTTCTTCCATTGCCGATGAGGAAAGAATTCATGTCGGAGAGCTACAGATGCTCATTGATATTATTACAGGAACAGAGTTCCAGCAATTAAACAAAGGCATGAAAGAGGTTTCGGAAAAGACCGGCTCCGACAAAACGCCACAATGAGCAAGCCTAGTTTAAGCCGGTCGGCTTAAAATATTTCTTGAGAAATAAAATGTTTAGCATAGCCACTCTTTTGATTCAAAACATCAATAATCAATACCAGTTAGGGATGATGGTATTAATGCCGCAATTCGGACAACTGGTATTTGTGCCGATAATTTCTGTTAGCGATATTAACGAATTGCCGGACGCTGTTTCAGAGCTTATAGATAGCATAACAAATCTTGTTAACTTGAATTGTGATAAACCTACACAGATTCCCGATTATTTGAAAAAGGCATTCGGGGAATAATATTGGTAATCAGCCGGTTCAAGAGGCTATGGACTTTTCACCCATAGTCCGCCTGGTTGAAGCCTGACCAGCCAGGCCCCTCCTTTCCCGGCTTTTTATACAGCGAGCGTTTTGACTACGCTCGCTCTTTTTTGTCTAAAAATATATCTCCATGTTAGTGTTAAAAACCATTGACATGCCTTGTTTTTGAGATTATTATCTTACCAATCATTCTGATATAGTATGATAAGGAGAATACATGAAACCCATACAAACCGATTACAATATGTTTACGAGAGCTCCGCGTGGAACCTCTTCTGTCTTCAAGCTCAAATTCTGGACACCGCAATGCGTAGGGTGTCCTTTATTTTTATTTAAAGACGGTTACGATTATTGTCTTTACGGAAAATTAGCAAAGAAGTTGATCCACGGCAATCTCGAGCGTCAATGCAGGATTAAAAATAAAGGAATAAGATAAACGGAGGTAAGTGAAAATGGAAGAAACCAAAAAGTGCTGGTCATGTGGCGGTGTAATGGTAATCAAGGACGGGGATCGCGGTAAATTCTACGAGTGTAATAACCAGTTTTGCGGAGCCACCGATACTGTTTTGATTAAAACGGGAGTGTCGCCCTTAGGAACGCCGGTACAAAGACCCGACGGTATTGGAAAAGGTTCAACGAGGGTCAATACTTCCCGGCCGATAAGGAAAAAGAAATAATGGATATTTTGGTATTCTTTCCTTGGATTTTCTTATTACTTTTTCTTTATTTATGTTGGGCTATAACAAAAACTAGGCGATTTCCTTAGTAAATAAAAGGTGGCCAATGCCAGTTTGTCCGCATTTATCCTGGATTGCCGAATCTACAGCCGACCGTAACGGTATGGTAACAGAACATTGTTCTAATCCGGGGTGTAATGCTTCAAGGAAGGTATATGGAAGTTGGGACGCTATAATTAAGGCGGGGAAAATCGGTAATAGAGTTCCAATACGAACCTTTTTCCCCCACCTTGACCACGACAGTATTAACGATATTATGGCGGAGATAAAAGGAGGGAAAACAATGATAAGGCAGGAGGCTATACCAGCTCCAGGTTTACCAGGCATTGTTGCAAGTCCACCGGTAGCAACCTCCGCTATGCCATTGCCAATACTTGCAGAGAAAAGAAAAGGAAGAAGACGATAGTCAGGCTTCCTTACGGTTTTCATGCGGAAAAACAAGAATGCTATCATTAAGGATGTAGTAACCCTTGGAGAGAAAGAAGCAAGAATAAAGTGGAACAACATTCCTGCCTCGACATGGTTTTTGTATGTAAAGAAAGAGTGGAAAGCAGAGATAGCGGACAGAGGTATCGCACCCGCACCCGCACCGGCTCACCCTAGAATCAAAGCGGTTAAGCCTGATTGTATTGACGAAAAACTACCGGGGCCAATAAAACAGATGATAGAAAGCAAGCCGGCATCGCTATCGTTAGAGGAATTCAAGAACTTGCTTATAAAAGGAGCCCATGCTTTCATTGAAGCAATAAAGGAAGAATAATGGCAAAGAAAATCATAGAAGAAAATAAAGTTCCAACCAAAGAAGAAATACTGGAAGTTTACTCTACTCGTTTATCGAGTGAAGGTAGTGTTAGGCAGCAATTACTTCACCGCGCTACTGATTTCCTTGATTATGCGGACGGCAATTATGACCGTGAAACTCTTAACAAGTATTTCGACCACTTAAAAACAAGGCATAACTACGGTGACGGTAGTCTTAACCACGCTTTCGGGGTACTTAGAACAGTATTCATGCGTAACAAAATGGACTGGCCTTTTAATAGAGGCGATGCTCCGATAATCAGGGAAAGCGAGATAAACGCTCCCGCCTTGAATCCGATTACTATCAGAAGAATGATAGAGGCGGTCAAGAGAAGCCAGAATTTTGACGCAAAAGCCCTGTTAGCCGTTTCCACAACCTACGGTTTGCGAAGACAGGAGCTTATGAATCTCACCGGAGATAATGTTAATATTGGAGACAAGACGCTTTTTGTCGCAACTCTTAAACACGGAAGAGAAAAAACTCATTTAATTCCTAACGAAATTGTTCCTTACATAAGACCGTACGATTTCGATGTCTTTCGTTCCGAGTTTTTCATGGCCCAGCTCTGGTACGAAATGGAATACATGATTAAATTAAAGCATATCGACCGCGTTGGTTTTCATTCTATAAGACGGACCCTCGATACTCTTCTTCTTCACAATTTCAAGGAAACAGAGGTTAGTTCTTTTTTAAGATGGAAGCAAGCGACTTCCAATAATATGGCATTCAGATACTCAAAAACGAAATTTGTTGGGGAGGAAGAAGAGACCACTGAAATTAACAGCGACTCTCTTACCCTCGACCAAAGAATATTCGGAAAAGACGAAAATGGAAATTATTCCCATCCATTCTTGGGAAGCTGGGTATAATGCCTTAGGGGTGATTTATGACTTTTATAACTCAATACTTTTGTCCGGTCTGCGGAACAAACCACGGCCCTCGTAAAATAAGAGATGAAGAGCATAAATGGGGACGTTATAAAGAAAGGGTTAACTTTTGGGAAACATTAGAGGAAAGATTAAACCCGGACCGTCCTTTTGGCATGATTCAAGAGTCTACAGGGTACAAACAACTTAGCAAGGCTATTTACATAACTCCAGACCAGGACACAGAAATAGACCCGGTTACTAAGGGCTCACGGATATTGCCTTTTATCAGGAATCGCATTTTATCCGTTTTGAAAGAATGGATTGAAAAAGGATGGATAGATAAAGGCGATATCCAGGGTATTGTTGAAAACACTCCGCAAGGTGACGCACCCGGGCCGCCCAATCCATTAAAACTTGTACCGACTCCCAGGAAATCCAAAGAAGAAAAAAAGAAAAAAGAAGAAGAGGTTGCAAAAGAGACGCCGGGACGTAAGCGTAGTAGTGCGAGCAAAAAGAAAGAAGCGGCGGCCAAGGCAGCAGTTGAAGTTAAAAAAGCTAAGAAGTACTACGTTCAAGTAGTAGATCAAGACGATAAGGAAAAGGCCAGGGTGTCTTATGATACCCTAACAGATGCCAGAAAAGCGGCTCTGGTTATATTTAACGAAGGGAAGTCCGGAGAAGTATATGTTTGGGAAGGTAACGAAAATAGCTTTACTGAAGAAGAGAAGAATCTTAAATTCTCTTCTATTGACCTGAAAGCCGCTGGGGTAAAACCCAAGGTTACTGTCGCAAAGGAAGCGGCCCAAAAAGCGAAAAAAGAAACAAAAGAGACTTCGGAGAAAGAAGCAAAAAAAGAACCCGAATCAAAAAAAGAAGCTAACATTCAATCGAGAATTAAACTTATGAGTGAAGGCTTATGGGTTCAAGACAAAGACGGCAAAAAATGGTGGGTTTACAATAAAAGTGGAACATCCCAATACCAGGTATTAAGCCTTGATAATCCATGGGCCTCGCCAGACTTGCTAGAGATATACTTGATTGATAAAGAGCTTGAGAAAGACGAGCAGCCGTCAATAGAGGAAATAAGAGATGCGGTTACAAGCACTTATCAAACCAAAGGTAAGGTTAAGGGTCATACTTTCCCTAAAAGTGAAAACGAGTATACTCCCGGTAAGTACAAAGGTAAGATATTTTATTATCATTCTTATGAAGGTAGGAATTATTTCCTTCCTCCAGCAATGTGGGAAACGAAGATTGGTAAAAAGCCTGTAAACACTGCTACGGAAGAGGAATACAATGCTTTCGTTTCGGAAAACCGTGAGCGTGAAAAACAATGGGCCGTGACCGAAGCTGTAAAAAAACAAAAAGCGATAGAAGCTGACAAAGCCGCGCTGGAGAAGGCATTCGCATTGGTTAAAGTTGGAGATTTGGTACAAGACATGGAAGGACGGACATGGGAGGTTATCGGAAAGACAAAAGATACCCTTAATGTCAAGAACGAAAAGGGTTTAATTACCGTAAGGGACATAACCGAAATCATTCCAGTCGTTATCGAAAAGCCGGCTACCGTAACGCCGGCGCCCAAGCCTCCTGATATGATAATGATTGGTGGCAAAGCGGTAAGGCCGAGCCAGGCTCAGCTCCAGGAGTTCAAGGTCAACAAATGGATAAACATTACCGGAGGTACAGTTACAGACCAAATATCAGCCGATAAATTTATAGGCATGGTAAAAAGCGCTCCCGAGCGCTTTCGTATAAGAATGATGATTAACAATGAAGAAGATTTTTTCAGGGTTGAACCAGAGAAGCCGAAAGTTCAAACAATCACACACACCGAGGGGCCACCGTTGAAAAAAGCGATACGCCTTACAGATGATACCGGACATGATATTTTTGTTGAGGAAACCGATGCTATTTTGCAAAGCCAATTTGGTCATATTGGTGAATGGGGAGATTTCATTACCATCAAGGATCAAAACGATGCCAACTTTGCCTTGGAAGCGTTAAGATTCGGTTGGGACAAGCCAATGATGAAAAAAATGGAGCCGTGGCACTTCCGCATCCAAGCCCGTAATAGTTATCCTGGGAACAAAATGGTAATTATCAGCTCCCCGGTTGAACCGGAAAAGCCGAAAAGTGAAACAAAAACACCGCCGGCCGAAACCATCGACGCTATTCGCTCAAGGCTTTCCGCATTGATGATTGAAGATAATCCCAAAACTGGCAAAAGCGTAATGCCGGCAAGTATTAAGAATCTCAGGAAAGCGATGGCCGGATTTGACGAAGACAAGTTTGAAAACTGGCAAGACTTAGAAGAGGCGATTGACGAATTTGAAGGGATAGAACGTAGCGATTACGATAGCATGGAAGAATATGGCGAGGCACGGAGAGATGCTTTTAACGAAATTAAAGATTTCATCGAAGGCGAACTAGAGCTGGTTGAAGAAGAAGAAGAGTAAAATATTTCTTGAGAAATATTGGAGATAGATTATGTACGGTAAGCCTTGTCCGTATAAAAGAATTTGTACCAGCATAAATTGTTGTAAGTACAAAAATGGCAATGAGTGTTTGGCGCCGTCGACTATTCTCGCGTTCAAGGCTGAAAGGTTACTGTGTGAGGAAAGAAGCGGCTGCCAGAATTGCGGTATTTATCTGACGAAATTTTATCCTGAAAGATTAGAAGTAAATTACAAAGGAGTGTTATGAGCAAAAACAAACTGCGTAATAAGCATCGTCAGTTCCGTCCGGAGCCTTGTCCATCACCGAGTTCGGTGCCGACCAGTAAAGATAAAATGATTGGTAATTATCCCTTAGCTACATGTAATCAAGGATGAACTCACCAGTTATACTATTTACAAATACACTCTGTCAAACTGGGGGGTAGTATATGCTGCGACCGCCACTTGAAGCACACACCCGCAACCAAATTAACCTTCGCCTTAAAAATCTGGGCTGGAATCTTGACGAAAAAGACCCTAAATGCAACGTAACGCAAGAACAAGCCAAGACCGATGAATTAAATGTCTTATTTCACGGCAATAAACCAGACTACGTTCTTTATGAAAAGCAGGGTATTTACCCGATTGGTATTATCGAGGCAAAGCGTCCGGGTGAAGACTTAAACAAAGCCATGTTACAAGCCATTGACTTGTACGGTAAGCCACTCGGTGTTCCGTTGGTTTTTGCTTTCAATGACACTTTTGTAACAGCCAAGCATATCAAGGAAAATAAGCCCTTAAAGATAGACGGGGCGGAATTACAGGATTTTGTTGACCAGCTAACGGCACTCCGATTTTTGAATGACGGAGCAGAAATTTACTCACTCCCAAAAGGCGTTAATTTTACAAGAGAAGGCCTGTTAAACATCTTCAAGGTAACAAACAATATACTAAGAGAAGAAGGCTTACGTTTTGGTTATGAACGCTTCTCAATGTTTGCCGAAATATTGTTTCTGAAACTTATTGACGAGTCGGAAAGACTTAATGAGCAACGTGGTATCAAACGGACAATCGAAGAAAAATATACTTGGAGCGGTTTTACTCAAAAGTATTTAAGCAAGCCCGATGAATTACTTGATTTTGTCCGGGATACCGTATGGGTAAAAATGCGGGAACAGTACGGCGACATTTTCAATAACACACTTCTTATTAAAAATGGGGTGACACTTAAACAAGTAATTTCTCAGATTGACCCGATTAACTTGCAAGCGACAGACACCGATGTGAAAGGTGATGCTTTCGAGTATTTCCTTAAAAGCGTTACCAATGGTAATAAAGATTTGGGCGAATATTTCACTCCGCGTCATATAGTCCGCACAATGGTCAACATGGTTAAACCTGTTATCGGGGAGACAGTCTACGATCCGTTTTGCGGTACAGGTGGATTTTTACTTGAAGCGTTCAGGTATCTCGAACTAAGGGCGGACGCGACAAACTCTAAAATCTTAAAGTTTCTTAAAGAGGATACTGTCTATGGGAGAGAGATAACTTCAACAGCCCGTATAACCAAAATGAACATGATTCTCTTTGGTGATGGACATTCTAACATCCAACAAATAGACAGTTTGGCTAATCCCATTAAGGAACAATATAACATAGTGCTATCTAATATACCTTACTCTCAGGAAACTAAATACGGGGGTTATTACGACATACCGTCTAAAAATGCCGATTCAGTTTGCGTCCAGCATATCTGGAAATCATTAAAACCAGGCGGACGGGCGGCGGTTATCGTTCCTGAGACATTTCTTTACGAAGATGGTGTTATTGGGAAAACAAGAGAACTTATCGCTAAAGGGTCAGAGCAATTAACTGTCGTTTCCTTACCTCGCGGGGTGTTCATGCCTTATACCCCTACTAAAACAAACATCATTTATTTCAAAAAAGGCGAGGCATTTAAAAAAGTCTATTTCTTTGTTGTATTTAATGACGGCTTCGAGTTAAATACCCGTAGGAAACCTATAAAAGGCGATAGCGACATTAAAAAGTTGCTCAGCGAATACGACGAGAAAAGTACGATTAAAGGGCAAGCAAATATTGTAGAAAGAGATACGATTGAAGCCACAAATAACTGGAATCTCAGACCGTTCTATTACATGGAGGATATTCCTGATATAAAAGGGGAACTCCAGCAATTAGGAACCGACATTATTGAAGAAGTTGACGACATTGTTAATCCCACAAAAGACCCCGATAAACTTTGGGGCGTTCTCGAAGTGTCACAGAACGGCGTTTTCCTTAGCGATAACATTTTAGGTTCCGAATTTACACAAAATTACAAGAGGGTCAGAGCGGGAGATTTAGCATATAACCCTTACCGGGTGAATATTGGTAGTATCGGCGTAATCCCGTCATATCTTGATGGGCTTTTGGTTAGTCCAGCTTACGTGGTCTTCCGTCCGAAAACGACAGATTATCCAGCTACTTATATTCTGTCCGTTCTGAAAAGCAAGCGGTATTTAAGGGTTATTCTGAATTACTCACTCGGTTCCGCGAGAGCAAGTTTGCCTTTTTCTGAATTAACCCGTATTAAAGCACCAAAACTATCCAAAGATGATATCAACGGTCTTACGCTTTTACAGGACGATCTGGATAAACATACAACCGAAGTAAATAAAGCGAGACAGGGCATAAATCAGTTTGTGGAAAAGTGCATGAGCGGGAAAAATCCAATTGAAATGGCTACGGCTTCACACTTAGTTGAGGAACAAAAAGAACGCAAAACGGAAGACTACGGAATCACTCAAGGAGAGTTCCATAGCCTCTTAAACAAAGCGTCGAAGCCTGTTAAGCCTGAATCCGATTCAAAAAAGTCGTAAACATCGGTGTTTCATCTTTGCGGTGATTATACCGAAATGAATACTCATTGACGTATGATTGGAGATAATCAGGACCGACAGAATGATAGACTCCAGAAATACCACGTTTCACCAATGACCAGAATCCCTCAATGGTATTGGTGTGAATATCGCCAATAGCGTAAACCTTTGCACAATGTGGAATTACCTGATGGTCGTAGCCCATTTTATTAAGTTTGTTATAGCTAGGCATTTCATCAGTAAAGATTGTTGAATCGGGGGTGGTCTTGTTTTGAATTAGGGGTAAGAGAGTGTTAGATTGAACATCAGGAACTACTGTAGCGGAAACATCACCTTGTCTTTCGACCATTCCAGCTACGATGGTCTTACCCTCAGCCCCACGACCGCGAGTACCGTGTCTTTTTCCGCCGATGTAAGTTTCATCGGCTTCAATCTTACCCGTAAGAGTACCAGTATCTTCATTGAGAAGTGTTCTAATCTGTTTGAACATTCTCCATGCTGTTTTGTAAGTCACGCCCGTTTCTCTTTGAAGCTGTTTAGCAGAGATACCACAACGCGTAGATGCCATGAGATAAATAGCGTGAAACCACGTTCTGAGGGAAGTGCTGGATTTGTTAAAGATAGTTCCAGCAAGCGGGTAAATTTGATGTCCGCAATAATCACATTCGTAACAAGACCGGTTCGTAACTCGATGATGTTTCGTAACCTTTTCACACTCAAGACAAAAAACCCCACTAGGATAACGGTGGTTCAGTATCCATTCAAGGCAAACATTGTCATTGGGGAACTCTTTGCCGAAATCATTTACCGTGTACTTTTCCATCTTTTTATCCCTCTTTACCATGTATTATAACTCAACTCGTACATGTTGTCAAGGGATAATTACCAAATGATTATTATAATGGTAGGCGTCGCGGGACATGCTTTTCGCGTTGACCCACCTGTAGAAATTAAACCTATTCTTTCTATGGACAAAACAGATAAGGATTTTCACCAGGATGTAGCTTTTCAGAAAAACGGTAGTGATGGAATCTTTCATACCAGCGACATGGATAAGACTTACACCTTGAACGGCCAGCCATTCCGCAACAAGCCGGCGGCCAAGATTCAATGGTGGTTCTGTAAAGCTTGCGGGACTTACTTCCCGGAATACGAAAAAGAGAGCCACGCAAAAAACTGTCAGCCGGGAAAATACCGCACTTCTTCGCGACCTGGTGTAGAAGAGCTAAGGATTTTCCTCGGGCCCAGGCCACCGGAGTAGTTTCCACCCTTGCAACTGCCTGGCAACGCCTAGCAACCAGCTTCGATTTT
Source organism: Chloroflexota bacterium (assembly GCA_043804635.1). Classification (GTDB taxonomy): domain Bacteria; phylum Chloroflexota; class Dehalococcoidia; order Dehalococcoidales; family UBA2162; genus JAZDIU01. The sequence goes on from JAZDIU010000011.1 coordinate 61,957, forward strand.
AGCAAATAAGGTAGAAACAGCCAAAAATCAGGTCTTGTCTGGCCAATAAAAAGGTTGTAAGCTTACAAAATAAGGTAGTTTACGCCAAAGATATTTTTAAGGTAGGGAATTCGAGAGCAAAAAGGAGATAAGAAGTGGTTTAAGTGAGGGCAGCTACAACAGCCCTCGAACAGAGAGCTCGCGCCGGAGCTGACCGGCATTACTCGTTTCAAGCCCGTTTGGATTAGTCCAGACGGGCTTTCCTGTGTCCATCCTTGCCGCCTAGCAGCCCGTTCTGACGTGTCTGGCATGTTCGTGGTAGTTCTGACTATACGCTTCTCCGCGCTCTTTCTTAGCCTTGTTTCGGCATGGCTACCTTTGACCCTGTGCCTGTCCCGTCCTTAGTCCGTCCTTAATCCGTCCTCACTTCAGGCTCATGCAGTCCTGAGCCTGCCCCAGAGCGTCTGTAGCCTGAGCCTTGCTCACATACAAGCTGTAGCTTTGAGCCTAACGAAACAAACGTAATCCATGCCTGTACCCACTACTGCTAGTGTTAGCCAGCACTCGCTTATGTCCGTAGCTTCAAAAGCCTAGCCCGCCGAAATGAAGCTATTTCGTAATTACGAATTACATTCTTGAATGAATGACTAGTATCCAGCTACAATGTATGGTATATTTTTAGCAAGTCGAAATTCCAAAAAAAAATAGCTTCGTTTTGTATCTGGAGAATACAAAATTTTACAACCAAAATTGATACTGAACGTCGAAAATTAGATTTTACGAATTGAACGTAAATCGAAATTTGCGATACTTCTAATCAATAATGGCGGTGGACATTAAAAACAGAATAAAAAGCCTACACTGGATAGATTTACGATCCTAAAAATTGTAAAGCCTAGAAAGTGAATTTTGGAATTGTAATTGCTGACCATGCACTTTCCTATTATTCCCGTAGTAAAAAATAAAATAATTGGAGAGTGAGCAAAATGGAAAGCAATAACAGTTATATCAGTCTGATGACTAAACCTATCCCGCAGGTCAATACGGGAAAGAGGGTCAAGTCATTCATGGTCACCGATGTGGTGATGTGGGCGTCTGCTGCCGTTCTCAAGGGCGACGTCGTAATCCCGCCTGAGGATTTGGTACACTACGACCGTGTGTCCGTAGCCAAAGACGGAACGGCGAAATTCTCCGCTACTGGCAAGCTTATGACTAAGACGGTCAAGAGCGTTGTCGGTTTTGGCAATATGGTACATGCCAATTTCACCGCCATGATGAATGCGGAAGCTGCCGCCGTTATCACGGCCCGCAAAGACATGTACACCGCTTTGGTCGCTGCTGGCCAGAAAGCCGCTGTGCCCATCATCAATCATGAAGCGATAATCGTCGCTGACGCTATCGCTGCCCGGGCAAAGGCGGAAGCGGAAGCTGCGGCAGAAGCTTCCCGCATTCAGAAGCTTCAGGAAGCTGCCGACCTCAAGGCGGCTCTGGATAAGGAAGCCGCCGACAAGAAAGCGGCTGACGACGCTGCCTTTGCCAAGCTTCAGGCGGACGAAGTCGCCGTTGAAGTCAAAAAGTCAGGCGGAAAGAAAACCGCCAAAGAACTGGTCGCTGTAGCTTAGTATCCAAGCGGTTAAGACCGCACTTCTAATCATGCGAGTGCATGGTTGGCAATTAGAATTCCAAAATTAACATCGGCGTGAACACTCATGTCAGTGAGAGGTGTATCACGAAATACTTGACGCCCTGACAGGCAATCCTGAAGTAGTGAAGCGGGTTCGAGACCCACCATGCCGCAATTAGTCCTTTTCTTTAACGGGTAGCCTTTATGGTATACCCGCTAAAGCCATATCTATACAGCGTTAAAAATCTACCGTTCAAAAGTAACGGCATACAGTATTACTGTAAAATTAGTGAGCTGGCTGTCAAAGCCAGTTCGCTAATAGCTGTGTCCAGAACGGATACAGCAAGAAGGAGGGAAACATGGTATGGAATTAAATAATGGTTACATTACGATTACCACGCCTCGAGGCGTGGTAATCAAACCTGACAGCACTTCACCGCTTCATCATAAAGCTGTAGTGAGGTTTGCTGAACTTCACGCCCTGGAAGCTGAGCTTCAGCTCCTGGAGGTAAAAATGATACTAGAGGCAATGCCTTTAGTATCGGGTCTCCAGCTAGGCACTGGAGATTATTAGAATTATTTCTCAAGAAATAATCTTGAGGAGGTAGCTATGACGTGTCAATCCCGGCCCGCACCAACATTAGCTTACCCTAAGCTCCTCGGGTGTCGGGCCGCAAATCTCCCGGGGAATAATAAAGGGAGGTAATCAATACGTTTTACTCTTAGCCCTCATCGAAGGGCCGCAAACTGGAAGAAAACCGCCGCCTGTATCCTTGTACATCCAGGCGGCACCCGGCCATGTTCTCACCTTGACGTGGTGGCCGGGCTTTTAACTAACGAGAACTATTGCATTGGTTACCAATGCAAGCTACAATAGCCTTAAGTAAGTAAGCTTATTAGGGAGATTGAAATGGCTGACAAAATTCAAAAAGCAAGTCCCGAGCAGCTCGCAAAATGGGCTAAAGAGCGCCGGGAGATGGGCAAAACCCCCGGCGAAATAGCGAGAATGCGAAACCCGCTACCTGAGTGGTTTACCGATGCTCATAAAGTCTATCTCGAACAACTTTACAAGGCTTCGGAAGGCAAATGCGTTGTTACCCGTAAAGAATGCCAGGGTAAATGGGTATCAACTCCAATAACGGTATGTCGCTATTTGTTTAGGAGTACCAGGGGAGAAGCGTCTCCTATTAACGCTCCTTGTCTTCGTGGGGGTGGCCCATTAGGACCCGGTGAACCATGTTTCCTCGTTCTCTCAACTAATGCCGATGAGATAAACAGGGGAAAACAGAAAAGCGTCTCTTGTGAATCCATGGTTCTCGGCCACAATGTTTGGAAATGTGCTTATGGTGTTGAGATGTGCAGGTCTGCAATTACGCTTACCGATCCCGCCGGAAAGGAATTTTACATCGGTGAAAGGTACTTTAATATTCCCTCTATATATGAAGAAAACGTCGCGGAACGGCACCGTGAGATTGCTGAAATGAGTCCGATGGAACTCGAATCCGGGAGGCAGACTTTCGGTACCGGTTGGAGAAGCCCAAAGACCGAAGAGAACTGGCTCCGCCGGTATTGGGGAAAGATTCATCAAGACATTAAGAAGCTGATTGAAGAACGTGAAACCAAAGCTATGCACGATCTCGGAGAAATACCGGTGAGACCTTCGATCACCGGTGTTGAAAAAAGGGGTAGGGGATCGGCGATTGACCTTGAAGTCAGAGGTGGAGAAAAAAAAGAACGTACTATTCTAAATAAGGTAATCGCTTTTGTACCTGGCAAGCCTTTACAAACTTATCCAGCGGTAAGAGTTAGATTAAACGAAATCATGGAAGCCAGGCAAGAACCAGACGGTACATCGGTCTGGCGTCCAAAGGAAATATTAGTAGATATTTCCAAAGCAAAATCGAATGTCTCAACAAATGCATGGCATAAAGCGTTCCGGTTGGGCCGGCCCCTTCCTCAACCTAACGAAATGATGATCGAGGAACTTGTTAACAAAGCTGTAACAGAAGAAAAAAGCAAATAATTCCAATTCTCGTTAAAAAAGAACAGACGTTCTAGCGAGCGTCTGTTTTAATTTGGAGAAAATATTGACAATCTTCTAAGCTAAGATTAAAATACCAGTGTCTGGAAGAACTAAACCTGGGCGTCTTTTTTCATGCCCTCTCACGAGCTAATTGGTGTTCTTCCAGACAAAGAGCGCCGCTCAAGAGAGGGCTTTCTATTAGAAAAAATATTAAGGAGGTTTCCCATGGAAGTAGAACTCTATTATCGCAAATATAAGCCTGGTAAGTTCAACTACGATATGGACCAGTTTGAGGCTTCAAGATTAACACTGGAAGACCTTCTCCACGGTTACGCGCTTGTCGCTGAAATAACTCAACCCGAGGGAACCACGGCCGACCGGATATTCGCCATGTATCAGGATAGGCCGGTTAAACTTCCTCTTGGTGTTAACCATGAATCGATGTCAGTAGGCGATATTGTTCTTCTGGATAAGACGATATGCGTCTGCTGTAAGAGGGGTTGGTATAAAGTAGAATTGAAATCAATACCATCGAGACTGGTACAAATACTGGGGAGTTAAAAACAGGGAGGTCTCATGAAAAAAGACATTTATTCTCGTAATCTGGAATTTATGGAACAGCAAAAGAGACCAGGGAAAAGCGGTCAGTGGGGAATATGGGCACCGATGTTCTTAATGAAAAAATGTCTCCCGGTAATGGTAGCCATGGAAGCTACTCCCCCAAAGGTGCTTAACGATTTCAAGGAAATAATTTTGAAGGGAAAATGACAACGGAGGTAAATCATGAAACAGAATGCAATCAAGCTAGAACAGGCTCGTATTAAAAACGAAGCTGAATTCAAGGCTAAATGCCTGGCAATGATGAGGGATCCGAATCGCTGGTCCGCCTGGCCGATACTCCCTTTGGTAAAGTATGACCCGTCCAAAAGTAAAATAGATGGGGAATCGGGTTTCATCATCGAAAATCCGGGCGTGAAGCATACCGTATTCAAAGGCAATGTTTTCAGTTTGCCAGAAGATTTTACCACTCTTCCCCAGGAAAAATTCGAGAGCTTCGAAGCAATGGTCGAAGCCGGATGGAGGGTTGATTAAAATGGAAAAACCGAAAATCATTTGTCCGCCATGCGGACCGGCTCCAAAAAGAAGAACCGTGCATATCGTTATAGACGAGAAGCATACTCTTTCTGACGGCTCCGTGGTCAAAGTTGACCATATCGGCCGGATGTACTTTTACAGCCGGCTTTTTCTTAATCCGGAAGAAAACCCCATGGAACACGAAAGTTTCACCGGTGCAGGCGCCAAAGAAAGAGCTATGGCAATGCTCGAAGAAGCGATAAAAAATGACGTGCTGGAGATAGAATAAATGAGCAACGAAGGTTTAATTAACACTTTGAGGGAATAAAATGAAAAACACAATATTAAAAGCGAAAAACCTTGGCTACCCTCCTGAACACGCCGTTTTACTTGGCGAGATTGAAGATTTGATTATCAAAGCTAGTTACCTTGGCGTAATATCGGACGAAGACGCCCGTCAATGCCTTAATGACTTCAGTGAAATGGTAAAGAAACAAAGGGAGGCTCTATGCAAGAAAAAATAAACGAGCAAGGCCAAAAATATATTGCCGGGCTCAAAGCCACAGCTGGAATACTCTGGATAAAAGCTTGCGAGTTCGACAACATTCCTCCAGATAGCAAATTTGTAGTTTTCTCTGACGAGAACAAATTTGCTAAGTTTTATAACCAGGCTTTATTACAAATGGAAGAAGCAAAAAATCAATACGCGGCCGGCGGATATGTTGGGCTGACCATCGGAAAAGGAAAGCATTAATGCAAAAATTACATCTTGTAACAACAGTCCCACGCTACCGGCATTACATAACATCTAACGGCCAACTGGAATCGGTTCGCGACCATGATGAGCCTTGTGAATTCGATATAGTTCTGAAAGGAAAAACGATTATAGTTCCAGCTTGCAAGCTCAACCCACGCGAGTTCGAACTTGTGCCTTACACCTTCAAGATTAAAGATTTTGAAGAGTCGGGATATATTGATAATTCCGGTTACAAGTCTATAATTTTGACCTGGTATGGTTACAAAACCGCTCCGGACAGCCTGGATAAAATCAGAACTGAAAAAATATCATTCCAGACCTGGGAAAATTCTAAAGATATCTCTATTGACGTAGAAGTTGTCGAAAGGCCGTATCCCGGCGCTAAATACTTTCGTGCCGAGCTTACCGGAATCTGGACAAGTTCTTTTACGCTTGACCAGGTAAGGGCTTTCATGCCGGTGTTCTCAACGCCTCAAGAGGCAATGTTTTAATGAAAATCGCGGAGAGAAGATAAAATAAAACAAGATGCGTACATTAAAGTAAGGCTAATTATCAGTAAAACTGAAGAACTGAAAAGTGGCCCTGACTGGAAATCGGTTCGATGCGGTAAATATGTTCTTCATCTGCCTAGAGACCTGGATGATTACGACTCTTGGGAAATCATTAAAGCCTTTATTCCTAACTGGAAATACTTACCAATGGTGTTTTCATGGGCATTGGGTTCAAGTGGACTATTAAGAAATGGTATCCAGGCGAAAATATTTTTCGACACTTTTGCACCAAAGACTCCACCTCATACATGGGAAACATTACTCAGAGGTGCTGTTAGAGTGATGAATTTTGAGATCGTTCCGCCACCTGGATGGATGATGTTATCAAACGGGAAATGGGTACATGACGTTGGGTATGATAAAACAATGTTAAAAGAGGAAAGCAACAATGAAAGTTGACAGCCCTGAATATAAAGCTTTAGAGAAAAACCAAATAAAAACGGAGGTGAAAATGCAAACGGAAAAAACAGGTACTTGAAAAAACCGACCGAATGCTACCAGAACTTAACGAGGCAATCAAAAAGAAAGTTGCCGAACTTTATCACAGTGGCGCAATTGAGCCTTCCACATACCGAGAGGACGATTATACGCTCGCTAAAATCTTGATGACGGTTACGCTAAAAGACCAAGCCTGGCAATATATGCCCTTATCAAAAGAGGGCAAGACTATCGTAAAGAATTTAGAACATTTTTAGACGGAGGTAAAAATGCTGAAAGTTAATATTCCACAAAATCTTCATGACCTGATAGCGGAAGTTCCTATCTCAACAGAAGTTGACGAATTCGGGCATACTATGCTCGAAAACCTCTTCGCTTCCTTTGCTGAAGAGCTGATAACCTGTCTTCACGAAGCGGAGCGAGCTCAGGAGCCACATATCTTCTTTAACCCAATGCGGAAAGCCGGCACCCAGTACGTCTGGGAGTTTGGGGTCAACGACCTGGCTAAGCCCAGGGCCGACCGGATTAATTGGCACGGCCAGAATACTTCACAATGGCTATACGCCGGTTGTATTCTGCTTCAGGACGGAAGGGTGTCGAGGCATCATTAGAGAGTATTAAATGAAACATAAACATTGTTTAGGCTGCACAGCAATAATTGACCAAAAAGAAAAACCACCTGGTAATTGGCGCGCCGGTTGTAAACTTGGTTACAAAAACGAAGTCCAAAATGCTGGATTTGTATATCCGGTACCTGTCCCACTAGAGGAATGTCCAAAACCACTAACACTTAAAGCTTATAAAACCCTCGTTACGGAAACTTAGGGGAAAAAGAGAATAATCCGACCGGGTGACCGGCGGATAAAAAATAACGGAGGAAAATATGGACGCAAGGGAGTACGCAATCAGAGAGGAAAAAGACGCAGCGCATCAGATTGGCCGGTACGAAGGGAAAAGAGACGCCATGGAAGACATGGCCCGTCACCTCGACCCGGCCAGGTACTGCCAGGATTGTGGCGAGCAGTACAAGGAACCCGGCTCCCACTGGGGGAAGACCAGGGAGGAGCACGAACCGGAGTGCCAGCAGCGGAAGGATAGGATGGCCGCCGAGCGGAAATTCTACGCCGACGAGCCCAGGCCGGCTGACCCGCCCAGGTCGGAATCGTACTAAACAATAATCCTGGTTAGCTGTCGAGCCGCCTCACTTCACAGGCGGCTCGAATGGTATTCG
>JAZDIU010000012.1:0-2746 GCA_043804635.1 Chloroflexota bacterium
ATGAGATTTCACTGCTGGTAGCGGATATGGTCAGTAAAAAGAAGCTTCAAATGTTGCTTGAAATAGCCGAAGATCTGCCGAATATTGAGGCGGATGAGCTCAAGGTAAAAGAGATAATTTACAACCTGCTTTCAAACGCAGTTAAATTTACCCCCGAGGGTGGTAAAATTGGCATGCGGGCGAAGAAAGCCGATTCCGAGATAGAAATAGTGGTCTGGGATACGGGGGTCGGTATCGCATCTGAAAACATGGGGAAAATATTTGAAGGGTTTTTCCGTGTCGATACCCCATATTCTCGGGTAACTGAGGGGACCGGGCTAGGTTTGCCGCTCTCTAGAAAGCTGGTTGAGCTGCACGGCGGGAAGCTTTCTTTAGAATCAGAGGGGCTCAATAAAGGCACCTCGGTCCGGTTTACTATGCCTATCCTATCCAAGAGGGTGGCGTGAGATGAGGAAGAGAAAGTATTAGTTGTCGATGATAATGAAAACAATCTGATGTTGGCAAAAGACCTTTTGGATGACGTGAACCCCGTTAAACTGGAGTAAATCAGGCCACTAATATGATACACTTTTCTGCTCGATTAGCGTATTCGAGCGGGCTTAGGTAGTCCAGGCTCTGGTGCAAGCGTTCGGAGCGGTACCGCGTCCGGTAGGTCTCCCACCCCGCTGAATCAAGCCATCTGGAATACCGCTGTCGCCACCATCCAGATGAGCTCCATGATGCCTTAGTGGCAGAAGGTTGGACATAAAGCCGGACTAGGCCCACCACAATTTGCCCCGGGATTACTATCTAAAATTGTTTAAATACCACATTGTCACTTGAAGAAGAAATAGTCTGCGTCGGCCTTTGCCAGCTTGGCAGTCTCGGCGTCCGTTGTCACATTGGCTAATGCCTGCAAAGCCCTGGCGGTAGCAAGTTCATTGCCGTTGTGCGCCTTAAGCGCGTTTGCTCGCCTCACTTCAGCCGATGATTGGTCCTTATGCCAGTGCATCTCCACCTTGGGATGATAGAACTTTTCACTCTCTGGCGTTTTGCCTGGTTTACCCTTATCTTTGGTGTAATAGGTAGTACCCTTTACCACGGTGCCGTCTTTGCGAACGTAACTCTTCCGGGTTACTTTGATTTGGGCCATCATGTTTCACCTCCTCTCCTGATGGGAAATGACTTTCTTATCTGGTTCAGAATCTGCCTGTTCAAATTATTCAATTCCAGCATGCCAATTTCATAGAGGTTCCGTCAATAGGTGTGTAAATGTTAGGCATCGGCAAGCGCCTCCTCCCGTTTAGTGTCAAAAGCAGGACATTAGACGAAAGAAGGGACTATAATAGAATTGCCCGGAAAGATAGCAATGACCCTTAAAGTGTCGCCTATTTCCCAGGCTTGATCGTCCCACATTCCGCTGACTACATACACCCTATGTTCATTTGACAAATTACTCTTTAAGAATAAATGTTATCTTCATCCGAACCCGGTACTCGGATATTTTGCCCTTGTCATCGAGTAGAACTTCCTGATTCTCGATCCACGCTCCTCTAACATTTTCAAGAGTCTTTAGAGCTCGAGCAATCCCCTTTTCCATTGCATCATCAAAACTAAGGGCAGAAGATGATTTGATTTCTGTTGTTCTTGAAATAGACATTTGAGCCTCCTTTAATGTTTAATATTTGACTAAGTTTTTATATGGTACGTTGTAGAATCTAACGAAAATAATTGTAGCATATTTTATGCTTTATTCATTTTAATTCTGGCTTCTGTTTTTAAGAACTGCATATTGAAGATCGCAACCATGCGGTGGTATTACACCGTACAAGGCTGCACAGTGTCTCGGAAACGACGGTTCATACCAGAAGTGTCGAGAGTATTCTTTTAGGCATCTTTTCCCCCTCCTTACTTATTTCTTCTTCCTTGGTTTAAAATTAGAATTATGCTCTATTGCATTTAAAAGTCTCTCCTGTGCTTTTGCCTTTTCCATAGTTGTACCTTTGCTTTTAACTCCATGTGGTGTTGATACTCTTACCTTCCCATCCAATTTAGTTAGTTTTACTGGCATATTCTTCTCACCTCCTTCTAATCCGGAAGCCTGGGGGGCCACTACGCCCCCAGGCCACGCCCCGGACACACTTTTTTCCGCTACGCAGCCTTACCGGAAACTCACGATAAGCACTTAGGTCCAGGTTAGTCGTCAACTCAAAGATCCCAATACTTCGGCCGTTTGTAGTAATCGTAAAGCGTCTCCTCGTACTTCCGGTTGAGAGCGTCCGGATGATACTCGGGTCCATTCTTGATCGTCTCCCGGGATAGGTCTACGTATACTTTGGAATCGCTCCAGTTCACCCGGCCGATCCACTGCGGCGCAACCAGCACCTTCTTGCCCGGCCACCAATTCTGCGTATCCACAACCATATAGCGAATCTCCCATGTTTCCTCGTCAATGATAAAGTCTTCGACATGACCGATGTCGCCATCAGTAGCCTCGATACGATAGCCGGTCACTTTATTAGCGCTGCGTAGATGCAAATCGTTCGCTTCTTCGCGCTCCGCGCGCGCTTCTTCATTTCTCCTTTGAGCGGCGTCTGAGAGACGAGGATAGGTCATGGGTCCCCACAAATAAGGGCCACTCCAATAATATGGGTAACCGTAGTAGTCGTGGTATGATGCCTCGTGCTGCCGGGAAACCGGCTTGTCAGTATCAATGCTGGGGCTCTCCTCTACTTGCTTCTTTGTCAGCGTCACATTGAGCCGCTCC
>JAZDIU010000013.1:0-6751 GCA_043804635.1 Chloroflexota bacterium
TGATTCCCCCCAGCACAACGGCTATTTTCTACGCTCTGCTTACCGATGAATCCGTCGGTAAGCTGTTTATGTCTGGTATCATCCCCGGTGTCATACTAACCCTGGCTTACTTCGTAATAATCTACATCTGGGCAACCATAAGACCGAGTGTCGCCCCGATGCTGCCAGCTGACATCAAATTTACCTGGGGAGAACGATTTAAGTCCATTGCGCCGATTGTTCCGATTATGATAATCTTCCTCTTTATGCTTGGTGGTATTTATATGGGGTGGTTCAGTCCTACGGAGGCCGCCGGGATGGGTTCGTTCTCAGTACTGGTCGTTTGCCTCGTCTTGAGAAAGTTATCCTGGAAAACTTTCCACGAGGGGTTATTGAACACAGCCAGGTCAGCCGGAATGATACTCATTCTTATCTCAGCCGCTTTTATCTACACGCACACTATGGCACTGAGTAAGTTCAGCGTGGAAGTACAAGATATAATTGTCAATGCCGGACTCGGAATGCTGCCCGTAACCTATACCTTCGTCGTCGTCTTTATTCTCGCCGGGATGTTTTTCGACCTGTGGGCGATGATTATATTATTTACCCCTATCTTTTACCCCATAATCACTGGGCATCCAGGAGCTCCGCCGATGGCTGGTATCTGGCTTGGATGTATGTTTATGTTGCTTTGTGACCTCGCGGCAATCACACCGCCGATGGCTCTCTGCCTTTATATCACCCAGATGATTGATGGCTGCCCGACCATAGACGTTATTAAAGGGACAATACCCTTCTATATCACCTGCGCTGGTATGCTGGTATTGATAGTTCAGTTCCCGTTCATAGCCACTTGGCTGCCGGGCAAGATGATTGGCGGCGGTTAAAGGTTCTGAATTCCTTTGGGAAGAGTTTTTAAGAGAGGGGCGGAAGCCCCTCTCTTGTTTTCTATTTCTCCAGGAGCTTATACATATCATTATAAGCTCGTCGGAAATGGGGGTCGGCTTTCTCCAGTCGGTCCCTTATACCATTCATCCGACTAACGAATCCTTGCCTGTCTTTGCTTTTCACTATGTCCGCCCAGCTTTTTGTTGTCTGCCGGAACAGACGGTGAATTTGCGGCATCCCGGGGAGACTCATTTGGATGGACGCATAAAGTTCCGGGTCTTCGGTGATAACACTCTTTGCCAGCATCAGCAAAAGTTTATAAGTACTGCCGCTAACTGATTCCATTTCGTTTAACTGGCTAAAATTCAACAGCGTGTCGGCGGCAATAATGCCGACAAAGTGAGCGAGACCCAGAACCACCGCCATCAGTTCATCGTGTTCCCGTGGAGTCATCAGACTGACCCGGCCACCCCGGGTTTCCAGAAACTGTTTTGCTTTTTGAGCCAGAACTCTCTCTTTGTCATTGGTCGGTGTCAGCACGAAATTCTGGTTATCTACGCTTTTTGCACCGGGACCGAATACGGGGTGTGCTCCCAGCACCACACCCATCTTGATATACTTATGCATCACTTTCATCGGCATAACCTTGACCGAAGTCAGGTCTATGATTGACTGGTTAGGCTGGAAATAGGGCCCCAGCTCTCTGACAACATCCTCGAAATTATCGATTGGCACTGAGAGTAAAACCAGGTCAGCTTGCTTAACCGCCTTTATATTGGTGGCGGTTCCTACGCCCAGCCTCTTACCCGCTTCCCGGAGTTTGGTTTTATTCCGACCGGTGATGATTACTTCCTTGCCCTCTTCCCGCAGGAACCGCACAAACCACTGCCCCATCTTCCCCGAGCCACCGATTATGGCTACTTTCATTCGTTTCTCCATTTACTTTAGGAGTATTTTATCCTTATTCGCCAGTTTTTACCAGTGGGATACCCCTTTCATCTGGAATTTATAGATTTTCCAACTGGTAATTAAATGATATGTAAAATATACTTGACAAATTATATAGTTTATTATACTATTAGTCTAGTAAACTTATCACAGGAGGTTAACGATGAGTGCCAAGGCTTATAGTATCTGTATGAGGGTGATAGCGGTGGCGCTGGCCGCATTCATTGCCTCATCTATCGTTCAGGAACTGCCGCTGTATTTCCCGCTCGTCGGCATTATGGTAGCTCTGGTGATATCGAGTATTTTGCGTCGGTCCGTCAAGGAAATTATAGTCGACGAGCGGAACCGCCGTATCTACGAAAAAGCCACGGCCGTCAGCTACCGCATTTATACCATAGTTTCCGCAGTATTTGCTCTGACCGTCTTGATGCTTAGAAGCAGTCTGCCACAATGGGCTGGTATTGCCGGCGAGACTCTGGCTTATTCCCTTTGCGGACTGATGCTATTACATCTGGCGAGCACCAAATACTACGGAAGAAAGTTATAGCGAAGTGGAGAGTCACTCCGATGAAAAATAAGTTAAAAGTCTACCGGGCAATGAACGACCTGACCCAGGAATCTCTGGCACAGAAGTTGGGGGTAACCAGACAAACGATTGTCTCTATAGAAAATGAAAAGTATGACCCGTCCATCGGCTTAGCCTTTAAGATAGCCCGCCTGTTCAAAATAAAGATAGAAGACGTCTTTAACTACGACGAAGATAGTAGTAAGCCGCCGTAATAAGCGTATACAACCTGTTTTTGAGATTGGGTAGCGCGCGTTGGAAGCATTCCGAACTGTGATTTGAGAAGAAACAAACTTGTACGAGAATTACAATTTATTACTCGCAAAGGAAACAGGATGAAGGAATCATTATTTTTTAAATGTTTATTTGTTACTTTTCGTCGCTTCTATTCAGGACATTGTCACCATGAAGTATATCGTCAGAATCACCGTGATGTCCGCCGCTGTGTGAGACAGGGTCGTTGCCAGTAAGCCTCCCGTAATCCGGCTGATTTGCCGCCAGTACCACGCGGCAGCACAAAGGACTACGAAAGCTACAACCAACCAGACCAGTCCTACATTTCCGGCGAGTACAATCAGGTGATAACCCGCGAACAGGAAGTCGTTGAATACGGGTCGATTGGAGCTGCTACCAAGATAGCCCCGCCAGTAGTATTCCTCAAGAACAGGGTTAACAAGCACGTAGTATACGATGAAATAAGGCCAGATGGTAGCTGTAAGTCCGATGTTTTGCAGGTAGGCGTCGATGCTGAGCGGGACGGATAATAACGGCCAGAGCAGGTAAAGAAGCAACCCACCGCCCGCCCCAATTGCCACCGGGAGTATTAGCGAACCGAAACTATTAGTCCGGATAACTTGCTTGAAGGGAATGGCTCGTTTCGACAGGAATATGACGGCAGCCATTGCCGCGTGATAGGTGAGTATAGCCACCCAAGTATTGTGAAAAATGAAAAGACCTAGACCGACGGCCAGATAGGGGACAAAGAGGTAAAGTAATTTAACTAGCATGTACCGTGATTATAAAGGAGTGGTGTGACGAAACACAACGGAAGCGAGGGCAACTGGTAGAGCAAGCTGGATTCAAACCGCCCAGTATTACTCCTACTTCGCCTTCGGATAAGACCCCAGCACTTTGAGGAAAAGGGTGAACTCTTCCACCTTCGTTAAAGCCTTCTGGGCGGCTTCGTCTTCACGGTGGCCCTCGAAGTCGAGGTAGAAATTATATTCCCACGCCTTCTGTCTTGTCGGTCGGGACTCGATTTTAGTCAGGTTAATTTTTCTGTCGGCTAGCTCTTTGAGGAACTCATAAAGCGCCCCCGGTCTGTGCTTCACGGAGAAAACGATTGAAGTCTTGTCCTTACCTGTCGGCGGCGAGTCTTGCTTGGCGAGTAAAAAGAACCGGGTAAAGTTGTTCGGGTTATCTTCAATCTCGCGGGCAAGCACCTGCATCCCGTAGATTTCCGCCGCTCTAGCACTGGCGATAGCGGCGCCGTCGGTTATTTTCTGCTCTTTAATCATCTTGACGCTGCCCGCGGTATCGTAGGTAGAGATTAGCTCGGCACCGAGGTGTTTCAAGAAAGCCCGGCACTGTCCGAGAGCCTGCGGGTGAGAGTAGGCTTTTTTAATTGAGTCCAGCGTCGCCCCCGGACTGGCGATGAGGCAATGCACAACCCTTACTTCCGTTTCCCCGCATACTCTAAGGCTTGAATCTAAAAGCAGGTCGTATACCCGACTGATACTGCCTTCGAGGGAGTTCTCGATAGGGACAACGCCATACTGCGTCTTGCCTTCTTCCACTATTTTGAAGACATCATCGACAGTCTCGCAGGGCTTGACCTGAATGGAATGTCCGAAAAACTGGAAGGCGGCTTCCTCGCTGTAAGCCCCGATTTCACCCTGAAAGGCAACGACGGTCCCCTGCACCGTCTTGGATAAGGCAAACATCTGGCGATAGATATTTTCTATATCCGTCTCGTTGATTTTCTCGTCACGAGCAATCTTTTTGACCCTTGCCAGGACTTTTTCTTCACGGCCGGTGTCTTCAATCGGCTTGCCTGTTTTCTTTTTCTCCTGCCCGATTTCCTGGCTAATCCTGACTCTCTTACCGATTAGCTTGATTATTTCGGCATCGGCCTCGTCTATCTTTTTCCTCAGCTCTTCCAGATTCATTTAATTACCCTCGGAATTAGTCCCGCCCTCAAAGCAAAATCGCACAAAGTCACTGCCATCATCGACTCGACCACCGGCACCGCTCTCGGCACCAGACAGGTATCGTGCCTGCCCTTGATGTCCAGGCTCTCGTTTTCCATCGTCTTCATATTTACCGTCTGCTGACTTTGAGCAATGGAGGGCGTCGGTTTGACAGCCACCCTGACTACTATCGGCATCCCGTTACTGATGCCGCCCAGTATGCCGCCGGCATTGTTGGTCAGGGTTATTATTTTACCGTTTTTGATAGCGAACTGTTCGTTATTCTCCGAGCCTTTTTTCTCAGCGGCTGAGAATCCCGCACCGAACTCGACTCCTTTCACTGCCGGGATGGCAAAGAGGGCTTTAGCGAAATCACCTTCCAACGTATCAAAGACCGGTTCTCCTATACCTGCCGGCACATTCAAGGCGAGCCCCTCGATAATACCACCAAGGCTATCTCCTTCAATCCTGGCTCTTGCAATAACCTTTGCCATTTCTTCGGCGGCTCTGGCATCGGCACATCTCAAGGGGTTCGACTCCGCCTTTTTAATCTGATTAATTCCCTTTGGTTTAGCCTTGATACCGCCGATTTCAATGGTGTGAGCCAGAACTTCAATGTCAATTAGGTTCAGCAGCTTCTTAGCTACAGCACCCGCCATAACGAACGAAACCGTAATCCTCCCCGAAAACCTGCCCCCGCCCCGGAAGTCACTAAATCCCCCGTACTTAACAAAAGCGGTGTAATCAGCATGCCCCGGTCGGGGTAGAAATCTAATCCTCTTATACTCATTGGAATCGACATCCTCATTCCAGACGAGCATAGATAGTGGAGCGCCGGTAGTACGACCGTTGAAGACACCGGAAAGAATCTCGACTTTATCGGCTTCGGCTCTTGCGGTAGTCCCCACCGCACCCGGTCTCCTTTTGTCCACTTCCGACTGGATTTCAGTCTCAGCCAGAGGTAAGCCCGCGGGACACCCATCGATAACAATGCCGACGCATCTTCCGTGGCTCTCACCGAAGCTGGTTATCGTAAATAACCTGCCTAAACTATTTTCCATCCAGCCTCACCTTACCACCGATGCCTTTCAGTATATCCCAAAATTCGGGATATGTCTTGCTGACACATTCGGCACCTTCGATTGTCGTCCCCCCAACCACCGCACCAAGCAAAGCAAAAGCCATCGCCATACGGTGGTCGCCTTTGCTATCTATGACAGCACCTTTCGGCACCGAGCCGGTGACGACCAGCTTATCCATTTCCTCGGTTACTTTTATACCCATCCTTGATAAACCTTCTTTAACTGCCGACACCCGGTCCGACTCTTTCAGTCTAGCCCTCTTTATGCCGGTAAACTCGCTGGTTCCCTCAGCCACCGCCGCCAGCACTGCCACTGTGGGCAGTAGGTCGATGCAGTCGGTTAAATCGGCATTAATCGCCTTTAACCGCGCTTTTTTAACCTTGATTGAATTATTACCCGAAGTTACCGAAGCTCCCATATCTTTTAGAAAGTCCAGAACGGCTTTATCCCCCTGTAGACTTTTCGAGTTCAGATTTTCTACCTCGATTTCGCCGCATAAAGCCCCCAGCGCCAGCAAATAGGAAGCCGACGACCAGTCCCCTTCAACAACGTATTTAGCGGGCTGATAAGTCTGCCTTGAAACTTGAAATTCTCTGAGGTCTGGCGAATGGCGGACTTTAATTCCAAAGGTATTCAGGCATTCCAGTGTCATCAGTACATAAGGCTTTGACTCCAGCGGCGTGGTCAACTTAATTTTGCCGCCCTCTTCAGCAAATGGAGATATCAATAATAAAGCGGAAACAAACTGCGAGCTGATATTCCCCGGCATTTCGGTAGTCCCACCTTTGAGCCCGCCCCCTTTTATTACCACGCTTTTATTCCGGTGGGAGACATCCACGCCCAACTGCTGCAATGCTTGAATTAAAGGCTTTATCGGTCTTCGCAATAGTGAGGGGCTGGCAGTTAAGCGGCATTCTCCCGGAACCAGGGAACAAACCGCCGTCATAAACCTCAGTGTGGCAGCCGATTCCCGGCAGAATAGCTCTCCTCCCTCCGGTTGATGAAAATTGTCGCCGGTGACGCGCCAGCTATCTTCGTCCTCAGCAATCTTAACGCCGATTTTAGCCAACACCGATTGAGCGGCTTCGGTGTCGTCGGAG
>JAZDIU010000014.1:0-3559 GCA_043804635.1 Chloroflexota bacterium
TATCGCTGAAAGTGTGGCCTTTACTATCGGAGCCCATTTCGGCTTCGACACCGGTACCCGGTCTTTCCCTTATGTGGCTCTCTGGTCGGAGGATAAGAAAGTCCTCGAAGCAAACCTGGCAGCCATACGTAAGGTCTCCGCGAAAATCATCGATGGTCTTGAGCAAACAGCAAACAAAATGGTTCGGATGGCATAGCTTATGGTAATGCGACTGACACCAGGTAGAGGTGGTTTCCTCCGACCGTTTGGCTGCGGCTGGTTTATCCGCCAGTATCTTTTGGGTAATGGACCGGAAGGCTCAACTATGGTTAATCCGAGCCGCGGCGCCGCCCAGGCTGATATTAACTTCGAATATAAAGAGGCTCTGGCTCGGGCTACGGCACGTGAGAGAGCCGAGAGAATCATCAGCCGCATGGTACTAAGCGGGGCTGATGTCACCGAAGAGGAAGCCGACAGAATCTACCAGCGTGAGCTAAAGAGGCTGTCCCGTAAGTTCACCCACATGCGCTACCACTCATTCCTGATGTATTTCGGTGTGCTTAAACGGTTGGGTTGGGTCGAACCAACCAGCGAAACTGAGCCTTCAGCCATTCAGGATAACTATTCGGAAGCGCCGGCACGGACCTACTACCGACTCACCAAAAAGGGCATGGGAGCTGACGATGAACTCTGGTCAAATCCACTCTTCACTCTCTACCCGGAAATTGGACCAAGCCATATGAAAAAACCGGACTAGCCATAGATACCGGTTTATTTAGCATCAACATCTCCCTTGCGAGCCCAAAGTTACTTCCGCTGTCCAATTGCGTTATTATATAGGCGGTTACTTAAAATTATTAAGGGGTTAGCCATTGAAGAAACTACAGAGTTTATTAGCAGTATTACTTATTATTTCAGCAGTTGTTTTTGCAGGATGCGGTCAGGTTAATTTACCAACCACCCCAAGCCAGACATCAACGCCAAGTGTAACCGGTACTACACCAACAGCCCCAGCTACGACCTCCACCCAGACTCCGACATCTGGTTCGTCACAGCCTTTAACGGTATCCTTTCTTAACGTTGGGCAGGCTGATTGTACGGTGATCCAGTATGGTAACAGCACCATGATTATCGATGCCGGCGGTAACTCGGGAGCCGCTTCGCTTGTTACCAAACTTAAGAGTATGGGCATCACTAAATTTGATGTGGTTATCGGCACCCATCCCCATGAAGACCACATCGGCGGTCTGGACGCGGTCATAAATAACTTCGATATCGGAACGATTTACATGCCCAGGGTATCCAATAATACCAAGACCTTTGAAGATGTATTAACCGCCATAAAAAATAAAGGCTTAACCGTGACTACTCCTGTTCCTGGTGCCATCTTTACCTTGGGTGGCGCTGTGCAGTGTACCAGCCTGGCACCGAACAGTCAGAGCTATTCGGAATTGAATAGCTACTCGATAGTCCTCAAGGTTACGTTTAGCGGTAGAGCGTTCTTGTTTACCGGGGATGCCGAAGTTGATTCCGAGCGGGAGATGCTGGCCAAGGGGTATGACTTAAAGGCCGAGGTATTAAAGGTAGGTCATCACGGGAGTACCAGCTCTACATCAGCAGAGTTCTTAAAAGCTGTGTCACCGAAGTATGCTGTGATATTCGTCGGGATAGATAATACCTATGGTCATCCGCATCAGGAGACACTTGATAAATTGATTGCCGCCGGAGTAAAAATCTACCGGACTGACCTGAGCGGCGGCACGATAAAATTTGTTGTTAGTGGCTCTGATTTATCGGTAAGCATAGAGAAGTAAGTATGAAAGTAACTATTGACAGGTTTGAAGGTAATGTTGCCGTCTGCGAGAAAGCTGATCGCACTATGATTAATATCCCGAAAGATAAAATACCGACCGGGGCTAAAGAGGGGGATGTTCTGATTATCGAAGGGGATAACATCGGAATCGACACCGCCGGCACAGCTGAGCGGAAAAAATCCATTGACAAGCTGATGAACGATCTCTGGAAGTAAATTTTCTGATGTCCCAATTTACTAGAATGTTGGTCAACTTTTTACTAGTATTTACTCGAGCTAACAAGCCGTCAATAAGTTTAGAGAGAAACGTGACGGGCAGCGGCCATGGCAAATCCCTAAGCCAAGCTTGGTTAGAGATTTTAGATTTTCATAAGATCAACCCGAAGCTGAATCTAGTCTAGGGTTTTCCCTTTTACGAGATCAACGGACTGGTTTAGCGGAGTCGCGATACCCCAAGTCTATTGAACCTTTTCGTCGGCTAGCCGGAATCAGGCAAGCTACAACGTTAGGCTAGGGATGTCTCAATGGCTTCTAGAATCGGGATGACCCGATTGAAATAGTCCTCGATATCCCCTATTGTTAAGTTCAAGTTATAGGCACCCAGGTGTGCGAGGTTCTGTTTGATGCTATTAATATCTCTTAACGCAGTCATCTCTGAGCAATTTGCCGGGAATTTAGCCCCAAAAGCGCTGGCGAGATTGTGGTCGAACTTAGCCAGCACTTCAACTATTTTGCCTTGCTTCGGATTCTGAAAAAAATGGTCAAGATCATCACAGATGTAGTTAGCTGTGTATTTATCCCCTGATCGACCAGCACGCTCTCTGAACAAAAGCTCGATGCTCTCCTCTAGAACACCCAACAAGCACACGTCTATATATGTGGCCAAGTGGGCATCGAGACTCGTGTTAGGTTGAATCGCAGCCCAACTCTTCGAATCCTGTATTAGGGCAGCAACATCATTTAACTTGGTAGTAATCTCAACGTTCTTGATTGGCATTACTTGAAAAGTACCTCTGTGGCGATGTTAATCCTGTCCCTTACTGTGTCTACGTCGGTTGTAGAAGATGATACGTCCTTCAAGTACCCGGGATTCTTAATAAGGTTGTTAAACCTGGTTTGTATGTCAGTCGGAACAACTGCATTGCGAGCAAATGCAACCATCACCGAATCGAACACAGCGGCATTTATCCCGCGAGAAATGTGAAATGGCTTCGCCCCGAGGTTGTTATATACTGCATCGATAGTACGCTTGAATATATCACCATATTTTTCATTATTGTCCCCGCTTCTACTACGATACATAAAATCAGTTATGAATTTCTTCATCGGTTTACTGTAGATTGCATCAAGAAGCGCAAGAAAACGCGCGATAAGTTCGACGTCTCGCATGCGTGAGTCAGGCGTGGGCGTCCCAAAAACCCTTCTCCACGCCTCGTGTCTATTGATGTCTTTCAGTAAATCATTGAAGGGACCGTGGCAGGAAGCGTTTCGAACTTCCTGTGGTGATAGTGCAGTTCCTCCAGTATTCAACCGTGAGAACACTTCATACATGCTAGAAGTATCGCCAGGCTCAATTTGCTCCACAATAATTACTCTCAATATGGAATTCTTGAATCGGTTTCTATCACCCTCGTTCAGTGTGTCGTAGTTCCTACCTTCCCACTGCGGACTGACTCCTTTTAAAAAAAAGGGTGTTCCATCGGGTAATTTCTTTGAAAAAAAACCGGCTATCGTTCGTAGTCTTTGTTGCCCGTCTATTATAAGTTC
>JAZDIU010000015.1:0-5867 GCA_043804635.1 Chloroflexota bacterium
GCTGAGGTAATCATAATCGGTGCCGGCGTCATCGGGAACAGCATTGCCTTTCACCTGGCAAAGCTTGGGTGCCATGATGTGCTAGTTCTAGAGAAGAATTACATCGGTTCCGGTGCTACCGAGAAGTGTGCCGGCGGCATCAGACAACAGTTCTCGACCGAAGCCAATATCCGGTTGTCCGTAGAGAGCGTCCGGTTTTTTCAAAACTTCGAAGAAGAAACCGGGTATGCGGCTGATTTCCGTCAGCACGGTTACCTCATATTAGCGACCACCGAAAATGAGATGGAAACCTTTCGCCAGAATATCAAATTGCAGCGGAAATTCGGTATAGATGTCGAGCTTCTTTCGCCCGCAGAAGTTTCGAAATTAGTCCCTTGGCTGAACGTAACGGACATTCTTGGAGCTACCTTCTGCCGCACTGACGGCTATGCCGACCCTTATTCGGTAGTAAATGGATTCGCCGGGGCGGCAAGAAGAATGGGTATTAAAATCCTTGAAGACGCCGAGGTAATTGGTATAGACTTGAAGGGGAATAGGGTAGAAGGGGTGCTAACTACGGCGGGTAGATTTAACGCTCCGATAGTAGTTAATGCGGCGGGACCGTATGCCGCAGTAGTGGGCAGGATGACCGGCTCGAGCATTCCCGTCCATCCGACTAGGCGTCATATTCTGGTAAGCGAGCCTGTTTTTAGTCGCGATAAGCAAACATCCGACATCTGGTGGCAAAAGTTGCCCCAGGTCATCGACTTCCATAACGGTTTCTGGTTCCGGCGGGAGGGCCCCAGCCTTTTATTCGGGATGCGCAATCAGGATGAGCCGGAGAGCTTCTCCACCGAGGTAGACTGGGATTTCTTTACTAATGCCCTCGCTCCTGCCGCCTCTCACCGCTTGCCTAAACTGGCTGATACGGGTATTATGAGAGCACAAGCCGGACTCCACCCCGATACCGCCGACGATATGGCGATTATGGGTCGGGTGCCGGATATACGCGGGTTATACATCGCCGGCGGCTTTTGCGGACATGGTTTTATGCATTCGCCGGCGGCAGGTAGATTGATGGCAGAACTAATATCGGGAAAAATTGCTTCCTTGTCGGATGCTGAAGTGTTTAATCTGGAAAGGTTTCAGGGCCGACTCAACCAAAAAGAGAAAGCCTTTATATAAACAAATCGATGGGATAAGAAAAACAGGAAGGAGGAACTATGGCAAAATCGATTGTTTCTATAACCAAAGGTGCTGATGCTGAAAAAATGGTGGCGGAGGCGCTTGCCCTGTTGGGTGGGGTTGATACCCTTATAAGACCGGGAAGTACCGTAGTCGTCAAGCCTAATGCCGGTCATCCTTACGCGCCTGAAACTGGCGTCTGTACCAGTCCGGCAGTAGTGGGCGCCGTCATTAAAGAATTGAAGAAATCTCAGGCTAAAGAGGTTATTCTGGCTGAGGCCGCCGCCGTAGGCTGCGATACGCTGGAGTGTTTTGAGGTAAGCGGTATCGGTAAGGCGGCTAAAGATGCCGGCGTCGACAAAATTATCGATATAAAGAGGGAAACAGACCTGATAAAATTCCCCATCCGGGACGCTAAATCGGCTTTAAACACTGTCCTCTTGCCCAGATTTCTTATCGAAGCTGAGCACATCGTCAATATACCTATTTTCAAGTCGCACGTTGCTATGGTTTTCACCTGCTCGCTCAAGAACATCAAAGGAGTCGTCCAGGATAAAGTCCACCGCCAGATGCACCTGACCAATCTGACCGAGGCAATGATGGACTTGTGGTCGGTAGTCAAAGCAGATATTACGGTAGCAGACGTAATTCGGCCCGCCGAAGGTTTCGGACCCCACAACGCAATGCCCACGGACTTCGGTTGTATCGTCGCCGGTAAAGACCCGGTAGCCGTCGATGCTACAATTTGCCGGATGGTCGGTCTGGATACGGAAAAGGTGCCTTATTTTACGGCGGCCCGCGAGCGCGGGTTGGGACATTATGAGGAAAAGTTTATCGAAATCCGCGGGAAAACAATAAAAGAAGTTTTCAAACAGCTATGGCTGCCTTATATCGGCGGGATGAACCAGTGGCCGGAATATAACGTCTGTGCCGATAAAGCTTGTAGTAGTTGCCAGGGTTTATTAGCCTTCACTATGGAGAGATTGAAGGCTACCGGCGAGTATGAAAAACATGCCGGGGATACAATCGTTGTCGGGCCCACCAAGGAGCTTCCGAAGGGTGTAAAGAAGGAAAACCTCATTCTTTTTGGTGACTGCGTTAAGAAGTACCGCGACCAGGGAATATTTGTTGAAGGCTGCCCTCCTCTAGAAAGTATGCCTTACTTTTCTATCACTACTCGGCAGGATTCAGAAAAAAGGGCGACCGCTCCGAGAAATAAGGAGAGCGAAGCCGCCAATACCAGGGCTTTCCTGGAATACGCTAAGAAACTAAAAGAAAAAGCGGATTCAGAAATTAAAAAGAAGCCTACTCCGAAGGGGAAATAATGAGACTGGATAATAAGGTAGCCCTCGTGACCGGTGGCGGCGTTGGCATCGGCAAGGCAATTTCCATCGCCTTTGCCAGAGAAGGAGCCGACCTCGTTATCGCCAGCCCGTTCCCGGCAGAGTTGGAGCCGACCGCCAAAGAGATAAAATCTATGGGCAGGCAGTGCCTTGCGGTCGTAACCGATATTACCGATGAGAAGCAGGTCCGCAATATGGTTGTCGAAACCGTTAAAAAATATGGCCGGATCGACATCTTAGTTAATAACTCTGGAATATCAGGCAAGACGGCCAACGTGATTGACGTAGATATAGAAGACTGGAATAAAACTCTGACACTGAACCTGACCGGCTCTCTGCTCTGTGCCAAGGAGGCTTTAAAAGTAATGATTCCGCGCAAGAGCGGTAACGTTCTCAACATTTCATCGGTATCCGGCAAGAGAGGTTTCGCTATGCGCAGCCCATACACGGCATCGAAATGGGGTCTCGTGGGACTAACTCAAACATGGGCTTTAGAAGTTGGCAAGCATAATATCCGCGTCAACTGTATCTGTCCCGGACCCTGCCAGGGGGAGCGAATCGAGAGGGTAATGCGAGCCAACGCCCTGGCTAAAGGTTTGACTTATGAGGCGATACTGGCGGATGCGACTAAGGGTGCGGCTTTGAACCGGATGGTTACCCCTGAAGAAGTGGCGGCCGTTGCCGTATTTTTAGCCAGCGATGAGGCCAGCGGGATGACCGGTCAAGCCATCAACGTCACCGCCGGCCTCGAGATGAAATGATGTATATTCTCGCAATAGTCGGCAGCCCTAGACCAAAGGGAAACACCAATTACCTGGTGGACCAGGCCCTCGATGAGGCTGCTAGGCTGGGTGCTACGACTGAGAAAATAGTAGTTAGTGAACATAAATTGAATCCCTGCCTTGCCCATACCAACTGCCGGAGTTTAGCCGCCTGCTTACAGAAAGACGATGGTGCTTGGATGCTGGATAAATTCTGTTCGGCTGATGGCATTATCCTGGCAACACCGGTCTATTACTATGACACATCGGCGTGGCTGAAAACATTTATCGACCGCAATTACTTTCTGGGCAGACACGGAAAGAAATGCAAAGCTAAAACGGTCGGGATGGTTGTAGTATCCGGGGGCTATGGAATGGAAGAAACCGTGCAATCGTTACACAGGTTCGTTAACGGCTCATCTTTCAAGGCTATTGCCGAGGATAAAAGGTTCATCGTAACCGGTATAGCCGTTGACCTCCAAGACGCTAAGAACGATCCGCAGTTGACCAACCAGGCGCGAGAACTGGGCAAGCAGCTGGTAGCGAGCTTAAGATGATGGTTTTGTCCTTATAAGCTCTTCGTCTATTCCTGGGTGGGGTTCACTTCTAGAGATTTGGGCGAGCGGTGCGAGCTCAAACCTCGTAAAAAAACACCCCCTCTTCCCTTGAAGGGAAGAGGGTAGGGTGATGGGTTCATTGAAGTCCACAACTGTTGCGGAGAGCGTCACTCCGACTTTGTTTTACAGGATTCGCAAAGACCGCTCAGGACTAAATGGTGAAAGTCGGCGCTAAAACCGTATTTCTCGGCAAGTGACTTCTCTAACTGTGCGAAAACGCTTTCGTCGCACTCGATGATTTTGCCGCACTTCCGGCAGGTTAAGTGGTGATGATGCCCCTCCTCGGCGTGATGGTATATTGATTGGTCGCCTAGTGTGCTCTTGAACACGCAGCCGGTTTCCTGAAGAAGCTCCAGGGTGCGGTATATGGTCGATTGATTGACCCCCGGCATCTTAGCCTGGACGGAAGCAATGATTTCCTCGGCTGTGAGGTGACTCGGAGTGCTGTGGATGATATCGAGAATCAGCCTCCGCTGGGGCGTAAGCTTGAGTCCTTTCTCTTTAAGAATAGTAATGCAGCTCACTTGTCTCCTTCGTTAATTTTATTCTAGGCAAGGCGTTACGGGTTGTCAATGTTAGCACCGTGCGTTAGAATAAACGGCATTACAAAAGGAGGCTGGTCTATGAAATCAATCAAATGGGCGGTTATCTACGGACTGATAGTCTGGGCGATTCCTTTCGTGGTGGCAATACTGATTTTCCCATTGCGCACATCTGACCGTCCTTTCTTCGAGTCTATTATGCCGGTTGCAGTAGTGGCGGCGACGGTCCTTTGCGGTGCTCTCTATTTCAAGAAAGTAGAGTCGGCGTTCCTTAAAGAAGGTGTCCTGCTGGGGCTGGTATTTCTGGTCATCAGTCTCGTCATCGACCTGCTAATGTTTAGCCGGGGACCGATGGCTATGCCGCTGGCAGATTATGTGACAGACATCGGCTTTACATATTTACTTATCCCGATGATTACCTTTGGCATGGGATATATCCTTAAGAGGAAGCTTAAGTAGCCGAAAAATGAGAAGAGGGGCTTCAAAAGCCCCTCTTTCTTATATCATCGGACTTAAGGATTTACTTCTTCTTGTTTTTAGCGCTTGCCTTTGCCGCTTCGGCTTCTTTCTTTTTCTTCTCTTCCCGTTCTGCGGCTAACTTTTCCTCGAGTTCTTTCACGAAACTCCAGCTTGGTCCTCAGCCCATGTCTATCCCCTCCGATTTTGTATTATTTTTAATTATAGCACATTATGATGGAAGAAGTCAAAAAATAGGCTCACCATTGTCATTCTGGAGGAGTCCCGGTACTCTATTACCTTATCGGGACGACGAAGAATCTCAGGGTGGGGTTACGACCTCCCCACCAGATTCTTCGCTTCGCTACAGAATGACATTCAGTGTTGAATTGATGCTGGTTCAGCCTATGACTTATAATTGCCTCACGATGGTCAGGGAGTATATATTTCTGGCGGCGGGATGTGTCTCGGTGGGGATAGTGGTGACTTTTGCTGTTCTTGGAATCTGCCAGCGGCTGGGGATTAATATCGATGAGAATATATGGGTGGTGGCGATACCGGCGGTCTTATCTCTCATACTGAATGTTACACTGCTGGAAATGTATAGGAAACGTAAAAGGAGAAAGGGTTAGCTCTATTCTGTCATGTGAGATAAGGGAGGCAATCTTTTTGAAGACCCCCCTTTGCCACTCCCGTGGCGAGCACGGACAGGCTCTTTTTAAAAAGGAGGAAGAAATCAGCTTATGCATCGCTACGTAGATTACTCCGCTTGCGATTACGAGATTGGCAAATACGGTAGCGTGTATTTATAATCAGCACTCGAAAAAGCTGGAGCCATAAGCGCCGCCGCTAAAAACTCAGGGTTGACATAATGCGCATCAGACCTTAAAATCTAATATATAGGTAGAGGTTGTCTTGCCTCAAGAGGAAGGTGAAATGATTTGTCAGTTAGAGGTCTAGTAGAACTTTGGGCTAGCGTTTTTG
>JAZDIU010000016.1:0-2561 GCA_043804635.1 Chloroflexota bacterium
GAGGAATCTTTTACCTCGCGGGCTTTCTCGCCGAAGATGGCCCTCAGCAGTTTTTCTTCAGCCGATAACTCGGTCTCACCTTTTGGTGTTATCTTGCCGACGAGTATATCGCCGGGACCGGCTTCAGCACCGACCCGGATAATGCCGTCCTCATCCAGCTCTCTGAGATTCTCTTCACCGACATTCGGAATGTCCCGGGTAATCTCTTCCGGCCCCAATTTAGTATCTCTGGCTTCTATCTCGTGCTTTTCGATGTGGATAGAGGTAAAGGCGTCGTTTTCGAGCAACCGACTGCTAAGGATGATTGCGTCCTCAAAATTATAGCCTTCCCAACTCATAAAGGCACAGGTGACATTTTGTCCCAGGGCTAACTCATCTTCTTCCGTTGAAGAACTGCTGGTAAGAACCTGTCCGGCCTCTATCTTGTCGCCATGCTTTACCATAGCGCGCTGATTAACACAAGTCCCTTGATTGGTGCGGACAAACTTCATTAATGGATATTCATCCTTTTCGCCATCATCTGTAGTAATATCAATCTGGGAACCGGTAGACGAGCTTACTACTCCGGCACGCTTGGCGAATATAGCTTGCCCGCTGTATTTAGCCACTTCGGTTTCCATACCGGTACCAACCAGCGGTGCCTTCGGTGAAAGTAAAGGAACGGCCTGCCGTTGCATATTAGAACCCATCAGAGCTCGGTTAGCATCGTCGTGTTCGAGGAACGGTATCAATGAAGCGGCGACGCTAAATATCTGTTTCGGAGAAACATCCATAAACTCGATTTTCTCCGGCGGCTCCAGCAAATAGCGCTCGCCTAACCTGACTTCGATTCTTTCCTCCGTGAACTGGTTATTCTGGTCGAGCCGGGCGTTTGCCTGGGCAATGGTAAATTTCTCTTCTTCATCGGCGGTCAAATAAATTACCTCGTCAGATACGAACGGCACTATCTTTACTACCACCGACTTTAGTTTGGCTAACTGACTTACATGCTTTTTAGTAATGGTCGTGCCGGACTTCATCAAAATGCTGCTATCTCCGTCACGCACCGTTTCTCTGGTTTTTCTGCCTATTAATTTCTCATAGTCGCCGCTTGTTTCTTTAATCACCCGGCGATACGGAGTCTCGATAAACCCGTGCGGGTTGATTCGGCAGTAAGTAGCCATCGAGCCGATAAGACCGACGTTAGGTCCTTCAGGTGTCTCAATAGGACAAATCCGGCCGTAGTGGGAAAAATGAACGTCACGAACTTCAAAGCCAGCCCGTTCACGAGACAGTCCCCTGGGACCTGTTGCCGATAAACGGCGTTTGTGCGTTAATTCAGCCAGAGGATTCGTTTGGTCCATAAATTGTGATAACTGCGAGCTACCGAAGAACTCCCTGATAGCCGCTACGACGGGGCGTATGTTGACCAGAGCCGCAGGCGTAGCCAGTTCGGTAGGAATAGTGCTCATCCGTTCCCGGGCGACTCGCTCCAACCGGACTAACCCGATACGGAACTGGTTCTGGACCAGCTCGCCGACAGTTCGAGTCCGCCGATTCCCGAGATGGTCGATATCATCGGTATTCTCGACACCGTTGTTGACCAGAATGAGATGCTGGATTATAGCCACGATATCTTCTTTGGTTAAAGCCCGCATATCATCCGGAATGTTAATTCCCAGCCTCTTATTTAGCTTGTACCGACCAACGTAACCGAGGTCGTAACGTTGGGCATCGAAGAAAAGGCTGTCCAGCAGTTTCACCGCATTATCGATGTTGGGCGGCTCGCCGGAACGCAATTTTTTATAGATATCGAGTAAAGCTTCGTCCCTATCCTTGACGGCAGGCTCGCGCTCTATGGTCGATTGTATATAATGCGAATCTGGCGAAGTATCCTCATTAACAAATAGCTCGAGTAGTTCTTCATTGGTGGGGTAGCCGATAGCCCGTAACAATGTGGTTGCGGCAATCTTCGTTTTACCGTTTATCTTGACTGACAGTACATCAGCGCTGCTGGTATCGAACTCCAACCAGGCACCATGGTCTGGAATTAACTTAGCCTGGCATAATTTCCGGCCGCTCGTTGGGTCTTCTTCGCTGACGAAATAGACACCCGGCGACCGGAGTAATTGGCTGACCACTACCCTTTCCGCCCCGCCGACGATAAAAGTCCCCCTGGATGTCATTACTGGAATATCGCCGAAGAAGAGGTCCTGTTCCGGGATTTCTCCCTTCTGGGCGGCTTTCGGGTCCTTAATTACAAGCTGAGTCTTAACATAGAGGGGAGCCGAATAAGTCATATCCCGCTGGCGGCATTCCGCCTCGGAGTAACGTGGCTCGCGGAATTCATAACCTAAAAACCTGATTTCTAATCTATTACCGGTAAAATCCTTAATTGGTGAGACTTCTTCCAGTAATTGCCTGATTCCTTCCTCCTGGAACCATCGGAAAGAGTACAATTGAGATTCAATCAGGTTTGGGACGGTTACTGTATAGGGTAATTTGGCGTAAGATTTTCTGGAAAGGGGCATTCTCTTCTCGGAACTTGACGGAACAAACACCATTTCTCGCTCAACTCCTCA
>JAZDIU010000017.1:0-37299 GCA_043804635.1 Chloroflexota bacterium
TCCAGCCTTCGGGAGCGAAGTAAGACCCGAAATAACATTGAAAATACGGGGACGTAATATGACTAGTTTCGCAACTACCATCGAACAAGAAGTCTCGCTGCTCATTGAAGATTATCCGGGTGACCGGCGTTGCCCTCTGGAACTACTTCGCTTCTTGTGCCGGTTTCCCTGCACCCGATTCAACCAGCTCGCCATCATCCATGCCTTGGAGAAAGAAAAAGATCGTCTACTGATAACGCTCTTAGCTTTCTCGTTAGCAAGGGT
The DNA here is from genome assembly GCA_043804635.1 of Chloroflexota bacterium. GTDB lineage: Bacteria > Chloroflexota > Dehalococcoidia > Dehalococcoidales > UBA2162 > JAZDIU01. Next base: position 265 of record JAZDIU010000017.1, read on the forward strand.
ATCGTGAAAATAGATTCTGACTCTTCTCTCTATTCGCTGGCTGATGATAGGTGGCTACACCGTCTGGCATTAGACTTAACCATAATTGACGAGTATGAGTGGTACCTTCTGCTTGAACGAATTTCCCGAGTACGAGCTAGCTTGACCTATCATCTTAAAACGGAGGTGTAGCATTATGTCTAAACGACTTCTCTTCTTATATATTTTACTAGGGGTGGGTATCATTGCGATTATTATCGGCTCAGTCCTCGTCCTCTTACAATCTTGATGAGCTAAGTGGTCGTGATGCTGAAAGTTATCAACATCTTAACTGGATTTTAATATTGGTTTGTTACGATTTTGGGTAGAAAGGAGGTGAGACCGAAATGTGGCGGAGCAAGAAATTGGTCGTACTTGCAGTACTAGTAGCTTCCATCATATTGGCGGGTGGTCTTGGTGGGATAGCCCTAGCCCAGACGGGAAGCACCGACACTGGAGTTTCAGGCAAGACTCTGACGGCTAGGGTTGCGGCTATCCTGGGTATTGACCAGCAAAAAGTGGAAGATGCCTTCTCCCAGGCCCAGCGTGAGATGGAGCAGGAAGCTATGGACAACTTCCTGAACAATCTCGTCAAGGATGGCAAGATAACCCAGGAACAGGCTAACCAGTACAAGAGCTGGTGGCAATCGATGCCTGATATGCCGGCAGGGTTTGGCTTCCGAGGCCACGGTGGGTTCGGTGGTCCGGGTGGTCCCCCTGGTAGTGATGATCCAGCTAAGACTCAAATATCAGCTACATCACAAACCAGATACTGATTGGTACTTCACGCATTTCCCTGCGGGCTATCGGATAGGGGGGAGCGTCCTCCCCCCTATCAAAATCACATTTTTTCATTAGTAAAAACATTAAATCGCTCGGATGTTACGTATGTCAGGTAAAAGGGTTCTGGTAGTCGATGGCGATGCTAAGACGGTAGAGTTGGTCAGGCTCTATCTGAACCGAGATGGTTACAGAGTTATGACTGCTTACGACGAAGTCGAAGTTTTACGTCTGGCTAGAGAGGCTCACCCTGACCTCATCGTTCTGGATTTGATGCTGCCCGGTATGGACGTCCTGAAAGTTTGTCGCACTCTCAGGGATGAATCTAGTGTTCCGATAATTATGCTCACCACCAGGACTACGGACGAAGATAAGCTAACCGGATTGGGTTTAGGTGTGGATGATTATATCACAAGGCCTTTTAGTCCAAGAGAGCTAGCGGCTAGAGTCAGGACTGTGCTCAGGCGCTTGTCCGACGAGCATGGTCCTGAAGAGATTAGGTGTGGCAAACTCATCCTGAACTTTCTTAAACAAGAAGTGTCGCTTGCCGGTAGACCGGTGAACCTTACCACGGTCGAATTCAAGTTGTTGGGTGTCCTAGCAAAAGAACCCGGGCGGGTCTTCAGCCGGTCTGAGCTTATTGAAAAAGCCCTGGGCTATGACTTCGAGAGTTTCGGCCGTACCATCGATGTCCATATTTTTAATCTACGCCACAAATTGGAGCCGGACCGCAACTATTCCAGATACATTAAGACTGTTTATGGAACTGGCTACAAATTCTCAGGTGTATAAAGTGATTTAGACATTGGCTATTTCGTCATCTTTCACTAGGGGAGAAAACCGTAGGTTATGTACTTGCCAACGTAAAAAACTTGGTTTAGTTCTGACCTCGAATTTAAAAACCCCCCTTCAGATATTTAATCCAGCTAACAAAAGCACGATTTCATATGCTGAGTGCGAAGACTACCGGACAAAAGAGGCAATTGTACACAAGCTATTAGAAAACACTTTGTTATATTTGTTAATCAACAGATTTATAAATTCTGCTTCGGTGAACTGTAAATGAATCTTCCAACGCTTAACGGCTTTATTTTATACGGGATTCCTTTAAGGAATTTATAGCCCCTAGGGTGGGTAAATAATTAAGAAGTTGATAAATTAAAACCTCATATCGTTCTATCGACCCCCTTCCCTTTCAAGGAAAGGGGGAAATTAAATAATAAGAGAGAGGCATTCGCCCCTCTCTTAAACTCTCCCGGACTATAGCCCTTTGCTGGCGATGTAGGCGGCGAGGTCTGCAAGGCGGCAGCTATAGCCCCATTCGTTATCGTACCAGGCGACAACTTTGACCATATTGCCGCCGATGACCATCGTGCTTGGGGCGTCTAAAATGGAGCTGGCGGTATTGCCTTTGAAGTCCATACTGACCAGCTCTTCATCACAATATTCCAGAATTCCCTTTAGAGCACCGTCGGCGGCTTTTTTGAAAGCGAGATTGACGGCTTCGACGGTAACCTCTTTATTGAGGTCGGCGACGAAGTCGACTACGGAGACGGTAGGGACGGGGACCCTGAAGGCTAAGCCGTGGATTTTACCTTTGAGTCCCGAAATAAGCGAACCGACCAGACTGGCGGCACCAGTAGTGGTGGGAACGATATTCTGAGCGGCGGCACGGGCACGGCGCAGGTCTTTATGGAAGACATCCTGCAGCCGCTGGTCGTTGGTGTAGGCGTGAATGGTGGTCATCAGGCCTTTGCTGATGCCGAAGTTCTGGTGCAGGATTTTGACCGCCGGGGCAATGCAGTTGGTGGTGCAGGAGGCATTGGATACGATGGTGTGCTTTTTGGGGTCGTACTGGTCTTCGTTAACGCCCAGAACGATAGTAATGTCTTCGCCCTTAGCGGGGGCGGAAATAATCACTTTTTTAGCTCCGCCCTGGAGATGGGCGGCGGCTTTGGCGGCATCGGTGAAAGCACCGGTAGACTCGATGACGATGTTAGCGCCATAGGCGCCCCAGGTTATTTTAGCCGGGTCGCGCTCGGCGAGGACTTTTATCTTTTTACCATCGACGACAAGCGAATCTTCGGTCGAAGATACAGTTCCCGGATAGCGGCCGTAGGTGCTGTCCCATTTGAGTAAGTGAGCGTTGGTTTTAGTATCGGTGAGGTCGTTGACCAGAACAACTTCAAGATTATCCTTGTGATACTGGTTAATTGTCCTGAGGGTCAATCTGCCGATACGCCCGAATCCGTTAATGCCGATTTTCGTTACCATTTTTATGCCTCCTCCTTGGTATGATTTAAGATTTACGATTTATGAATCACCCCGCCTGGATTCCGCATCAAGTACGATGACAGAGTGTTAAAGAGGAGCTTCGCCCTTCTTAGACTCCCTTAATATTATGATTGTAATACATAATTCCGTTTTTCGGAAGTCTATCCAGTCGGCCATCGACAATCATTGCCTGGAGGTGAGCCAGGGTTTCGCCGATTGCCATTCGTCTTTCCCAGGGAGCCAGGTTCTTGAACTTAACGCCGCCGAATTCAGGCATCCAGGTGATTTCGTTGGAGAGCTGGTAGGCGGTCTTAGACTCAGATTTTGTTGCAGCCAGGATTTCCAGGCTTCTTTGATGATGGTGCTCGATGATTTCTTCAACCCTTTTCTTGAGGTTGGGGAAAATGTGTTCGTGGGCAGGGGCGACGAGGGCGCAGTCTAGGTCTTTGACTTTGTTGAGCGAATTGAGAAAATCACCCAATGGATTAGCTTCAGACTGGGGCTGGAGGCTGATGTTGGGGGTGATGACCGGCAGAATGTGGTCGCCGGCGAACAGGATTTTCAAGTTTGGCTCGTATAAGCAGATGTGACCGGGAGAGTGGCCGGGAGTCCATATTACCCTGAGTTTGAATGTGCCGTTATCGATGATTTCGTCGCCTTGAAGCTCGATATCGGGGCGGGCGATGGGACCGAGCCTTCTTATGCCCAGGAAGGGGGGCAGCATATTGGGGGGCGCTCCGTTGGTGTGAAGCCATTCATCAGTGCGGTGGCGAAGCTCTTTCATATCGGTCTCATAAGAATAGATGAGTTCTTTGTCCCGATGGTGGAGAGCGATTTTAGCTTTGGATAACTCTTTCAAGCGGGTGGTCAGGCCGTAGTGGTCGGGGTGAACGTGGGTAGCGATTACTTGAGAGATATCGTTAAGACCGACGCCGCTTGCAGTGAGTTGCTCTTTTAGAGAATCGAGAGCTTCTGCGGTATTGATGCCGGAGTCGATGAGAATGTTCTGTCTGCCTTTGAGCAGGTAGACGTTGGTGTTGCCTAAGGGATTATTTGGGATGGGGATTTTTAGATGGTAGATACCGGGGGAAATTTCAATCATTTTGTATCCTTTCATTAACAAGATAAGTGAGCTGTGACCTCACCTACTTAGCTTGCACTCTCCTTAACCGTGAAGCTGAACTTCTGGTTAAAAGTTATTAGGGTAGCATAAAAACTGGAATTTTTAGACTAAAGACAATTGTTTTCCCTCTTTTATTTGTCCGACCCCTTTTCTTTTCTAAAGGCTTTTGTTCGTTTGGATATTTCGTCGGCTTTTGCTAAAAATAATATCATGGCGCCTAAACAGAGAAGGAAGATGCCAACCCCAATAGGCCCGGTCCAATAGAAGACTAACCACATATCCATTTGTTACCTCCTTTGAATGGCTTCAGGATTTCAAGATCAGAATTATATAAATAAGTCTTATTTAAACTGGTAGAAGGCTTTGATGCCGGGGAAGGCGGCTTTTTTACCGAGTTCCTCCTCGATTCTGAGGAGTCGGTTGTATTTGGCGGTGCGCTCGGAGCGAGCCGGTGCGCCAGCTTTGATTAAGCCTGTATTCAGTCCCACAGCGAGGTCGGCGATGGTGGTATCTTCAGTCTCGCCGGAGCGGTGGCTGATTACCGCCGTCCAGCCGGCTTGCTTCGCCATCTCTACGGCTTCGATGGTCTCGGTGAGTGTGCCAATCTGGTTCAGCTTGATGAGAATGGAGTTGGAGGCTTTCAGCTCGATGCCTTTCGAAAGGCGGGCGGTGTTGGTGGTATAGAGGTCGTCGCCGACAAGCTGGACTTTGCTGCCCAGCTTTTTAGTCAGCAGCTGCCAGCCGTCCCAGTCGTCCTCAGCCAGCCCGTCTTCGATGCTGATAATGGGGTAGCTCGAAGCCCATTTGACGTAGTAATCAACCATCTCGGCGGTGGTTAGTGAAGAGCCTTCTTTAGCCAGGACATATTTGCCGTCTTTGTAGAACTCACTCGCCGCCGGGTCCAGGGCGATAAAACAGTCCTTGCCCGGTTTGTAGCCAGTTTTTTCGATGGCGGACAGAACGCCTTCTACGGCGGATTTATTAGAGGGGAGGGAGGGAGCGAAGCCGCCTTCGTCGCCGACGTTGGTGTTGAGTCCTTTATCTTTGAAAAGCTTTTTGAGGGAGTGATAGACCTGAGTGCCCATCTCGAGGGCGTGGCGGAAGCTTCTGGCGCCGGCAGGAACGACCATAAATTCCTGGAAGTCGGTGGAGTCCGAGGCGTGTTTGCCGCCGTTAAGGATATTCATCATCGGCACGGGCAGGGTATAGTCCTTACCGAGGTATTCATATAAGGGGAGGCAAGCCTGGTTGGCGGCGGCGTGAGCGACTGCCAGCGAGACACCAAGAATGGCATTGGCGCCCAGCTTCGATTTGTTGGGAGTGCGATCAAGCTCAATGAGATGGCGGTCGATAGCTGCCTGGTCGGAGGCTTCCATACCGGCGACGGATTTAGCAATTATTTTATTGACGTTATCGACGGCTCTGAGGACGCCGAGTCCGTTGAAGCGGGCTTTGTCACCGTCGCGGAGTTCGAGGGCTTCGTATTTACCGGTGCTGGCTCCGGAGGGGACGGCGGCGCGACCGATAGCACCATCGGCTAGCTCGACTTCGGCTTCCAGCGTGGGATTACCGCGGGAATCGAGGATTTCTCTTGCCTTGATGGTTTTGATTGCGGGCATTTTGCTCCTTACTAATAGGCGCGGGCGGGTTAGAAACCCGCCCCTACAAAATCATTACTCTCTAGCCAATTTAATAGCTTTTTCTACCGCCTCCTTAGGGTTCTTTGCCGGAATAATGGAGGTATCAATCTGTCCGTCTTTGGAAAGCTGCCAGGTGTTGAGTCCGACGACGGGGACATTTGCCTGCCGGGCGTGAGCAATTTCCGACAGGGTGCCATAGCCACCACCGACGGCAATCACTGCCTGTGCCGATTTGACCACAGCGATGTTACGGGCATAGCCGAGGCCGGTGACGATGGGAATTTGGACGTAGGGGTTGGCTGACTGAGGGTTATCGCCGGGGAGGATGCCGATGGTGAGTCCGCCCTCGAGAGAGGCGCCGCGGCAGGCGGCTTCCATCACGCCGCCCAGTCCACCGCAGACGAGGATGACTCCATTTTTAGCAAGAAGCCGTCCGACTTCTTCAGCCAGTTTATCTTCTTCCGGCGAGGGCTGGCCGCCGCCGATAACGGCGATGATTTTCTTTCTTTTGTCTGACATTTTTGACCCTATAAAAGAGGAAACAAAAATCATTATATCATTTGAGGTGGGTATTAGAAAGGAGTGGTAAGCTCAGAATGAGCCGGAATGGATGTATAGAGATTTCCACGTCCCGATGAATCGGGATCATAATGACAAATTGGGGAAAATCCCTCTTAGTCTCCCTTTAGTAAAGGGAGAAGAAAAAGAAAAGAGTTTACTGCATTAAATGTTACAAATTTGTAATATTCCTTAGTCAATTTTTATAACTATTCTACTATTTTGCGAGTAGTATGCAACTAAACGGGAACTAGCTGACGCGACGATAAATAGTTCACTAAGGAGGTGAAACATGTTATTCCAAGTTGTTCATTCCCACACTATTGAAACGTGTCCAGCCCAATCCTCCGAAGCAGCAAAGCGTTTGGGTACATGGTGGCAGGCTCTAAAGAAAACACCAGGCGTGAAAATTGTGGTGGGAAATGTATCTCCGTTGGACCATACTTTCTACATCACTGTGGAAGCCGACGACTATCCGACTTTGGCAAAAGCGCTGGGACCACTAGTTAGCATAGGGACAGGGCATGTTATTCCGGTCATCACACTGGATCAGGCATTTCCTATGGCTGAAACCGGTGCGTTCCGTGCGTCTAAATAAACACGCACTCTCTTTGGGATAAGTATAGCTAAAGCCAATATAAAAGGAGCATAAATATGAATGAACACGGGCATCATGAAAAACTTGTCGAGGGAATCACGGAGCAAATGAAACCTGTGCTGGAGAAATCAGGGTAGGCTATCTATCTCTACCTGGATGACAATCACAAGGTCTGCAATAAAAAGTTTGCCGACCTGCTCGGCTACAAGTCACCAAAAGAATGGGCGGATGCTGAGGCACCACTATCGGATGTTTTGGAAAATGACCAGCAAAGCGTTATCGATGCGTATATGAATGCCTCAGAGAAAATGGTGGCAAGCAGTATCGACGTGAGAATGAAGAATATAAAGACTGATAAAATTATAAAAGCCAGGATGATAATAGCTCCGGTGGGACACGCCGGCCACGTTTTCACAGCACATTTCTTGAGTAAGATTTAAATGCGTCTTTTCAACTAAATCTGAAAGCCCCTCCTCTTCTCAGACAGAGATAGGCTTACCAGTCGCGGGGGAAGAGGGGTTTGTATCGCATTACTTCAGCGACGGCTTTAGCTTGTGCTTCAGCGGTCATCGGTTTGAACCGTTCGGCGGCGTCAATTATCATCGGCCAGAGCTTGTAGTCGCCGGACATAGCGCAGGTAGTAACATCCTGACTGAGAGCAAACCACAGGCTTTTATCAATATCGGATTGCTCCTCAAAAGGTTCGTAGGGCGTCTGGTAGGCGTGCAGAATCCCTTCCCAGGGTCGCTTGGCGACGGCTTTAATAACGATGGTGCCCACATTTTTCTGTCGGATAATCTTGAGCAGGGTGATGTAATCGTTAAAATCATTGGGATGGGCGGCAAGTCCGCGGTTCAAAGGAAAGAGCACGGTATCGAAATCGAAGCGCTTTAGTGCCTCGATATGGGTGAAAGCCCGGTGACCGGTGATACCTATGTTGCGGACCAGTCCCTGCTGTTTAGCCTCGAGGACGGCCTCCAGAGCGCCTTCGGTGCCGAGGACAGTGTATAGAGTCTCGAAGTCATCCACGCCGTGAAATTGGAAGAGGTCGAAGTAATCGACTTTGAGTGTTTCCAAAGACCGCTTGATGCCTTCCCAGGCTTTCTCTTTGCTTCTATTGCGGGTCTTGCAGGCAAGGAAGACCTTTTTGCGGTTTTTTTCGAGCCAGGGTCCCAGGCGAAGCTCGGCTTTACCGTAAACCGGTGAGACATCGATATGATTGATACCGTGCGACATCGCCAGTTCGATGGCGGCTTCGGCTTCAGCCTCGGTGGCATTCGCCAGTCCAGCTCCAGCGAAGGTGAGTATAGAGCTCTTGTGTCCTGTTTTGCCTAATGGTCTTTTTTCCATACCGCCTCCTGCAAAGAATTTTGGCTGGTTTGATGATACTATCCTGATTGTTGTCTGTCAATGCGGAAATGGTCTTGTAATAAACTGAGGGAAAATCCCTCTCGCTCTCCCTTTAAAAAGGGAGAGGAAAAGTGAAATAGGGGGGAAAAGCCACATTACTCAAATAAGGTAGATATCAAATTTTTCTTTCTTTTACTTCCTTTTCGCCTTTTTCAGTTAATTCCCAAATTCCAGATGGGGAATTGGGCTTTAATAACCCATCTTTCACTAGGTTAAAGCGTTCCCACATCGCTGTGTTACGCCACCGGATCTCAATTCCCGAAGGGAGTTTCTGGTAGTCGATTTCTTTAAGCAGTGATTTCATCTTCACCTCGACCTTTTTGAGTATGCTATCAACAGACGCGCTGCCGCCGAGTTCATGTAACGCCTCAAGAATAGGCAGACGATACGCTTGTTGAGGAGTCTTAACACCACTTGGTAGCTTACCTTGCGATATTCTTACTTTTTTCGGCAAATTGCTAATATCCGTTGTCCGACGGTAATCACGGTACTTCAGATGTTCTTCAGCAGCATCGAGTACCTTTCGTACTGCGTCCTCGGGACTGTCTTCAAGCGGAATCGCCCATCGTTTCAAGCGGTCCCATGTAGCATCAGTAATACGTATTACAGGCATTTCAAACCTCCTTAATTGTATCATAGTAATATTGTAACAGTGTTACAATATATTGTCAAGTCCCCTCTTCTCGAAAAATATTTTTCAAAAAGCGACAAAAGTTGCTTGACAAGATTAGAACATATGTGCTAGTATGCTTGGCGTTATGGATTTTGAGAGGGATGAATTTGAGTTGGATTTACCGCCGGAGTTTTGCCAGTACCGGGATGAGGGCTGCGAGGTGGCAACTTCGTGTCTGCGGTGTCCGTTGCCGGCGGCGGAGATGACTACGGGCAGGAAAGTGGCGGTGGTTTTCTTCGACGAGCACAATGCGAAAGAGGCGGTGGTAGTGGGGGTGTGGGGGTAAGGGCGATGTATTGAATCTTATAAGAATCCATTTCGTCACTCTCCTATTGTCTCAGTATCGGGAAAAATAACTAGTATACTTAATATGAAATAAGATAATAGGAGGTTCGATAGATGCGAAATAACTCGCGCCGAGAAAAACGGAATATCGCTTGTCACAGGTGTGGTAATATAATCAAACCGGGTGAGAAAATGATTACAATAGCTGCTTCTCTCGAAACGCCAAGGCGAGACGGGTCAATAGAACTGCTCGAGGTTTCCACTGTTTCCTCAGTATGTTCTTCCTGTGCTTCTATCTTAAGTAGTGAGTTGGACATTTTGGCAAGCGAGGCAAGAGATGATGCCGGGAAAGCGACGCTGAAGGTTCATTGTTCAGAGCAAGGACTCCAATTTATCTTGCGGTGTTCTGACGGTATCGCGTGGGCTAATAGCCGCCTATTTACCTGGAACCAGATTGCTCAGCTTCTTATATCCGCTGACCCGGATATGTTTGGCGTTCTTGACGAACCTCTGCATCAAGTATTTCCAGAAAATCTAAAGCTATTGGGGTATTACGTTCCGAATTGTAAATCCGTACAGGAAAAGGCTAAAGGAAGTGGATGGATTGATGGCACTAAATTTCCAACGGAGAATTAATGAAAGGAGGAGAAAACGATGGATGCAATCAGCTTCGTTAATCAAGAAATAATGAAACTGTGGGAAACCTGTGAGAAGGAACTTCGAAGTGTAAACAAATATCTTCCTATACCTTTAATCTACAATTCAATGGAGCGAGACGTACTTCTCTTCATCGGCTCAAACCCGTCATTTATACCTGATAAATGGGTGAAAATATTGAAAAAGACAAATTTTAAAGACATTCCACCGGAGTTTTTTCTTAACTGGAGTAATCGTGCAGATTTTGGCATTGATGAATATCAAGCTTTTGAAAAGGAAATACGAAAAGAGCGTCCGTATTTTAGTGTATTCGAAAAAATTTCAGAAGATGTCGGTGTGAAATGGGAGCACATTGATCTATTTTTCTATAGAAAGACGAAGCAAAACGATTTTAAAAAGCAAATCTACCAGAACGAAGACTTATCTGGGTTCGTGCGTAGTCAACTGGCATTGTCAAAGAAACTTATATACGAAGTTCAGCCTAAAGTTATTGTGGTAGCTAACAAATTCGCTTCAGATATTTTTCGTGAGGAATTTGATCTTAAGTGGGATAAAGAATGGGGTTATTATTTGGCTTATTTTGAAAGTCGGAGTATACCCGTCTTTTTAGCGTCAATGCTTTCAGGCCAAAGGGCAATGGATGTATATTCACGTGAACGTCTAATATGGCATATTAAAAAGGCACTTAAGCATTTTGCGTAGGCAATGGTTGTATTGCTCGAATTAGCACCTTCTTCTCAAACAGAAGTCCGGGAAGTGTTTAGAGTAGTCACCAGCTAGCCTTTCAGTTACTTTTTCAATTAAAAATTACCCCTTGACAACTGTTTTCTAATGTGATATATTTATAATAAAATGATATGTTAATATATCATAATATTAAAAATATATCATATAGGAGGGACTTATGAAACGTGGGCTAAGGTATCTGGGTTTCTTGGGATTTCTGGGCTTGCTGGGGCTTTTTACGGGGAATCCGGCTTTTTACGGCTTCCTTAACTTCTTCGGTTTCTGGGCATTATCAAACAGGAATCAGAAAAGCGATGAACTGCTTAAATCCAATGCAGCCAGAGCGGGACAGAATGCGTTTATCGCATCGCTTATCGCGGTATCTCTAACTATTGCCATTATATCCGTATTTAAGACACTGCAGGTAGCAGCGATAGCTATTGCCGTAATATTTACCGCTCAGCTCCTCACGTTTATTATTTCGTTCAATATTTATGAGAATCGAGGCAGCGCTTGAAGACGGTAGTAATAAAATCCCACATAAAAGAGCTCAGGGCGCGATATGATTTGACCCAGGACCAGCTTGCCGAGATGGTGGATGCCCGGCGCGAAACTATCGGCCATATCGAGCATAACCGGTATAATCCTTCTTTAATGCTCGCTTACAAGATTGCCCGGGCGCTCAAGAGCAACATAGAGGAAGTCTTTACATTCGAAGAGAAATGAAGCAGGGACTGCCTTCCGGGCTTGAATCACCTTACAGGTGGACAGTAATCGCGGTACTTCCGGGGTCAGCTTCTTTCCTCTTGATTTTCTCCTCTGTAACAAAACACTGCGGAACTGCGTTTTCTCCTTTTAAGGATAGTTGTAACAATTGGAGAGAGGAGAGAGCATGTCAGAAAACAGAGTCAAGGTAGGCAGTCCCATTCAATGTCCGCACTGCGGCTCATCTGTGGGCGGCTCTTTCAGCACGGTGGTGAAGACCGACGATTCCGATCCCACGGAGATTTTATACAAGTGCAAAGACTGCGGGAAATTCTATAGCGTGAAAAAGGCGTATCACTGGGAGGTCGTGAAAGATTAGGTTACTTTATGGTCTCTTCCACCCAATAGATGCTGCTCCCGCTTTGTGCTGCATAGTGGATGCTATTCGGTGAGTCGAAGAGAACTGTCCCCGAACTTCCCATAGATGCCAAATTGGTGTAGCCCGGCGTAAGTAACCGGTCATAACCTTTGCCCTCGGTGCCATCGACAACTACAAACCACCCTTTGGTATCGTGAAAGTAAGCGGCGTAAGCTAAATGCTTACTATCCAGGCTGAAGACGGGACACCCTAAGCCGTCGTATCTCTTAGTCTTCTTGCCATCAATGTACATCCGGACCATCGGCCGGCCGCTCAGAGCCGAACTCGACTTAAGATAAGCGACACGCTTACCGTCGGGACTCAATACCGGCGACAAAGCCATTCCGATGTTCATCTCCACCTTAGCCGTACCGACCATATAATAAGCGGGTGTAAAATAAACCAGCCGGTTATCGGGAGTGAAGGCGAGGCTGGACTCAAGGATTGCGGCGTTACCCACATCGCGCTCCGCGCCATTCTCCATGATAATGTACCGGCTATCGAACTTCTGCGCGTAATAAGCTAACCGGCCGTCAGGACTGAACACAAGGTCTCTCAGATATTTATAAGGTTGGCTTTCAACTCCATCCTCTACAACGAAAAGCTTACCCTCTAGCATATTCCGGCCCGTCAGGGCTATATAGGCGTAATGCTTGCTATCGGGACTAAAAATGGGGCTGTCCAGGAAGTCATACTGCTTCCCCTCGATGCCATCAACCACTACCTGCCATTTGCCCCCGACTTGGGCTGTATAAAGTAGCCGTTTGCTATCCGGGCTGAAGGTAAGAAATTTAATATCATCGTACTGCTTTACCCCTTCCACCCCATCTATGACAGCTACCCATTTGTTGTTTACGGCGGCAGCGTAAGCTAGTCGCTTGCTGTCAGGGCTGAAAGTAGCGTAGCCTATCTTTTCATATTGCTTCCTCTCAACACCGTCGACTATCAGACCTCCAGAGTCAAGTCGGGCGCGAAAGCCTTCCGGGCGAATTTCATAGCGGTTGTCATAGGCGACACGTTTCCCGTCCGGACTGATAATCACGGTGGAATAACCCTTAAGCAAAAGACGCTCGGTTGCGGTTCTGGTTGGTTTAGAAGCACAGCCGGGCACCCACACAAGAACCATTGTAATGACCGCGGCTATATTAAAAAGTTTCAAATTTGACATTTCGGCTTCATCCATAGAGTAGCCTTGAGTTTACTCTAAATTCAGAGTAGTTTTCAACAATCTCATTGACAATGGTCAGGTAACAGGATAACATTTGGCTACCATAGCTTGAGGAGGTGCCAATGATGAAGCGGTTACCTGCTCTTATTCTGGTCTTTGCCATCGCTTTCCTGGTATTCTTTTTCGGTCCGCCTTTGCTCGGGAAGCCTTTCAGTCCTTATCCGGTGATGGCAATAGCGGACGTGTTCGATATATTGACTCCACTGGTATTGTTACCGCTCTACTGGCTGTTGTACCGCCTGAACCAGAAGGAACCGCCCAAGCTTTCAGGAATTATCGTCTTTTTTATATTTGCGGCGTTCTGGGCGGAGGGTCAGGGAATGCACCTTTCGGCAAATTCTATCGGCCATCTGCTGAAAGGGATGGAAACCGGCGAGATTTACAAGCTGACCTATTTTTATGATGAAGTCCTGGGGCATTATCTCTGGCATATCGGGGTGGTGGGGCTGTCTGCTGTTATCATTTATCGCCAGTGGCAGAATCCTTTTGTGGGAGAAAAGGCGCCGATTTTGCCGCTCATTATTGCGGGGGTCATCCATGGCTTCTCTTTATTCTCGATAGTTCTCGAGGGCGGAACGTCCCCGTTGGGCATTACTTTTGCCGTTCTAGTGATATTGTTCGGTCTGATATGGGGTCGGAAACGGATGAGCCAGCAGCCACTGCTTACCTTCTTCTTTATCAGTTACGCCGTGGCTTTAGTCTTGTTTATCGGGTGGGCAATTTACTGGGGCGGTCTGCCGCAATTCAGTGAGGTGGGTATTATCTAAGGAATAAGAAATCGATGCGGCAGGCCGGTATTTGGATGATAATGCTGTTTGCCCAGTAGTCACAAGCGTTACCTTTCTCTCAAATTGAACGATGAACAGCCCGCCGCATCGTAAATCCGAAAATTAGGCTCACTGCGACGAGAGCAATACCAACAATTCCGAACGCCGTTCGATATGAGTAGGCGCTAATCAAAATCCCAGCGACCATAGGTCCGCCAGAATGACCGATATCCATAATGCTGGAGAGAATACCTAGGGCACCTCCACGACTTTGCGAGCGAGCTAAATCAGCCACCAACGCCGAAGTCGAAGCAGTTACCGTGGCCAATCCCAGACCAAATACCGCTATAAGCACCAGAATAAAAAGGTAATTGGATGACAACAACATTGTGCCGGTGGTGATGCCTCCCAGTGCTAGCCCGGAGACTATCATCCGTATGCGTCCGTAGCGATCGGATAGGCGTCCCATTATGGGTTTAGTGAGAGTGGCGGCAATTATCTGTGCGGTGAATAGTAAGCCAATCTGCCAGGTGAGGAACCCGAGCTTTTCGTTCAAGTAGATTGGTAAAAAGGTTTCAAGGCAACCGAAGGCAAAATACTGGACAGCCTCGATACTGCTGGTGGCCAGAATTCCGGGATGGCGAAAGACGAAGGCGATTTCCTGGCTGTATTTGCCACGCTGCTGCCTGAGTGCTTCCCGGATAGGAGCAGAAGTGGTGGTAGCAAAACGTAACCTGAAGGCAGCGATTAAAGCCAGCACTCCGGCAAAACCGTCCGCCATGTAGACCCAGCGGAAGTCTTCGCCAAAAATCAGAATTCCGCCCACGAAAGGAGCCAGAAAGCGGCCTACCATCGTGGCAGATGAATACCAGCCCATACGCTCACCGCGGCCCTTCTCGAAGGTATCAGCGACTGCCGCCATAGCGACGGGACCAAGGATGGCAGTGGCTAACCCGTGATAGATACGCACCAGAACTAATTGCCAGGGCGAGTGAATCAATAGATAGAGAAAGGGAGCGGTGGCAAACACGATTGCGGCGATTAATATGACCCGTCGCCGACCAATAATATCGGATAGAATTCCGGCAGGGAGGCTGACAATAATTCCAACGACAGTGGAGGCGGCGGCGATAAAGCCGACTGTCGAGACTGGCAACCCCATCGAGCGGATAAATAATGGCAGTGCCGGGTTCTTTGCCATAGTCGAACTGAAAATAGCCAGCCCGCCCATAATGCACAAGAGCAGGAACGGGGAAAGGCGTCTCCGATTTGGACCGTTACTTTGGTTATTGTTCAAGCTAGTCACCATTTGCCCAATTCTTTGAGTACCTTAACAACTCGCCAAGTTTCGGCGCTGACTTGGGTGCCGCCCATTACTACGGCTACTGACGCTGCTTCCAAAACCTCAACTTTGGTAGCGCCGGCCTCTATGGCGTCTCTAGTTTGACCTATAATACATCGGGTGCACCCCGACTGCAGCCCGAGTGCCAATGCGATTAATCTCTTAGTCTTATGGCTAAGGGCACCGTCTTTATATACCTCTTTACGGAAGGAAGTATAAGATGCCATTTCTTTGGGTAATTCCTTGTCGAAATCATCCCGGTCTTTTCCGGTCTCATCGTAATAAGCAAGCTGACTCTCCATGTGTTTGTACCTCCTTCCTTTTGCTGGTGTCATGGCTCAAATTATACAGGGTTTGTCCAGTAATGCCTATGGGTATTTCACATTGTTTTCAGGCGAGAGAATCGTATATAATGTGCTCTGGCAACAAACGTATCACAATTTGAAGGATAGCAATGGCACTATACTCTCAATACAAGTCAGAAAAAGCCCGTGAAAAAGCATTTGCATCCCACGATTTCACCCTATCAAAATGGCCAGTACCCTACGAAACACGTTTCGTGGAGACAAGTCTTGGCTCTACTCATATGATGACTTATGGACCCGCTGATGCTCCTCCGCTAGTCTTAATTCACGGCCATGGAAGCAATGCGACGATGTGGTATCCCCTTGCCAACCCTCTGGCTAAGTATTATCGGGTTTATGCCTTGGATACAATCGGCGACCTGGGTAAAAGTGCCGGTATAAAGCTTAGATTTAGTGCCGATGACTATTCGAACTGGCTGAATGAGGTATTCGAAAAGCTCGGTATTAACAGTGCGAGGGTTGCCGGCATATCCGAGGGGGGTTGGATAGCTTTTCATTTTGGTCTAGCTTTTCCAAAGCGCGTGGATCGCTTAGCGCTTCTAGCACCGGGGTCGCTACAGAGGATTCGTGCAAGAATGATGCTTCCCGGCACATTGGCTATGTTCTTCCCTAAAGCAATCGCAATTCGTAGTCTATTCCGTTACATTGCCGCTCAGAAGGCTCCTATCATGCCTGATTGGGCGATGGACGATTTGATACTTAGATGGCAGGTGGCACGAGCAAAGTTCCTCAGGCTACCAGTCATCAAAGATGATGAACTGTCCGCGCTAGAAGTTCCGACACTGATACTTCTCGGAAGCAACGACCCCATATACGATGCTGAGAAAGCCGCTTCCCGGGTACACTCGGTAGCACCGAAAATTAAAGTAGAAATCATTCCAAATGCCGGTCATATATTCACCACTCAGCATCCGGAAGTTACAAGCAAAGCTCTTATTAATTTCTTCGCTTAACCCATTTAATGCTTTACCCAAGGTCTAGAATTTACCTACCAGGGTTGAACGTAGAAAAGGAGGTAATCGTATGAAATGGGTAACTCGTTCACACGTTCACGTCGACCGCGTTGCTTGCCCGTGGCTCATCAAAAGATTTATCGATAACAAGGCGGAGTTCCTGTTTGTTCCGGCAAGTCAAGTTAAAAAGGTGGCCAGTGAAACCGGTGCTATTCCTTTGGATACGCCTGATGTCGAATTAGGTCATAGCGAGGGTCGCTGTTCTTTTGAGTCTATTATACTCAAATACGAGTTAAAAGATGCGGCTCTGGTACGACTAGCCAAAATAGTTCACTCTGCCGACGTTGCGGCTGATATCGATAAGGAACCGATAGCCCGCGGGTTAGAAGCGATTGCCGTCGGTTTTGGTCTGCGGTATCCCGATGACGAAGAAAACATTTCGCACCAGTTTGAAGTTTATGATGCGCTGTATGCCTGGTGCCGGCTGCAGGTGATAAAAGCTTAATAGGTGCGGATAGCCTATCCGGCAAAGAAAAATTTAACCGAACGTCTCGAACCAATTGCTGGTGAAATTCGATAACTTCACTATTTTAACATTATGACGGCTACCAAAAGACGATTATAACGGCCATCAACACAAGAAGTGCGGCACCAATCTTTGGGATGTATTTTTCATAGCGCGCCAATCTGGCCTGAAATTGTTTATAGACTAAGACACCAATTATAGTCGCTGCGATAAGACCCAGTAAAACCATAACATCGTATGATACCATAAGTACCCAAGCGTTAAGACCGCCAGCTACCAAGGCAAGCAGGGCGATTTCCTCCTCATGGGCAAAGCCGAGGACGAAAGCAAAGGATGCCAAGCCTAAAAGGCTCAGCGCAACCGCCAATTTGTGTCTATGCTTATGTGTATGTCGGCCTTGCCCCGGGTGTTCATGTTCGTGCTCATGCTGGATTTCTGGCGTATCTGGATGATTATGGCCATGCTGGCTTTCAAGGTTGTCTACCTTTTCCCGGTACATCTTGAAGGCTATGCCCAGTAATAAAGCCGCTGCAACATACTTTAGCCACGGAGCCTCAAAATTCAGCCATCTTTGCAAAAGAACATAGGCGATAACTACAGCGATCGATGAAACGAGATGACCGATTCCGATAACAAACGAGCTAAGAGTTGCATTGGCAATAGCATTTCTTTTACTCATGGAATATAGCACTGCCACCGGCCAGCCATGTCCCGGTTCAAAACCATGCAAAAGCCCTAACATCGCCACACCAAAGTATGCTGGATTAAGCACTCCTCACTCCAATGGCAAATTTTGTTTGCCCTTATAAATCTTACACCGAGGAATACATGCGGGCAACAATAACAAAACGGGAACCAGCGTTTTCTACTCAATAAGTTGGAGAATAGCTAGACATTAATGGTTGTTCATGCGGTTCGTGGAAGACAGTGCATTGACTTCGCTAGTAGCTGTAGTATTCGGCCGGACTGGTTCAGTCTGAGGAACTACTTTTACCCCGCTTTCAATATCGATGATAATTTCCCTGGCATAGATAGTGTTGTCTTTTTTAACCAGGCCGTTCGCTTTAATATCTTTACCTATCAATGAGGTTAGCTCCCGCGCCGTAACTTCTTTGCCATCCGTGGTGCTTATTTTTGCATTGCTTATATTGAGGCTGATGCGGGCACCGGCGACATTGACTGTGATGACCTGTTTACTTGTGTCGACTGCCGCCAGCTTGCCTTCGAGTCTGGCTTCCTTTGTCTCTACTCTAGCCTTATTCACATTGGTTACAGAGAGTGCACCGTCACGGGTTTGGGCTTGAACCTCGACTTTTTCGCCGGCAGCCGGTGTTGGTTTATTCGACGGAGCCTCGACAGTTACATCGCTGACGTTCCAGGTTTTACCAGTTGGGTCGGTGCCCTTAAAGACACCTTCGATTTTAACGTCTTTCTGAACGTTCTTTTCCACTTCCATCCTGATGATATAGGTCTCATTATTCCGCCTGAGCCCTTCTATTCTTACGCCGGAGCCAATGGGTGGAATTTCTCCGGAGTAACGCACGTTCGATAAAACTAGTCCGCCGATTTTCCATGTTTGGCCCTCGATGCTCAGCAATATCCCGCTGATTTTGAATTGCCCCCGCTCAAGATTCTGGTCGCGGGCAGAAGGATTAGTCTTCAAGAAAGCCGAATTGCTATATGCCGCCTGGGCAATCAGGCTTGTCCGCTGGACTGTGGTCATCGCTTTCTGTATTTGCTCGCGCTCGGTTACGCGGCTGGAGGCGACGAGCGGCTGCAGGACGGCCTGCTGTTCGACGGTAGATTCAGCCAGTCGACTTAAGAAGGCGCTGGTATCGTTACCGGATGTTTTTTCAATCTCGCGGAGAGCAGCATCGGTCTGTGCCGGCAGAGTGGCTAAGCCGGAGACATTTATGGTGCGGTTTGTACTCGCCTGGATGGCAACCTCTTCGACACGGCGTTGGGCTAGTTTCAGGTGCAAATAAGCCTTATCCTCCGGATTTACCGTTGCCGCCATCTGCAGTTTTTCAGTGCCTATTTTTACCGGATAGAGCGTCTCCCCGGGTAAACTACTTTGAGCCGCATAAACGCCGGTGCCGCCGGTCGCCAGGATGATGAAAGCCAATAAGGCGATAGCTACCGCCCTGAAGGACAACGCCGGGACAGACCATCGGTGTGGCATTTCTTTCCTGACTGCCGGTTCCATTACATCGAGCAGGTGATTCCGGAGACGGTTTCGAAACTCCGGCGAGGGCGTAACCTTCGGCGGTTGAATGCTGAGGGCTACTTCCAGCAACGGTTTCAACTCATTACGAAGCTGTGGATAACGTGCCAGGCACTGTTCGACCGTACTCCGTCCGCTCAGCACTTCATCGATACAACTGGCTAATATTTCTTCTTTCCGGTTCATTTTCTGTCTTTCTCCAGAATCTGTCTTAAGTCCTTGAGAGCACGGAACTGGAGGACTCTAATGGCAACTTCGCTCTTGTTCAGGGCTTTAGCTATTTCTTCATAACTCATATCACTAATAAAACGCATATGGATGACTTTTTGTTTCTCTCCCTTAAGTTTTAGTATGGCTTCTCTGACATAATCCCGGGTAAAATTCGTTTCGATGATGGTTTCGGGATTATCGTTTTTTTCGGAGGGCGGGTCTGTTTCAGGAAATGGAACGAACTTCTTGGTCGAGCGGTAATGACTGGCGATTAGATTGCGGGCGATGGTGATCAACCAGGAAACAAAAGGTGCCCCGGTTACTTTGTATCTATCGATGGAACGCCACGCCCTGACAAACACTTCCTGTGTAATGTCTTCGGCATCGGCCTGGCTGGGCAGCCAGTAATAGACATATTTGTAGACGTGGTCGAGGTGCCGTTCGTAAAGACCGGTAAAGGCGGTCTTATCCCGCTTGACCGCACGCTGTAGTAGAAGTGTTTCTGGATTGGGAGACTGCATTTCCAAAGCCGGACACCCGATTCCTGGATTTGTTTCTATTTAAGTATGCCCTGCGTATTGGTAATTTTGCAAATTTTGGATTGGAGAACAAACTGAAACTGTCTTTGCGAGCCCCGATTTATCGGGGCGTGGTAATGACAGTAGAGGTGGGTTCAGGGTAAACGCGTATGGTCCCACAAGGACATTGAAGAAAGTGGGACTCGCAATGCCCTTCGACATGGTCAGGGAGAGTGGTTTTTAGTTTGGTAATTGGTTATTGAATACTGTAATTTGTTTGGTGTTTGTATCTTGATTATTGGTTATTAACACGGTTTCGGATTTTTACTTGAGTTTCCCCTGTCCCATAAAATGATAGTGGAACATTGCCGGGAAGCCGCTGACGGCGCGGTTAATCCTTTTTTTGAGAAAGCACATTCCCTTGCGCCCGTGTTCCATCTCAATTACGTAGCAATCCTGCTCGTTAACCGGTTTATTAACGGCGAGAACTAGCTCACCCCACCATTTTTCTGCTTCGTCCGATATGAGCTGATAGCGAACACCTTCCACCAGTTGACCGTCATTGGACTTATAGAGTTTGCCTTTATTCATTTACACCTGCCTGTCTAAGCTACCAGCTCCAAGATTTATATTCTATAATACCACCAAGTTGTTGCGATGCACCACTTCCGAACCAAAATCATAGCCAAGGAGCTGTGCGATATTCCTGGATTGGGTTCCTTTAATGGCAGCGATATCCGCCGAACTATAGTTTGTGATGCCGCAGCCTAATCGGGAACCATCGATGTCGTAGATATCGACGATATCGCCACGCTGGAAATCGCCTTCGATTTCAATAATACCGGCCGCCAGCAGGCTGCGGTTTTGCTTTTTCAGCGCGAGAGCGGCTCCTGAATCGACTATCAGCTTACCCCTCGTGCCGAGTCCGCTCAACATCCAGCGCTGGCGACTCTCCAGGTTGCTGCTGGCGGGCAAGAAATGCGTGCCGATTTTTTCTCCGGCCGCCGTTCTGGTGATAACGTCCGGCTCACGGCCATCGGCGATGACCACGGTAACGCCGCAGGCAGTCGCCAGTTTGGCGGCTTCTACCTTGGTTATCATACCTCCGGTCCCAAGGTTTCCAGCCGTGTCCCCGACCATTTTCTCGACTTCTGATGTGATGGAATTCACCTCGGGGATGAGGCGGGCATCGGGGTGACGGTGGGGGTCGGCGGTATAGAGTCCGGCAATGTCGCTCAGTATTAGCAGGAGGTCGGCATCGACGAGGTTAGCGACCATCGCCGATAAATTATCGTTATCGCCGAATTTAGCCTCGTGAAGCTCATCCACCGCCACAACATCGTTTTCATTGACAATGCCGACTACCTTAAGCTCCATTAAAGCCAGCAACGTATTGCGGGCGTTCAAATAGCCGGCGCGGTCGCTGAGGTCGGCTTTAGTCAAGAGTGCCTGGGCGACGGCAATATCGTGCCGGGAGAATAACTGCTCGTAGACATTCATCAAGCGGCTTTGCCCGACGGATGCCAGCACCTGCTTGTAAGGGATGCCCTTTATCTTTCGGGTCAGTCCCAGTTTATGCCGTCCGGCGGCGATAGCTCCGGAGGAGACAATCACTATTTCCCCACCCTGGTGCTGCAGATAAGCTACCTGATTTACCAGGCTGGACATTATATTCAGGTCTAGCTGATTACTGCCGCCGGTGAGCAAGCCCGTGCCGAATTTGGCTACAATCCGCCGGTATGAGAGCGACCCGGATTTCCTATCCATTAGCGCTACATTATAACAAGGGAGGAAGAGTGAGACAACACTATGATTGTCATTGCGAGACTATTCCGCCGTTCACCCTAAGCCTAGCAAATGACAGAGTAGGATTAAGTCTCGAATTGTCTTTTTCTTTAACTCATACTATATTTATCTTATGAAAGCGAATAAGAACAAATTAATACTTACTATTTTCTTTTTGCTTTTTCCATTTTCACAATTCGTTTTTATCTTTACCCTTATTATCCTAAAGACCATGTAACTATAAATGTAATCTTCGGCCTATTGATTTTGCCTCTTGTTATCCTTATTTGGGTTGATAACTTACGTCGTAAAGTATACAAGTTCACTCTAATCGACCTTATATCTATTAAAAGATATTATTTTTTCTTTTTTGCATTCTATTATCAATAATATTCCTCAACTATTATAATCTTAGTTCTCGTTTAGAGGACAATATATTGCCGGATAAATTACAATTTAACGTTATTGAAATAAGTGCTATTCTCGGGGGTTTATTACTGGCTGCAGCAAGCATCGGCAATGTTGGCAATAGGGTTATTAACCGAAATACTCGAAAGAGGTTCTTGCTTGTTTCGATCGAACTTATCAAGGCTACGGTACTGCTATTGTTTTTTACATCACTCACATATTGGGCTTATAAAGACGGCAATCCAATTCTGTTTTCTTGGGATTTCTCAAGTTCTGCCAATATTCTACGTGGCACTTCCTTGATAATCTCGTTATTTTGTTTCTTCGTTGGCCATCCTCTATTTTTGATGGGTATTATTGACCTTATGGCCACTTTTTATTCACTAGCCCGCCCTTTAAGTAATCGAAAGAAATAAATTAACTAGCTTGGACTTCTTAATTTAACAACAATTGTTAAATGCCATTTTCCAATTTCTTCAACTTCACCAATTTCCTAAAATGAAGGCTTTCCGCTTGTCCCGAACTTGATACGGGAGCCAGAATCCAGAAAATCGGGAAACGTCTAAGAGAGGGGCAAAGACCCTCTCTTTCTTTCTTCTGCCCCCTTCCCTTTGAAAAGGGAAGGGGGCAGGGGGATAGGTTTATCCTAGATATTTTCTAAAAGCGACAAAACTTGCTTGACACTCCCAGAACATTAGTGCTAGTATAGCTATCACTTATCAGTCGTCAGTCATCAGGTTTCAGTTATCAGGATAAACAGACCGCCGTACCTTAAAAATAGAGGAAAAGACTACTACTAAGTCGCAAAACGACACGGCTAAATAGGCGTGTCGTTTACTCAAGAAAAAAGATTACTTATGATGTAGCCGGAAACAATTACGCTCGGTTCAATCCTGTTTTACGCTGCTTTGTTTCAAGTTTCGGGCTATAAAGAGTGACATTCTGGAAGCGTCTGAATACTCCACATCCTCGAAGACGCTGAAGAATCTGGTGGGGTGGGATTCTGAATGTAATACCACTCCGCCCCGAGATTCTTCGCTACGCTCCAGAATGACATTAACAGTTACTTAATAATGTCTTCGAAAATTGGGCGGGGCATCAGGTTGCCGTATATCTCGTTCTTTTCCCAGCCTTCTATTCCGCAAGCTTGCTTGGCGGCGGCTTTGTAGGTCTCGATATCGGCGGCCGTGAGGAAAGTGAGCTTCTGGGCGGCAAGCGAACCTTCGGCGTGCAGGTTCTCTCCCTGTCCGTAGACATCGGCTAAATCCTTGACCAGCTTGATGGCACGCATCCGGTGCTCGGTGGGGACTCCTTCCTTGGCGGCAAGATACTTTTCGAGCAAATCGTGAGTCGCCGGATTGAGGTAGTCCTTGGCGCTGGGGATGGTCGAGACCAGTCCGCCGGTAATATCTTCCATCATTTTCAAAGCCAGATGATAGTTATCGGAGCCGAAGAACTTGGCGCAGTTGGTAATCATCTGGTCGGGATAGACCCAGCCGGTGACGGGGTCGGTGGTGGGATTGGCGGCGGCGGCGCGGCACAAAGCGGCGGTGGTTTCGGCATACCAGATTAGCCAGGATAGTTTATCCCGGACGATGGCATCGTTTTCCAGTCCGTTGTATTCCGCCATCAGTAAGGCGACTCCGGCCTGCACCGTAGATAAGCCGACTTTTTTGCTCAGTCCGCTCAATCTGTGGTAGTTGGCGAACTGATAGGTCATCAGCGAGGCGAACTGCCATTCCTGACAAAGGAATACTCTCTCCCAAGGAATGAACACGTTTTCGAACACGATGACGCAGTCGGAACCCATCAGCTTAGCCGACAGGGGGTAATCAAAATAGTCTCCCCATTCGATATCGGGCGTTTGCGGGTGAATCAGGGTAATTCCCTTTTCGGCGGGCGAAACGGCAAACGACACCGCATAGTCCTTGTCCTCTTCAGGCATCGCCCGGCAGGGCACGACGATAAGGTAGTTGGCATAGGTAACGTGGCTGATGTTGGCTAAAGCCCCGGTTACGTAGATGCCGTCTTTTGTTTGGTCGACGACCCTCGGATAGAAGTCCTTGTGCTGTTTTTGCTTCGAGGGGCGCAGTTTTCTATCGCCTTTTGCCGCGGTGATGCCGCCGGCTAAAGCGGCGTCTATCTTTTTACAGTGGTTGCGGAAGGCTTCCACCCGCTCGACATACTTGGAGACGCCCGACTGCTTATCAATCATCCGGCTGGCGGCAGTAACGGCGTGAAGGGCATCGATACCGACGAACTTTATCCCTGAGGATGGTCCCGCCTGAATGCGGGACTGAATCAGTTGAATATCGTGTCTCCTTAATAAATCAGCCGCATTCTCCGGAGGTTTAAAGGCGAAGTGATAAGGCTCGCCGTTGGCGTCTTTCTCTATCATCAGCTTTTTATATTTCGGGTCCTGGCACATTACATAATCTATCATTCCCCGGTGCAGTGCCCGCCTCAAGACTGGGTGCTTGGTAACATCGTGGTAAAGTTTGCCGTTGATGTAAATGCGGCGGTCGTCTTTCAGACTATCCACATATTCTTTGGGTGTCCTGATTGCCATTCTTAACCTCCAAGTTATTTATTTGATGATGTCTTTCAACGGCCTCGGCCATTTTATTAGTTGACTGAACAGGGGATGCTTGGTCCCGTCGTCTATACCGGCTAATCTCTTAGCAGCCGCTTTATACTTATTGAGGTCGGCGGAGCGGGGGATAGACAGTCTTTGCGAGCCCAGCGAACCTTCAGCGTGGATGGTGGCTACTTGCTCGTAGCCGTTGGCTAAATCGTAAGCCAGCTTTATTGCCCGGATTCGGTGTTCGGTGGGAACGCCATCTTTACCCGCCAGGTATTTCTCCAGAAGCGGGCGAATTTCTTTATTTTCGTAGTCTTTAGAACTGGGAATCGTAGCCGCGATGCCGCCGGTAATATCCAGGAGGAACTTTAACGCCTGATGATAGTTATCGGCGTAGAAGAATTTGGCACAGTTCGACAGCAGGGGGTCGGCGTAAATGTAACCGGTTACCGGCTCCTTGGCTGGATTCTGAGCCGCCGCCCGACCCAGCGCTTCGGCGGTTTCAGCGTAATAAACCAGCCAGGAGAGCTTCTCTTGAATAACGGAATCTTTTTCTATCCCATTATATTCAGCCATTAGTATGGCGGTTCCTACCAGGGTTTCCAGCAGAGCGACTTTATAGGCATCGGCGTCCTGCCGGTGAAAGTTTGAGAACACGTAAGCGGTCTGGGCGGCGTATTGCCACTCCCCGCAGAGGAATACCCTTTCGTTGGGAATGAATACATTTTCGAAAGTAACTATGCAATCGGAATAACCCAGCCTTGCCGTATGCGGGTAGTCGAAGTAGTTGCCCTCCTCAAAGTAATCACCCCGGGGATGGATAAGAGTAACTCCTTTCTCATTCGGAGAAACCGCAAAGGAAACAGCGTAATCCTTATCCGCCTCTTTCATCGACCGGCAGGGCAGGACGATGATGTAGTTACAAAAAGGAGCGTGGCTGATATGGGCGAGGGCACCGTTGACGATTATCCCGTCTTTAGTCTTATCGGTCATTCTCACGTAGAAGTCTTTATGTTGTTTTTGCTCCGAAGGGCGCAGGCTTCTATCGCCCTTGATAGCCGTCATTCCCAGAGCGATGGCGGCGTCGATTCTTTTTAGCTCTTTGCGGAATGCTTCGACCCGTTCCGAATACGATGTGCCGATTTGCTTATCCATTAACCTGCCGACGGCGGTTACGGCGTGTAATCCATCAGGCCCGGTGTGCTTCGAGCCGGAGGCTTTTCCACCCAGAGTCCGGGCGGCCGTTTGTTCGATGGCGCGCCTTCTTAGTAGGTCGGCGGCACTGGTAGGCGGTTTAAGGGTAAAATGGTATGGCTCGCCGTTATCGTCTTTCTCTATCACTAAATCCTTGTATTTAGTCTCCTGAGCCATAACGTAGTCCATCAAGCACCGCTCGAGAGCCAGCCTTAGCAGCGGATGTCCGGTCACGTCAGTGTATTTCTTGCCGTGAACGTAGATAACCCGGCCGTCGTTCAGACTTGCCATATATTCTTTGGGTGTTCTTATTGCCATTATAAGCCTCCTGAGCTTTCGATGAATATCATTTAGTTTATTGGTTTTCTCTGAAAATGGCAAGGTCGGAAAGCTGATTTACGATTTAAGAATAGTTGTTTGGAGTTCTTTGCTTGCTGTGGGCTTAGAAACAGGTTACAATTTCATTAGTTAGGGCTATCCGGTAACCGGATAGCCCTAAAGGCGTTTGCACAAATGGAATTAGACCTGACCAAACTATTGGATCTTATAGAGGAAATGCCTGCCTTTCGCGGGCTGATTACCGAGATAAAGCAGGAGAATGGTGCTCAGGCTAGTGTTCTGGACAGTGCTAAGCCATATTTAATCGCTGCTCTCTACCAAAAACTGGGGCGACCGGTTCTGTTGGTTACCGCTCAGCCGGAGAATACCAGAAAACTCTACGAGCAAATCTCAACCTGGTATCCTTCCAGCCAGATAAAACTGTTTCCCGAGCCGGATGCTCTGCCCTACGAGCGTATGGCCTCCGATACTTCTACCGAATTAGAAAGACTCCAGGTGTTATCGGCTTTAACTGAAATGGTGCAAACGCCTCTCATTATCACGTCAGCGCCGGCGTTGATGCAGAAGGTGATATCTTTCAATGACTTTAAAAAAGCCAGCCATGTAATCGAAGCCGGGACGGAAATCGAGCCGCTAAAACTCATAGAGCTCTGTCAGGATATCGGTTACGACCTGGAGAGCACCGTAGAAATCCCCGGAACAATGAGCCATCGGGGCGGAATAATAGATATCTTCTCCCCGGCTAGCGAGCTTCCCGCCAGACTGGAGTTTTTTGGCAACACCATTGAAAGTATCCGCCTTTTCGACCCCTCAGACCAGAAGTCATTAAAACCCGTGCCTTTCATAGAGATTATCCCAGCTACGGAAATGGTGGCAACGGCGGCTAAAGAAAGAATGAATCTCGACATGACCGGACTGAGTGACGAGACCCGAAACCAGTTCGAGCAGGAACTGGCACAGTTACTGAATAGAGAAAAAGTGGTCGACTGGCAGTTCTACGCACCGCTTTTCAATAATGACAGCGTCCTCAGCTATATACCCCAAAACGCTCTTCTCATTCTCGACGAACCACGCAGCATAAGCGAGACTATTGCCGACCTGCAGGCTAAAGCCGAAGAGGTGCGAACGGACAAGATAGCTCAGCACCAACTCCCGTGCAATTTCCCCGCTTCATATTTTACATGGGAAGATCTGGAAGAGAGAATGAAGACTCGCCAATCTCTCCGCCTCACTGCATGGGATACCACCGTAGAGAGTCAGTCATATAAACTAAACTTTGCACCTGTCCCAAATTACGCCGGACAATTACCGACATTTATTAAAAAGGCTAAGGAGCTACTGGTCCAGAAGCAGAGGCTCATTATCGTCAGTCATCAAGCCAAGCGGTTGTCAGAGCTGCTCCAGGAAGAAGATATGATTGCACCACCCCTCACCGAAGTAAAACAGGTGCCCCCACCCGGTTCGCTCACTTTGCTTCAAGGCTTGCTGGCTGAAGGCTGGACGATGGACGGCACCCATCTTTTCACCGATGCCGAGCTATTCGGCTTCATAAAACAGCACCGCGTGTCTAAAAAGCACCCGGTGCCCCGCCATAAGCTCTTCGTCGATATGACTCCGGGTGACTTCGTAGTGCACATCGACCACGGTATTGCCCTCCTTGCCGGCATCACTAAACTGAAAACGGATGGCATCCAGAGCGAATATTTAGTGCTGGAATACGCCGCCGGCGATAAGCTCTATGTTCCGACCGGTCAGATTGACCGGGTCAGCCGCTATATCGGTTCGGGCGAGCAGTCGCCGACGCTGAGTCGGCTGGGAACGCAGGAATGGAGCCAGACCAGGCAGAAAGTAGAGGAATCGGTCGCCGAAATTGCCGAGGAATTACTGGCTCTTTATGCCGCCCGTGAGGTCGTGCCCGGTTTTGCCTTCTCGCCGGATACCGTCTGGCAGCAGGAGCTTGAAGCTTCTTTCCCTTACATCGAAACCCCCGACCAGGCAAGGACGGTGGGCGAGGTAAGAGCGGATATGGAAAAGCAGAAGCCGATGGACCGGCTGGTGTGCGGGGACGTCGGCTATGGCAAGACCGAGGTTGCAATCCGTGCCGCTTTCAAGGCAGTGATGGATGGCAAGCAGGTAGCCGTTTTGGTGCCGACGACAGTGCTCGCCGAGCAGCATTTTTTGACTTTCAGCCAGAGGCTGGCGGCGTTCCCGATGAAAATCGAGGTGCTGAGTCGGTTCCGGACACCCAGAGAACAGCAGACTGTCCTGGAAGGACTGGCTAACGGCACAGTGGACATCTGTATCGGCACTCACCGGCTCATCCAGAAAGACGTTGTCTTCAAAGACCTGGGACTGTTGATTATCGATGAAGAACAGCGCTTCGGCGTCGCCCACAAAGAGTATTTGAAGAAGCTGAGGAGAGAGGTCAGCGTGCTCGCTCTAAGCGCCACGCCTATCCCCCGCACATTGCATATGTCGCTGGTGGGTATTCGGGATATGAGCGTGATGGAAAC
This sequence comes from Chloroflexota bacterium, assembly GCA_043804635.1. Lineage (GTDB taxonomy): Bacteria > Chloroflexota > Dehalococcoidia > Dehalococcoidales > UBA2162 > JAZDIU01. The sequence goes on from JAZDIU010000017.1 coordinate 29,083, forward strand.
GCCCCCCGAAGACCGGGTAGCGGTCAAAACTTATGTAGCGGAATATGACGACCGGCTGGTCCGGGAAGCCATAATCAGGGAGATAGAACGGAACGGGCAGGTCTTCTTCGTCCACAACCGTGTGGAAAGCATTGCCATCATCGCTAACAAGCTCAAGACGATAGTCCCCGAAGCCAGAATCGCCATCGGACACGGCCAGATGTCCGAGGCAGAACTGGAGAGGGTAATGGCTGACTTCGTCCAGGGTAAAAGCGATGTCCTCATCTGCACCACGATTATCGAGTCCGGGCTGGATATGCCCAATGTCAATACCCTGATTGTCAACCAGGCCGATAAGTTCGGGCTGACGCAGCTATACCAGCTACGGGGCCGGGTGGGGCGGGGCACTAACCTGGCTTATGCCTACTTTCTCTACGACCGGGGCAAACATATAACGCCGACTGCGGAGAAGCGACTCAAAACTATCTTTGAAGCTACTGAGCTGGGCGCCGGCTTCGGTATCGCGATGAAAGACCTGGAAATCAGAGGAGCGGGCACTCTGCTGGGGGTGAAACAGAGCGGGCATATCAGTGCCGTCGGCTTTAATCTTTACTGCCAGTTACTGGCGCAGGCGGTCGAGGAGCAAAAGGCTAAACTGGCTGGCGTTGCTAAAACAGAGACCTCACGCCTGCCGCCGCCCACCATCAACTTACCCCTGCCTGCCTACATTCCAGAAGACTATATCCCCAACCTGGGGACCCGGCTGGGACTATACCAGAAGCTGGTCAAGACGGAAAAGGCGGAGGATGTAGAAGTTCTGGCTCAAGAGTTCACCGACCGCTTTGGTGCGCCGTCGCCGGAAGTAAACAACCTGCTTTATGCGGTAAAAATCAAAATCCTGGCAGCCAAAGCCGGCATCGAGTCCATATCCACTGAAGACGGCGAAGTTGTATTAAGGCTCTTTGAAGGGATGAAGTTCAATAAAGAGAAACTTGAACCCCTGCTAAGACGTTATTTTGGAGACATAACTCTGGGTAATACCCAGCTGCGAATCAATATTAAAGGGGTGGGGAAGGGGTGGATGGTGGTGGTGGAAGAGGTATTACAAAGAATAACGTAATATGATTAGTTCGAATCCCGCGCGGGGAGCTCAGGTTGCTAACCATTCGCATTCGGTCACTTTAAAATTCTGAAGTTAGCCCGTCCCTTTTATGCTCTGAACTAAATTCTCAACATGGAACTCTACATGACAAAAACTATTACTCGGTTTCTGAGGAATAAACTTGTCCAAAAGCCAACATGATTCTATTTACTTCTTTAAGATATTCCTCTGAAGATAAATTGTCTTCTGTCTGCATAGCTAGCTCTACAGCAGCAGTCTCCCCGATGTAAAGTTCGTCTCCTTCTCGTTTTTCATATAACCAGTACTTCTTGTTGATTAATAGGCGACGATGACCATCTTCTGTATTTTCCCAGTCAGACCTTATTTGAGGTTCTAGAATTCTTAAATCCCAGTCGGGCATCTTTCCTAGTCTCCTTAATCTTCCAATCGCGCCTTCGGGTGGAGTGGTTCGAGGTTGGCGCTCTTTCTCTACGGTTGTCGGAGGCTCAGATGGCATTTGGAGGGATAACTGACCAGGGCGAGCTTCGGGAGTTTTTCTGCCCACTCCCTCTCGTAACATACTGGACATATCACTGTACTTACTCATCAGCGTAAATGCTCTAATCATCCACTCTCTGGCTTGTGCTACACGTTTCCGCTCTTCCCTAGTAACAACGTCCTCCTCTTTCTGACTTAGTAATTCTTCTATATGTGGTTTAAGTATTTGAAACATTGCGTGTTGGGCAGCTGACCAATTTGGAGAGTCAACATCAAATCCAGTTTTATTCGGCAGGACAGGAATTTTACTCATATCCACTTCTCCAATTAAAGTCCCGAGTGAAGCTTTATACCTAAAATCGTGATGCCCGAAATATTCACCGTCTCGAATTAACCTACCCTGTCTTAGTAGTCGCATTCCACCAGGAATATTTAGACCAGAACTTGCTCTAGTATCACGCTTTAGTCTTCCAATCCATCCTGAGATTGTGAAGCCAATATCAGTTCTCCTCCGAAATTGGACAGGTTCAAAGCGGTCATAAAGCGGCAATTTTAATGGTTTTATTTCTTCTCTATTAACCTTGATGGTCGCTCGTCCATCTTCAAGTTGTTTTCGATATACGTTAGATAGAACGGCTTTGAGTCGGTTGATGTCCTGACGATGTTTTTTAAGATTCCTAATTTCGAATTTACAATAGCCGATATCGTTATGATTGGTATCTTTGACTGGAACAGCCTTGAAGACTTTTCGCTCTACTGAGACATCATCCCATTGAGTATCGGATATTTCCCAAGAAGTTTTTTCATCCCAACGTTTAGTTCTGACTTCCCAAGAACTCCCTAAAAACCCCATTGCAGCTTTACCACCTTGCCCGTACTCACCTATAGCGTTTTCCTTATTTGCTTCACCCCAACTGAGCCAATTTTTTAGTCCGGCTACGCCCATACCTTTACCACCAACGTTTTCAACTCTAATAAAGGTGTCTGTTACCGTAACGTTTACATCTAAATGCTGTCCACCGTGCACTCCATCAAATTCATCGAATGCATTATCTACTAGCTCAAGGATTGCTTCTGTAAGACCAGAAAATTGTGCCATTACAGACCTGAGGATTTTTCTTGTTAGTTTTTCCTCGATGATTACCGGAAGAGAAAGGTCTGAAACGTCTTCCCTACTAGCACTCATACAGCCTCCTTAGAGCTTAAATTGAACTTTTGTTCCAAAACCAAATTTAACTCTTACTTCTCGTATTTGTGCATTAATTACTGAAAATATCTTATCCACATCATTTGCCGAATAACGATATCTTCTAGTATCCGAAAGATTTCCCAACAGCCTTATTTTTTCAAGTATAGCATTTGTTCTAGATTCAGCGATTCTCCTGAAGCGCTGCTCCTTTGTCTCATTTGGACTCACTCTAATCCTGGACATTTATTTTTATGCCTCCTAGCCTTGCTAATATAATAGCAAATGTGTAATAATAAATCAATATACTGGCAAAAATAAGGGTAATATTAGTAAAATTAAGGTAAAAAACAGTTAACGAATACTAAAATAATTAAGGTAAATTGCCTAAAACTTAGTGGTCTGGCGTATAGTTCAAATAGATTCTTATCATAACGGGCTGAAAATAGCTTTAAAAGTTCTGCCTATGCCCCATAAAGGGATCCAAGTCTACTTAATAGGAACTTCTAAACCGCTCGCTTTTTAAACCTTCCCCAAATAAGCTTCGCCCTTAAAACATTCTACCCATGTCACCTTCCTCGCTACGAACACATCTCACTTTTCCTCATTCTGGCGAAGGCCAGAATCCAGTTACCCTACCACCAGATTCTTCGCTTCGCTCCAGAATGACATCAAGGGAAAAGCCAAAATAGATGAAAGCGGTGTGAGTATAAGAGAGCTTCTTTCAAGTATGTTATGATTTGGTATATGAAGAGAAAAAGCAGTTTGGTGATAAAATTTCGTGTAATTCTTGAGCCTAATGAATCAGGTGGGTATACCGTTACTGTTCCCGTGCTACCCGGGTGCATTAGTGAAGGTGATACCAGAGAGGAAGCGCTGGCTAATATCAAGGAAGCTATTGAACTTTACATAGAGAGCCTTGAAGCCGATGGCGAACCTATCCCTAACGAAGAAGTGTGGCTGTCCAAGAACCCATCTGCAATTGCCTCAGTCCGCCGGGGTCTATCTGACGCCGCAAAAGGCAAAGTGTCAAAAGTTGACATTAATACCCTCTAGATCTTAATTGTTCTAGAAATGTCACATTTTTGCCACAATTTCCACATCGATTTTATGACAATTTCATTATTTCTTGCTTACAGTGAATAAGGTCGAGGTTATGGAAAAGTCAATGAAAGGAAATCACAAAATGGATAAGGAAATAACTCAGAAAGCAGGTACGTCCAAGGGATTCTCGGACGAGGAACTAGCTGCGATGAAAGAGCGCTCCCAAGAATTGAGGGCGGGAAAGAAGGTCATCGGTGAGTCCGCAGTGCTCGCGAAGATCGCCGAGATGAAGGAACCAGATCGCACCATGGCCAAGCGGCTGCATGCGCTCATCAAAGCAAGCGCGCCTGGGCTCACGCCCAGGACATGGTACGGGATGCCAGCGTATACCAATAAGGACGGCAAGGTCATCTGCTACTTCCAAAGTGCCCAGAAGTACAAAGTGAGATACTCGACCTTCGGCTTCCAGGACGCGGCGAACCTCGACGAAGGACACATGTGGCCGATTGCCTTCGCTCTGACGGAGTTGACTGCCGCCGAAGAGGCAAAGATCGCCGCGCTCGTGAAGAAAGCGGTGAGCTGAGGACTGAGCTCAATAGGAAAAAGAAGTTGGTAGTCAAGGACCAGGCTTGATTTTTTACTCGGCGCTCAGGATAGATAAAGTCCCTCGTTTGCTAGTACTTTATCAATGAAAATACCGGGACGTCTTTGATTTTTTCTCTGCCTTTAAGGTCGGTTAGTTCGATTAGAAACGCCGCGCCGATGAGGTTGCCTTTCATTTCCTTGACGAGCTTAGCTACTGCCTCGACGGTGCCGCCGGTCGCAATGACATCATCGACAATCAGAATGTTAGCGCCGGGCAGGATGCCGTCCTGATGGACCTCAAGCTGGTCTTCGCCATACTCCAGGCTGTAACTCTTGCGGTAGACGCGCCACGGTAATTTGCCCTTCTTCCTGACCGGTATCAGGCCGCTGCCCATACGGTAGGCGAGAGCCGACCCGATGATGAAGCCCCTCGCTTCGATACTGGCAATGGCATCTATCTTGTTGAGGCTGTAATTGGCTGATATTTCATCGATAGCCCGCTTGAAAACCGGCCCATTCTTGAGCAGGTTGGTAATATCTCGAAAGATTATTCCCTTTTTGGGAAAATCAGGAATGTCCCGGCAGTACTGGCGGAAATCCTCGGAACACCTTGAAGTCAGACCGCTGTTATGACGATTACTGTCCCGCATTCGATTCCACTCCCCCTAAAAATTCTCTTCGTCCATATTACCAATCCGTCAGCTAAGCTGCAAATACCTTTCGACCGGAAATCAAATAAAATGGCTCGGGCGGTATTCAGAGAAACCCTTAGTCCGGCCGGTGAGTAAAGAGGCTTCAAACTTAAAGGCTGCCCTTTGGGAGCAGCCTTCTTATAACTATAGAATTTCCAGGTTAGCTTTGGTGCCGGCTTTGGCGGCTTTCACTCGAATCAGTGTGCGCATCGCCTCGGCGATTCTACCCTGCTTACCAATCACTCTACCTTTATCATCATCGGCAACCTGCAACTTGAGTATAATTCCGCGCTCATCCTGTTCTTCGGTGACTACCACCTGTTCCGGGGCATTGACGATTGATTTGGCGATAAATTCTACTAGCTCCTTCATGTCTTCTCCTTGACAGTTTTGAATTTTTCCATAATGCCAGCCTTTTTAATCAATCTGGCGGCAGTAGCTGTCGGTTGAGCTCCTTTTGAAAGCCAGTATAATGTTTTCTCCTCATCAATCGTGGTGGTTTCCGGGTCGGTGAGCGGATTATGATGTCCGATGATGGTGATAGGCGGCCCGTTGCGGGCTTTACGGGAATCCGTGACTACTATCCGATAGCTCGGTTGATTCTTGGCGCCAACTCGTTGTAATCTGATTTTTACCAATTTCTAGTCTCTTTCTAAATTTTAACTTATTATCCTCTATGGCTTTATCGCTGTCAAGTGGCTTGTGGCTCACAGCTTCTAGTGCTCAGAACGACAGTCTGTTTGTAGCTTTACATAACAATAAAACAACTGGAAGCTAAAACCCTTTCAAATGGACTCTAGTTGTTTCTAAAAATAAATTTTCCCAGCCATAGTCACGGCTGTTGTTTCATATTAGCGAAGGGTGTGTGAGTTCCATTTACTTTAGAAATTCGAGCAAGCCTTTCCGGATCATCATTACGGCGATTGCCGCTAAGAGCAGGCTGGCTATTTGGGAAGCGGCTCTCAGCCCTGGCTCGTGGAGTATGCGAGCTACCCGGTTTGCCTGTACAAAAATAAACCAGGCAACTATTAAATTTACAGCAAAAGAAATCACTACGGCGGCTACCGAGCGTTGCTGAGTAAGAAGCAGCAGGGTAGTCAAGACGGCCGGTCCGACCACCAGAGGCGTTCCCAGTGGCACTACGCCCGTCATCTCTTTGGAGACGGTCGGCTGAAACTCGACGAGTTTTCCGGTCGTTAAGTGTCTGATAGATAAGACTAAAAGAAGGAGTCCGCCGGCTAACAATAAGTCGTTGATGGAGATGCCGAGTAGAAACAGTATGCTCTTACCGATGCCGATAAACAGCAAGCCCAGGGCGAAAGCAGTCAACATAGCGTAGCGGATTACCTTCGGTCTTTCTCTCGGCGTCATCTCCTGGGTTAAAGTCAGGACGAAAGGCAGAACGCCCAGGGCATCGACGGCGACGAATAGGGGAATAAAGCTTAGCCCGATGTCTTTCAAGAATGTAATCATCATTCGTAGAGTTTACACCGATTGGTTTTGTATGGCAAGAAGGTAAAAGGAAGATTCGGAATAATTACTTCGACCGGGAAATCCGTTTCTGGACCGCTTCACCGGTTAGCTCCCGCAAGGCATCAGCCGCAATCCAACGAGCCGCTTTTGAGTCCATCTTCTGGATTTCCCTGGCGACTTCGATGGCTCGCTGGTTGAGTACTTTGTTCCGCTTTCCGATGTTTCGCAGCGCCCAATTGACCGCTTTTTTCACGTAGTTGCGTTCGTCGGTGGCGGCATTTTTGATAAGAGTAAAAAACTGCTTGAAATCCTCGTCTTGAAGTTTCTTGTCATACCACCCGACCTCGGCGATAAGGGAAAAGGCAGTCCGCTTGACGAACTCCTCATCGCGGCCAGCCCATTCGCGAATCTTTTTCAGTACGTAAGGCGTCTTTGCGATAAGTTCGGAGACCTGGTCGCAGACATCCCAGGAGTCGAAATCCTTGACCCAGCGGTCGAGCTGTGCTTCGGTCACTTTTTCCGGCTCCTCGATGAAGCTAGCCAAGACGCGAGCCTCGTGGAAGCCGGAGTCCCATAGCTTTAAGGCGAGCTTATGGTCTTTTTTTAGCTCTTTGGCTATCTTGCGGAGGGTGTAGATGGATATTCCCAGTGTGTTAGTTGAGCTGATGCCGTAGCGTGCCATGCCGGCGACGTTAGCCGGATTGGCTTCAGCTTTGAGTCTGTCGATAACTTCGTCGTAAGTCATTTTAACGGTAGTTTAACCCTGTGACGGGTGGACCGTCAACCTATCTCGGTGGGACTCCTCCCTGTTATCACAAAGAGGACAAAATAAAAAGCACCTTAACCTTTGGATAGCGGAAGGAAAAGTAATTCACCGATAATCGATGACCGACCTAGGAGATGGTCCCTCACAGAGTGAAGAACAGTTCTCCCTAGAAAGGAGGTGATCCAGCCGCAGCTTCCGCTACGGCTACCTTGTTACGACTTCGTCCCAATTACCAACCCCACCTTCGGCGACTGCTTCCCTTGCGGGTTAGCCCATCGACTTCAGGTGTTGCCGGCTTTCATGACGTGACGGGCGGTGTGTACAAGGCCCGAGAACGTATTCACCGCAGTATGCTGACCTGCGGTTACTAGCAACTCCAACTTCATGCAGGCGGGTTTCAGCCTGCAATCTGAACTGAGGGTGGCTTTCAGGATTAGCTCCAGATCGCTCTATAGCAACCCATTGTACCACCCATTGTAGCGTGTGTGTAGCCCAAGGTATAAGGGCCGTGCTGACTTGACGTCATCCCCACCTTCCTCCCCGTTTTACGGGGCAGTCTCACCAGAAAAATTAACTGATAACGAGGGTTGCGCTCGTTGCAGGACTTAACCAAACACCTCACGGCACGAGCTGACGACAGCCATGCAGCACCTGTGGCGGCTCCTGACTTAACAGGTCGTCCTCCTTTCGGTCTCCTACTTCCGTCATGTCAAACCTTGGTAAGGTTCTTCGTTTTGCATCGAATTAAACCACACGCTCCGCTGCTTGTGCGGGCCCCCGTCAATTCCTTTGAGTTTTAACCTTGCGGCCGTAGTCCCCAGACGGGACACTTAACGCGTTAGCTTCGGCACAGAGAGGGTCGATACCCCCCATACCTAGTGTCCATAGTTTA
>JAZDIU010000018.1:0-40583 GCA_043804635.1 Chloroflexota bacterium
GCGGGCGATTTCCTCCTCCATTTTCAAATAGAAAAAATAAACTCGATGTTCTCCGTAATGCTCCCGAACGATGGACGAAGGGCTGATAAACAACGTCGACCTTTCCCCTTCGCCCAGCACACTAGCAAAAAGCTCTCTATCCTGAACGCCTGCCACTGATTCGCAGTCACGCTTTTCCTTCGCCGAGCAATTTCGGTCGCAGTCGGCTGGTTCGTAAGGACAAATAGCCACCCTCAAAGCGTTAACTACATCGGTACTGCGAGGCGAGCTGATGTAGCTTACCAGACTCATATTTTTGTCTTTGCCGGCTTCTTTCATCGCATTAAGGTAATTAAGGAATCCGTTATCCAGCAAAGCTTCGGTAACAAAATCGGGATAAGCTTCCAGCCCCCAGAGAATAAGCGAACCATCAAGCAATGCCAGTGCACTGCTGCCCGGCGGTAGTCCGGTACTTAGAGCGGCTAACTGCCGGCATTCCTCCACACCGCGCTTTATACCGAGAAGCCCGCCCTCGATAAGCTGGTCGCGCCCTTTATTCTCTGGCGACGCAATAACCAGCTCATTGTCTTCAGCGTAAAGTCGTGGCGAAGCATCTAATATTGCGTCAGCACGGGGACCGTAGCGAAGCTGAACGCTGCCGATGTTGATTAAAAAGCACCTTACCGAGCGGTGACGATCGACTTCGATATGAGAACCGTCGGCGGCAATTACCGTAAATTCATCAGGAAGAGGAGTCGCCTTATAATGTTTGTCTAATCCCTCTACCAACCCCGCCACCAGCCACGTAGTCTTACTTGATAGAATCTTCTTTTTTAACTGTTCCCAATTTCTTGACTGACTATGCAGAATATTTACGGCATTATCAAGTCTTTTTTGCCGTTCGCTGGCGCCAGCTTTTAATTTGCCGACCATCCCTTCGACTTGAGCCGCCACCTTAGTTAAATCCAGTGACATGACTATCCTCCTGAGTTACAGGGAAAGTATAATCTATCACGTTAATGGAAACAAGGAAATTAGCTGCTCAAGTTTGACACAGCCCCGCACAATGCTTTAAAGTGAGCACAATGAACGTTACCGCTTGGCTTTTGCTGTTTGGGGTATTAGCCTTCGGCGCCCTCGTAGTTTTTGTCATTGTGCCGTGGCGTTTAAGGCGAGCGATAAAGTGGTTGGTAAAAGCTTTTAGAGAACTCAACGCAACCACTCCTGAGAAAGCTATTAGCACTGAAGATTTGGGTATCAAGCCCAGATTCTTAGAGTTCCGCCGGGACTATAGGATGTGGGCGTTGAACTTACTCCTGAAAGTCGAAATCATCGTACCTACCGAAGATAAGAAGTTCTACTTTTCCGAAGAAAGGTTCAAGCAGTCTAAGATTTATACACCCCCGACATCCTAGTTAAAAATCTGCTTTTAATATCCTTCCTGACGGATAAATTATGAAAGTCGGTATTATCTACAACCCTATTTACCTTAAGCACGATACCGGAGACCACGTCGAAAATGCAGGGCGTCTTAAGGCGATAATTGACTGTCTAGAAAAAGCCGGCCTTAAATCTAGGCTAATCAACATCCCACCACGTCCGGCGACTGTTGAAGAAGTAGCCTCCGTACACCAGAAGAATTATATATCATACGTCCGCGAAACAGCCCAGGGAGGGGGTGGCTGGCTCGATGCCGATACGGTAATGTCCTCAGATTCTTATGAAGTTGCCCTTTATGCCGCCGGAGGCATCATCGCCGCCACCGACGCCGTTATGAATGGAGAAGTCGACAGCGCTTTTGCTCTGGTCAGGCCACCGGGACACCACGCCGTCACCGGACAGGCGATGGGCTTCTGCCTCTTTAATAACATCGCCATCGCCGCCAAACAGGCTTTAGCCAATCATAAACTGGAACGTATACTTATCATCGATTTCGATGTGCACCACGGCAACGGAACGCAAGGGGCATTTTACGACGACCCCCGGGTCCTTTATATTTCAACCCATCAATATCCCTTCTATCCCGGAACAGGAACAACCGAGGAGACCGGCGTGGGAGAAGGGAGGGGGACTAACATAAACATACCTTTACCTATGGGTTGCGGCGACGCCGAATATACTGCGGTCTTCGAGCAGATTATAGTTCCGGCGGCTCGGCGGTTTAAACCCCAGCTTATTATGGTCTCGGCCGGCTACGACCCGCACTGGTCCGACCAGATAGGAGCAATGCAAGTAACTGTTAAGGGCTTTGCCCGGATGACAGAAATTATCAGGGAGTTAGCTGAGGAGTTATGCAGTAATCGCGCGGTGTTTGCTTTGGAAGGAGGGTATAATTTACAAGCCCTTGCCTACTCGGTAAAGGCAACCTTCGAGACGCTCCTAGGCAATAAGAAAATCGACGACCCGCTAGGTCAACCGCGGCGAAAAACGGCTGCGCCCGATATTACTTCTTTGGTTAGGGAAATCAAAGAAATACATCGCCTGAGCTAGTGTCTACGTTTGTAGATACTACAGATTGAGACGTGGCATTCCTGGCACTCGGTCCCGCAGGGTTCGACGTGAATAGTCACGCTGGCGTTACGCAATTTGCTCTTTATATCTTGTTCCAGGTGGTCGCACATCCGATGAGCTTCTTCCACGCTGGCACTCTTAGGCATTACCAGATGGAGGTCGATGTACCGCTGATTGCCTGCGCGGCGGGTACGCATCTCGTGGAAACCGACCAGCTGGCCGGTATGCTCAGTAATAGAGGAGATTATTTTATTCTCCTCCTCTCTTGGTAACCTGACATCTATAAGCCCGCTGAGAGCCATCCGGCTCACCCGGTAAGTTGCTCTAAGTATAAGTAACGACACAACTAGAGCTAAAATCGGATCGATTATAGTGAGACTGGTCAAGCGAACAACTACTAATCCAATCATTACACCGGCCGTAGAATATATGTCGCCGGTAATATTATGTGCATTCGCTTCCAGAGCCACCGAGCCGGTAGCCCGTGCCACTTTAAGAAGGTGACGGGACAGGACGATACTGACTATCATCGATAGCAGCATAACGCCGATGCCCGCTTCGGTAAGCTGGATGGCATCTCCTAGTATTATCCGGCGGATAGCAGAATAGATTATGGCAGCGGCCGCACCTAGAAGCAGCACCGCCTGGATACCGGCGGCGATGTCCTCTACTTTACCGTGTCCGAAGGGGTGTTCGCGGTCGGCCGGTTTAGCTGAGAAATCCACGGTGAGAAAAGTAATCACCACCGCAAATATATCGAGAGAACTATCTACAGCCTGTGCCCAGATACTGATACTCCCGGTTATTACACCGACGAGTACTTTGAAACCGAACAGCCCGATGACAACAGCGAGCGAAAGTCTAGCGGCGCCCTTTGGTGTAGAAAACGTTGACCATCACCCCCCGCTAGCTGGTAAAGGCTTCCGCCCGATGAACCGACCCCACTCGCCCTTTCTCCAGACTACCAGTAACGACGGAGCAACACAAACTGAGTCGAAAGTCCCAGCAATAATGCCGATTAGCAGGACAATTACGAAGTTCTGAATAGATGCCCCGACAAAAAGCATTAAAGCCACCACGGTAAAGATAGTGGTTAAAGAGGTGTTCAGTGAGCGGCCCAAGGTCTCAATCATACTATTGTTTACTACGACATCGAAAGTAGCGGCACTTTTGAGCTGGTTCTCTCGTATCCTGTCGAATACAACAACCGTGTTATTGACGCTATAGCCGATAATCGCCAGAATACCGGTAACGAACATCAGATTGATTTCCCAGCCAAAGATGGCACCGCAAATAGAAAAGATTCCCGTCACCACCAGAGTATCATGGGCTAAGGCAATTACGGCACAAGTGCCGAACCGGAAGGGGTTGGGCATCTTGCGGAATGCCCAGGCGAGGTAAAGGAGTATGAAAAGAGCGGCAACCACGACGGCAATAACTGTGTTGCGGGTTGTCTCAGAGGCTATCATTGGCGAAACAGAATCGAATCCTTCAACTTTAAGGGCTCCGAACCGGGTAGTCAGGTCTGCCTCTAATTTCGTCTTACTCTCACTATTCAACTCCGGTAAGCGAATCAGGAAATCGCCCGTCCCTAACCGCTGGATTAGTGCCCCGCCGTAGCCTAAATTAGCTAATCCTTGCCCCAGGTCTCTCTGATTGACTTCTTGCTCGAAGTTTACCGTAACCACGGAGCCGCTGCTGAACTCTACCCCGGTTTTAAGCCCGAAAATTACCAGTGAAATAATGCCGATAAGTATAATCACACCTGAAATCAGGAAAAACCAGAATCTTTTACCGATAATATCCATTATTTTCCTCCCATATTGGGACTGAATAGCCGGAGTCGCTGCGCCAGCGATGTACCGACGAAGAGTCGTAGCAATGTACGGGTAACTATAATCGCAGTAAACATACTGACTGCCACACCTATAAACAAGGTCAGGGCAAAACCTTTCAGCGGCCCGCTGGCAGCGATACTGGAGCCTAACCAGTAAAGAACACCACAGGCAATAAAAGTGGTAAAGTTGCTATCCCAGATTGCCGTCCAGGCTCGCGCGAAACCGTTCTCAATGGCGGCACCGAGCGTTCTCCCGGCGATAATCTCTTCCTTCATTCTCTCGAAAATAAGCACGTTAGCATCTACCGCCATACCGATAGATACGATAAAACCACCCAGTCCCGCCAGAGTAAGCGTGACCGGAATCAGTTTAAATAGGGCTAACACCAACAATGCATAAAAAACCAGGGCAAGACTGGATAATAATCCGGGTATGCGATAGTAGATAATCATAAACAGCATTACGATTAATATCCCGATTAATCCGGCTTTGACCGACTTGTCTACGAAATCAGCGCCTAAAATTGGAGAAACTGTCTGGTCGTAGATTTTCGTAAGGGGCACGGGCAAACGCCCGGCATTCAGTTGACGTGATAATCGAGTAGCCTCGTTTAAGCTAAGCCCTTCGATTACACCACTTGTTGTAATAGCTTCGTTGACAATCGGAGCAATCGGGCGTCCGTCTTCCCCAAGAAGGGCATCGCTCCCTTCGAAGATACCTAACGGTTGTTTAAGCAATCGGGTAGTGATTTGCTCCGATAATTTGCTTCCTTCGTCATTCCATTCGAACACTAGCATTATTCCTCGCAGATTGTCCTGGTTCACATAGGTATTTTCCTTAAAATAAGCGCTGGTCAATTCTACGTCTTTCCCATCAATAACGCCTGTTGCCGGTTTCCACTTGCCCAGTTCGTTCTCCCACTTGGCACTGGCGTTATCCGTGGTCAGTTCGGCAAACTCCAGCACTGCAACGCGGGCAAGGCTCTCTTTTTCCCTATCGGAAATTTCCTTTCCTGGTAACTCGACCACAACCCGATCGCTGCCTTGCCTCTGAATAAGCGGCTCGGTTACTCCCAGCGGGTTAACACGGTTTTCCAGGACGGCGATTACGCCCCTAATAGCATCTCCCTCCTCGCCGGCCTTTACCTGAGACAGGTCAGCCTGATAAACAATGTGGACGCCGCCCTGCAAATCCAGCCCTAGCCTGACTCCCCGATTGAACAGCGTCCCCTTTTGAACCGGGAAGACGACCAGCGCCGCCAGAATAACAATCACCAGCACAATTACGAAAACCCATGTATTTCTTCGAATCATCTTGTCCTACCTTATCAAGAAAATAGGTGTGTTAAGAGAATTTTAAATTCCGTTTTTCCTTATTTATCAGCCGGACCTTTCTCTACCAGCTTCTTAACGAAATCCAGAGCCTTCTGCCGGTTAGTGATTTCTCCTGAAGCCTGGGCTTCACGCACTGCTTCTAAAATTTCCCCGACCTGTGGTCCTGGCTTAAGACTAAAGAGCTTTATTATATCATAACCATCGATAAGTTTGGAGGGGCGGGCTATGCTTTCTTCTTCGAGATATTTAGCTAGGACATATTCAACCAGCCGGGTATGCTCTCTCCAGTTGGACGAGTCTAAATTGGGGCCTCGAGTTGCCAGGTGGTCGGCAAGACTGATAAATAATGTGCCGATGCCAGCTTCACCGGTATCACGGAAATACCGGTAAATAGCCCGGTGGGTAGGTAACCCCTCTTGTGCCATCTGAGTCGGTCGAAGATGGTTTCCGACGATTGTTTGCACCAGCTCTATCTCTTTAGTGCTGAATCTGAGCCTTTGCAGAATGTCAGCGGCTATGGCAGCCCCTTCTTTGGCGTGCCCTATAAAGCGAGTCCGGCCGTCGGTTTCGATAGTTTTGGTTTGCGGCTTGGCAATATCGTGAAGAAGTGCCGCCATTTTAAGCAGCAATCCCCTCGTACTGCCATAGCTGACTTCCCGGTCGAAGTATTCGACTATTACTGCCATCCACGGGACTTCAGCAAGGACTTCCTTGTCAGCATATTCCCAGCCATTCTGTCTTAAGAGAAAGTCACAGGCTTCCACCGTTTTGAGCGAGTGGTTAAAGACGTCCCAGTGGTGTTCCCTGAGCTGCTCGACTCCCTTCATTACCGCCAGTTCCGGAATTAGAGAGGTCAATAAACCCAATTCATCGAGATAGAACGTAAACCGTCCGGCGTGAGGACTGGCTAAAAGTCGAAGTAATTCTTCCCTGTTTCTTTCGCCGGCGACGCCCTTGATAAGCTGAGAACCACGGCGGATTAAAGCTTCGGTATTGTTATCGATAGTAAAATTAAGCTCAGCGGCTAATCGGACAGCCCTAAGTAAACGAGCGGCGTCTGCAGAAAAGACCGTATCGCTAACCGCCCGAATCAGTTTTTGGCGAAGGTCAGCTAAGCCATCAAGCGGATCGATTAATTTAAAATTAATGGGGTCATCTAACCGCTTCAGTTCGATTGCCATCGCATCTATAGTAAAATCCCGTCTTTTAAGGTCTTGCTCGATATTGCCTTCGAAAGTGGAGAAGTCAATCTCCCAGTGTCCGGCAACTTCTTTCTCCAGAACTACCCTGGCTATTTTATTCACCGTGTCCAATAAGACGTACTTGCCACCGAGAGCCGAGGCTACGTTTTGAGCAACATCCAGAGCGTCTGCCGCTACCGCAATATCGATATCGGCTGTCTCCCGACCCAGGAACAAATCACGCACTAGTCCACCGACAATATAACACTCGATATCTTGCTCGATGAGCAGTTGGCGTACTCTGGTCAATAACAAAAATAAGTCCGGCTTGATGCCGGCTCTAGCGGAATTCATCGTCAACACCATAATAATCTAGAATTAAACTATACTCCTAGCCATTGAGTTTAGCAACCCTTTTAATGTCATTGCGAGACTATCCGCCGAAGCTTTAGCATAGGCGGAGGCGAAGCAATCTGGGTAGGTGGATAATTAATTGCGAGGAGGTCGAGTTACTCGCTTAAACCCGGTGCACCTTGACTAAATTCGTGCTCCCAGGGGTTCCGAGGGGAAGACCAGTAGTAATCACAATAAGCTCACCAGTTTTAGCGATGCCTGTCTTCAGAGCTACTTCGCTAGCCAGGCTAAAGACTTCTTCCAGGTTCGGCATTCCAGGTTTGATAATTGGAACGACTCCCCAGAGTAAAGATAGACGTCTCTGTGTAATTTCGGAGGGAGTTACGGCTAGAATCGGCTGGCGAGGTCGGTATTTGGATACCCGCAAGGCGGTAGTACCGCCGGTGGTGAAGGCAACGATGGCACTGGCTTGAATCTGTTGAGCTATCTGGCAAGCTGCCCGGGCAGTAGCGTCATTGACCTCAGGACGGTCTTCCTGACACCTTTCCTCGAATACCTGTTGATGGGGGAAAGCACTTTCTGCTTCAAGGGCAATTTTAGCCATCATATCAGTAGAGATATCAGGATATTTACCAACGGATGTTTCGTTGGAGAGCATTACCGCATCGCTACCGTCGAGAACGGCGTTAGCCACATCCGTAGCCTCAGCACGGCTGGGAGTAGGCGATTGGACCATCGATAAGAGCATCTCGGTAGCGGTGATTACTGGTTTGCCGCGGCAATTGGCTTCCCGGATAAGCCGTTTTTGAGCTAATGGCACTTTCTCAATACTGATTTCCAGGGCTAAATCGCCTCGGGCGACCATTATGCCTTCGCATTCTTCCAGGATAGTCTCGCATTCGGCTAAAGCCTGAGCCTTTTCAATTTTGACGATTAAAGGCGTATCCGCCTTCGCTTCCTTTAGCAGTTCCTTAACGGCTTCGACCTGCCTCGCCGTAGAAATAAAAGATAAGGCAATGAAATCGGCTTTCTGTGAAAGGGCAAATTCAAGGTGTGGTCCGAAGACTGCCTTGGTATCCCCGTTAAAACGTTTCGGTCCGGGCAGGTCGAGGAGAATGCCGGTCGGTAATCCCAGCTTCCGGCTCAGCCGGCGGACTCTTGAGACGAGGCGGGAATGTTCTTCAAAGGTGCTGTAAGCCAGGTTGAGGCGGGCAATATCCATACCCGCCCGGAGCATCTTTTCAATGACCTCAGGGGAACTGCTAGCGGGACCCAGAGTGCAGACTATTTTCGTATGCCGACCAACGACAGGTTGACTCATTGTTTTTCTATTATATCACGATAAATCCGCACAGACATTTAATGGCTGTCACAAATTCGTAACATTTTGACATCGGATTTTATAACTTTGAGATATTAAATATCATATTGAGTATGGTAAAATTTTATACTAGTGTCTAAAATCACGGATTATACCGTCACCGAAGAAAGTTTTACCAGCCTGGCTGGCTACCAAAGCAGTCCAGCCCATAACCTGAGATGGGACCTGGTATTTACTTTGCCAGTTTGGTTAGAGGTCTGGTGGCGCGTATTCGGCGCTGAGGCTAAGCCATACCTGGCGGCGGTGCGCCAGGGCGAGGCAATTATCGGCATTGCCCCGCTTTTAATCAAAGAGAACGTAGCTTCAATCGTTGGCGGCGTGGATGTTTGTGATTACCTCGACTTTGTTATTGCGCCGGGCAGGGAAAAGGACTTTTTTAATATCCTTTTAGACAACCTCAAGCAGAAGGGTATTAATAATCTTGAACTGAAACCATTGCGGCCTGATTCTACCGTCCTCACCCATCTGGCTGGTATAGCTAAAGGGCGAGGATATGAAGTGCTTACCGAACCGGAGGACGTTTCCCTTGATATGGATTTACCGGCTAGCTGGGAAGAATACCTGGCAACGCTGGACGTAAAACAGAGCCACGAAATCAGACGAAAGTTGAGAAAACTATCGGCGTCCGGAGAAATTAACTACTATGTTATCAGCGAAAAGACGGCGGTCAACCAGGCTATGGATACCTTTCTCAAAATGTTCACCGAAAGCCGCACCGATAAAGCCAATTTTCTGACCGGCCAAATGGAAACCTTTTTCAGGTCGCTGGTAGATAAGCTGTCCGGGGCAGGCTTACTTAAATTAGGCGTGCTTGAGCTGGATAAGCTGCCGGTGGCAATGGTTCTATATTTTGATTACAAAAATAACATTTACCTGTATAATAGTGGTTACGACCCAAAATACGATTCGCTGAGTGCCGGGCTCATCTGCAAGCTGTTTTGTATCAAAGAGAGCATTCAGGAAGGCAAAAAGAAATTCGACTTCCTAAAAGGTAACGAGACATATAAATATCATCTGGGTGGCAAGGTAATCCCCTTAAGCCATTGTCAGATAAATATCAAGTAAGGTGAGAGGATTTGCCAGATAATCAACTCAAAATAGCCATGCTCAGCGTGCACAGTTGTCCCGTGGGCACGCTAGGCACAAAAGATACGGGCGGGATGAGCGTTTATATCCGAGAGTTAGCCCATCAGCTAGGTAAACTCGGAAATAGAGTAGATATTTTTACTCGTGCCCATAATCCGGAACACAGGCAAATCATCGAACTCAGCCGGAACGTACGCCTCATTCACCTTGCGGCCGGCGAAGTAGATGAGATACCCAAGCTAGCTACCTATCCCCTTTTGCCTCACTTTATTGAAAATCTGGATGACTTCAGGAGAGACAATTCCCTCCGATATGATTTGCTGTTTAGTCATTACTGGCTCTCAGCTTGCGTGGGTAAAGAGTTACAGGTAAGCTGGGACATTCCTCATATGGTTATGTTCCACACGCTGGGCGCGGTGAAAAACGCCATCGGTATCGGAGAAAAGGAACCGGAACTGCGGATTGAAGGCGAGAGAGACGCGGTGCAAAGCTGTCACCGTATCATCGCCTCTACAGAGAGAGAAAAAGAAGCACTAATCGAGTACTATGGCGCTATGCCGGAAAGAATCGGCATCGTCCCCTGCGGAGTAAATCCCGACCTCTTTCATCCTTCAGACAAAGAGAAGGCAAAAAGAGAGTTAGGGTTTACCGACCAGAAAGTTATTCTCTTTGTCGGGCGGATTGAGCCGCTAAAGGGAATAGACCGGCTGCTTCAGGCTATTACCTATCTACCGGAGAAAACAGGGTTGAAACTGGTGATAATCGGCGGGGGCGAGCAAAGCCGTTCGGAGATGGAACGGCTACAGAAACTATCCGACCAGCTCGGTATCCGAGACATGGTTGTTTTCCCGGGAGTGGTCGAACATCAGCAACTACCTCGCTATTACAATGCGGCTGATGTTTCGGTAGTTGCCTCCTACTATGAAAGTTTCGGTCTGGTGGCTCTGGAATCTCTGGCTTGCGGTATACCGGTTATTGCTACTGACGTGGGCGACCTTAGAGACATTATTCGTCAGGGAGAAACGGGCTATATAGTTGATAGTAATGTTCCCCGCAGTCTCGCTGAGAAAATTACCTTAATTCTTAACCAGCCGAAACAAAACTCTACTCAAATCCGGGAGTCGGTACTCCGATTTAGCTGGTCGAAAATAGCTGAGGCAATTATTAGTGAATACAGGATACTAAATAGTTTTTCTTTAACCAGCTTGACTCGAGGAGGCTAGAATGGCTAAACCAGCACCAGTGATGGTAATTGCGGCTCATCCGGATGATGCCGAATTCGGCGTTGCCGGAACAGTCGCCCGATGGACACGGTCCGGTAAGGATGTTATATATGTAATTTGCACTAACGGAGATAAAGGTACCAGCGACGTCAATATGAAACCCTCTGAACTGGCGAAAATCAGGGAGCAGGAACAAACGGCGGCAGCCAAGTTATTGGGAGTAAGAGAAGTGGTATTCCTGCGCTATCCCGACCAGGGCCTGGAAGACACGCCAGAGTTCAGGAAAGAGCTTGTTCGCCAGATAAGGAAATTCCGTCCTGAAACGGTAGTTAGCGCCGATCCATACCGCAAGTATATCTGGCACCGCGACCACCGCGTGGTCGGGCAGGTGGTGCTGGATGCCGTCTTCCCTTATGCCAGAGACTACCACGCTTATCCCGATTTGATAAAAGAAGGACTTGAGCCTCATAAGGTAAAGGAACTATTACTCTGGGGCTCCGAGGACCCTAATTACTGCTCTAATATTACCGACACTTTTAGCATCAAAATGGCAGCCCTGCGCTGTCACAAAAGCCAGGTCGGGGGTAATCCGGCACTAGAAGACCGGCTTAAAGACCGTGCCCGGCTGATGGCTGAGGGAGAGGGCTGCGAGCTGGGTGAAGCCTTCCACCGTGTCGAAGTGCCCTGGTAACTACTTAGGAAGATAGCCATAACACATCCCCAAAAAGGTCAGGGCGGTGAGGACGGGAGGAAAAGACCCTGAATTCCTCTTTCTCATCTTTCAGCAGTGTGGAATCGCCGTGACCGGGGTAAATCAGGGTATCATCCGGCAGAACGAAAATCTTTTCGGTTATGGACTTTACTATCTGCTTAAAAGCATCGGGCGACTCTGTTTTACCCGGCCCGCCGGGAAAGATGGTATCTCCCGCTATCAGATATTTACCTACCTTAAAGCACAGGCTGCCGCGAGTATGCCCCGGAGTATGAAGTACCTCGACTTGATGGTTGCCGCAGAAAACGGTATCGCCGTCGTAGAGCAGCTTTTCCGGGGGCTCTTCCAGGTTCCAGGTGTTTAGTGTGTGAGCAGCCATCGGGATTTTAAGTGATGACCTTACTTCAGTGAGAGCACCTACGTGGTCGCGGTGGTTATGGGTAATCAATATATAATTAGGCTTAGTCCCCTTCAGGCTTTCCAGGATTTTATTGGCTTCCGCCGGAGCATCTACCAGGAGACTCTCTTTGGTCTCGGTGCAGACTAAAATATAAGCATTAGTCTGGTAAGGACCTAAAGTCAGCCGTTCGATTTGGATACCGTTTTTCGCCAGAATAACCATTACTAAATTGTTAATTATAACTTAATTTAGTAACAAAAACACCCCTGTGATAAAATTAAAGATAGGCTAATTAAAGATAATTCAGTTTGGGGGAAGGGCTATGGGTAAACAGACTAAACCAAAAACTATCGGCGAGCTTAAAGCTTCATGGTACCAACCTAGGCCGGTCAGGGAGGAAATGAGGCGTAACCTGATAGCTATGATTAAAGAGGGCAAGGACATCTTTCCCGGGATTATCGGCTATGACGACAGCGTTATTCCCCAGGTTGAAAATGCGATTATCTCCGGGCAGGACATAATTTTTCTGGGCGAGCGCGGGCAAGCCAAGTCCCGAATTATGAGGCTACTCACTAACCTCCTCGATGAAGAGGTACCGGTAATCAAGGGCTGTGAAATCAACGACAATCCTTTTGCCCCTATCTGCCGGGGCTGCCGGGACAAGGTCGCTAAAGATGGTGACAATACAGAAATTACCTGGTTGAACAGGCAGGACAGGTACGGAGAGAAACTAGCCACGCCGGATATCACCATCGCCGATTTGATTGGCGATGTCGACCCCATTAAAGTAGCCGAAGGCAGATATCTTTCCGACGAACTGACTATCCACTACGGTCTGATTCCAAGGACCAACCGGGGCATATTTTGCATTAACGAACTGCCCGACCTGACCGAAAGGCTGCAGGTGGGTCTCTTCAACCTGATGGAAGAGGCAGACGTCCAGATAAGGGGATACCGCGTCAGGTTACCTCTCGATGTCGTCTTGGTCGCCAGTGCCAATCCGGAAGATTATACCAGCCGCGGTCGGATTATAACTCCCCTTAAAGACAGGTATGGTGCTCAAATCAGGACTCACTATCCGGTCGATATCGAAGACGAGATAAGCATTATGGAAATGGAGCGGCGGCAGTTCAGCGGCGACTCCTTCGAGGTCCATATTCCTCAATATATGAAGGAGATTATTGCTGAGATTACGCACATAGCTAGAAAAAGCCCGGATATCAACCAGCGTTCGGGGGTAAGCGTCCGTGTTTCCATTGCCAACTATGAGACCATAATCAGTAACGCCATCAGACGGGCGATAGCGCTGGATGAAAAACTGGCGGTGCCCCGGATTAGCGACCTGCCTTACATTTTTGCCTCTACCAGCGGCAAGATAGAGCTGGAGAGCCTCGAAGATAGTAAAGAGGAAAAAATCATAGACGACTTGACCAGAAAAGCGGTGCTCACCGTTTTTAACCGCCACTTTCAATTACCTAGACTGGAGGAAATCGTCTCCCAGTTTAGCGGCGGCTTCAGCGCCGAAACTTCGGATATGATGAGCGCCAAATCTTACGTCCGTAATGTTAGGGAGGTAGCCGGTCTAGCCGCAGCGGTGAAGATAGTGGACGATTCGGAAATGCCGGAAGCCATCGCCTCTGCAGTCGAGTTCATTCTCGAAGGACTTCACCTAAACCGCAAGCTGAATAAAGATAAGATAAAAGGTAAAACCGTTTACAGGCATTAATATAATTGTCATTCTGGAGGAAGCCGATACTCCAAAAACTCGAGGCCGACGAAGAATCTCAAAACCAAAATTGTCATTCTGGAAGGAGCGAAACGACTGAAGAATCTGGTTGGGTGGTAGGAATCAAGTATGAAAACATATCGCTATTCAGAATGGGACGGCAGTCAGGACTTTTTCAGCGCCGATGCCGAAGAGCTTATGAACGAGCTCGGCCGGCGAATGATGTCTTATGGAGACCTGTCCCAGGTGCTGCGCTCAATGCAGCAGGGCGGCCTCAGGGACAGTCAGGGAAGACGACTACCAACTCTGCAGGAGCTTCTGCAGCGATTACAACAAAGAAAGCAAAGTCAGCTTGAAAAATATAACCTCAACTCGGTGTTGGAAGATATAAAACAAAGGCTGGATGACATCATCAAGCAGGAACGTGAAGGAATCCAGAAGAAGCTGGATGAGACGAAGCGGAAGTCTGAAGAAAGCGCTGGCGAATTAGGTTCCGAAGTCCAGAAGAAATTATCCCGGGCTATGCAAGAGAAGGCCGCTCAAAATCTCAAAAAGCTTAATGAGCTGCCACCGGACATTGGCGGGAAGATAAAAGAACTGACTGATTACGATTTTATGGATGAAGAAGCCCATCGCCAGTTCGCCGAGCTTATGGATATGCTGAAAAGGCACGCTATGGAGTCCTACGGGCAGGACCTTCTGCAAAGAGTCAAAGGTATGGACCCCAGTGCCCTGACTGCTATGAGAAATCTGGTTGAGGCAATAAACCAGATGCTGGAACAGCGCCTTAAAGGAGAAGAACCTGACTTTCAGCGATTTATGGAAGAATTCGGCAATTACTTCGGCGGCCAGCCGCCGGAAAACCTCGACAAGCTTATCGAGCGTTTGCAGAATCAGATGGCACAAGCTCAATCGTTAATGGACAGCCTCCCACCGGAAGCCAGGCAAGAACTGGAAAACCTGCTTCAGTCGATGCTGGATGAAGCCACCAAGTATGAACTGGCAAAACTGACCGCCAATATGGAAGCACTTCACCCCAGCGATAAACTACACAAGCAGTACCCCTTCTCCGGTGAGGAGTCCATTTCTTATAACGAAGCGTTGAAGCTGATGGAAATGCTGCAAAAAATGGACGAACTGGAAACCCAGCTTAAGGAAGCCCAGTACAGCCGCTCTCTGGAAAGTCTGGATGAAAAATTACTCAAGCAGCTACTGGGAGAGCAGGCGGCGGAAGAGCTGGAAAGGCTGCGTAACATTACGAAACTCCTGGAAGAAGCCGGCTACATTCGCTGGAAGAACGACCGCTTCGAACTGACCCCACGCGGGACCAGGAAAATCGGGCAAAAAGCCCTCGAAGACATCTTCGCCCAGCTTAGAAAAAGTACAGCAGGCGGGCATAACATCAAACTGAGAGGCACCGGTGGCGAAAGGCTTGAGGATACCAAGAAATACGAATTCGGCGATGATTTTCAGCTTCACTTCCAGAAAACATTAATGAACACACTCTACCGGGCACCGAAAGCACCGCCCTTAAAAATGAGTATCGACGACTTCGAAGTCTACAAAAGCGAAGGTTTGACGCGTTCCGCCACCGTTCTGATGCTCGACTTGAGTCTGTCTATGCCGATGCGCGGCAATTTTCAGGCAGCTAAGCAAGTTGCGGTTGCCCTCGATAATCTTATCCGCACCCAGTACCCCAAAGATACCCTCTATATCGTTGGTTTCTCCAGCTACGCCCGGCGTATCAAAAAAGAGGACATCGCCTATCTTGGCTGGGACGAGTTCGACCCCTATACCAACATCCAGCACGGACTGCACGTAGCGGCGAAGCTTCTGGACAAGGAAAAGTGCACCAATAAACAGATAATAATGATTTCCGATGGCGAGCCGACCGCTCACTTCGAAGGCGGGCATGTCTTTTTCCAGTACCCGCCCAGCCTGCGCACTCTTCAGCTAACGCTTAGAGAAGTAAGGCAATGCACCCGGAAGGGCATTGTAATCAATACCTTTATGCTGGAGAGCGGGCGCTTCTTCGGAGCGTTCGTTAACGAAGTGACGCGTATCAACAAAGGGCGTGTGTTCTATACCGGCGCCGATAGTCTTGGTCAGTACCTACTGGTGGACTATATCTCTAACAAGCGAAAGAGGATTTAGTAACTACAATAACGTCATTCCAGCGAAGGCTGGAATCCGGGCGAAGCAATAACAGACTATTTTTCCCTAAACCTTCGTTCCATTTCTTTGAGGAATTTCTCTACCTCCGGCGACAGCTGAGGCGAATCTTCTTCCTTCTTTCGATGCGGAACTTCGTGCTGGTTCTCCAATTGCTCGACAAGCGCTTTCAACTGTGGGTCTTTATCGACGGCCTGGTTAATTTGTTTTAATTGCTGTCGGGCTTTCCTAACGAAATTATCGTTCGTGGGAAGATTATAAAGGGCGTTGAGCATCTCGATAAGCCTTACCGTCCCGAGATAGTCTTCATCCATCTGGGTATATTGCGGCAGGTGGACAATAAGCGTCATAGTTTCGATACCCATCGCCGGCGCCTCCTGGGATATCAGTGTGGTTATGCTGGTGGGACCCTGGTAGTTGCTGGATTCTACTCCCAGCTTTCTTAGTTCCCTCTCTACCCCCCTTCCAATCCCCCCACCGGTGACCGCCAGCGGTCTGGTATGGGGCACTAGGTCGTACATACTCCCCGCAAGGCAATACGATTTCACGCCGAACTTCACCAGCAGCTGTAACACCGAGGCTATAAAAGTCTCGCTATGACTATGCGGCTCCATAAGATGGAAGAAGATGAAGTCATCACCGTTCTCTTGCTGCCCGTACATAACATACGTGTTAGGTATTGTTACCCGGCGCTGACCTTCCTTCGTATAGATGGTAGGGCGATAGCGGGTAAAATCAAAAAAATCACCCGGTCTTGCCAGCCTGGCTAATTCTTTAGCCCCGAGAGAATCTTCGAACCAGGTAAGCGCTAAGTTGCCCACGGAGCCGGCATCCACCCAGGGCCGGAGCATCGCCAGGGCACGGGGTTTCCTCAGTTCAGGGAGGGGTTCGTTAAGCTCAAAAGCACCCAACCTCATAATTAAATACTAGCGCCGAAAGCCCCTTTACGCAAATAGAAAAATTTCTCTTGGCGGTTAGGGCAATAGATGTTATAATTTCTTTCAAAAGACGGTAGGAGTAGAGCGATAGTGGAAATCTCGGCTGTGCATAAGAATAGCAAATTACTGATAGACGGCGTTCCTTATAACGTGGATGAGGCTGACTTCGTGAAGCCGGGAAAGGGCCGGGCTATTTACCGTCTCAAACTACGGAACCTGCTCGATGGCGGTATTATCGACCACACCTATCATTCCGGGGAGAAGGTAGATGAGGCTTCCATAAGCAGCGAGGACAGGCAATACCTCTACCGGGAAGGCGATAATTTTATCTTTATGAACACTGAATCTTTTGAGCAAAATTCAATCAGCGAAAAACAACTCGGCGATAAGAAAAATTTCCTCAAAGAGGGCACTGTCGTCAGCACGTTAATGATGGGCGACCGTGTTATCGATGTTACCCTGCCTACCTTCGTCGAGCTTGTAATAACGAAGACCGATGTCAGCAGTAAGACGGCCACCATTACGCCGCAGAATAAAGCCGCTATTCTTGATACGGGCTACACTATCGAAGTCCCTCCTTTTACTAAGGAAGGCGATACTATCAAAGTCGATACCCGCACCGGAACATACGTGGAGCGAATCACCAAGAAATGACGCTGGATGACGAGCCGCGGCGACTTGCCGGTATCAAACCTAATCTGGAGCGCCGGGCAGTTATCTACCAGTTCATTCGTGAGTTCTTCTCAGGGGAAGGCTGTCTCGAAGTAGAAACACCTACCCGTACGCCCGCCGTCGCTCCCGAGGCACATATCGTCCCCTTTGGCAGCGAAGGCTGGTTTCTCTCCACCTCGCCTGAGCTCTATATGAAGCGCTTGCTTGCCAGCGGCTACGACCGGCTCTTTCAGATAAGCCGCTGCTTCCGGAAAGACGAAGCGGGCAAACAGCATAATCCCGAATTCACTATGCTGGAATGGTACCGCGTAGGCGCCGACTACAGGCAAATGATAGCCGATACGGAGCGATTGGTCGTCACGTTGGCCGGGAAGCTAGGCTTAGGAAACACTATCACCTATAAGAACCAGAGGATTGACATCACCCTCCCCTGGCCAGCGATTACCGTCCGCGAAGCTTTCCAGAAAGCCGCC
This sequence comes from Chloroflexota bacterium, assembly GCA_043804635.1. Lineage (GTDB taxonomy): Bacteria > Chloroflexota > Dehalococcoidia > Dehalococcoidales > UBA2162 > JAZDIU01. Next base: position 17,981 of record JAZDIU010000018.1, read on the forward strand.
GGCTGGAACCCCGTTACCGAACTCGATGCCGTGAGGTTCGATTTAGATTTAGTAGAAAAGGTAATGCCCAGTTTCATTTATAACCGCCCAACCGTGCTTCTGGATTACCCGGCCCAAATGGCTTCACTGGCACGTCTCAAACCAGGCAAGCCCGAAATAGCCGAGCGGGCTGAGGTCTTCATCGGCGGGATGGAACTGGCTAATGCCTACAGTGAGCTTACCGACAGCGTTGAGCTTGAAAAACGCTTCAAACAAGAGTCAGCACAAATCCGGAAGGCGGGACGGAGAATAGTGATGCCCCGACAGTTCCTTAAAGCGATGCCTTACCTTCCTGAGTGCGGCGGCATTGCCCTCGGCGTCGATAGATTAGTGATGCTTTTTTGCAACGCCGAATCTATTAGCGAGGTTATCGCCTTTCCAGAACCTTCCGATAGAGCTTGACATACGCCTGCGCCGAGCGCTCCCAGGAGAAATCGGCTGTCATAGCGTTCTTCATTAACTTTGCCCACAGCTCTTTCCGGCGGAATATGGCGAGAGCATGGTCGGCAGCCTCAAGAAAAGCTGCTGCCGAGTAAGGAGCAAAGAGAACACCAGTTCCCTCCCCCGTTTTAGCATCAAACTCATCAACAGTGTCTTTCAATCCACCCACCGCTCTTACGATAGGCACTGTTCCATATCTCAAACCGTAAAGCTGGGTCAGACCGCCCGGCTCATAGAGTGACGGCATCAAAACGAAATCGGCACCGGCAATAATCCGGTGAGCCAAGGCATCATCGAAGGTAAACGCAACGGCGACTTTTTCCGGATAACATTCTGCAATATGGGCTAATAAGTCCCGGTAGAGCCTTTCCCCCGTTCCCAGAATGACCAACTGAACGGAGCGAGAGAGCAGCCTGTCCATCGCTGTTTCCAGAAGGTCGAAGCCCTTCTGGTCGGCAAGGCGGGAGACCATCCCAAGCAAGGGAATCGAAGGTTTAATGGGCAGATTTAGCCGCCGCTGAAGGTCGGCTTTATTAGCTTTCTTGCTTGTAAGGCTCTTAATGTTATAGTTCTTAGCAAGATGCGGGTCGGTCTCCAGGTTCCACATCTCGTAATCCACGCCGTTCAGGATACCCATCAGGTCGGCAGCCCTCTCTCGAAAGACTCCGTCCAGTCCGAAACCCTGTTCAGGCGTCTTAATTTCCTCGGCGTAGGTAGGACTGACCGTAGAAATGGCATCGGCGAAGACAAGGCCGCCTTTGAGGAAATTTATCCGGCCGTAAAACTCCAGATAATGGAGCGTAAAAAAACTCCTATCGAGACCTAAGAGATACCAGTCAATCGGTGAGAAAAGCCCCTGGTAGCCCAGATTATGGACGGTGAAGACAGTCTTCATTGAAGCGAGCTGGGGATATAGGTGAGGCTGTGCCTTGAGAAAGGCGACAGCCAGCGCCGACTGCCAGTCGTGGCAATGGAGAATTGAAGGCGGAGCTAACTTCAACACTTCCAGGATTGCCCGGGCAAAGAAAGTAAACCGTTCGGCGTTGTCCGGATAATCACCCTCAGGCGTAGTATAGAGGTAATCACGGTCGAAGTAGTTGTCCGCCCGGATAAAGTAGACCGGAATATCACGGTTTAACATTGCCTTGAGCAGGGTCGCCTTTTCTTTCCTTTGGGCTATCGGGACGTCCAGAGTGCCGACAGTCTTAAGCGAAAAGTCACCCTGAAGGACACTCCGGTAAGCCGGCATAATAAGGGAAACATTGACGCCGAATCGCTTCAAGGCTACGGGGAGAGAGCCCAGCACATCAGCCAGACCTCCGGTCTTAGCAAACGGAGCGATTTCAGGGGAGGCGATAGCTACGCGTAATGACGGGACTTGCGTCATAAGAGTCGTGCCTCGGTAGGAGCTATGTCCAGCCCCTTTGGGACGACAACGATGCCGGTTTCCGAGATAGTACAGCCCTTCCTCTTATCCATCTCGAAGTCATAACCTACGGTGGCACCGGCTTGAACTATGACCTGTTTATCGATTATTGCCCGTCTTACCCTGGCACCGGGTTCGATGATAACATCGTCGAACAGAATGGACTTCTCCACAACGGCGTCTCTTTCCACGACCACACCATTAGACAATATCGAATTCCAGACCGTACCACCGCTAATGATACACCCGTGAGCAATAATCGAATCTGCTGTTCTGCCGCCAAGGACACATTTGCTTGGAGGTAACGGTCGGTGATAAGTCCGCAGGGGCCACCTCTCACCATAGAGGTTAAACAGCGGGTCGACATTAACCAGGTCCATACTCGCCTCATAATAAGACTCGATAGTGCCGACGTCCTTCCAGTAGGCAGAATCGCGTGTCCGTTCTACAAGGACTTTGGTCCGGCGGCCGTTTTTCACCTCTACGATGAAGTCCTCTATTTTGTTCTCTTTCTCGAAGTCATAGACAAAGATATTGAAACCGGCAGCCATCATCCGGGGGATGATTTCCTTACCGAAGTCGTCTCCCGGATTACCCAGCGCTTTAGTTAGAACTTCGGGATCGAAGAGGTAAACACCCATCGAAGCCAGAGCGTAATCGGAAGCACCGGGCATCGTCTTCGGCTGCGCCGGCTTCTCTTCGAACCCAATCAGCTTATAGTCTGCGTCTACCTCGAGTACGCCGAGCTTCCCCGCTGCTTCCTCTTTTCTTACTCTGACGGCTGAGATGGTCATCCCCGACTTTTTCATCCGGTGAAATGTCACCATCTGGAGATAGTTCATCTTGTAAATATGGTCGCCGGAGAGGACGAGTATTTGCTCGAACTCCCGTCCCTTTATTAGATTGAGGTTCTGCCTAACTGCGTCAGCTGTGCCGCGGTACCATTCGGCGCCGAGCTTTTGCTGGGCGGGCACGGTATAGATGAAATAGCCCAAGCCAGCGCTGGAGATACCCCAGCCGTCCTGGATATGCCGGTTGAGCGACTCCGAGCGGTACTGGGTGAGGACGTAAATCTGGTGAATACCGGAGTTGAGGCAGTTACTTAAAGTGAGGTCGATGATGCGGAATTGACCGCCAAAAGGGACAGCCGCCTTCGACCGCTCGATGGTGAGCGGCAGTAAGCGCTCTCCCAACCCACCAGCCATGATTAGTGCCAGCACACTGCTCACTGGCAAAACCCTCCGTATTTATTTGCAAGGGCGGAAAATTAGGCGGTATCACTGCTTTGCCTTGTAATTATATCAAGAAAAGGACTACAAATAAATACCTCCTTGCTGTCTTTGCGAGGATAGTTTACCCTGAGCTCGTTTACACTGAGCATAACGAAGTGCCGAAGGGTGGCAATCTCCTCCCTTTTTGTCTTTGCGAGACCATTCCGACCGCAGTCGGGAGGCGAAGCAATACCTTATGATGGTCTCGCAAAGACAGCGGAGACTTACCCGTGGGAATACATATAGAGAGGTTCGTTATCAGTGATGAGGCGGGTCTGGCCGTTAAGGGTTTCTCTGAGGTATTTGGGCAGGTAAAACATTCCCTGATGGGCTGTCCCATCGTAGAATTTCAGTTCGAGCTTTCTTGACTGAATCCGGCTATCGATTTCAGCGGCGGATAGAAGCAACGGATTAAGTTTTAGAGAAGCAAGGGAAAACCCCCAAGTGCTGCCGAAAGAGGGAACTTCCGCCTGATAAGGACAGACGATGGGGAAAACGCTCTTGAGAGTATTATAGACCGAGGAAAAGTTTAACAATTCAGTCAGATACGCCGACCCGGATTGAACGCTGATAATCCCGTTGGGCGTGAGGCGTTCTTTAACCAGTTGGTAAAATTCCTTCGTATAGAGGAGGTAAGCGGGACCTTCTTCTATGGGGTCGGGCAAATCGATAACAATTATGTCAAAAGCTTCCCGGCTCTTATCCAGATATTCTCTGGCATCGGAGTGGTAAAGCTCAGTCCTTTCATCTTCAAACGCCCCACGGCTATGTCCGGGGAGGAACTTCCGGCAGACATCGATGACCTCTTTATCGATATCGACCATCACCGCTTTGGTGACGGTTTTATGGGACAAGACCTCCCTGAGGGTAGCGCCTTCACCGCCGCCGGCAATAAACACCCTCTTGGGAGAGGGGTGTACGAGCATCGCCGGCTGCACGAGCGCTTCGTGATAAATAAACTCATCAGCCTCGCTGGACTGTATCTTGCCGTCGAGCACGAGGCAAACACCGAAGCTTCCGGTCCGGATAACTTCGATAGACTGGAACTGGCTCTGCCCTTTGTACAGCACCTCTTTGATGCTGTGCAGCTGAATTAAGTTCTCGTTTAATTTATCGTAAAACCATTTATCCGGGTCTACATCCATCTTTCTCCGATACCCCGCTAAACGTTAAAAATCCCCCGCTGAACCTCGACAATCGAATGGTTTTTAGAACCCAGTCCCTTGATGACGATCTCGGCGGCTTTTTCCGGTTTTACCGTGCTGCCGCAGGTGAAGATGTCGACGGCGGCGTAACCGCACTCGGGCCAGGTATGGATAAAAATATGGGACTCAGCGATGATGATAACGCCGCTTATCCCATGAGGACTGAACCGATGGAAGGAATCGCCCAGAACCGTCGCCCCGGATTCCTTCGCCGCCCGAAGCAAGAGACTCTTAAGAGAGTCCAGGTCATTCAGCATTTCCAGGTTGCAGTCTTTGAGTTCCAGAAGTATGTCTTTTCCTAGCGCATTCAATCCCTACCCTCCTTTCTTCGAAGATAATAGAGCGCAAAATCTTATTGTAACAATAGTAAAATGGATAATCAATAGGTTAAGGGAGTTTGTTTGGTCTGGTTGGTAACCTCACCCCCTGTATCCCCCGCCCCGCATCCGGCGAGGGGAAAGCTAATTATTAAGAGGGGCTTCGCCCATCTTAAACTCCCTAATACTTAGGTTTAATCCAACCAATCAGACTAAATCCCCAGTTGCTTATCTAACTCCTTAAAATTGAGGTGCTTTTCCATAAGTTCCACCAGGGCGGGGACTTTCTCCCGGGTAAACCCTGCCTGGCTCAGAGCATCTTCCACTTGCGTCACAATGCTAGTCATATTACCCTTCGCTGTAATAACCGGGACCGACTTATCTTCGGCAAAGTTGAGAACAACCGCGTCAGGAGGTTCATCTCCAACCAGAACCAGACATTTAACCGGAGTGTTTAAAGCCGCTAGCTGCATATCCGTGCGTTTAGTTTCGATGATTACTGCCTTATTATCTTTGCGTCCGAAGTAAAAGAGACCGGAATCGAGGCTCATTGGGCCCAGCATAATATTGCTCACCAGTTCCGCAGATTTATCGGCGCCGCTCAAGAACTGCCCTTTGATATGCCCGACTAGCTCGCCGATGCTTAGAGTCAGAAGGTTCCTGACTTCAGGTAACATTCCCAGAACGCTGACGCCCGCCTGACTAAACTTATTAGTGATTTCACTGCGAACACGGTCGAGCCGGTTAGCGGGAACTTTGTTTATTACCACGCCTAATAGATTTTTACCGAAATCTTTATAACCGCCAGCTGAGCCCGTGTCTTTTGAATAACCTTCGACGATAATTACTTTAGCTAAGAGAATTTCCGGGAGCTTTTTGTCAAAGAGACCATCTACCAAGACTATATCCTTGCCCGATGAAACTTTACCGAATGTTTCTTTAACCCTGGTTTCCAGTTCCCGCTGGTTGGCAAAGACCGGACTGAGCGATTCTATTGGTTCCGCCAGAGACAGAACATCTTTTGTAAGTCGAGTATCGGTGTCGGTACCTGAGGCAGAGGCAATAAGCGGTTTGAAGAAGCCAACCTTTTTGCCTCTGTCTAGCAAATGCTTGCCCAGCCCACAGCAAAGGGTAGTCTTACCACTCCCTATGGTCGGTGAAGTTATATATAAAGTAATCAAATTACACCTCCGATATGAAGCTTCCGCACAAACCAGTCTATTATAATACGTCAAGTATTATTGGTAAAGACTCAAAATTTTTAGGGTGGTAACAAAATGCTGAAAATCTAAGCCTTCGTCTCAGCCATGGGCTTAGTTTTCAGAAAGAATGGTAAAATTGAGAGGATAACCAGCAGGCAAGCTAGAAAACCCGCCCCCATCAGGAAACTCCCGCTCAAGTCTTTGATGATACCGACCGAGAAGGGACCGGAAAATCCACCGATGCCGGTGATACAGAAATACAGACCCGCCAGCGAACCCATATATTTAGGGCCGACTTCGGGGAGGTCCATCAGGGTGAGCATCATCAGGGGACCGATGAGGGGCATTACCCCGCCATACAATGCCAGTCCCGCAATGAGGGAACCGCCTGATTGGGATGCCATTACCAATATCGCCGCGGCAATAATCAGGGCGTTCAGGGATATGACACGTCCCCTCCAACGCGGCGATACCAGGCGGGGGATAATCAGCAAACTCGGGATACCCGTCAAATAAGGAATCGAGGCGGCAAAGCCAGCCAGTTTCGGAGAGAGTCCGCCAGATTCCAGAATCTTGGGCAGCCAGTCATTAGTCCCGTGGCTAACACTGAAAGTTAACAGAACCATAATCAGGATAACCTGTATGTTCCGCACACGAATAAATTGACTGAATACCTGGACTATGCCGACCCTTTCTTCTTTAGTCTCGTCTGATTTGACATCTCTTGCCAGGAACCACCATATTAAGGCGATGGTAAAAGCTACCAGACTGAAGACGATAAAAGTCCACCGCCAGCTATGGCCCACGAGCGGCATCACAACACTATTAGCCGTAGATAAAGATAATAGCCCGCCGAAGCTGGGTCCGGTCATATAGGTACCGACTGCCGTCCCGCGTCCTTTACCGCGGAACCACACGGAAGCCACTTTGGGGCAACCGATGGAAATCATCGGGCCGCCAACTCCGAAAAGAGCTACAGCGAGCAATAAAGTAGCGAACCCGCTAGCAAAAAAGCGGAGTACCTCGGAGATACCGACAATCAAGATACCTACAAAAACCGATTTCCGTATGCCCCACCTGTCCATAATGATACCGGCGAAGGTGGCGAGCACCATGTAAGGCAGGGGCCAGGAGCCTAAGATAAGTCCCATCTGAGAATATGAGATATTAAGGTCTCTAAGAATCGGGGTGACCAGGGGCGGCATCGAGCGGATGATGACGCCAAAGGAAAAGTAAGACAGCCAGACCAGAGCCAGCATTACCCAGCGATACCGTCTTTGATAGGGCTGGACGCTGTCGTGGTCGGGCGGGTGTTCGGTTTCTTTAGTTTGCGCTTCGGATTTAGGCATAAGAGGGATTAGGGTGACGGGTGGCAGGCTTTCTCACCGCGCTTCATCAGCCAGTATTCCAGGCTGTCAGCCAGTGCCAGCCAGCTAGCTTCGATGATGTTGGTCGAACTGCCGACGGTGTGCCATTCATCAGTGCCATCGCTCGACTCAATAAGGACACGTACTTGAGAGCCGGTACCAGTACTCTCTTCAAGAATGCGGACTTTGTAGTCGACCAGCTTGATGGCAGCCAAATTCGGATAGAAATTCAGCAACGCCTTGCGGAGTGCCTGGTCCAGGGCATTGACCGGGCCGTTGCCCTCGGCGGCGGTATGCATAATTTCTCCGCCGACTCTGACCTTAATCATCGCTTCCGCCAGCGTTTCCTCAAGATTATTGCGGGTGGGCTGGCGCCGCATCGTCTCTATCACCACCATAAAATCGACCAGCTCGAAGGGCGGCTTATAATCGGGCTTAGCGCGGCAAAGCAATAGTTCGAATGAAGCTTCGGCATTTTCATACTGGAAACCACGGCTCTCCAGAAACTTGACCTTTTCCAGAAGTTTCTCCACCTCTTTACCCTTCGGCGGTAAAACTATGCCCAGCTCCTTCGCCTTGTAGACTATATTTTGCTTGCCGGACAGCTCGGAGACAACGGCTCTTTGCCGATTGCCTACCTGAGCCGGGTCGATATGCTGGTAGCTCTCCGTCCATTTACTGACGCCGGAAACGTGGAGCCCAGCTTTATGACTGAAAGCGCTCGACCCGACATAAGGCTGAAAGGGGTCGGGCGCCAGATTGGCGATTTCACTAATGTAATGAGAGACCTCGGTCAGTTTGAATAGCTGTTCATCGGTAACACAATCGACGCCCATCTTGATTTTCAGAGAGGGAATAATCGAACAGAGGTTAGCGTTGCCGCAGCGTTCGCCATAGCCGTTGATGGTGCCCTGCACCTGGGTTGCCCCGGCTTCTATTGCCGCCAGTGCATTTGCCACTGCCAGTTCACTGTCGTTATGAGTATGAATAGAAATAGGCACGCTGGTCGCCTGCCTGGACTTCTTAACCGCAAGTGCTATTTCATCGGGTAAGGCTCCGCCATTGGTATCGCAAAGCACCATACAAGCCGCACCCGCCCCGGCAGCCGCCCGCAGGCAGTTTATAGAATAATCGGGGTCATTCTTGAAACCATCGAAAAAATGCTCGGCGTCGAAGAAAACGGTCAAACCTTTTGCTTTGAAGAAGCGAACGGAATCGGCAATCATATTCAGGTTTTCTTCGAGGGTAGTTTCCAGGACCTGAGTTACCTGTAAAGCCGAAGCCTTACCAACGATTGCCACTATTTTCACGCCGACTTTAGTCAGAGCCAGTAGACCGTCATCGTTTTCAGCTCTGGATTTAGGCCGGCGGGTGCTGCCGAAAGCAACCAGCGCTGAATTGCTGAGAGTTAAGCCTTTAGCCTTCTCAAAAAATTCGTCGTCTTTGGGATTGGCGCCGGGCCAGCCGCCTTCGATAAAGTGGATGCCAAGCTCATCGAGTTTTTGGGCAATATGGAGCTTATCCACCACCGAGAAGGAAACGCCCTCTCGCTGTGCCCCGTCCCTGAGCGTAGTATCGTAAAGCTGAACCGCCACTTACTTTCCTTTTACTTTATTCGCAATCAGGTCGCCCATTTCCTTAGTGCCCAGCTTGGTTTTGCCTTCGCTCATTATATCATAGGTGCGGTAGCCCTCATTCAATGCCTGTTCGATTGCCCGGTCGACGATTTCCGCTTCTTTGGGCAAGCCAAGGGAGTAGCGCAGCATCATCGCCACGCTCATAATAGTCGCCAAGGGGTTAGCCATATTCTGTCCGGCGCGGCGGGGAGCACTGCCGTGAATGGGTTCATATAAACCAAAGATGGTGCCGCCAACTTTGGGGAATCCAGCCAAACTTGCCGAGGGAAGCATACCCATCGAGCCAGCCAGCGTCGAGCCTTCATCGGTGAGAATATCACCGAATGTATTCTCAGTAACAATAACATCGAAGTTTGTCGGGCTCTGGATGAGACGCATCGCACAGGTATCCACCAGCATATGCTCTAGCTCGACGTCAGGATATTGCGGTGCGATTTCAATAACTATCTGCCGCCACAGTCGGGACGTTTCCAATACATTGGCTTTGTCCACCGATGTCAGCTTCTTGCGGCGCCCCTTTGCCAGTTCAAAGCCGACCTTCACAATCCGCTCAATCTCCGACTCCGAATAAGCCATAGTATCGACGGCTCGCCGGCCGCGGGTAGTCTGCCACTGCTTCTTTGGTTTGCCGAAGTAAAGACCGCCGGTAAGCTCACGGACGACTACCAGGTCTACTCCCTTGACGATTTCCGGCTTCAGGCTGGAAGCGCTGACCAACTGCGAGTAGACTTTGACCGGGCGCAGGTTGGCAAAAAGTCCCAGCGCTTTCCTCATTGCCAGAAGGCCGTCTTCAGGGCGAACTTTTGCCCTGGGGTCGTCCCACTTGGGACCGCCGACCGCTCCGAACAAGATTGCCTGTGATCTCTCGAGCATTTTCAGAGTCTCTTTGGTCAGGGCTTCTCCGGTCTCGTCGATGGCGATGCCGCCGATTAATCCGTACTTCATATCGAACTGGTGGCCGAATTTCTCACCGAGTGCCTGTAATACTTTGACACCTTCGGCGACAACTTCGGGGCCGATGCCATCGCCGCCCAGAACCGCTAAATTAAATTTCACTTATCAAATCCTCCTGTTAAATCTATTTTTTCATCAATCAAGGGGTACGAAAGCGACTACCCGAGGTTTATTGCCCACATTACGGCTGAGGTGTCCGTGACCGGTGGTATCTTCCACCAGCAGGATATCACCCGGTCCGAACTGGCGCTTAGTGCCGTCGCCGACTTCAATCTCACCTTTACCGGACAGTGAAAGAATAAACTGCCGTCTAGGGGCGGGGTGCCAATCGAGGTCGTACTCCTTGCCAGTCTCCCGGAAAAAGATACCCGTCGCTTTCATAAGCTGCGACCGACGCCCCCTGATTCCCGTATCCTCTACGGGAATCTCCATATCACTGAAATGGGATTCGCCGTCACTTCCGGTGTAAAGGCGGGTAATTTTCATATTACCTCCTCGCGGCTAACCTCTTTTTGGTATACTCAATGAGTCCGCCCGCCGAAATAAGCCCGGCCATAAAATCGGGGTAGGGTTTGGCGGTGAAGACTTTCCCTGTCTTTAGGTTTTTGATTTTACCGGTGGCTAAATCAACCTCAACCGTATCGCCGGCTTCGATATTGTCCACGGCTTCTTCGCACTCAAGCAGGGGCAAGCCGATATTGATGGCGTTGCGGAAGAAGATGCGGGCAAAACTTTTGGCGATGACGCAGGAGATGGCGGAGGCTTTGATTGCCAGCGGGGCGTGCTCTCTTGAGGAGCCGCAGCCAAAGTTAGTGGCGGCGACGATGATATCTCCCGGCTTGACCGTCTTAATAAACTCTGGGTCGATGTCCTCCATACAGTGCTTGGCTAGCTCCGCCGGGTCGGAGAGGTTCAGATAACGTGCCGGAATAATCACATCCGTATTCACATCCGCCCCGTATTTATGGACTTTACCTTTTAACATAAAATAACTCTCCTTTTTATGTTTTTTGAAAAATCTTTTTATAGTCCTCGGCGTTTGCCTTCTCCAAACGAAAAGCGTTAACAGGCACATCATTAATTAACCTGAAACAATCAACACAGTGCTCGCCAGCATAAACTACATCCACTTTTGCAAGATATCGCGTAGGATTTAATTTCCAATCCGGATTACGCCAAGGTGGCTTAGAAAAATAATTGTCGTTGCACCAGCCGTAACAATCGGTATCGCTATCAAAACGCACTACTACATCCAATCCCTGGGATTCTCCTGGATGTATGTCTCTGTATATTCCAGGATCGAGTCTCATCGGGTCTAAAATCTCGATCTTCGATTGTACCCAATTACCTTCGAGAGTGGAAATGTATCCGGTAATAGGCACAGGCTCAGGCGAGTCAGACCATCTAGCCTGCATTGATCGTCCGAAAACACTTTGCCCATCAAGATGATAAAACGTCAAGAACCCTTGGCAGTGGATTGCTACACTACGAGATAGCCATCCTGCAAATCGTGGAAGTTTTTCATTCACGACAGACAAACCCAGAAATTTGGCGGACTTCGCTGGACTATTGCTTTTGACATATGGAACATTAATGGGGGGAATTATCTTTATGCTAAGTTTTGGTTTCCGCAAATTCTCAACCCACATCACGAAGATAGCTGCCAACATGGCACTTATGAAAGCGCCTACTATAGAAATTACCCAAGTCACTGCGTAATTCACCCCTCCACCAGCACCTTCTCAAAATCCTTCACTCGCATTTTCTTGCCTTTGCTTTCGACAGTGTGCCCTTCGGCTTTGAGTCGGGCGGCTTGAGCTTCTAGCCCGCCGGGGTATTTTTCGTTAAGCACACCGCCCACTTTAACGGTCCGCCAGTAGGGAGTAACATCTTTTTTGCCTTCGTTAGCCATTTCTTCCGCCGCACGGGCGGCAATGCCGGCAAAGATGCCGGTGGTGATTGGTCAGCCAATGGTGGCTTTATGCCTTTTCGCCACTATTTCACGAATCTGGTTGATGGTGATGAGCTTACCTCTGGGCACCATCCTCATAATCTCGTTTACTTCTCTGGGGGCAGGGATGCAGACGGTACCAGTGCCCCATCGCTGGCTCATATCGGGGGTAATTTCCACCACTTTGGGCAAGCCTTTATCGTCTAAAAGCTTTTCCTGCCAGGACTTTTTTAGCTTTGCCATTATAGGAACCCCATCCCCTTTATCCCCTTCCCCTCAGGGGAAGGGGAATTAGTTATCTAAAGAGGGACAGAGTCCCTCTTAGACTCCCTTAGACGCTCTTGATAGCCTGCAGGGTATATTTACCCATCTTGCTGCAGTGATAACAACGAGCGGTTCTGCTCCCCGTAGGAGTAGGACTTGAGGCAACTGCCACCTTCTTGCCGCATACCGAGCAGACCCACCAGTTCACGCCTTCCTTCTTTTTAGCCACTGGTTTGGGCTTACCCTCAGCCTCTTTAACGACTGCTTCCGCAGCAACCTTCGCTGGAGCAGCCGCCTGTGGCGCTGGTGCGGCAGCTTCTGGAACTGGCGCTTTTGCTTTGGGTACCCGCTTCGGTTTAGCCTCAGCTTCTTTAGCCGGAGCTTCAGCAGCTGGCGGCGGCGGTGCGGCGGCTTCCGGTGCCGGAGCCTTTACTTTAGGCGCCCGCTTTGGTTTAGCTTCCTTTACTTCTGCTTCCGCGGCAGCCGGTGGAGCGGCTTCCTTAGCTTCTTTCGCCTTCGCCCTAGGTGCCCGCTTTGGTTTAGCTTCTTTTACTTCTGTTTTCGAGCCTTCTGGTAATACCGGATTGCTGTTTTCTTGCCCCTTTTCTTCAGCCATAACTTTCCTCTCATTTTATTTATCTCCTATATCGTTAACCGGAAAAACAGTTACTTGACTGCCTCCGGGCTGGATATTTTACCGACGATAGCACTGGCGGCGGCAACTGCCGGGTTAGCCAGGTAGACTTCCGACTTTGTGCTGCCCATTCTACCCACAAAATTGCGGTTGGTGGTCGAAACTGCCCGCTCACCACCCGCCAGGACGCCCATATACCCACCTAGGCAGGGACCGCAGGTCGGAGTACTGACGGCCGCCCCAGCCTCAATAAACGCCTCAATCAGCCCTTCTTTCAGAGCATCGAGATAGACCCGCTGGGTGCCGGGGATGATAATACAGCGCACCCTGGGATGGACTTTTTTGCCCTTTAATATCTGAGCGGCGACCCGCAAGTCTTCAAGACGGCCGTTAGTGCAACTACCAATCACGGATTGGTCTATCTGGATATTTTTCACCTGGCTCACCGGTTTAGAATTAGCCGGAGAATGGGGTAATGAAACCTGAGGTTCCATCCTTGAAACATCGAATTCGTAAACTTTGGCATATTCGGCATCTTTGTCGGGTTCATAAACAGTATGGGGACGTTTTGCCCGTGATTTGATATACTCCAGCGTTTTGCTATCAACCCTGAAAATGCCGGCTTTAGCCCCGGCTTCGATAGCCATATTGGACATCGTGAACCGCCCGCTCATCGGCAGTTCATCGATGGCTTCACCGGTAAATTCCATCGACGAATAGAGCGCACCATCGACGCCAATCTGGCCGATGGTATAAAGAATCAAGTCCTTACCCCCTACCCATTTCCCCAGTTTGCCGTGATAGACAAACTTGATGGTCGACGGCACTTTCATCCAGATATCGCCGGTTGCCATAGCGGCGGCGATGTCGGTCGAACCCATACCGGTAGCGAAGGCACCCATAGCGCCGTAGGTGCAAGTATGAGAATCCGCCCCGACGATGACATCGCCGGGCAAAACCAGGCCCTGCTCCGGCAGTAGCACGTGTTCGATACCCATCTGCCCCACATCGTAATAGATGATTCCGTATTTCGTAGCGAAGTCGCGCATTATCTTGGTCTGCTCAGCCGAGGTAATATCTTTGTTAGGGACGAAGTGGTCGGCCACCATCACTACTTTCTTGGGGTCGAAGACTTTCTTCACCCCGATTCGCTCGAACTCTTTTATAGCGATTGGGGCGGTGATATCGTTGGACAGGACAAAATCCGCCCGGACATTGATGAACTCACCCGGAGTTACCTTCTTTTTTTCGGTATGGGCGGCTAGTATTTTTTCAGCTAAAGTCGGCATCTTCTTCTCCTATCTAATTAACGGATTGGGTGTGGCAGTAACAGGACTATCATGACGATAGCCGCGGTTACGACCGCAATAAGATATAAGCCAGCTCCGGCGGCTAAACCGAGAGCGGCCGTTACCCACATACTGGCGGCAGTAGTTAGCCCCTCAACGGCACCGCTTCGACGATGCAGGATGGCACCGGCACCGAGAAAACCCATCCCGGTCACGATTCCAGCAGCAATCCGGCTCGGCTCGGCGCCAACGAAACCATAAATAGAGGCTATGGTAAACAATGCCGCCCCGACGCAGATGAGAAGTTGGGTCCTCAAACCAGCGGCTTTACCAGCTCTCTCCCGCTGGTAGCCGATAATCGCCCCCAGCACCGACGCTAGGATGATACGCAGCACCATCTCAACCTGGATAGGCATCTATTTTTTTCCTGTTCCTTTTTGCCGCTAACAGCCGATTAAGAGCGTTCATATAGGCTTTGGCACTGGAGACCATAATATCGGTATCGGCTCCGCGGCCGGTGTAAGTTATTCCGTCGCTTTCTATCCGTATCAGCACGGCACCGATAGCATCGATTCCCTCGGTTACCGAACTGACGGTAAATTCAGTGAGCTGGTTAGGCACGCCCACCAGCCGGTTAATCGCTTTATACATCGCGTCAACGGGACCGGTACCCAGAGCTGCATCTTCCAGAATTTTCCCACCGGGACCGGTGAGCCTGACGGCAGCAGTGGGAACACCACAATCCCCGCAGGTCACCTGAAGACGTTCGAGGTGATAAGTTTCGGAAATAGTGCGTTTTTCCTCAGCGATGAGAGACTCGATGTCCTTATCGGTGACATCCTTCTTTTTATCAGCCAGTTCTTTGAAGGCGTTGAAGGCGCGGCTAAAGTCGGCCTCCGGTAAACTATAGCCCAATTCAGCCAGCCGCTCCTGAAAAGCGTGACGACCGCTGAGCTTACCCAGCACCAGACTCGAAGCGGGTATGCCTACACTTTTCGGGTCCATTATTTCGTAGGTGATAGGCATCTTGATAACGCCATCCTGGTGAATCCCTGACATATGGCGGAAAGCATTACCGCCGACAATCGCCTTATTGGGCTGAACGGTAAAACCGGTCAGCTCGCTAACCAGCCGACTGGTCTTGTAAATCTGTGTGGTATCGATGTCAGTGGTGAGCTTTAGAAAATCCGGGCGGGTTTTGATTGCCATAACAATTTCTTCGAGCGAGGCATTGCCGGCTCTTTCCCCAATGCCATTAATAGTGCACTCCACCTGCCTGGCGCCCCGCTTGAGTGATTCCAGGCTATTAGCCACCGCCAGACCCAGGTCGTTATGGCAGTGAATACTGACTACTGCCCGTCCGATATTAGGTACATTTTCGAAAATTCCTTCGATAAGATTACCGAACTCCTCGGGTATAGCGTAGCCGACGGTATCAGGGATATTTACCGTAGTGGCGCCAGCATCGATGGTCGCCTTCAATATCTGGTAGATATACTCGGGGTCGGTCCGGCTGGCATCCATCGGCGAAAACTCGACATCGCTCAGGTATTTTTTGGCACGAGCGACCATATTTCGAGCCAATTCCAGAATTTCTTTGCGGTTCTTCTTTAGTTGATGGGCAAGGTGTACGTCCGAGGAAGAAAGAAAAACGTGGACTCTCGGGTTTTCTGCTTCTTTCACTGCCTCCCAGGCACGGTCGACAGCTTTAGGGTCGGCGTGAGCTAATCCGCAAATAATCGGAGTGCGAATCTCTCTGGCAACAGTCCTAACAGCTTCAAAGTCGCCTGGCGAGCTAATCGGAAAGCCTGCCTCGATGACGTCAATCTTTAATTTTTCCAGTTGCCTGGCTATTTCCAGCTTTTCCTGGATGTTGAGCATACTCCCCGCCGCCTGCTCCCCATCTCTTAAAGTAGTATCGAAAATTAGTATTTTATCCATTAGTTCCTCCCAGGAGAAATATTTTAGTCAAACGGGTTAGTCCCCTCTCCGGAATGCAAGGAGAGGGGCTGGTAAGGATGAGTTTATTTCTCCCTAGAAAGGAACGCTTAATAGCCATATCCCTATTTTGTAATTTTGCCCCTAACTATTTTCTTATTGCCGGCTCTGGATTGCTCAGGGATAACCTGAAGCGGAGTGGTGCTTCCTCTAGGCATCGCAATCCGACCAGTCCTGGATAATTCCTTAACGCCAAAACCGCTGAGAAGGTTAATCAGAGAATCTATTTTATCTTCATCGCCGGTGACCTCTACTGTTAAGGAGTCGGCGGCAACATCTATTATGTTCGCCCGGAATACATCCACAATTTGCATAATCTCGCTTCTCGTTACCGAACTGGCTTTTACTTTAATCAACGCCAGTTCCCGGGCGACCATCTGGTCGTCGGTAATATCAGATATCTTAACTACTTCTATAATTTTAGCTAACTGTTTCCGGACCTGTTCCACCATCGTTGTCGAGCCATCAACCACGATAGTCATCCGGGACTGATGAGGAACCTCACTATGTCCAACGGCGATACTTTCTATATTAAAACCCCGCCTGCGGAAAAGAGTGGCTACCCGGCTAAGCACTCCGGGCTTATCCGCAACCAGGGCAATCAAGGTATGCTTGGTCGGAGCCATATTACCTCCTTTACATATTGCTTACCGGCAGAGTATCTGAGTCGGAAAGATGCTTCGCTTTTTTCTTAGGCTGTTCGATGGTCTCAGCCAGAGATGCACCGGGCGGCACCATCGGGTAGACGTTTTCTTCGGGTTCGACCACAAAATCAATCAGGAAGGGACCGGGCTCAGCAATCGCCCGTTTAATCGCCGGCACTACCTCTTCCGTCCGGGTTACTTTCAACGCTGGAATGCCGTAGGCATCTGCCAGTTTAACGAAATCAGGACCAATCAGGCGTGTCGCCACATATTGTTTATCATAGAAAAGCTCCTGCCACTGCCTGGGCATTCCCAGATAGCCGTTATTGATAATGGCAATTTTTACGGCAGCTTTTTCCTGCACTATAGTCGCTAGTTCGTGTAGAGTCATCTGGAAACTGCCGTCACCGTCTACACACCAGACATTAGTATCGGGGCAGCCGATTTTAGCTCCCATAGCTGCCGGCAGACCAAAACCCATAGTCCCGAGTCCACCCGACGAAATCAGGCTATTGGGCTTATCGTAGCAATAATGCTGAGCGGCCCACATCTGGTTCTGCCCCACTCCGGTAACAATCGTAACATCACCTTTGGTTACCTCATAGATTTTACAGACCACATACTGGGGCAGAAGTCGACTGGTGTCCTTAGCCACTGTTATCGGGTGTGATTTACGCCAGTTATCGAGTTGAGTAAACCAATCGATGTGGCCCTTTTGGGTAATCAATCTATTCAATTCTTTCAAAACGGCTTTAGCATCGCCGACGATAGGCACGTCAACGCGCACGTTTTTACCGATTTCCGCCGGGTCGATATCGATATGAATGATTTTGGCATTAGGCGCGAACCCACTTACCTTACCAGTCGCCCGGTCATCGAACCTCATCCCGATAGCAATAATCAGGTCGGCATCGTTCACCGCCATATTGGCGTAAGCCATACCGTGCATACCCAGCATCCCAAAGTCCAGGATATGAGTTTCCGGGAAAGAGCCGATACCCAGTAAAGTAGTGACCACAGGTATCTGAGTAGTCTCAGCAAAATGTTTAAGCTCAGCGCAGGCCCCGGAAATAATCACCCCTCTACCCGAGATAATCAAGGGCTGATTAGCTTCATTGATAAGTGCCGCCGCCTTTTTAATCTGCGCCGGGTGTCCTTGTAAAGTGGGCCTATAACTAGGTAGGTTTACTTTAGCCGGATAATGGAATTCCGCCTCCTCGATAAAAACATCCCGCGGTATATCAATAAGGACTGGACCGGGACGGCCCGTCCTTGCTAAATAAAAGGCCTCCTTAATTGTCTCTGCCAGAGCGCCGGGTTCAAGAACCAGATAATTGTGCTTGGTAATTGGTATAGTTATACCGGTAATGTCCACCTCTTGAAAGGCATCTTTCCCAATAAACGGCCTGGCCACCTGTCCGGTAATGGCTACGATTGGAGATGAATCCAGATTAGCATTGGCGATGCCAGTTACCAGGTTAGTGGCGCCGGGACCGGATGTGGCAAAGCATACCCCAACTTTACCCGTAGCCCGGGCATAGCCGTCAGCGGCATGGGCCGCACCCTGTTCATGGCGCACCAGAACGTGATGAAGCTTGGGGTATCCAGGCAGAGCATCGTATAGCGGAAGAATCGCGCCACCGAGGATGCCGAATACAACATCGACCCCTTCCCTCATCAGGCTTTCGCAGACAATCTGAGCACCAGTCATCTTCATTGAAGTTCCTCCTACTGAAAAACAGCCCCGGTGCTGGCTGAAGTAACCTTCTCAATATAGCGTTTAAGGTAACCGGTTTTAATTTTCGACTCAAAAGCAGGCAGTTTTTTGAGTCGGGCCGATATTTCTTTATCGCTAAGTTCGACATCAAGTTTATAACCGGGAATATCGATTTTAATTATATCCCCATCCTTTAAAGCGGCAATTGGACCCCGGCTGGCTGCTTCGGGAGACACGTGGCCGATGGCCGCTCCACGGGTAGCACCGGAAAATCGCCCGTCGGTTATCAGGGCTACTTCTTTTTCCAGCCCCATCCCGCTAAGCAGCGAAGTGGGGGTGAGCATTTCCCTCATCCCAGGTCCGCCCTTAGGACCTTCGTACCGGATAACAACGACCTCACCCGATTTTATATCCTTTTTCATTATAGCTTTCGTTACTTCTTCTTCGGAGTCAAAAACCCTGGCTTTGCCCTCGTGGACCATCATTTCCGGAGCCACGGCGGCTCTTTTAACCACCGCCCCATCCGGCGCCAGGTTACCAAAGAGGACAGCAATACCACCGGTGGGTGCATAGGCAGTTGCCTTAGAACGGATAACATCTTTATCCGCAGTCTTACCATTAGCGATAACGTCGCACAATGGTTTACCAGACACCGTTTTGGTTTTTAGATTTAATAATTTACCTAATTCCTTCATTAAAGCCGGAATGCCCCCAGCCCGGTCTAAGTCCTCGATACGATAATCGCCGGCCGGCCTTAGTCGGGCAAGCTGAGGAGTTTTCTGGCTTATTTCGTTGACCAAACTTAAAGGAAACGCTACCCCAGCCTCGTTAGCTATTGCCATAAGATGCAGAACGGAGTTGGTGCTGCCACCCAACGCCATATCGACGGCGAAGGCATTAAGTAACGAATCTCTGGTAATAATATCCTTGGGGCGGGTATTATTAGCCACGAGTTCCATAATTTTCTGTCCAGCGTCTTTAGCCAGCTGCTTTCGGCGGGCATCTACTGCCGGTATAGTGCCGTTACCGGGTAGACCCATACCCATAGCTTCAGTCAGGCAGTTCATAGTGTTAGCGGTAAACATTCCGGCACAACTACCGCAACCAGGGCAAGCTACCCTCTCCAATTCCTCAAGTTGAGATTCACTCATCTTACCACTAACAACTTTCCCCACTGCTTCAAAAACAGTATTCAGATCGACTTTATCGACTTTATCGACTTTATTATCCGCAAAATAACCGGCTAGCATCGGACCTCCGCTAACAAAGATAGATGGGACGTTGAGTCTGGCCGCCGCCATAAGCATTCCGGGAATCACCTTATCGCAGTTGGGGATAAAGACCAAACCATCGAAAGCGTGAGCTTCAGCCACTATCTCTACGGAGTCGGCAATCAGCTCACGACTGGGCAGACTATATTTCATACCGGGATGGTTCATCGCAATGCCATCGCAAACCGCGATAGTATCGACTTCGAAAGGGACACCTCCGCCGCTACGCACCCCAGCCTTAACTGCCTCAGAGATTTCACGCAGATGGACATGCCCAGGCACAATTTCGCTATAGCTATTAATGATACCGATAAACGGTTTGTCCATTTCGGCTGGAGTCAGGCACAGGGCGTAGAGCAACGACCGGTGCGGAGCTCGCTCGATACCCTTCTTAATAGCATCACTTTTCATTAAGTTACCCTCTTTTCAATACTAAAAGACCGCACCGCCTCAGCGGGCAGTCTTTCCCAGTCTCATTAACATAACAGAGCGCTCAGCTTATTGTCAAATAGGGAGATAGTGCCTATTGCTCTTTGGACAACTCTCAAGTATAATAGCGTTACAAGTCGCACTCGATCCAACCCCGAACCCTATAAGCTTGGGAGAGAAAAGTGGCTCTTGACGTAAAAAAGTTCCGTTCGCGCTTGGAGACTGAGCGGGCACGCTTGCTCGACGAATTGGAAGAATTAAAAGCCAGCGCCAAAACCGACGAAGTAAGGCGGGAAGGCAGTCCTTTCGGTAAACGGGAGGAGGAAGCCACCGGCAGCTTCGAGCTGGAGAAGCGGCTCGCGCTGGAAAAACGAATCGGCGAGGAACTCGCCGAAATAGAACACGCCCTCGATAAATTCAAACAGGGAACTTACGGTTTGTGCGATGTCTGCGGCCAGCCGATAGGTCTTGAACGCCTGGAAGCACTCCCCCAGGCTAACCTTTGCTTGAGTTGCAAGGCAAAATCTAAGGGTAAATTGCCCACAAGGTAGGTTGTGGGTGGGTGCGGTCTTTTTTCCTTTCTTCTTGGTGGTTGCCGCCGACCAACTAACTAAATTCTGGGTGAGGGCACATCCACTCGGCGAGACGATTTACCAGTTCGGATTTCTACGTATCACCCGCATTCAGAATACAGGAGCCGCTTTCGGACTTTTCCCGAACTATTCTTTTATTTTAACCGTAGTCGATTTTATCGCCATTGCTCTCATCCTTGTCATCCTTTTGTGGAGTCGTTTTTCCTTCTTGAACAAACGCCTCAGCAAACTAGCCCTCGGTTTAATTTTAGGCGGTACGATAGGTAACCTGCTTGACCGGTTACGCTTCGGTTCCGTTACCGACTTTATCGATGTTGGTTTCTGGCCCGTTTTTAATATCGCCGATTCGGCGCTCACGGTCGGCATTATTATTTTGGCTTACTCTCTCTTTCGCCTGATGCAAACCGAGAAGCACTAGCTAATAGGAAGTGAATTGGAAGAGACCAAAGTATCCAGCCTGGTAGCCGATAAAACTGGCGTTCGCCTCGATAAGTACGTTGCCGAAAAATATCCCGAGCTCTCACGGTCGCAGGTGCAGAAACTTATCCGCGATGGCTTTATCAAAATCAACGGCAATATCGCTAAAGCCGGACTCAAACTCACGTCAGGCGATAAATTAACCGTCAGCCTGCCGCCGCCAGCTCCCAGCCCCCTCTCACCCGAAGCTATCCCACTACGCATCGTTTACGAGGACGACGACCTCCTGGTCATAGACAAGCCGCCCGGGTTGGCGGTCCATCCGGCGCCGGGTCATCTAAGTCACACCCTAGTGAATGCTGTGCTTTCTTACTTCCCCCACTTAGCCAGTATGGGTGATTCTTTGCGGCCGGGGATTGTGCACCGTCTTGATAAGGATACCTCCGGGTTGATGCTGGTGGCAAAGAATGAACCGGCGCGATTGAAGCTGGTTAACCAATTTAAGGATCGCACTGTTACTAAAGCTTATCTGGTCCTGGTTAAAGGCCGACTTACTCCGCCGGACGGTGCGATTGAAGCCGCCATCGGGCGCGACCCTCGTGACCGAAAACGTATGGCTATAGTCCCCGACACTAGAGGCAGTAAAGCCCGGACTCAATATCACGTCATTAAATACCTGAATAATTACACTTTGCTCGAAGTCAAACCTGAGACCGGACGCACTCACCAAATAAGGGTGCACCTGGCGGCGATTGGCTATCCGGTAGTTGGGGATTCAGTTTATGGAGTGAAGTCGGCTTATTTGGACCGACAATTTCTCCACGCCTCACGACTCGGCTTCAAACTACCATCCACTGGTAACTACGTGGAATTTACTTCCGAGCTGCCGGCGGATTTAGAGAGGGCGGTTAGGGAGAGTAGCTAATCTGGTGTCCTCACACTAATGTCTCGGCACCCACTCAGGAATCTTAACTTCCCCCAAGTCTTCCGGGATGTAGGGCTTTATATCTATTACCGGCGTGCCGTCTATAGCATCCAGCCCTTCTACTGTTAATATATTCCCCTGGCGCTTAAGAAGCTTGACGATAGTCTCACCAATCAGGTTAGGACGGTTCGGCGCCCGGGTGGCAAAACGGCCCATCAATGGTATTTCCTTTTTGCCCATAGGATGAGTCTTAAGCGGCTCTTCCCTGGAAGCCTGGTGCATCCAGAAAAGAACGATGATATGGGAAAAGCCTTCTAGTCCATCTAATGCCTCAGTCAGTTTGGCATCGATTACTATTTCCGAGACGACTTTTCTCCAATCGCGCCTGACCGATTCTTTGATTTCGCTTCTGACAAAACCAATAGGTCTTAAGTCCATAATAGTCAACTAGATTCACGAAAAATAAAAAAAAGGGAGTTTTGCTCCCTCTTTTTTAGATGCCAATTACCGCTTGGGGGATTGTTTGGCTTTGCGGGCACGGATGAGACCCGGTTTCTTTCTCTCTTTGACTCTGGGGTCTCTGGTAAGTAAGCCATTCTGACGCAAAACAGC
>JAZDIU010000019.1:0-2456 GCA_043804635.1 Chloroflexota bacterium
TATCCCCTTTGCAGCTTCAGGCAGAGGTAAATAAGTAATTTCGGTCAGTTTAGAAGCTAAGATAGGTTGCAAACTTGAGGCAGTCGCCAATGTTACTAATCCGGCACCGACCCTGATAGCGCCGCTGCAGGCTAGGTAAGCCGCCCCAACGTAATTTATAGAACCAGCTACTATTAGGACTTTACCAAAAGTCCCTTTATTAGCACCGAGTGGCCTCTTTGGTAAAACCGACCTAGCCCAGTCGTCGGTAATAAGCTCAGTGGTCACCTTTTCTGCTAGATTAGCCGGTATACCGATGTCGACCACAGTTATCTTGCCGACCCTTTCGGCCCCGGGAAAGTTAAACAGACCGACTTTGGGAAAGCCGAGAGTAATTGTATAATCGGCATAAAGGCAAGCAGGGTCGATGGCACCGCTATCGGCATCAAGTCCGGACGGTAAGTCCAGGGCGATAATACGGAGACTATTCCGCCTTTCCTTAGCTTTATTTACCCTATTTAGTGCCTCTACAAAAATACCCTCTAATTTTCGACTATTACCAGTCCCAAAGATAGCATCTATCACAGCTGTAGCCTTGAAAAGCCACTCTTCAAGCTTATCCAGATTTTCAGCGTTAGCCTCGATAGAATCCAGATGACGGACTTTTTCAAGATTTGCGTCACCTTCTGGTCTTTTACCCAACAAGTAAAGACTGACTTTTGCTCCCAACTCACTAAGGTAGCGAGCCGCTACCAGACCATCCCCACCATTATTACCCGGACCCACCAGCACCACAATGTTCTGTTTATTTATGTCACCAAGTATTTTTCTGGTCTCTTCAGCAACAGCCCGGCCCGCATTTTCCATAAGGATATTCGAAAGCAAGCCAATACCCTCGCATTCCCGCTCTACTTGGCGCATCTGTTCTATAGTTAGAATCTTCATCGTAAATTACTGCAAACTTTTGATTTGAGTTTAGCAGTAAGTGAGGCTAGGGTCAATCCTTATTGAATTTTTTAAGAGTCTCAGTCATCGCCTGCCAGTGAGTCCCCCGCCAGTAAATGCGGTGACAACGGGGACATTGCCGATACTGGTTTTGCGTCTTATAAACATAGGGCGGTATCAGTTCTTTTACCTGCTCCCTAGTTTTTTCCTCAAGAGGCTGATTGCATTCAAGACATAGCGTGAACGGCTTAAAAGAAGTATCAACATCCAGTTCTTCCATAATCTGACGCATCTGTAATTCGGGTCGGTCGCTTTTAATCAAGACAGCCTTTACCCGGCCGCTTGCTATCAAACCACGCTTCATAAGCTGTGTATCACGTGTCAAAATTATCCGGTCTTCAGTTAAAGCAGCCTCCACCATATCCCGGTCGTCGCTCCCATCGAAGAAAAGGGTATCATACCCCATCATTCTCAGCCACCTGTCTAATTGACCTACGTTGTTATCAGCAATGAACTTCATCGCTACAATGAGAAGGGATTGAAATTTGTCTTGTAGTCATAAGTATCCACGGCTTCTTTCTTCTTCAAGTAGCCCACCACGATATAAGTCAGCGGCGTAGCCACAATTTCAATAACGATCTTCGCCAACCAATGATACAGAATTATCACCGGCATAAATGAAGGTGTTCCGATAAACGCGAATGTGATGAATATCGAAGAATCCAGCGCCTGACCGATTATAGTAGAGCTAATCGTCCGACTCCAAAGCCACCGGCCTTTCGTCAAGATTTTCATCTTGGCTAGAATGAAAGAGTTAGCAAACTCACCGGCCAGATAGCCGGCAAAGGAAGCTAGTAGTAGTCTCGGAGTGTAACCCAGAATAGTCTTATAAGCCGCTTGTCCACCCCAGAAGGAAGCCGGAGGTAAAATTTGCCCTATCCAGGCAAAGATAACAAAGACCAAATTACAGAAAAAGCCCAACCAGATTACCCGCCTTGCCCAGCGATAACCATAGACCTCGGTAAGAATATCGCCGAAGATATAGCTTAAGGGAAAAATGATAATGGCCGCAGGTAAGATAAAGGGACCAATACCTATCAGTTTAACGGCAATTATATTGGCGGTGATAAGACAGGTAACAAAGAGAGCCGTAACGATGACAAAGCGATGAGAGACACTCATCCTAAATCCAGTGTTGGCGGCGGAAGATATAAAGCATTATTCCTGAACCAAAAGTCATAATTGCTATCAAAATAAAAAAGGTCTTCAAGCTGGTGCTGCCCGTCTCTATACCTCCGGGAAGAACTATGTTCATTCCGTAAAAACTGGTAATAATCAGAAAGGGTATAGCGACGGTAGATAGGACCGTCAAGACACGGATGATGCGGTTGACCCGCTCACTGCTTAAAACCCAGTCAGCATCCTTAAATATTTCCACGTTCTCTTTCGCTTCTTCCAATGTCTCGGTAATCTTATTCAGATGGTCATCGATATCGCCAAACTGTGGAGTGATATCTGTTTTGGTGAACCGC
>JAZDIU010000020.1:0-11539 GCA_043804635.1 Chloroflexota bacterium
GATAGAGAGCTTTTTGCTAGTGTGCTGGGCGAAGGGGAAAGGTCGACGTTGTTTATCAGCCCTTCGTCCATCGTTCGGGAGCATTACGGAGAACATCGAGTTTATTTTTTCTATTTGAAAATGGAGGAGGAAATCGCCCGCATCGAGATTCCGGAATGGGTGGCTAAAGACGAAAATCGGCTGGGCTTGGTGCATTGCCTGGTCTTAGACCAATGCCGGCGGGGGCAGGGATATCCGGTTGCTCTGTCCGAAGCCCACGAGCAGGCGGTGGTCAGAGAAGCCGATAGACAAAATTTCTGGCAGTTGGTCGAGTCGCTGCTGACAGAGGAGCGCCTGCCGGACCAGACTTCCAACAAGAGCCGGAGCAAGAGAACGAGGTGGATATAATCCTTAGTCGAAATCTTGTGCAAATTAGGGAAAGAAAATTCGAAATTCGAATGTCGAAGCACGAAACAAACTCGAATACCTAAATTCAAATGACAAATATTAGTATTTTGAAGTTGTTTCGGATTTAAGTTTGCTCATTAATGTATAATTAATAAACAAAGGGGGGCTTCTGAGTAATGGATATCGTCGAGGCTATTAATAAGAGAAAGAGCATCCGCGCTTTTAAACCTGACCCAGTTCCCCAGAAAATCCTTAAAGAGATAATAGAACTGGCTTTGCGGGCGCCTTCCTGGGGTAATACACAGCCTTGGGAGCTCGCTGTTGTTACCGGTCCCAAGTTAGAAGAAATAAAACGTGCCTTCGTTGCCAGAGTAGATGATGCCCACCAGCCGGACGTTACCGCTCCTCTGCAATTTCCCGACCCCTATGGCAGCCGCCGCCGGACTCTGGGCATCAAGATTTTTGAAATAGAAGGTATAAAGCGGGATGATAAGGAAAAGAGGCGCGAGTGGCAGCAGCGGGGTCTGAGACTCTTCGATGCTCCCTGCGCCGTTTATGTTTATACCGACCGCTCCTTTTACTCCCAGGGTAACGGAGTAAATGTATGGTCGGTATTCGATTGCGGATTGGTACTGGAAAATATTATGCTTCTGGTTGCTGCTTATGGCCTGGGCACCATTCCTGAAATACAATCGGTCGCTTTTCCCGATATACTGAAAAAAGTATTGGGAATATCGGATTCCAAGCTAATCGTACTGGGAATGGCTATCGGCTACCCCGACTGGGACCACCCGCTAAATAAATTTCACTCCGAAAGGGAACCTATGGATAAAGTTGCAAAATGGTACGGATTCACTGAGAAATAACAAGGCGGAGTACAAATTTAGAGGGCGTTGATCTTCTAAACTTCCATCGATAGGAGGAGAGAGGCTGGAATGGAATCAGCGGACAAGGAAAAAGAATATTCTCGAAGTGTTTGGGAAATATACAGCAATGAGCTAAAAACTGCGAATCAGAAAAAGCGGTTGGAGTTAAACAAACGGATGATTCGCTACCGGGAATTTAGAAAGAACGGATTGTCGGCCAGCCAGGCGTATATCAAGTCGTTGTGGGAGGAGCTGGACAAATCCCCCGCAGATAAGAAGATTAAAGAAATAGCCGAGCCCAAAATAAAAGAAAAAGGTCCGGATAAGCTCCTTGGTATTTCTTTGGCTTTCAATAAACGTAAAGAGTCGTTCTTTCTCCTGATTATTGTCTTGGCCGCTTCAATTGTGTACGGTGGAGTTATGACGGCTACCAGAAATGCCCCGAATGCTGAATTGAAAGCAGTTCGGAAAGAACTGGGTTCTACAAAACAAGCTCTTACCTTAACTCAGACAAAACTTAGTTCGACACAGTCGACATTAGACATGACCAAGACTGAACTTGCAGATAAAGAGCAGAAACTTACGTCAACGCAGTCAGAACTCACTTCCACAAAGCAAACGCTTACCCTGTCGCAGGTAGAACTTAGTTCCGTGAATCAGACACTAAATTCAGTACAGCAAAATTTGGCCACTCTTCAAGCTACACTATCTAAAACGCAACAGCAGCTAGCAATCGCCCAAGAGACTTTGAGCGGGTTGGGCATTACTCTTTATACGAGTAAAGAAAATTCTGACGTAGAATTGATTGATAACCGCAAAGCAACGAACCCTACTTTGAATCAATTAGTGGAATTTATCTTTCAGGACCAAACTGATAGGCTCCCTTACTATGCCGGTAAACTTCCTTATGCTACACACGAATACGATTGCTCGCAACTGTCAAGGGATGTTCACAATCACTCTGAGGCTGTGGGAATCAGGTCGGCGGTGGTACATGTCTGGTTCAGAGGTGAAAAGGTCGGTCATGCCTTAAATGCATTCCTGACAACCGATTACGGACTGGTGTATGTCGATAGCACCGGGACTCCCGATAAGATTGTTCGTGTAAAAAAGGGGAAAGAGATGCTCGCTCTTGAATTCAAATACGGCCTTCCGATCACAATGATTAGAATGGACAGCTGGTGGGATAGCCTGAGTTCGTATTACTGGATTGATCCTCTAAGTGACATTTATTGGATTCCATCAAGTGCGTCACCTAGTGGTAAAGCAGTAACATCGAGTATCGAAATGTACTGGTAAGGAAACGCTACCAACTAAAGATACTAACAGGAGGTTCACAATGGGCAGCAAAGGCAGAAAGAATGTGAAGAAAGCCAAGAAAGAAAAGAAGTAAGATAGCTGTCAGCTTTCAGCGTTCAGCTAAGACGAATGCACCTCATTGACCTATTGAAGTGCCGTCTTTGTTTGTCGTTCCGCTTAAGTTAGAACTTAGAAATGTTTTTATTTTTGAGCTGTGGTTTTGACCATCGATATTTGAGTTTCGAATTTTGTTTGGTTATTCGCTGGATGTCATAATTTTGTCACATTTTTTCACACGATTTTATAACTTCTATATTGGTTATATCCTATAATCCCTGTGGTTCTGCGCCAGTCAGCTGAAATCAAGGAGGTTCGATAATGAAAATAGGAAGAATTCTCGTCGGCTTATTCATGGCTAGTATGTTGCTGTTGTCAGCCTGCGGGCCGGCAGCTCCCACTACTCCGACTGCCCCAACCACTCCAACTACCCCAACCTCACCTACGACACCAACTACACCCACACCAACTACTCCAACCACGCCCACTACACCGACAACGCCAGCCGAATTAGATAAGCTGATACAAGGCTTGCGTGCCAACGGCGCCACCGTGGTCGCCCTCGGGACTATAAATCAGGTTTTCTTTTCCGTCGGGGGCAAGATTATCAAAGTGAACGCTCAGGATGTTCAGGTATTCGAATATGCCAGCGCGGAGGCTGCCAATGCCGATGCGGCTAAGGTCTCGGCGGACGGCAGTTCCGTAGGCACTACTATGGTAACCTGGGTATCCGACCCGCACTTCTATAAATCGGGCAAGCTAATCGTGCTCTACGTGGGGACCGACGCATCGGTTCTCGGTGTCCTGGAAAAAGTGCTGGGCAAACAGTTTGCCGGCAGGACGCCGCCGGTAGGTCCAACGCTCCGTATCCTGGAACCGGCAAACGGAGCTACCCTTCAACCAGGCAATATCGGTGTTTCAGTTCAGGTTTTGAATTTCAATCTGGTAGATAAGCAAGGACAAGCCAATGTGGCAGGTGAAGGACATCTCCATTACTATTTGGATATCGAGGCTCCCACCACGCCGAATATACCGGCCGTTCCAACCAATGGGGTCTGGGAACATACTATAGCTACAAGTCATACATTCAGTAACGTTATACCGGGTCCCCATACCATTTCAGTCCAGCTAGTAAACAATAACCATACGCCGCTGGACCCGCCGATAGTGGCTAAAATAAGTTTTACCGTAGCCGGTAATACTCCCAGTATAAAAATAATATCGCCGACTGATGGTGCCAGGTTGACCGGGTCAGCCACGGTAACAGTGCAAGTGGCGAACTTTAATATCGTTAATAAACCGGGACAGCCGAAAGTTGCCGGTGAGGGACATATTCATTACTATCTGGACGTCGAGCCGCCGACCACACCCGGCGAGCGCGCGGTGACACCCACGGGCACTTATGCCGCTGTGACGGCACCCACCTATACTTGGACTAATCTCACCCAGGGCAGCCACACTCTTGCCGTACAATTAGTAAACAACGACCATACTCCGCTGGAGCCGCCGGTAGTTGCTAAAGTGACTATCAATATCGGCATCTCTACGGAACCGCCGGTCACTATAAACCTGGGCGTCCATAATAACACCTTTGATAAAAGCACCATCACCGTCCCGGCCGGCGCCAGCGTAACCATGGTGTTCAATAACCAGGACTTGGTAGGGCATAATTTTGCCGCTTATTACAGCTCTGCCACTACCGGTCCTATATTTGTTGGAGAGCCGGTTACCGGACCCAAAACGGTAAATTATCAGTTCACTGCCCCCACAACACCCGGAACCTACTTCTCCCGGTGCGATTTGCACCCGACAACGATGACTGGTACTTTTGTTGTTACGGCGCCTGGCGGCGGGAGTTCTTACTAAAGGAAAAATTAAAGAGAGGGGGTAATGCTCCCTCTCTTTTCACCATCAGACTATAATCGATTGAATGGCAAACATAACCGTCCCGGCACACAACGGTATCAAAAGGTTGTCATTTATTCGAAGTGGCAACAATTCAACCAGGGTTGCAACAATCGACCCCACTATGACTACCGTCAACCTTATGCTATTGCCGAAGTGAAGTAAGACCAGCCCGGCAATAACGCAGCCGGCGAAGCAAGCTAATGTGCCTTCCAGTGTCTTGGTAGTAAAGATTTTTCTTCTGCCAATGGTGCTTCCAATGATAGATGCTAGGGAATCGCCGATGCCTAGAAAAAAGAGGGACATTATAGTAATATCTCGCGGGAACACCAGAAATGAAATTAGCGATGCTATGAGAAGATAGCTAGCACCGGTTAATTTTGATTTCTCCGTACTCCTCAGGAAAATGCTGAAGTTACGGAACGCCCATCCGGCTAATCTTGGAAACCTGAATCTAAGTAAATCAAGGGAAACGAAAATTATTGTAATCATACCGAGAGAAATGAGAATCAATGTCATCGGTATCGGTGTAAAAAGTGCTAGAGCCGGAAAGAAAAGACAGGCGAGAAGATGAAAGATGCCTCTGCTGAGCGGTTTTGGTTTGAGTAAGTTCAATATTTCCTCAAAATCTCTTAGTTAGGATTTTACTACAGCGATAAATCGTAGATTCGCCAGGTCTTATAGCGGTGTGCCCACATAAATTCTGAGGGGCTGAGGACAAGATGATTGTCCTCCAGTAAAAGTGAGGCCTCACATTTTTGGTAGCCACGCTGAGTCGCATATTCTTTAACTTCGCTGAACAGAAGAGCATCGATGCCTAGCTTGCGGAAACCCGGGCAGATGCCGAAGAACATCAGCCTGACGAAAGGGATGTGGCGTCTAGTCCGCAATAGCCTGACCGTGCGTACAAGGTCCGAATCGCCATACCAATTCCACTTTGGACGCAAAGCACAATAAGGATCCGGGAAAGCCCCGAGCACCCCGACCGGCTCACCCCGGACGTAAGCAAATCGAATCATCCCCGGGTCGGCAACTAAACGCAGAGAATTCGCCAGGGCAACGGCTTCTTCATCGGTAATCGGCAGGAAACCCCAGTTCTGAGACCATGCTTCGTTATAAATTTTCACTACGGTGCGCGCTTCGGTGAGCAGGTTCTTGAGATTCAGCGGGCGTGTTTCGATATCACGTCTTCGCCTTACTTGTTCTGCTAAACTCACTAAGCGGGGAGGTGTTGGGGTTTGCACATCCAATATATAAGCGTGGTAGTCTTTGGCCTTTTTATAGCCGTATCGCTCCAAAAATTCAGCGTAATATCGGGGATTATGGGTCAATTCTGCTGTGGGAGGGTATTCGAACCCGTCTATTAGGATACCTTGACGTTCGTGGGTAGCGTTGGAATACTCACCTGGTCCCCGTAGAATTGTCATCCCGCGTTCCTTTACCCATTCGTGAGACCGGTCGAGTAGAGCCTTGGCAACTTCATAGTCGCGGACAACTTCAAAAAAACCGAAGAAGCCGATGCGAACGTTATAATGGTCGTTGAATCGTTTGTTGATAGCCGCTGATATTCGTCCTGCCGGCTTCCCATCTCGCCAGGCAAGAAAGTGAGTGACTTCGGCATGGTGATGATAGGGGTGTGTTCGACTCAGCAGGCCGACCAGACCGAGTAAGCGGCTGCCGAACAAGTCGCCTCGTAGAGGTGGAGTCCAGCAGCGGTCATTACGGTAGAGGCGCCAAGGGAAGTCGGCAAAGACCTTTATCCGTGAGCTATCCAGAGGAATTTCCTCAATCTTCAATGCCAACGAGACAACTCCACATAACCAGAGTGCGAATATTATACAACATCTTTTCCTCAAAAACTTGTCCGTGCTCCGACACGGGAGCGACAAAACTTCCTTGACAATCATAGAACATAAGTGCTATTATTTGGGAACACGCAGCAGACCGCCAGAGCATTTATCCTGAGCCTGCCGAAGGACTTTAAAAATCGGAAAAAAGATTTGAAAACCAGGCTTAAAAAAGATAAATCCTTCTTATTCCAGAAAAACAATTCAAGCTAAATTTTGGTTTATTAGCCTCAGATTAATTAGTGTAAATATTTTCTAGCCGGAAACAACTACGCTCGAATCCATCACGTTTTATGCTGCTTTGTTTCAATTTTCACAGTTTTGTCACGTATGAAATCAAATGAACGCTGAAAGCTGAAAGCTGACCGCTGACCACTGAAAACTGTTAACTATCAATTAGTTATTGACAGCCCCACGTCCTCGGAATACCATTACTACGTCTTACTAAACTGGGAGGACTGCAAATGACCGTATTGACCAAACTCTTCGAGCCGGGGCGAATCGGCAAAATGGAGCTTAAAAACCGTCTGGTTATGGCACCGATGGGCACCTTTACCGCCGACGCCGAAGGCTTTATCACCCAGCGCACCATCGATTACTACGTAGAGCGGGCAAAAGGCGGCGTCGGCTTAATCATCTCGCAGGCGACCTGCTGTGTCCCCGGTGGTCTGGCACCGGGCAGAGCCTTCTTCAGCGATGACAAGTATATCCCGATGCAGAAAAAGCTGGCTGATGCCGTTCACGCCCACGGCGCCAAAATGGCTACACAGCTCGTTCATCACGGCGCCACTCTCGCCTTATCTCTGCGCTTGACCGACCACCCCGAGAAGTTAGACGTAGTGAGTGCCTCAGCCGTCGCTTCGTCACGAACCGATGTCCTCCCTAGGGAAGCTTCCAAAAAGGACATTGAGTTCCTTGTCGAGAATTTTTCTGAAGCCGCCCGCCGCATCAAAGATGCCGGCTTCGACGCCGTTGAGTTTCACGGTGCTCACGGCTACTTAATCTCCCAGTTTCTATCGCCCCGAAGTAATATCCGGACAGATGAATACGGCGGCAGCCCGGAAAAAAGAGCTAGGTTCGCCTGTGAAATTATCTCCCGCACCCGTCAGAAAGTCGGCTCCGATTTCCCCATCCTCTTCCGGTTCAGCGGCAGCGACTACCTTAAAGGCGGTATAGACATAAACGATGTCGTCCGGCAGGCTCCACTCTTCGTTAAAGCCGGTGCCGATGCCCTGCACGTCTCGGCAAGCGTCGATGAGTCCACCCAGTGGCAGTTCCTCTGCTACTTGTACCCTTCCGGCGCCATCACCCACCTGGCTCAGGCAGTCAAGAAAGCCGTCGGTGTGCCGGTAATCACCGTAGGCAAGATTGGCGACCCTACTCTGGCGGAAAGCATTCTGAAGGAAGGTAAAGCCGACTTCGTCGCAATGGGTAGAGCCTTGCTGGTCGACCCCGCATTACCTAACAAAGCTAAAGAAGGCCGCTTCGATGATATCCGCCGGTGCATTTACTGCAATAATTGCCTCTCCCACCCTGGTCTAAAAACGCTGGTCGACGCCGGTATCAGATGCACGGTTAATCCGGAACTTCTGCGGGAACGGGACTCTCAGCTTAAACCCACGACCTCGCCAAAGAAGGTGATGGTTATCGGCGGCGGTATCGCCGGAATGGAAGCCGCCTGGATTCTAGCACAACGTGGCCATCGGGTCTCCCTTTACGAACGCACTGACAGACTCGGCGGACAATGGAATATGGCTATTCAACAAGAAGGGAAAGAAAACTTTGCCAGCCTGACCGACTATTTATCCAGAGGGTTAAATCAAGCTAAAGTCAAAATCATTCTGAATAAAGAAGTTACCCCAGAATTGGTCCGGGAAGTAAACCCGGAGGTGATAGTCCTCGCCACGGGTGCTTCCGCAGCACCCCTTGATGTCCTCGGCGCCAGCCGTCCAAACGTAGTCCAGGGAGTCGATGTCATCACCGGCAAAGCTAAGGTCGGGAAGAAAGTTGTTGTGGTCGGCGGACGCCATATCGGTATGGAAGTAGCGATTTCACTGGCTAAACAAGGAAAGCTGGTATCTCTGGTTACCCGTCGCCGTCTGGGCAGGGACGTAGAACGCAATGTATTTCTAACTTTAAGACAGGCACTGGCAGATAATAATGTCCGAATCTATACCGATTCCGCCGTCTCCGAAATCACCGAAGACGGCGTCTACATCGCTCAATACAAAGATTTATTCTTCTTAAAGGCAGATAGCGTGGTTTTAGCGGTAGGTAGCAAGGCAGAAAATAAGCTTGCAGAAGCTTTACATCGGTCTAGCCACATAGTTCATAAAATCGGCGACTGCGTTGAACCGCGCAGTGCCCTCGAAGCCATGCACGAAGGGCGTCGCATAGCCTGCGAGATTTAAGTTCTCAATTTACATCTTAATATGAACAATAAATCGGCAAACTATCCATCTCAATATGAGTCTAAGATAACCCTTCGGGACGGCACGAGGCTCAGGCTGAGACCTATCCGTCTGGATGATGTCGAGGCGTGGTTACGCTTTGTCTCCAGACTCGGCCTCCAGACCAAATACCTCCGTTTCCACAACGTCCCCAAAGAAATGACTGGAGAAGATGCTAAGCGTTTCTGCACGGTAGACTATAAGGACACCTTCGCCATTGTCGCCGAAACATTCAACCAGAAACCCCCGGAAATAGTAGCAATCGGTCGCTACAGCCGTCTCCCCAGAAACCACAATGCGGAATATGCCCTCGTTGTCGAAGATACCTTCCAGAGAAAGGGGCTGGGGACTAAAATGATGGAGAATCTGGTTAAAGTCGCCCGTGATAACGACATTACCACCTTTGAAGGTTACATACTGACTGAGAACGCTGAAATGATGAAGGTGCTAAAAGACTATGGCTTCAAAGTCACTAGCAAACTTGAAGGAGACGCTTATCACGTTACCTTCCCTGTAACAGAACGTGTTTAATAAGTTAATTCTCCCCTTTTCACCTTTATTATTTAGCTATGCTATAATCAAGGACACGGTACAAGAATGAGTGAAATCCTGAAAATTAGACAAAAGCTGGTCGAGCTTTTACAAGAAGCGGCGGCGAGTGCCCAAAAATCGGGAAAGTTGCCAGCGGTAACTCTACCCGAAATTACCGTTGAGCATCCCCAGAATGCTGAGCACGGTGACTACGCTTCGAGCTTACCGCTAAAATTGGCGCGGGCAACCGGCTCTGAACCGATGGGTATTGCTAAAGGACTAGTCGAACTGCTGCCCCGCCCCCCCGAAGTTGAAAACATTACCGTCGCCCGGCCGGGATTTATTAATTTCACCCTCAAAAGCGATTGGTTGACCGGGCAGGTGGAATCTATCCTTAAGGCTGGAAATACTTTCGGTAATGTAGACCTCGGTCAGGGAAGCCGGGTGCAAATCGAATTTGTCAGCGTCAATCCTACCGGACCTCTTCACGTCGGGCACGGACGCGGAGCTATCCTGGGCAGTACCCTGGCAAACGTGCTGGCCGCAACTGGCCACAATGTAGAGAAGGAATATTATATCAATGACGCCGGCAGCCAGATGGACGTCTTTTACCGCTCGCTCTTTGTCCGTTACCAGCAGGAGTTCGGGATTAAATCTGAGATGCCTACCGATGGCTATATCGGCGGCTATATGATTGACCTGGCTAAGGAGATTGTTGCGGAGCGAGGACGTGAATTTCTCAACTTGCCCGAATCGGAGGCAGTAACCAGGCTGGGTAAGCTCGGTCTTGAGAAAATGATAAACCAGATAAAAGTCGTCCTGGACCTGTTAGGGGTAAAATTCGATGTCTGGTTTAGCGAACGTAGTCTGTATGATAAGGGACAGTTCCAGAAAGTACTTACGCTCCTCCGCGAGGGCGGTTATCTCGCCGAAAGAGAAAACGCCACCTGGTTTATGTCTACCGCACTTGGTGAGGATAAAGATAACGTAGTCATCAGGAGCGATGGTTCTCCCACCTACTTCGGTGCCGATATCGCCTATCACTACAACAAGTTTGTAGAGCGCCGGTTCGATGAGGTGATAAACATCTGGGGTGCCGACCATCAGGGTCACGTCCCCAGGATGAAAGCCGTCGTCAGTGCCCTAGGTATAAGCCCCGAGAAGCTCAAGGTAATAGTTTCCCAGTTGGTCACTCTACGCCGCGGCAACGAGTTGGTCCGCGTTTCAAAACGCAGCGGAGATATTATTACCCTGCGTGAGGTGATTGATGAGGTTGGTGCTGATGCGTGCCGCTTTTTCTTCTTATGCCGTAGTGCTGATAGCCAGATGGACTTCGACCTGGAACTGGCAAAGAAACAATCTTCTGAAAACCCGGTGTATTATGTCCAGTATGCCCACGCCCGTATCGCCTCCATTCTCCGCCTTGCTCAAGAAAAAGGTATCGACTATAGTGACGGAGACATCTCCCTATTAACCACCAGCCCGGAATTAGTCTTGATACGCCGATTACTTCTCCTTCCCGAACTAGTGGAGAGAGTTGCCAATACTCTTGAGCCTCACCACCTTACTTATTATGCCACGGACTTAGCCACCGTCTTTCATAGCTTCTACCGGGATTGCCGCGTCGTCTCGCAGGACGAGGCTTTAAGCAAAGCTCGCTTAAAGCTGGTCGAAGCTGCTAAGACCGTCCTGGCAAAAACGCTGTATCTTATGGGGATGACGGCACCGGAGAGTATGTGAGTAATTCGGCGTCACTGAAACACGCTGCCTTCGACTGTGGAACCGGTTGGATAGCTGTCTTAGCATCAGAAAAAGGACTGCTGAAGTCGACTCTACCCCAAAACTCGACTCAAGAAGCGCTCAAACTGCTGGGTGATGATGTCCACAAAGCTCACCA
This sequence comes from Chloroflexota bacterium, assembly GCA_043804635.1. Classification (GTDB taxonomy): domain Bacteria; phylum Chloroflexota; class Dehalococcoidia; order Dehalococcoidales; family UBA2162; genus JAZDIU01. Next base: position 11,240 of record JAZDIU010000020.1, read on the forward strand.
GTCTCCTGATTATTTTCATAATTTAGAAGAACGCCTCAAAGCTTACTCCTGCGGTCAAAAGGTTACCTTTCCTGATGAGCTCGACCTCTCCCGGGCTACCCCATTCCAACGCCAGGTGTGGCAGATAACGAGGCTCATTCCTTACGGCGAGACCCGAAGCTATCGATGGGTCGCCGAGCAGATTGGAAATCCGAGAGCGGTGCGAGCGGTAGGGCAGGCTCTAGGCAGAAATCCACTGCTCATTATCATCCCCTGCCATCGGGTAGTGAACAGCAACGGCAAGCTCGGCGGATTTGGCGG
>JAZDIU010000021.1:0-5670 GCA_043804635.1 Chloroflexota bacterium
CAGCCCGTCGGTGATTAGTGCTGTTATCAAAGCGATACGCAAAGCTAACCCTAAAGAGATTATCATGACCGAAAACGTTATGCCGTCGGACACGCTTGAAGGTTTTGAGGTAAACGGCCAGAAGAAAGCCGCCGAAGATGCTGGAGTAGACAGAATAATTAATATCACCGGATACAAAGACCTTATAAAGATACCGCTCCGGAACCCTTATGGTGACACAGATAATATATCTTTACCCAGGTTCCTCGTAGAGGCCGACCACTTAATCAGTCTACCCATCTTCAAGACCCACGTCAGTATGATGTACACCGCCGCAATGAAGAACCTTTTCGGATTGCTTGTCCGTGAAGATAAGACCAGAATGCACCTCAACTTCCCCAAGAACGGCCAGGCCGGTTGTGCCCTTGGCCTGATGGACCTCTGGTTATCTTCCAGGGCAGACCTATCCATAGTGGATATGATCCGCCCCGCTGAGGGTTACGGACCGCTCGGCGGCATTCCGGTCGATTTCGGCTGTATTGTCGCCAGTAAAGACCCCATCGCCGTGGACTCGACCTGCTGCCGGATGACCGGTCTCGATATCACCAAGACGCCGTATTTCCAGGCGATAATAGACGCCAATCTCGGTAAATATAAGGAAGATGACATCGAGGTTCGCGGGAAGAAGGCGAAGGACGTTTTCAAGAAGCTCTGGACGCCCTACCTGGAGCCGCTCGATAAATACCCGGAATACAAGATTTATAAACACGGAGGTGCCTGCTTCCTCTGCGAGGGATTAATCTCCTGGAGCCTGGAGAGACTAAAGCCGATGGGCGAATATGAGAAAAATGCCGGGATGTCGATTGTCTATGGCCGCGCCAAGGAGCTTCCCAAGGGTGTCAAACCGCAAGACCTTATTCTCCTTGGAAACTGCATCCCGGGGAAATTCCGTGATAAAGGCATCTGGGTGCAGGCTTGCCCGCCTGCTGAAATGCAGCCCACCTGGGCAATAATCGACCGGAAGTATGAGGGCTGGGGCACCAAGACACCGACGACCAGAGACTACAAGAAAGAAATCGATGTTTTTATAGAGCACGAGAAGAAATTAAGAGCCTCAGCCAAATTATAGCCGTCTCTGAAACGTGAATCCCTGCAGGCATTATGCGGTAAGAGTTTAAGAGAGGGGCGAAAGCCCCTCTCTGTCATTCTGGAATTCCGATAACTCCTTCACCCCCTATCGGGATGAAGAATCCGGTGGTGTGGGGTGTTGCAGTATTGGTGTATTGGTAGTATTTTCGGCTAAAGGCTGACCGCTGATAACTGACCTCTAGTTCTTCAAACACGCGACAAAACTTACTTGACATATCTAGAACTTATGTGCTATTATCTACGGAAATGGCAAACTTGCTTTTCGCTTACTCCTAAAACGAAAATACTCGCCCACAAGAAGATTCGTTTCCCGAAAAATGATATTTGCTAAAAAACGAAAAACAAATACCCTTATCGTCATTCTGGCACATTCGCTTCGCTCAGTGTAAACTCCGGCCAGAATCCAGGTGGGGTCGAATGATAAAAATAGCTGTTTTGCTAGAAGCTCTTCATTGTGTTAAAATACCCTATTATGCAAATTCATATCCTGACGCTATTTCCTGAGATGTTTCAGAGCGTCCTCGGTGCCGGTATTTTCAAGCGGGCTACCGAACGGCGACTCGTGGAGTTCACCGTTCATAACATCCGGGATTATACTCACGATAAACATCACACCGTTGACGATTGCCCTTACGGAGGTGGGGCCGGTATGCTATTTAAGCCAGAGCCTGTTTTCGAGGCTGTGGAAACGGTAAAGTCCAGGATATGTGCTGGCCAGGGAAACGTGCCGGTTATCCTGCTGACGCCGCAGGGTCGGCTTTTTTCCCAACCAATCGCTCTTGAGCTTTCGAAATACGAACACATCATTCTTATTTGCGGGCATTATGAGGGCGTCGATGAGCGTGTAATCGAACATCTGGTTACCGATGAAATCAGTATCGGCGACTACGTACTAAGCGGTGGTGAGATTGCAGCTATGGTGGTGGCCGATGCCGTAACAAGGCTGGTAGCTGGCGTGCTCGGCTCGGAAGAATCGTCTTTAGATGATTCTCACGTGGATGGGTTACTGGAATATCCTCAGTACACTCGTCCACCGGTTTATAGAGATTGGGCGGTGCCCGATGTTTTGCTTTCAGGGAACCATGCTGAAATAGCCCGGTGGCGCCGTAAGCAAGCAATTACCCGGACTCTGAAGCGTCGGCCTGAATTACTGGCTAAAGCTAATTTAAGCCCGGAGGAAAAACGGGAAATTACGACAATCGGACAAAAATAAATATGGAGTATTGTTAAAATGGATATCGCAACACTGGTTAAACCAAAGAAACTACCGGTTCTGGCTCCCGGTGATACCGTAAAAGTAAGCACAAAAATAGTTGAAGCGGAAAAAGAGCGCACCCAGGCATTTCAGGGTGTTGTAATCAAGGTGAAGTCGGGCGGAGCCGGTCCCATTCTTACCGTAAGAAAGGTTGTTTTTGGTATCGGTGTAGAACGTACCTTTCCTCTTTATTCGCCGAGGGTGGGGAAAATAGAAGTAGTCCGCCGCGGTAAAACGAGACGCGCTCGACTCTACTATTTGCGTAAACTTAGCGCACGGGCTTCACGTATTAAAGAAAGACGGGCCGAGGCAGAAGAATTAGCGGTGGCAGAAGCGGCTGTAGAGGAAGCGAAAGCAGCCGAAGCAAAACCGGCTACCGCAGAAGTTAAACCGGCTGCTGGTGAAGTTAAGCCCGTTACTCAGGAAGTAAAACCTGCCCCTAAAGAAGTAAAACCGGTCGCTCAAGAAGTGAAACCAGCGGCACAGGAAACTAAACCACCTGCCCAGAACGTTACTGAAACTAAAAAAGAATAAGGACACCCTCACTCTCATTCTGGAGGAAGCCGATACTCCATAAACTCGAGGCTGACACCCTGTTATGAGCTTGTCGAAGGAAAAATCTGGCGGAGGGTGACCTAATAATTAGCATTGCGTTTATCGTTGCAGCTTGAGACTTAATTAAGCTGGGACTATGGGTTATGCCGAAGTTTGTGTTAACTCTCTGTTAGCCCAGCGCCACACTTTCAGTTATTCCATACCTCCCGGTCTGGACATCAAAGCCGGGCAGGCAGTCCTCGTCCCCTTTGGCAACAAGCTACTCCAAGGGATAGTCTTAGAGCTAAAAGGCTATCCTTCTGTGGAGGAAACCAAAGAAATCTCCGGTTTGCTCGAACCCCGCCCGGTATTGTCACCAGCGCAGATTCAGCTAGCTTACTGGCTCAGCGCTTACTATTTATCGCCTCTTTTCGATTCAGTAGCGTTGATGCTGGCTCCCGGTTTCGAACGGAAGACACTTACTTTCCTTTCAGCAGCCGAAGTTCCTGATGATTTATCGGCTTTTACGGCCGACCAAAGAAATGCCCTGAAGATAGTCCGGGAGCAAGGTAGGGTAAACCTTAGTAAACTGCAGAAGGTTTTCGGCAAGAAGAAAGCCCAGGCTATCGTCTCACAAATGGTGAAGTCAGGGTTAGTAGAAAGAAGCTATGAACTGGAACCGATAAAAATAAAGCCTAAGTTCGAGTCTTATATTAGCCTGACAAGGAGTACCGAGGAAGCTGAGCGGCAGGCAGCTGCCCTGCGAAGTAAAAGGGCATCAAAACAAGCCGATTTGCTGGATTTCGTTATCAAACATAACGGGCTGGTATCAGAAAGCGAGGTCAGGGATAAGGCTGTCGCTAGCCGGGCAATAATCAACTCTTTGATAATTAAAGGGCTGGTTGTCATTAGCCGTGTCCAAATCAGACGAAATCCATTGTTACCGGAAACGACCACATCGTTACCGCTGGTCCTTACTGCGGCACAGGAATCGGCATTCAAAGCGATAAAAGACAGCTTACAATCGCGGAAAAAGCCTAACGTTTTCCTGCTTCATGGAGTTACCGGTAGCGGCAAGACCGAAATCTATCTACAAGCACTGGCTGAAGCCGTAAAGCTGGGTAAACGTGGGATTGTCCTGGTCCCGGAAATTTCACTTACTCCCCAGACCATCGAGCGGTTTGCTTCGCGTTTCCCGGGACGTGTCGCCGTGCTCCATAGCCAGCTTTCACTGGGCGAGCAATTCGATGAATGGCAGAGAATCAGAAAAGGAGAGTTCGATGTCGTCATCGGTCCTCGGAGTGCTCTTTTTGCTCCACAGCTTGATTTAGGTCTGATTGTCATTGATGAGGAGCACGAATGGACTTATAAACAGCCGGATAAGTCGCCACGCTACCATACCCGTAACGTAGCTATCAAGCTGGCTGAGTTGACCGGAGCCACGGTCGTCCTGGGTAGCGCTACCCCTGATGTTGAAACTTTTTATCATGCTGAAAAAGGCGATTATCACCTACTCCGACTCCCGGAGCGGGTTACTCCCAGAGAAGGTTCACCTTTGCCTGAGGTGGAGGTGGTTGATTTAAAAGAAGAGCTTAGGGCCGGTAATCTCAGCCTTTTTAGCCGCTCATTATCCCGGGCGATTGCCCAGGCTGTTTCCAATGGTGAGCAGGTGATTCTGTTTCTTAACCGCAGAGGTTCAAGCACTCTGATTCAGTGTCGGAATTGTGGCTTTGTCCTTCGCTGCCGGCGTTGCGAAGTCTCTCTTACCTACCATTCGGCGGAGGACACGATGGTCTGTCATCAATGTAACTATCGGACACCGGTTCCTCAGATTTGCCTCAGATGCCGCAGTAGACGAATAAGTTTTCTGGGTTCCGGTACTCAGAAGCTGGAGGAAGAAGCCAGGCGAGCTTTTCCCTCGGCGAGATTGCTGCGCTGGGACAGCGACGTCACCACCCGGGAGAAGCAAGCTAATCTGAATATACTAAACAAGTTCCGGACTCATCAGGCTGATATTCTAATCGGTACACAGATAATCGCTAAAGGGCTCGATTTGCCAGGTGTCACTTTGGTTGGTGTGATTAACGCCGATACCGGCTTGAACCTGCCCGACTTCCGGGCAGGAGAGCGAGTTTTTCAAATTTTAAGCCAGGTGGCGGGGAGAGCCGGGCGCGGCACTCTGGGAGGACGGGTAATTATTCAAACTTATTCTCCGGAGCACTATGCGATTGAGGCGGCTGCTAAGCATGATTACGCTTTATTTTATGAGCAGGAAATCGCTTACCGCCGCCAGCTTCGCAATCCTCCATTCAACAAATTAGCTAGTCTAGTTTATAGTCATACGAATAATGCTCTTGCTCAGAGAGAGGCAGAAAGAATGAAGCGGGTCGTTATCGAGGAGAGGGATTCCAGAGGGATATCCGACCTTACTATAATCGGGCCGGCACCGGCATTTATTCACCGGTTACGGGGTCGGTTCCGCTGGCAGTTAGTGCTTCGCGGGTCTAGCCTTGCTGGTTTTCTTTCCGGAATAGATATTCCTAAAGGCTGGGTGATAGATATAGACCCGGTAGGGCTATCATAAATCTTAAAATCTCTAATTTACTACTTATATAAAATTCCTTATAATAAGATTAGGTATGGGAGTTCGTCCAATTCGTAAAGTCCCGGAGCCGGTGTTACGGCAGAAATCGAAGCAGGTGGGGCCTGTCGACGGCTCTATCAACCGGCTGATTGACGATATGCTGGAGACG
>JAZDIU010000022.1:0-34612 GCA_043804635.1 Chloroflexota bacterium
TTCAGGCGGTCGGTTAGCTCAATCTTCATTCCCATTTCGTCGATTATCTGCTCAAACCGGCCCCGGTTGACTCCATAGAGATGGATTTTGGATAAGCGGGCGGGTTCGATTGATGGCAGCCTTTCCGTAGCGGCCGCAGGCGCGACAACGGCTGCCTTTTCTATCTTGATTTCTCCGTTCTCATCCCTATAGCGGGTTTCGGTATCCGAGGGTTGACCGCGCAGAATGCCATCGACAGCTTCGCCGACGTCCGGATGAATGGCGACTCTATCCCAATCCTGGATTTCGACAACGATATCGAAGGTGGGCGGCGAGCGCCGTTCCAGTATCGATTTCTGGGTGCCGCGGCGTCTTGCCTCTTCATCGCCGAGAGTGACGCTTTCGATACCACCAATGAGGTCGGCGAGAGTGGGATTCATCATCAGGTTTTCCAGCGTGTTGCCGTGGGCAGTCCCGACCAGCTGGACGCCGCGCTCGGCGATAGTGCGGGCGGCTTGAGCCTCAAGCTCGGTACCGATTTCGTCGATGACGATGACCTCGGGCATATGGTTTTCCACCGCTTCAATCATAACCTGGTGCTGCATACTCGGAGTTCTCACCTGCATCCGCCGGGCGTGTCCGATAGCGGGGTGGGGAATATCGCCATCGCCGGCGATTTCGTTCGAGGTATCGACTATGATAACCCGCTTGCGCATTTCGTCAGCCAGCACGCGGGCAACTTCACGGAGCATAGTTGTCTTGCCAACACCGGGTCGACCCAGTAACAGGATGCTTTTGCCGGAGCGGACGAGGTCTTCGATGACTTCGATTGTGCCGTAGACTGCCCGACCGACGCGGCAGGTAATGCCGACGATGCGTCCCTGACGGTTACGGATGGCTGAGAAGCGGTGCAGCGTGCGCTCTATTCCTGCTCGGTTGTCATCGCCGAATTTGCCGATGCGGGAGGTAACATAATCGAGGTCTTCCTGAGTTATTTCCCGGGAGCTAAGGATTACTTCCTTATGGGGAAAGCGGGCTTCCGGCGGGCGGCCTAAATCGAGGACGATTTCTAATAGCTGGCTGCTGTCCTCCTGCTGATTGAGCGATTGAAGGATGTGCGGGGGGAAGATTTCGATGAAGGCATTCAGGTCATCAGTGATTACTTTTTGCAATAGGTTTCCTCTTTATTTACCGTCAACAATACTCATAAAATATTTGTGAAAGCGGGGGTCTTCGGTGAGTTCGGGATGAAAGGCAGAAGCCAGGAATTTACCCTGCCGGCAGGCGACCGGCGTGCCATCCTCCAACTTAGCCAGGATTTCCACTTTGCCGTTGACCTGCTCGATGACTGGTGCCCTGATGAACACGGCGTGAAAGGGCTTTTTGCCGAGCGCCGGAATCGCTAAATCGGTCTCGAAACTATCCACCTGCCTGCCGAAGGCGTTACGCTTAACTTTTATATCCATCAGTCCAAGCGGGGTTACTTTGTTGCCATCCAGAATCTCAGTGGCGAGGAGTATCATACCGGCACAGGTGCCGAAGATTGCCATTCCTTTTTTAGCGTGCTTCTTGATTGCGTCGACAAGGTCGTATTCCAGCATCAAGCGGGTGATGGTGGTGCTTTCGCCACCGGGTATGATTAGTCCGTCCAGACCCTTAAATTCTTCAGGCAAGCGGACGAGCGTGGCTTCAACACCTAACTGACGCAGGACAACGAAATGCTCGATAAAGGCACCTTGAGCCGCCAGGATGCCGATTTTCACTCTACCATCCTCGGGTTGCGAGAAGCTGGTCGGGCTTGATTTGCTTGATGTCCAATCCGGGCATAGCCTCACCCAGGTTCTTGGAAACCTCGGCGATGATTTTGGGGTCCTGATAGTGGGTGGTGGCTTTGACGATAGCCCTGGCTCTGACCTCGGGGTTACCGGACTTGAATATGCCGGAGCCGACGAACACGCCTTCCGCTCCGAGGTGCATCATCAGGGCAGCATCGGCGGGGGTGGCGATACCACCGGCAGCAAAATTAACCACGGGCAGCTTGCCGGTCTTGTGGATTTCCATAACCAGCTCGAACGGAGCGCCCATTTCCTTGGCGATTGCCATCAGCTCTTCCTGGGGCGAGTTTTGCAGTTTGCGGATGCCATCCATTACGGCCCGCATATGCCTGACAGCTTCGACGACATTACCGGTGCCGGCTTCGCCCTTGGTGCGAATCATCGCGGCGCCTTCGCCGATGCGGCGGAGGGCTTCGGCGAGGTCGCGGCAGCCGCAGACGAAGGGGACTTTGAAATCGTGCTTCCAGATGTGGTGGCTTTCGTCGGCCGGGGTGAGCACTTCCGATTCATCGACATAGTCCACGCCGAGGGCTTCCAGGGCTTGAGCTTCGACGAAATGACCGATGCGGCATTTAGCCATCACCGGGATGGAGACTACTTTCATAATGGCTTCGATGATAGTGGGGTCAGCCATACGGGCAACGCCGCCCGCCGCACGGATATCGGCAGGGACTCTCTCCAGTGCCATCACAGAACAGGCACCGGCGGCTTCGGCGATTTTAGCGTGCTCGGGGGTGACGACGTCCATAATCACGCCACCCTTAAGCATCTGAGCAAGTCCGGTCTTAACTTTCCAGGTTCCTGTTTCCATATTCACTACCTCACATTGTTATAGGTATATTCTACTACTGTTAAAAGCTTTCAGCAATCGGCTAGCAGAGTAAAGTCAAAAACATGCTATTCGAGGGGATGAATATTGAAACGAGTCAGCGTAAGAAGGGATTGAATTGAGCGTGTTTGTTTCCGGCTACATTTTAAGTAATTTTTTTTCTTGACTAAACGACACGCCTATTTAGCCGTGTCGTTTTGCGGCCTTAGGGATAATCATAGCTAATCTGGGGATAAAGCACCTTTTCATAATAATTGACGAGTGGGCCCAAATTCCGGTGCCGGCTCAGCCTTATGTTGCCGAATACCTAAAAAGGGCGATTATGACAATCCCGGAAGTTTGCATCAAACTTCTTGCCGTAAATTATCAATGCGAGCTATCAAAACAATCTAATGAAGGAACAATAGGTATTAAACGCGGCGCTGACATTACTGACGTGCTAGATTTTGATTCTTATCTCATCTACGCCGATAATCCAAATCTAGTTACGGAGTTCTTCTCAGAAGTGTTATACAATCACCTGGGGGCAGAACTTAATTGGGATTTGAAGGTAACACGTGAGGAAAAGGCTAAGAGGGTGGTTGAGATATTTACTCAACAAAATTCATTTATTGAATTAGTTCGTGCTGCTGAAGGTAATTGTAGAGACTTTCTATGTATTCTCAGCAAAGCATTTTGGGATTATCGCCAGCAAGGAAGTGCTAAAGCTATAAGTACACCCCATATTCTTGATGCAGCTTCTAGTTGGTTCGATGGTGAAAAATATGTCAACATACGAGGTGAACCTATTCTGGACAAAACTCTGACATTCATAATGAACACAATTAAAGAATACAAATCCCGGACTTTTATGGTAGAAGCTTCGAAAGCCCAATCTTTAGTATTGACTAGGCTGTTGAACGAGCGCGTACTGCATAAGTTGTCGGGGTTCTATTCTCATAAGGATCGGCCAGGTGAAAGATACGAATTATTTAATCTTGATTATGGAGCATATGTTCGCTTTAAAGTACTCTCAAAAGGAGCAAATAAAGAACACTACCAAAGCGCGTTTCCTTTTGCAATAGAGGTACCTAAAGTAACCAAAGATGAACAACTATTTATGGTCCCCGTGGATGATAAGCGAAGCATTCGGCGTATTGTTTTTGACCCCGACGTACTCAAAGCAACAGACGAGTCAGCATTATTTTGATTAAATGGTAGTGAATAGGCAGTTAAACCATCTATTACACTATCGGTCTCTTCTCTGGGATGCCGGGGCGGCGGTGTTGATTATTACAACCTAAAAGAGCATATAATATAGACAGCAAATGGAGAGGTGAACACGGTGGTTACTACCAGCGCTAAATATGTAATAGATGGGAAAGGCAAGAAAAAGGCTGTCCTTCTTGATATGAAAGAATATTCACGGCTGTTAAGCCGTATGGAAGAATTAGAAGATGCCCTTGACCTGGATACGGCGGTCCGCACATCAAGGGAGTTCATGGATTACCAGCAGGTAAGAGAGGAACTACATACCTTTTAAAATCCCCATTTATCCCCCTTTTTCTAAGGGGGAAATCGCCAACCACCTCCAGATTCTTCGCTTCGCTCCAGAATGACATTTTGGAGTTTGTGTTACAATTTTACCAATACATGTAATAAAAGGAGGACTTCTTTCTTGGTTGAATATCTTGGTTTTGCCGGCGGTCTGATTACAACAATCAGCTACATTCCCCAGTTGATACGTGTTTTCAAACTTAGAAGTGCCAGGGAAATCAGTGTCCTGTTCACTATTTTCCTTTTGATAGGTATGGCGGTATGGTTATTCTACGGGATTTTTCTAAGTCTTGTCCCTGTGATTCTGTGGAATGCAATCGGCGTGGTGCTGACATCGATTCTTCTTTACGGAAAGCTCAAATACGGATTTGGACCTAAAAAATAGTCGCACAAAATTGGCTGATTCGTGCTAGAATATAGCGAAAGAAAGAGATATGGCAAAGAAAATCAGAATAAAAGTCGGGGCGGTTGAAGCTGCTGCTGAATTGAACGAGACCAAAACGGCGCAAGCCATCTGGGAAGCGTTACCGATTGAAAGCGACTTCGACCTCTGGGGAGACGAAATTTATTTCTCGATACCCGTCAGTTTGAAGCTGGAGAACGGGCAAAAATCGGTCAAGATAGGAGACCTGGGTTACTGGCCTCCGGGCAATGCCTTCTGCATTTTCTTCGGGCAGACGCCAGCCAGCACCCAAGGCGAAATCCGCCCGGCGAGCGCGGTTAACGTATTCGGCAAAATCACCGGCGATGCGGCGGTCTTTAAAAAGGTCAAATCGGGAGCGAAAATTACCGTAGAAGGAGCTTCAAAGAATGCCGATTAAACTCACCTTTTTAGGTGCCGCCCAGTGCGTTACCGGTTCGCAATACCTGATTGAAGCTAATGGTTCAAGAGTCCTGGTAGACTGCGGACTTTACCAGGAAAGGGAGCTTAAAGACAGGAACTGGGGTGCTTTCTCGGTTCCGCCAAAAAGTTTAGACGCCGTCCTTTTAACACACGCCCACCTCGACCATTCCGGCCTGCTACCCAGGCTGGTCAAAGACGGATTTAACAGACCGCTCTACTCCACGGGGGCAACTAACGAAATCACCAGGATAATGCTGCTGGATTCGGCAAACCTGCTGGAAGAAGACGCGGAGAAGAAGAGACTAAGACATCAAAGAGAAGGCAGAAACGGACCGCATCCAGAGATTCCGCTATACACCAAAGAAGATGCCGAGACAGTTTTTCCGCTGTTCTCACCGCTTAAATACGACGAGACGGTCGAAATAAGAAAGGGCATCGAGGCTGCTTTCTACGATGCCGGACACGTTCTCGGTTCATCGATGGTCAAGGTCAAGATAAACCAGAACGGAGAGACGAGGACGATTTTATTTTCGGGAGACATCGGGCGGTGGGACAAGCCGATACTTTGCGACCCGACTCTTTTCGACGAGGCGGACTATGTTGTTATGGAATCCACCTACGGAGACCGGTTAATCGAAAGCTCGGAGGCGGCGGGCGATGAGCTCGCCGAGGTGATAAACCGGACGGTGAAAAGAGGGGGTAATATAGTTATTCCCAGCTTTGCGCTCGAGAGGTCGCAGGAACTCTTATATTACCTGAATGAGCTACTGCTCAAGAACCGCATCCCGCACCTGATGGTGGTTGTAGACAGCCCGATGGCAATCAGCATCACCGAGGTCTTCCAGAACCACCCTGAAATATGCGACCCGGAGATGAACCTCCTCTTACGGCAAAACAAATCGCCGTTTAGTTTTCCCGGCTTGAGCCTGGCAAGGACAGTCGATGAATCAAAAGCCATAAACCACATCTCGGGCAGCATTATCATAATAGCCGGCTCTGGAATGTGTACCGGCGGCAGGATAAAACATCACCTCGTGAGCAATATTTCGAGAAAGGAAAGCACCATTCTTTTTGTGGGTTATCAGGCGGTGGGGACGCTGGGAAGATACATCGTCGATGGGGCTAAAGAAGTCAGGATACTGGGGCAAAACCACCGGGTGAAAGCCGAAGTAGTCCAGCTTCATGGCTTTTCGGGGCACGCCGATATGCGGGAACTGGTCAAATGGGTATCGGGCATTAAAAAACCACCGAAGCACATCTTCATAACTCACGGCGAGCCTAAGGCATCACAGCACCTAGCAAGTGTGATAAGCCCGAGTTACGGGGGGAAGATAACGATACCTTCGTATAAGGATGGGGTTTGGCTGGAGTAAAATTTCTGATTTACGATTTATGATTTAGTTGCCACCCCACCTGGACTCTGGCCTTCGCCAGAGTGACAGGAAAAGGATGCCCTTGCTTCGTCCCCACCCTCTAAGGCGGCCGGGTTCGAAACCCGACCCCACTACACGATGGTCTCGCAATGACAAGTTTATTTTGATTGTGTCGGCTCTACTCTCTGAGGTGAAACTGCCTGTTTCCAAGCGTCGAAGCCAATCATAAATGCCGGGACGCTGGCCGCTGGAATACATATCTCAAGAGCCTCTAATATTTCTTTCTTAGTGGCGCCATAGTCCAGCGCCATCTTGATGTGGCTTTTAACGTGGTCGACGTTTGCCTTGACTGCGGTGAGAATCACAGTATAAAGAAGCTCTTTGGTCTTAGCATCAAGCGTCCGTTTTTTGGTATAACCCGCCTGTATCATCTGCTCGTAGGCTTTCAGAAATTCGAAATCCTCAGCCGCCATTACTTTATGGAAATCGAGGATGTAGCCCCGCTCCTTGAACATTCTATCGACGAAAGCCTGTTTATCTTCAGCCACGATGAAACCTCCTTTTTATTTGTTCGCATTATTTAGCGGCTAAGACTCAGCTCAGCCAGCCTCTGTGGAGTTGGGATGCCCTCTTTATCCCATCCGCGTAATTCGTAACACTTGTCCAGAAATTCCTTATGGTATCTGACTATCTGCCCTTCTCCCGGAGCCCCGTTGGTATGCAGCGGCTCGGTGAGCATTCTCTTCGGCAGAGCATCATTCCGGCGACCCAAACCCTGGCGAATGTTGAAAAGCCGCTCAAGATTGATGATACGCTGTCCGACTTTCCATAAGTAGTCGTTATCGGCGAACTTATCGATGCCCCGGGCGGCCACCAGCATTTTGCCGAAAAGAGGATTAGCCCAATCCCAGTTGGCGGCGAAGGTACAGATAATTCCGGTCTCGCGGAAGGCATTGACGTCCTGGTTGAAGATAACAAGGTCGGCGTTTTCCACTTCGGCAAAACGGTCGGAGGGGCGGGGAATAATAGCACCAAACACGTCCTGCCGGGCATAGCCGAAGCAGTGACTGGCACCGATGCTGGCAGTAGCATAGTTGTAGCCCATCGCCTTGGTGCCTCTCGGCTCATAAGCGGGCATCTCTAATCCCTTGACCTGCATAGTGTAATCTTCGGCGCCTTTGCCGATTTTGGCTGCCGCCCTCACTGAACCCTCAGCCAATATGTTACCGAAACCTTCGCGCTTAGCTATCTTTTCTATCAAAGGTAAGATAGGGGCGTGGTTGCCGTAGGTAAGTTCAAATCCATCAGTATCGGCTTTAGTGATGATACCTTTCTCATAAAGTTCGTAGGCAAAGCCGATGGTGTTACCCGTACTGATGGTATCAAGTCCTAACTCATCGCAGAGCTGGTCGGCGGCGATGGTAGCTTCAATGTTAGTGCTGTCTATGGAACCGGTGAATGCCCAGATGGTCTCGTATTCGGGGCCTTCGCTGACGGCCCCGGCATAAGGTCCGCCGACCACGGTGTGCACCTTACCGCAACGTGCCGAGCAAGCGTAACAGCCGATTTCATCAGTTCTTAGCTTTCGGTACTCCTCGCCAAGAATTTTTTCATAGCCAATCTGACGTCCGTAACGAAAGTTTTTAACCGGATACACGCCGAGCTCATTAGTGACGTTCTGGGTGCGGGTCGTACCCCACTCTTTATGATTCTGATAACCCTTATTAGTGCGCATAATGGCGGTTTGTTCTTTGGCAAGCTGGCTTAAGGCTTCAGGGTCGACGAGTTGAAGATTTCTTTGAGTCGTGATGGCAATGGCTTTGAGATTCTTGGAGCCCATAACCGTGCCGACGCCGCAACGGGCGGCAGTCCGAGACCCGCTGAAAATACCGGCAAACCGGACCAGTTTTTCACCCGCCGGACCGATACAGGCAACCCGGGTGCTACTGCCGTATTGCTTTATCAGCGATTCCTGAGTTTCTTTGGTATCTTTGCCCCACAATTCACTGGCGCTGTTGATGCGGCAGCCGTCTTTAGACAGGTGAAGATAAACCGGTCTTTGGGCTTTGCCTTCCACAATAATCAAGTCATATCCGGCAAATTTAAGCCAGGCACCAAAATCGTGCCCGCCGACGGAACGGGCGAAAGCACCGGTCAACGGGCTTTTAGTGCAGACCATCCACCGGGAAACTGCCTGAACAGCAGTCCCAGCCAATGCACCATTGGAGAATATCAGCTTATTGTCTTCGCCGAGTGGGTCGACATTCGGATTTAGTTCATCATATAGATACTTAATGCCATAGCCTCGACCGCCGATGAAATCGGCGGCTACTGTTTCAGGAACAGAGCCAGATGCTATCTTGCCGTTACTGAGGTTCACCCTTAGAAATTTACCGGTAATTATTGCCATTTTGCCTCCTTAAAATCAGCCTCCGCAAATTATATTAACGATATTAAGCTCATCGCCATCATTGACTCGCCTGGATAACTCGTTAGGATAGGCACTCTTGCCGTTAATGTAAACTTCAAGATATTTGAATAATCTGCCGTTCTTGGTAAATAACTGCGTTCCTAACTGCGGGAACTGCCCCACCAAGTTTTTAAGGCATTCGCCGACAGTGCGCCCATTAACGACGGCTACATCTACATTGACCAGATGACTTAGAAACGGGGGGATAACGATTTTCACGTTCATTTTAGTTATAGACCTTGACATTATAATCATAACTAGTCCGTTTCAAAGTAGCAAGGGGTTCAGTTATTTTAGATTTTGAAGTGGGGATAGATAGGGGAGGGCAACTATTGACACTTATCTAATTAAATTGCAGAATCGTAGCATGGTAATTAGATTGATTATATTTGCTATCGGCACTTCGGGTATTGTGTTTATATCTTTGCATTCTGCCAGCAAGTTACGGTCTTATGGCTTCTTAAGGTTTTTCGCCTTCGAGTCAATATTAGTATTAATTCTGTATAATGCAGAATATTGGTTCCGAAATCTGTTCACCATTCTACAAGCCATTTCATGGCTATTAATAATTAATTCAGTTGTTGTGGTCTCATCTGGTTTCTACATGCTCAGGAGGTTTGGGAAACCGAAGGATGTAATCGATGATACCGCTGTATTGGTGACGTCGGGAATTTATAAATACATTCGTCACCCGCTCTATAGCTCGCTAATATTATTAGCGTGGGGGGTGTTCTTGAAGAATATATCACTTGTTTCCTTTGTACTGATCTTGGTAGCGTCCGGATTGTCAATAGCGATGGCTATAATTGAGGAGAGGGAAAACATCCAGAAGTTTGGTGACAGTTATTCCAAGTATATCCAGACAACAAAGATGTTCATTCCTTTTATCATCTAAATGTCGCGTTTTTATATGGCCACGTGAAGATTATTTAAAAGACCCTACTCTCCGGATTACTAGGAAATGGCGAGAAAAGAATAGAGAGGGGCGAAAGCCCCCCTCTATTACTATTACCTTAACGTCTCTCCTTCAATTGTTTTCCTATGCTGAATGCTTTGCCTATCGACTTGCCGAATGTCCGGTATTCGTTCGCGGGGCTGGTTACCCAGAAGAAAGGCTTGATTTTAGTTACATCGGGTTCGCCACTGGTTAAGCATGAATCCGTGATATAGACCTCTTCAATTTGTCCTATGACCATTACGTTGCTTGCCAGGTTTATGATATGCAGAACCTTACACTCAAGATTTACCGGATACTCCGTAACTAACGGTGCACTCGCTAGCTTACCGTAAAAGATATTGAATTTGCAGTCGGCTACTTTATCGGTGTCTCTTCCTGATACAAGACCGCAGTAATCCGTTTCTTTCACCAGTTCCTCGGAGGGGATATTTACAGAGAAAGTCCAATTTTGTTTGATGCCTTTCAAGGTATGACGTTCCTGCCGAAAGGAGATGGATATCATCGGCGGGAGGCGGTTTACGATACCGCACCAGGCGTAAGGGGAGAAGTTAGATTTCCCATCGACGTTAGCTCCCACAAGAACCGCGGGAAACGGGTAGAAGGGGACGTGCTCCAATAGCCACCTTAGACATTTAGGATATAACCTCCTGTTTATTTGAACGCTCATCATACTATTTTCTACCAATAAAATTAATCGTCAATATAGGGAGTTATCTTCGTACCTCACCCCCTGCCCCCTCTCTTAAACTCTTCCCAATATGATTCTGGATATAATTGTAATATAATGATATATAACTTGTGGCTGATTAACTAAGAAGGGAGTATTTATGAAAACGAGCGAGCTAGCCGAACTGATTAAAAGCCGACGTTCAATTCGCAAATGGCAGGATAAGCCGGTTTCCGAAAAACTGCTGTATGAAGCTATCGAACTGGCAACTTATGCTCCTAACGGGGGCAACCAGCAAATCTGGCGCTTTTATGTAATCCTGAATAAGAAAGTAATTCAATCCATCGCCGATGTAGTAAAGGAAACTACCGAATACGTTTGTTCCTGGCCTGAATCGGATAAATTCAGAGAGTCCGTAGAACGAATGCGGACACTGGACTTCATCCGCAGCGCTCCAGCAGCGATTGCCGTAGCCGCCAGACAATATCAATCCGCGCTCGACCAGGTTACGGTTATCCGGGAAAAGGTCGACCCGAAAGCTAAACTAATTCACCAGTGGCGCGACATAGCTAACGCCAGGATACAGTCGGCAGCCTCAGCCATCGCTTATTTACTTTTGATATTGCACCAGATGGGCTTGGGTGCGGTGTGGATGACCGGTCCGATGCAAAGTAAAGTCGAGATTGAAAAGATTTTGAAGGTGCCGAAAGACCTCGACCTGATGGCTTATATTCCGGTAGGTTATCCTGCCGAAAATCCTCCCCTCAAGGAGAGAAAGCCCGTTAAGGAAGTCTGCGAAACTATAAAATAAGTAAGCCAAGCAAAATAGAAATATGCAAATTGGGCCAACATTACCGAAACGTATTAATAGATTGGACGAATTAGCTCATAACCTATGGTGGAGCTGGCACCCGCGGGCACGCCAGCTATTCCGGACTTTAGATTACCCTCTTTGGCGGTTAGGCGGTCATAATCCGGTGAAACAACTGCGGGATATTAGCCCGGATAGACTGCAAGCAATCGCCGGCGACACTGAGTTTCTAACTTTATACGACGAAGTAATATCAGCTTTCGATGCTGATTTATCCCGCCAAGACACCTGGTGCGTTAAAAGGCACACTCATCTGAGCGATGGGCTGATTGCTTACTTCTCGCCGGAATTCGCCATACATAATTCTCTACCGATTTATGCCGGCGGACTGGGAGTCCTGGCCGGCGATACCCTCAAAGAAGCGAGCGACCTGGGCATTCCGATGGTCGGTATCGGCTTTATGTATCCCCAGGGATATTTCCAGCAGCGCATCGGCACGGATGGCTGGCAGCAGGAAATCTACCGCCAGTTGAATTTCGAAGAGGCACCGGTAAGCCGCGTGCTTTCTCCTCGAAAACAAAGGATGCTGGTGAAAGTAGAGTTAGCCGATAGGACCGTTTTCGTCGCTGCCCGGGAAGTCCGTGTCGGCTGTGTCAGCATTTATCTACTCGATACCGATATCGAGGAAAATTCACCCCAGGACCGTCAACTAACTCTCCGCCTTTATACCGCCGACCGAGAACAGCGAATCCAACAGGAGATTATTCTAGGCGTCGGTGGCGTCCGTGTTCTAAGGGCACTGGGGCTGAAACCTTCTATCTGGCATGCCAACGAAGGTCATTCCGCTTTTATGATGGTGGAACGCCTCAGGGAAGAACTAGACAAAGGCGCTTCATTTGCTGAAGCCACCGAGAGAATCAGGTCGGCGACGATTTTTACTACGCACACACCAGTCCCGGCCGGTCATGACGTTTTCCCGAAGGAACTGATGGAAAAATATTTTAGCCGGTATACGGAAACCCTGGGAATCGACCGGAATAAGTTCTTAAGTTTAGGACAATACGATTCAAGTCAAGGATTCAATATGACCGTCCTGGCTTTAAAACTGGGCGGTCAATGCAGCGCGGTAAGCCGTCTCCACGGCAGCGTTACCCGCCGGATGTGGAATATTCTCTGGCCTCAGCTTAACGAAGATGAAGTACCTATTAAGCATGTAACCAACGGCGTCCACGTGCCAACCTGGGCTGCCCAGGAGATGGGCAAACTCTACGAGAAATACCTGGGGCCGGATATTTCTCAGCGATACGACGACCCCACGCTACGGGAGGCAGTGCTCAACATTCCGGATGAAGAGCTCTGGGCAGTGCGCCGGCTTCTCAAGCGCAAGCTTATCGGAGCGATATTAGAGCGAGCTCAGAAATACTGGGCTGAGAAGGAAGCTCTACCTCAGAAAGTACTGGCCTTAGGTGCTTTACTTAATCCGGAGGCACTAACCGTTGGCTTCGTCCGCCGCTTTACCGAATATAAGAGACCCGCCCTGGTTTTCCGTGATATCGAACGCCTTAAGAAATTAGTCAAGAACGACTGGCGGCCGCTCCAGATTATCTTCGCCGGTAAATCGCACCCAGCCGATTCCCCATCCAAATATCTCCTCCAGCAGGTGTATCAACTGGCGATAGACCATGATTTTCAGGGTAGAATCGCCTTCGTCGAAGACTATGATATGCACATTGCCCGCTACCTCGTCCAGGGAGTAGATGTCTGGTTGAATACGCCGCGCCGTCTTCAGGAAGCCTGCGGTACCAGCGGCATCAAAGCCGCCGTAAACGGCGTCCTGCATCTTAGCGTCCGTGACGGCTGGTGGTATGAAGGCTACAACGGGACCAATGGTTGGGCGATCGGCGGCGACCTCAAACCAATAGACCCCGAAGAGGAAGACCGCCAAGATGCTGAATCGCTTTACCGTCTTCTGGAAAACGAGGTAATCCCGTTATACTATAGACGCGATAACAACGGCATACCTCACGACTGGCTGCGTTTGGTCAAAGAATCAATCGGCTCACTCGTGCCTAAATTCAGCGCCCGGCGGATGATGAAAGAATATACCGAGTATATGTATCTCGTATCGGCTCAATCTGCCAAAGATAAAGGGACACCCTGATGAAATCGGAAAAAGCGACCCTTCTAACCAATGACGACCTCTATCTTTTCAACGAGGGTAATCACTTTCGTCTTTACGAAAAATTGGGGGCACACCCGCTCGTTGTGGATAAGCAAGAGGGGACTTACTTTGCGGTGTGGGCGCCCAATGCGGAAAAAGTATCGGTCATCGGCAATTTTAACGGCTGGCACCGCTCCGGTTACTCATTATCACAACAAGGACAATCCGGTATCTGGGAAGGCTTTATCCCCGGCGTGAAACAAGGCTCGCTTTACAAATATCACATCACTTCCCGATATGGGGGCTACCGGGTGGATAAAGCCGACCCATTTGCCTTTTATAGTGAAAAATCGCCGAAAACCGCTTCCGTAGTGTGGGACCTCGATTATAACTGGGGCGACCGTTCCTGGCTCAACGAACGCGGTAAGCACCAGACTCTTGACGCACCGATAGCCATTTACGAAGTGCATCTCGGCTCCTGGCGGCGAGTTCCTGCGGAGAAATACCGTCACCTGACTTACCGTGAGCTTGCCCCGCTCTTAGCTGATTACGTTAAGCAGATGGGATTCACCCACGTCGAGTTTCTGCCGATAATGGAACACCCCTTTTATGGCTCGTGGGGATACCAGACAACCGGTTACTTCGCTCCCACCAGCCGTTACGGCACGCCCCAGGACTTTATGTATCTTATCGATTATCTGCACCAGAACAATATCGGCGTCATCCTGGACTGGGTCCCATCGCACTTCCCCACCGACGAGCACGGGCTGGGCTACTTCGACGGCACCCATCTTTACGAACACGCCGACCCCAGCCAGGGTTTTCACCCGGATTGGAGCAGCTATATTTTCAACTACGGCCGGAACGAAGTTCGCAGCTTCTTAATCAGCAGTGCCCTCTTCTGGCTAGACAAATATCATATCGACGGACTACGTTTAGATGCGGTCGCTTCGATGCTTTACCTTGACTACTCGCGTAAAGAAGGCGAATGGACGCCCAACCGCTACGGCGGCCGGGAAAATCTGGAAGCTATCACTTTCCTGCGGCGTTTTAATGAGGCGGTCTACTGTAATTACCCCGATGTGCAAACCATTGCTGAGGAGTCAACCGCCTGGCCGATGGTCTCCCGCCCGACCTATATCGGCGGGCTTGGCTTCGGTCTGAAATGGGACATGGGCTGGATGCACGATACGTTGGAATACTTCACCAGAGATCCGGTCTTCCGAAAATACGAGCATAAAAACCTGACCTTCCGGCTCCTCTACGCTTTTTATGAGAATTTTATTCTTCCGTTGTCTCACGATGAGGTGGTACACGGCAAAGGTTCGCTATTGAGTAAAATGCCCGGAGACGACTGGCAAAAATTCGCTAACTTGAGACTGCTGCTGGGCTATATGTATGCCCAATCGGGGAAGAAGCTCCTCTTTATGGGCGGTGAATTCGGACAGCGGGATGAATGGTACCACGAAAAGAGCCTCGACTGGCATCTCCTGGACTACCCGCCGCATCAAGGCGTTCGGACGTGGGTTGAAAATCTGAACCAGCTTTACCGAAGCGAGCCGGAGCTCTATGAATTAGACTGTCATCCCGAAGGCTACGAGTGGATTGATTTCAGCGATGCCGATGGGAGTATCGTCAGCTTCATCCGCAAGGGGAAGTCGACAGCGGATGTTATAATGGCAGTATGTAACTTCACACCCGTCCCACGTTTCAATTACCGGATAGGCGTCCCGCGCAACGGTTTCTGGCAAGAAGTCCTTAATAGCGATGCCAGCGCCTATGGAGGCAGCGGACTGGGTAACCTGGGTGGAATCGCAGCCGAGCAAATACCCATTCATCACCGCCTCAACTCAATAAATCTAACTTTGCCGCCGCTATCCATCCTTTTCTTTAAGAATAGAGGGAAGCAGCTTTTCCCTTTAAAAAGGGAAACTAAGAGATTGATAACACCTGAATAGAATTTCCTCTCCCTTGAGGGGAGAGGAGTAAAGGTGAGGGTGATATTCATTTACCCCTCACTTACATCTCTCCCCCAAGGGGAGAGAATTCTGATTCTTGAACCAAGAATAGTAAAAGTATAAAGGAATAAAGGGTTGACCCGGGAACATTATATCTGCATTCACGGCCATTTTTACCAGCCCGCCCGGAATAATGCGTGGCTGGAGTATATCGAGCAGCAGGAATCGGCTCACCCCTACCACGATTGGAACGAGCGGGTCACTGCAGAGTGCTACGCGCCCAACGCCGCTGCCCGGATTTTGGGTGAGAAAGATTATATCACCGAGATTGTCAGTAATTACGCTAAAATAAGCTTCGATTTCGGGCCTATCCTTCTTGTTTGGCTGGAAAAATATGCCCCCGAAGTATACTCAGCAATCCTCGATGCCGACCGGGAAAGTCAGCGGGCGTTCTCCGGACATGGCTCCGCAATGGCTATGGCTTACAATCATATCATTCTCCCCCTAGCTAACTCCCGCGATAAATACACCCAGATATTCTGGGGAATAAAAGATTTCGAGCACCGCTTCGGACGGCAGCCGGAAGGTATGTGGCTGCCTGAGACCGCCGTCGACTTAGAAACTCTGGGCTTCCTAGCCGAATTGGGAGTAAAGTTCACCATCATTGCGCCCCACCAGGCAAAGCAAATCCGCCAGATTGGAAGCAGCACCTGGCAGGACGTTGGCGGAGGAAAAATCAACTCCCGGATGGCTTATGAACTTAACCTGCCTTCCAAGCGAAAAATCAGCCTATTTTTTTTCGATGATGCCACTGCCCGGGACGTTGCCTTCGGCGGTCTGCTCGGCAGCGGCGTGGACTTCGCGCAGCGTTTATCCAGTGCCCTAGCCAAAGAAGATAACCGACCCCTCCTGGTCCACATCGCCACCGATGGTGAGACTTACGGTCACCACCATCGCTTCGGGGATATGGCACTGGCTTACGCTCTCAATTACATCGAGACTAACAACCTGGCGCGAATCACCAACTATGGCGAGTACTTAGAGAAAAACCCTCCCACCTACGAAGTGAAGATTAATGAAAATACTTCCTGGAGCTGCGTTCACGGCGTCGAGCGGTGGCGAAGCGATTGCGGCTGTAGCAGCGGCACCCACCCCGGCTGGAACCAAGCGTGGCGAGCGCCGCTCCGACAGGCATTGGACTGGCTCCGCGATAGAACCACCACCAGATGTGAAGAAAAAGCCAGCCAGCTTCTAAAGGACTTGTGGTCTGCTCGCAATGATTACATCCAGGTAATTAATGACCGCTCGCCAGATAGTATCGAGCGGTTTTTAAGTGAGCATGCCAGCAGAACATTGAACGATGCTGAAAAAATAACCGCAATGAAACTGCTCGAGCTGCAACGCTATGCAATGCTGATGTATGCCAGTGATGCCTGGTTTTTCGACGAAGTTTCCGGCATCGAAACGGTGCAGTGTATTCAGTACGCAGGAAGGGTTATTCAGCTCGCCGAAGAACTTTTCGGCGAGGACGTTGAAAATCCTTTCCTGGAAATTATGAGGCAGGCAAAAAGCAATCTTCCCGAGCAGAGCAACGGACGCAGTATTTACGAAAGATTGGTCAAGCCCGCCAGGGTAGACCTATCCAAAGTAGCAGCCCATTACGCGGTAAGCTCCCTCTTCGACGAATACAACCGGCAGGCAAAGATTTACTGCTACGGGATAGACGTCGAGGACTATCGGAGACAGGAAGCCGGAGAAGCCCGCCTGGCGATAGGACGAGCCAGAGTTACCGCAGAAACCACTTTAGAATCATCGCTATTCAACTTCGGAGCTCTTTATTCCGGACCCTCGAGTCTTAACGCCGGCGTCAGAGAATTCAAGGATAAAGCCGAATATGACAAAATGGTCCAGGAGATAAACCAGGCTTTTAGCCGGGCAGACTTTCCCGATGTTATCCGCCTATTCGATAGATATTTCGGGACATCGACTCTCTCGCTTAAATCGCTCTTTCACGACGACCGACGCCATTCACTCAGCCACATTTTGGAATCGACGCTGTCTGAAGTAGAATCCATCTATCGGCAGGTTTATCAGCACAACTATCCGCTAATGCTCCTCCTGGCCGACTTAAACGGTCCGCTGCCCGGAGCTTTCCGTTCGACCGCTGAGTTTATCCTGGACAGCGATTTGCGCCGTGCTTTCAGGGAAGATAATATCGACCTCAAGCGAATCGAAGAGCTTTTAAACGCATCTAAAATATGGCGGCTTACCCTCGATAAAGACGAACTGGGCATTTGCTTCCAGCAAGCTCTGGAAAAAATGATGGAGAAGCTCACCGCTAATCCGGATGACATGGACCTTTTAAAAAATTTAGTGAACGGGCTGGCGCTGGCACGGTCCACGCCCTTTGTTATAAACTTGTGGAAAGTGCAGAACCTCTATTATAAAATGCTTAAAGCCATCTATCCCGGATTTCGGAAACGAGCCGACCAAAAAGATGAGAAATCCAGGGATTGGATAGCGAATTTCGCTTTAATCGGAGAATACCTTTCGATACAAGTCTAGTTGGGTTGACTCACAGGAGGGCAAATGACATACGAATATGAGATAAATGCACTGGCTAAAGGTGATTCCTGGCGGATGTTCCGCATCATCGGGGAGCTGGTGGAGGGATTCGATAATCTTTCCGGCATCGAACCGGCCGTCAGCATATACGGCTCTGCCCGCCTTAAAGCCGACGACCCGCTTTATAAACAGGTAGAGGAAATTGCTCACCGGCTCGGCGAGCTAGGCTTTTCAATTATCTCAGGCGGCGGACCCGGAGTTATGGAAGCGGCTAATAAAGGTGCTCTCGATGCCGGGGTTACCTCAATCGGATTGAACATTTCGCTGGAGGAAGCACAGCTCTGCAACCCCTATACTACCAAGTCGATGACATTCAAACATTTCTTCGTCCGAAAGGTTATGCTGGTGAAATACGCCACGGCTTTCATCATTATGCCCGGCGGACTCGGGACTCTCGACGAATTGACCGAAATCCTGACCCTGATGCAGACCCACAAGATAAAACCCTTCCCGGTGGTGCTATTCGATGGGACTTTCTGGAAGGGGTTCCTGGACTGGCTGCGCGGCACCGTTCTAGCCAAAGGCTTCGTCTCCGAGGAAGACTTCGACCTGGTGAGAGTCTGCGACGGCACCGATGAGGTAATCGAGACAATCCAGAAATGGTATATAAAACAGGAAATCGTCGGCAGAAAAGCTGTGGTCAGATAATTGCTGATTACATTCTATCCGCAGGAGGTGAGATTCGGTGGCTAAAAATGAAATCCCGGAAGCACTCCAGATTGCCATTAAGATGGAAATCGATGGTCGTGAATACTACCTTAAAGTCAGCCAGAGAAGCAGCAACGAACTCGGCAAGAAATTACTGCGCTCGCTAGCCGATGAAGAAAATATCCATCGGCAGCAGTTTGAGAAAATATACCAGGCTATCCGAGATAAAAAGGGCTGGCCTGCAGTTTCTTATCACTCCGACAAAGGGAAAAAGCTCGACACCATTTTCGCTCAGGCTAGTAGTAAAATCGACCCCAAAGTCAAGGTTTCGCCTGCTGAATTAGACGCTGTAGAAACAGCAGTGGGTATGGAAAACAAGAGCTACGATTTCTACAAAAGCCAGAGCAAAACAGCCGCTTCCGATGCTGAAAAAAGCTTTTACGAGGCTCTAGCCGCCCAGGAGAGCGAACACCATCGCGTCCTCCTCGATTACTCAGAATATCTGAAAGACCCGGCGGCATGGTTCGTTAACAAAGAGCGCCCCTCCCTGGATGGGGGATAAGCCAAAAGCCCAACACCTATACAATAGCCATAGTTAATGATATTATGAAACAAAAGGCGAATTCCCCGCGGAGGTGAAAAATGGCTGATAAAAAAGTGGTTATCTATACTACTAGCACCTGACCGTGGTGTCACCGGGCGAAAGAGTATCTTTCGCAAAAGAACATCCCATACACCGAATACAACGTAGCCCAGGACAAAGATAAAGCCAAAGAAATGATTCAGAAGTCGGGGCAGATGGGCGTACCGGTAATTCTGGTCGACGACCAGATTGTAGTCGGGTTCGATAGAACCAAGCTAGACACCCTGTTAGCTGCTTAAGCTTCGAAATCAACCAGGGTCACGGGGAAATGAAGCAAAACAACCAACTCGTCGACCAAATCCTGGACCTTAAACAAAAGCGAAAAGCTGTAATTCTAGCTCACAACTACCAGCGGGGCGAAGTCCAGGATATAGCCGACTTCGTGGGCGATTCCCTCGAGCTAAGCCAGAAGGCGGCGGCAACGCAGACGGAAGTTATCGTTTTCTGCGGAGTTCACTTTATGGCTGAAACCGCCTCCATCCTTTGCCCCGATAAGATGGTCTTGCTTCCCGATGCCGAAGCCGGTTGTCCGATGGCAAATATGATAACCGCCGAGAAGCTCAGGGCGAAGAATAAAGAGTTCCCGGGCGCCGCCGTGGTCTGTTACGTGAATACCTCAGCGGAAGTTAAAGCCGAAGCGGATATTTGCTGCACCTCTGCCAACGCCGTCAAAGTCGTAGAAAGCCTGCCTCCCGGCGAGATTATTTTTATCCCCGACCAATATCTCGGGAATTACATCGCCACAAAAACCGGCAGAAAAATGAGACTATGGCCGGGATTTTGTCCCACCCACCTCAAGATTCAACCCCAGGATATTCTAAGAGCGAGGTCAAAACATCCAAACGCGAAAGTGATGGTCCACCCGGAGTGCCGGCCTGAAGTAAGTGCCCTCGCCGACGAAGTCCTGAGTACCGGCGGAATGATTCGGTTTGCCCGGGAGACCAGGACTAGAGAGATAATCGTAGGCACAGAGGTCGGGATTATTCACCGGCTCAATAAAGAGAACCCGGACAAGAAATTCTATCCCGCCACGGAAAAAGCCACCTGCCCCAATATGAAGCTCATCACGCTGGAAAAGATATTGTGGGCTTTGCAGGATATGGCGCCTCAGGTAAAAGTCCCCGAAAACATCCGCATTAAAGCCAAGCTAGCAGTAGATAAGATGCTGGCGATAGTGTAGATATTGTACACCTTGCGGAGAAATACAAGAGTACGAATTATTTCCATCAATATTGTTGGAGCCGCTGAATTGAAAACTAATAAAGGCAATTGACTGATTTCATAGCTTTGACTATTGTTAAACGTGCTAGGCAGGCATTTTATGGATGGCGCATCCTGGCTTCCAGCTGTTTAGTCGGTGCTATCGGGTCAGGACTAGTTACCTATGGTTTTACCGTGTTCTTCCTTCCTATTAGCCAGAGCTTGGGGATAAATCGAACTGCCACTTCTTTAGTTTTCTCTCTATCTCGCTCTGAAGGCGCCATAGAGGGGCCGATCGCTGGCTACTTTATAGACCGCCTTGGAGCGCGGAAGATGCTACTTTTTGCCGGTATAATAATGGGAACCGGCTATCTTCTCCTAGCCAGAGTCAATAGCTTTGCCGCTTTCCTTATCGTTTATATGGGTATCGTTTCCGTTGGATTCAACGCTGGTGTAATGAATGTTCCGATGGCAGCAACAACTTCCTGGTTTGCCCGCCGGCGAGGGTTAGCCACGGGCATTCTCAGCGCAGCTTTTGGTCTCGGTGGCGCTATTGTACCCCCGATGCTTTCTTTAGGAATTCAGAATTTTGGGTGGCGAACCAGCGCTTTTTTGTCCGGTCTTGTCGTTATTAGCTTTTTTATTCCCGCCGCATTCGTCTTTCGACGGTCGCCGGAGAGTATGGGATTATTGCCTGATGGTGATACTGTCAAGACGAATGCACCAACAAATCTAAATTCAGCACCAAGAGAGGTAGATTTTAGTGTCAGAGAAGCGATGCGTACTCCTGCCTTTTGGCTATTAACTATGGCAATATGCCTGCGACTAGCGACGTTCATGGGTATGACCGTGCATTTTGTTCCTTTGATGGTCTGGAAAGGAACCAGCGAGGCAACAGGAGCCGTCTTGCTAGGGGCAATTTCTCTAATCACTCTACCCTTACGGCTTTTTCTGGGATGGGTGAGCGATCGCATATCAAGGACTTCCATCATTGCCGCAGCGTGTGCCATAGGAGCTGGGGCATTACTCTTATTGTTCTATGCTAAGCCTGGCTGGCAGCTCTGGCTGTTCGTTATGTTCTTCGCATTTCCAGAATCTGTTGGTCCGTTAGCCTGGAGCCTTATCGCCGACTTTTTTGGCCGGCGGCGCTTCGCCACCTTAAGGGGAATAATGAGTGCCTTTACCGGTATAGCAGGGGCGGTTATACCGGTTTTAGCCGGTTTCTTGTATGACACTACTCAGAGCTACAAGGTTACAATCTGGATTATGATGGCAATACTCATCCTATCAACTTCGTTGTTCCTCGTCTTACGTCCGCCAATCCGCCCATCTGGCCGCATTTAAAAGCTTACAATCCTGTGAAGTAAGGTATTCTGCTTACGAAGGAATTTTAAGATATCTAACCAGCGGTTATGGTGTCCTCTGAGCTAGTCACCAGAGCAGCGTTGTCCGTTTCGTCGGATAGCGGAACTACATCGATTTGGGAAATACCGGCCCCGGGCATAATTGCCAAGTCTATAGCCAATTGCTCAATGGATTCATAGTCGGCGATACAAATGGCCGACCTGGGTGGCTGCAACCGGGATGTTCCTTCGAAATCAGTCTCCGGGGATTCTGCCTCATTTGTTTCTTCAAGCCAGCTCCACTTAGCGTTGATACGCGAGAAAAAGTTATCGGGTGGTAATGAACATCCCTCCAGGAACTTAACGAAAACCAGACACTGCATTTTATCCTGCTCCTTCCAATCCGGCGGATTGATTACAGGAAAATTCCGGTCATTCACTCGACCATACCTAAATCATAATAAAGTCAGAAGGATGATTATATCCGTAAAGATACTTAATCTGGTCAGTTAGAAATACGCAATGTTTTGGGCAAAACGGACTAAGGAGAGGAGAGAAAAGTAACGACTAAGAGCCCCACCACCCTGAGATTCTTCGTCCCGACAGGAGATAAAAGAGTTATCGGGACTCCAGAATGACATTGTATAGCGCTTTTAATACAAGGCTAAGAATGAGCGCCGGGCGGACTACACTTTAACTTCTTCCTTTTCCACACTTGCCGTTGCTTCTGCCTCCGGTTTCTTTCCTCTATAAGTGCACTTGGTGCACTTCGCCCATCTTTCCTTGTATAGGGTCAGCAGACCGCCGCATTTGGGGCAGGGCTGAGACAACGGCTTGAAATTGATGGCAAAGGTGCATTTGGGATAACTGGAACAACCGTAGAATATTTTCTTCTTTTTATTAACCCTCTGCAGCAATTCATTGCCACACTCCGGGCATTTAACGCCCAGCTTAATCAGGAAAGACTTGGTAGTTTTGCAATCGGGATACCCGCTGCAAGCAAGGAATTTCCCGAAGCGCCCCAACTTTACTACCATCGGCTTACCGCACTTGGGACACTTTTCCTCGGTTACTTCCTCAGCCAGTTTGACTCTATCCATCTGGGAAGCTTTGTCCAGCGTCTTCTCAAAAGGCGTGTAAAACTCTCTTATGACGCCCACCCACTCCCTCTTGGCGCTGGCGATTTCATCCAGTTCATCTTCCATACGGGCGGTAAACTCGACGTTCACGATATCGGGGAAATGCTCGCTGAGCAAGTCGTTGACCACAAATCCCAGTTCGGTAGGTTTGAAGCTGCCGCCTTCTTTGGTGACGTATTCCCTATCCTGGATTGTGGAAAGAATCGGCGCATAGGTGCTGGGCCGCCCGATACCGTTCTGTTCCAGCATCTTGATGAGGGTGGCTTCGGTGAAGCGGGGGGGCGGCTGGGTAAAATGCTGTTCCGGGAAAAGCCCGAGCAAGCTGAGCACATCGCCTTTCTCCAAGGACGGTAACGGAGAGGTCTTTTCTTCTTCCGCCTGGTCTTTACTCTCGGTATAAACAGTAATAAAGCCCGGGAAATGCAGGATTGAACTTGAGGCTCGGAAAAGATATTTATCTTTAATGCTTGATTTCGCTTCGATGTCTACGGTAGTCGTATCGAATACCGCTTCCGCCATCTGGCTGGCGACCATCCGTTTCCAGACGAGGTCGTAAAGTTTGAACTGGTTAGCGTTGAGGTACTGTTTGATAGCGTCCGGCTCCCGGTGGATTTTCGTAGGGCGGATAGCTTCGTGTGCCTCCTGTGCCCCTTTGACGGCGGCACGGAAGGTGCGGGCACGGGGCGGCAGGAATTTTTCACCGTATTTGCTACTGATATATTCTCTGGTCTCAGCCAGTGCCGAGCGGGCTACCTGGGTAGAATCGGTCCTCATATAAGTAATGAGACCCACGCTCCCCTCACCACCTATCGGCAAGCCCTCATAAAGCTGCTGGGCAATCGCCATCGTCTGGCTGGCACTGAAATGCAGCTTGCGCCAGGCTTCCTGCTGTAAGGTACTGGTTATAAAAGGCGGCGCCGGCTGCCGGGGGACTTTTTTCGATATTACCTTGATGACGTGATAGCTCGCGCCTCCCAGTTCTTCTTTAACGATATCGGCTTCTTTTTGATTGTGTATTTCCAGTTTGGTGCCGTCACCACGACTCATCAGCGTTGCCCGGAAAGCCGCTTCTTTCTTCTTGTCTTCTTTGGTTAGCTCGGCTTCAATCGACCAGTATTCCACGGGGACGAAATTTTGAATCTGGCGCTCGCGGTCGACGACGAGTCTTACCGTTACAGATTGAACCCTGCCTGCTGAAAGCCCTCTCCTCACCTTCTTCCATAGTAGCGGACTTATTTTATAGCCGACCAGCCTGTCCAAGACGCGCCGTGCCTGCTGAGCATCGACAAGCTGCATATCGATATCGCGGGGGCTTTTGAAAGCCTGCTTGATTGCCTCTTCGGTTATTTCGTGGAAGACGACGCGCTTGTAGGGCTTACGGTCCGTCTGCGTTACCTGGGCGATGTGCCAGGATATGGCTTCCCCTTCGCGGTCGGGGTCGGTTGCCAGGTAAACCGTAGACGCTTTCTTGACCGCATCTTTAAGCTCATCGACTAATTTTTTCTTCTCTTTGGGCACAGTGTATTTCGGGATAAAACCCTTTTCTATATCCACGCCCAATGTATAGGTGGGCAGGTCTCTTATATGCCCCATCGAGGCTTTCAGATTATAACTATCGCCCAGAATGGTAGCGAGCGTCCGGGCTTTAGCCGGTGATTCAACAATAACCAGATTTTTCTTCATACTATTCTACTTTTACCTTATATTCCTCTCTCATCTCTCTTGCCAGAACGTAATTCATCGCCCCAACCTGCTTAACCAGCCCCTTAAGCTCCATCATCGCCAGCGTGCTCGATACGGTCGGCATAGACAGGCCGCTGGAGCGGCAGACCTCGTCGATGTGGGTCGGCTCAGCACTCAATCGCTTGAGCAGCTGGGATTCGGTATCGGTCGGCGGTATTATCTCTTTAATTTCTATCTGATGTGCCGCCGTCATCAGGTTCAGTTCTTCCAGGATGTCTTTGTAATCGCGTACCAGCTTGGCGCCTTCCTGGATGAGACGATTGGTGCCGATACTGGCGGGCGAAAGAATACTGCCCGGAACGGCGAACACTTCCCGATTCTGCTCCAGTGCCAGACTGGCGGTGATTAAAGCCCCGCTGGTCTCACCGGCTTCAATCACCAGCACGCCGAGACTCAGCCCGCTCAGGATGCGATTGCGCCGGGGGAAGTTTTCCGGTTTAGGTTTACTGCCCAGCGGGTATTCGCTTATCAAAGCTCCCTGTTCCATAACACGGCGGGCCAGATTGGCATTTTCCGCCGGGTAAACAATATCCAGTCCACAGGCGAAGACAGCCAGACTCCGGCCGCCGGCTTCCAAGGCGGTGTTGTGGGCGATTGAATCGATACCTTTCGCCAGACCGCTGGCAACAGTGATTTTACTCCTTGCCAAATCAGCCACTATTTCCTCGGTTACCTGCCGGCCGTAGACGCTCGCCCGCCGCGTGCCCACAACCGCTATGCACCACTCGTCCTGCGGCAGCAGAGAGCCTCGGATATAAAGCACCGGCGGATAGTCGTAGATTTCCTTAAGCCGGGCGGGATAGTCCGCCTTGTGGTAAGTAGCTATCTTCACCCCGGAGCGCTCCAGCTTCTCCATCTCAGTTTCCAGGGAAATCTTGGGACGGTAAGCGTTGACCGCCCGGACGGAGCCGCTATCCAGTCCGCACTGCTTCAAATCAGCGGTGCCGGCTTTCCAGGCTTCCTCCAGATTGCCGAAATGGCTCTCGAGCTGGCTAAGCCTGACCCGCCCGATTCCCGGTATCAGGCTGAAGCCCACCCAGTATCTAATGTCTTTCCTAATTTCTGACACAGTAATGTTCATTCTAACACGGAGAAAAAGGGATGACAATTAAGATGGGTACGAATGGCAAACGAATGATGTGTGTAAAATCTACGCAGAGATGCTCTTTTTACTCGCCTCTCTAAGCGAAGGCATCAAGCTGTTCAGGCGCTCAGCTACTGCCGCACATAGTTTGATGTAGCTTTCATCGAGGTCCTTATTCCGACGGCCCACATCCGTTAGCAGCCAGACAAGGTCGTTAGCCAGACGCATATCCATATAGGCTTCGGTTAACTCCTCACGAAGACCGGCACGTAGCAAATTGAATTCATCACTCTTCTTATCCCAGACTTCGGTCCTGAAAGGCTGCGGTCTTCCATTCCAGGGCGCGGTGGCAATTACCAGATTGGCTTCAATCTCTTTTAGGGCTTCGGGTTTCTCCGGGGCTTTTGCGGCACTCACCACCGGGGTCGGGAGTTTACTCTTAAATTCAACTGGTGGGGCGGGCGGCTTAATCGGAGGGCTAACCGGGGGGCTAACTTGAGGGGTAACTTTCTCTACGTTTAATATTCCTCTTTCACGACTTCTGGATAGTGGCCACGGCTTCCCCTGAATCCGCAGGATTATGTAACCCACCAGCAGACCGATCGGGACGGCCGCCACAACGAAACCTAAGATAACTAATAGCCCTTGCCACCAGACCATATTAATTCACGCCTACTTTTATTATAAGCCGAGCTTCAGCATCGAATTTCTCAGGGCTTCGGCTTTCTCCCAGATAGCTTTCTTTTCTTCTTCGACCACCTGCCTGATGGCGGCTTTTTGCTCGTCTAATATCTGCTTTACTGCCTTTCGCTGCTCCTCGATTAGTTCCTGAGTCGCCTTCCGCATCTCATCATCGAGGGCTTTTTGCAGCTCGGCATCGATGAGTTTTCTTATAGAGTTCCGGTATTCATCCGTAGAGCTAAGTGGCTTGACTGCCTCGCTGTCCTTACGTCCGAGTCTCGTATCCATCCTCTTCCTCCTTGATTCCCTAATACGGTCAGAAATCTCGGTACTGCGCTAAAGTATAATATTATAAAACAAGAATGGCAAGACGTGATTGGTATAGTGGGTTAAGTTACTTAATAATCTGGGAAATATCTTTGAACTGTTTGCTTTCCGCAGTCCTTAATAACTCGAACACTGCCATCTCTACACTGGTAATGCCGGCTCCGATATCTTTCATTCTGTCCAAGGCAATTGCCTTGTTTTCCCGTGTTCTTGATGACACACAATCAGCGACTACCTGCGCTTCGTAGCCATCGTTAAGCAGGTCGGCAACAGTCTGGTAGACACAGACGTGGGTCTCGATTCCCGCTACCAGTACCTGCTCCCGTTTAAGGCTTTTTAATTCCCTGATGAACCCTCCATCGCCACAACAACTGAAGCTCATCTTCACCACTGATTTTATATCGGGTAAAAGCGAGGCAACTTCGGGAATCGTCGGACCTAACCCGCGCGGGTACTGCTCCGTCAAAAGCACCGGTAAACCCAGCACCTTTACCGACTTTATCAGTTTCTGTAAATTAGCCACCAGCGATTCTTTATCGCTTATTACGCGGGTCAGCCTATCCTGGATGTCTATGAGTAGTAAAGCAGTCTTTTCAATCGAAAGCATCCCCGGTTTACTTCCTTTCCAGGATGATTGCCATACCCTGCCCGCCGCCGATACATAAAGTCGCCAGACCGAATTGCAAGTTTTTCCGCGTCATTTCATGGGCGCAGGTAACGATAATTCTGGCTCCGGTACAGCCGATGGGATGCCCCAGTGATATACCACCGCCATAACGATTAGTCTTATTCATATCGATGCCCAGGTCTTTAATCACCCCGATCGATTGGGAGGCAAAAGCTTCGTTTAGCTCGATATAGTCGATATCCTTCAAAGTAAGCTTTGCCAGTTTAAGTGCCTTCTTGACCGCCGGTACCACACCCAGCCCCATATATGCCGGGTCCACCCCACCCGAAGCATAAGCACGGATACTCGCCATCGGTTTCATACCCAGTTCTTTTGCCTTATCGGCGGACATCACGACCAGTGCCGCCGCCGCATCGGTAAGAGCGGAGGCGTTGCCGGCGGTTATCGTACCGTCTTTCTTGAAAACCGGCGGCAGCTTGCCCAGAAGCTCCATAGAGGTCTCCCTGGGATGCTCGTCGGTATCGAACTGGACGGCTTGTCTTCTCACCTGTATCTCTACCGGTATGATTTCCTGTTTGAAGATACCACTCTTGGTTGCCGCCAATGCCCGGTTGTTACTCTCAAGAGAGAACCTGTCCTGTTCTTCCCTGGTAATGCCGTATTTTTCGGCAATATTCTCCGAAGTCACTCCCATATGATAACCATAGAATATTTCCCAGAGTCCGTCATAGACCATCCCGTCGACCAGCTCCGCATTGAACATCCTGGCTCCCCACCTGGCTTTAGGCATGTAATAGGGAATGCTACTCATATTCTCCATACCACCGGCAACCATAACATCGGCATCCCCCAACTTGATTGCTTGAGCCGCCAGCGCCACTGCTTTCATCCCGGAGGCACATACTTTATTAATGGTAAAAGCATTTACTTCTTTAGGTAAACCGGCGTAAATCGTCGCCTGCCGAGCAGTGTTTTGCCCTTGACCTGCCGGGACGACGTTACCCATAATGACCTCATCTACAGTCACTTCTTTAAGCGATTTATCCCAGTTAGAGTATTTTTTCTCGAGGTCGGTTAGTGCCCCGTCTTTAAATATTTCAGGAGCGTAGCTCAGCACTTCAGGGTCTCTTTTAGGTCGTAGTCCGGCTTTCTTCAGTGCTTCTTTAATTACGATGCTGCCCAATTTGACTACCGGAATGTCCTGTAATGACCCGCCAAAATTCCCGATGGCTGTTCTTACTCCGCTGACAATAACTGCTTCTTTCATTTGTTCTCCTTTCGTCCTGTATTTTAGCTTATATGGAAGATGGGCGCAATCTGGATTTACTAAATCCTAATGTTTACCTCCCAAATCTAATAAATGATGTATTGCCAATCTCGTTCTCTGGCTACAGCAGCATCGGCGTCAGAGGTGTCGGCGGCTCTATGGATAGCCTGTAAGGCATAAATTGCCGCACCAATAGAATGAGTGGGAACGTGTGCTGTCGCCACCGCTTGACCGGCGGCACGGGCAGCAGAGCGAGCCGCATTATCCTCCCCTACTTCACGAGCAGCCGCATGAGCATCAAGCGAAGCCTTACGTATAACAGACATCTTGAACACCCCTGTATTTATCCATACTTGGAGTGTTTCGATAACGTTTCGAGGGCGATGGTCTCCTGGATATTTTTCCTCAAAAAAGGACAGAACACGCTCGGCACAATCAATCGCCCAGATGGCTAATGTTTTATGGTCAGTTTTTGATACAAGTTCTAAAAACTCACCTTTATATTGTTTAAGTGAGAATTTAGATTTTCCCATTTTGAAGACTATATAACCCAGGTTTAAACGGAGAGGGTGGGATTCGAACCCACGGTAACCTTTTGGGCTACACACGCTCTCCAGGCGTGCCTGTTAGACCACTCCAGCACCTCTCCGCGTTTACGGGTTACAATATGATAGTCTAGCACAACAGAGGAAGGATTCGTAAGTTCGGTAAAATCCTTCGACTCATTTCATTCGCTCAGGGTAAACACTTCAGCAAGTTCAGTGCAAGCGGAGAGGGTGGGATTCGAACCCACGCTCGGAAATCCGAGACCGCTTTTCGAGAGCGGCACCATCGGCCTCTCGGTCACCTCTCCAAACTTCAAAATTCTACTCTAAAACCACCTCTAAGGGCAATATCTCAGATATTATGAATAGTTTGATAACAGATTGTTGGAAATCCGGGATTACTTCTTTTCAACCTCGATAGTGCATTCATTCACCAGCGCGCTGAAAGCGTTGATTGCCGCCAACACGGGGGCTTCCAGCATAGTGGCTGGTGCCGCCGGGTCGCCCACAACCAGCGGGACTTCGAGAAGCCGTTTTTCTTCGCTAAGCAGACAGAGCCGCCGGCTATCTCCACGACTCACCAATTGTTTAATAGTTTCAACCAGCTTGTTACCCGGCACTCTAATCTTTTCCTTCTTCGGCATTTTGAGCCTCCTTAACTTGCAACTCTCAGTTAAAGTATAGCAGACCAAATAAATAAAGGTAATGGATTAGGCGAGCGGGATTCCCCCACTTCAAAAGAACAGGGAGCAAAATATTTTGCTCCCCGTTTGGAAAAGTTAAGGCAGACAAAAACTATAGCGTTACACGAACCTTCTCGCCTTCTTTAGCAGTGCCTCTCACCATCGGCAGCTCACTAAGCGCCTGGATTAGAGGCATCGGCTTTTGAAGTGAAACGACGATGTTCGGTCCCTCACCGTCAGAACCGCCGCTCCAGAGTACTTTGAAATTCTCCAGGCGCCTCAACTGCTGTTCGAAATCCCGCAGTTGAGCAAGCCCGTTGCAGGACAGCACTATCCTGACCGTGCCTTGTCGAATCTCATGTTTTTCGGTTTCTCTCCGCTTAGCCTCGGCCTCAGCCTGTTTTTTTGCCTTTTCCTCGGCCTCCTTGTTTCTCCTGGCTTCCTCAGCTTCTTGCTTTACCCGTTCTTTAGCTCCCAATTCAGACTGTCTGGCTTCCTCAGCTTCCTTCCGGGTTTGCTCCTTAATTGCTGCCGCCTGTTTTTTAGCATTCTCTTCGGCTTCCTTAGCTTGCTGTTCAGCTTCTTTTGTCAAATTATTTTTAGATTCTACATTTCTTTTATCATCGTGACTTTCCTTCGATTTCAAGGAGTTCTTTAATGAATTGCCAAGTGCCGATATCCATGGCGTTCGGTTGGGGCTAGCCTCCAGAACTACTTGTTCTTCGACTTGCAGTTCACCTACTTTATTAACCTGGCTGTCAGCCACTGGCTCCTGGGCTGGCTGGTTAGAATCATTGTTATTCTGGCTACCGATTGCTTCCTGGGTTTCTTTTTTGGACTCTGGAGGAGGCTGGATTTTTCGTGCTTTTTCAGCCCGTTCAAAGCTTTTAGCAATACTTTCCTCAAAAGCCCTCTTAGCTGACTCGGCAGCTTCCTTCGCCGACCTGGTGGCTTGCTCAGCCAAATCCTTAGCCAGGTTACTGATTTCTTCTGCCCGGTTTGCGGCTTTCTGTAATGCTTCCCGTGTTGTTGCGGCGGCGCTGGTCGCTTCCTTTATCGCCATTTCGGAGGCTTCCTTAGCCGCTTTAGCTGCCTCTTCTGCCATCTGTCTGGCCGTCTTACTGAATTCTTCGGTGCGGCTTACGATTTGCTGAGACACAGCTTCGGCAGTTTCGATAGCTTTAGTGGCTTCCTTTATCGCTTTCTCAGAAGTATCTTGAACCGACTTTCTGGCTTCTTCAGCCCATTCCTTAGTCGACTCGGCGATTTTTCCCGCCTGGCTGGCGGCTTGCTGGGATTCGGTCAGAGCTGCTTCGGCGGACTTATTAACCTCTTTTATCACCGATTCAACTGCTTCTTTAGCGGTCCTCTTTGCCTCTTCCGCTATTATTCTTATCGAAACGCTGATTTCTTCCGCCCGGTTGGTAGCTTGCTGGGATGCCGCTATTGCCGCCTCGGCCGCCTTATTGACATCGGCTATCGCCAACTCAACGGCTTCCATAGCTGCCTTAGCGGCTTCTTCCGTCATCTCCCTGACTGATTTGCTAACTTCCTCCATTGAAATTTCCCTGATAGTCATACAACCTCCTCCAGCAATAATGAGAAGCACAATAAGGACAAAATTTAAGCAGACGTAAAGAAAATTGTAATCCGGCTATGACGTTTTGGGAAGTTCCAAAAGCATCATTTTACTGGTCGGAAAGTATCATTTTCCCTCCATCCAAAAGATACAAAAGAAAACATACTATTTGACGCTGAAAAGACTAACAGCTATAATTCTAAAAACAGGCCGAGGTAGCTCAGTTGGTAGAGCAGCGGACTGAAAATCCGCGTGTCACCAGTTCGATTCTGGTCCTCGGCACTTAACATTTTCACCGTTTGTTTCTGCGGAAGTAGTTCAGTGGTAGAACGCCTCCTTGCCAAGGAGGAAGTCGCGAGTTCGAATCTCGTCTTCCGCTCCAATAAAAACTCTTGGTATATCCCGCAAGCGGTGCTATAATGCACAAATAGAGGTAATACCATCGCGGCGAGACAGTTAGACTTGAATGAGATGGAGGCGATAGCTAAAAAGCTGCGCCGCCATATAATTACAATGCTCGGGAAGGCTGGCAGCGGTCATCCCGGCGGTTCACTTTCCGCCGTCGAGATTATTACTACCCTTTATTTCGGCTTGCTCAAGCACAATCCCAAAGACCCGCGCTGGGCAGACAGGGACCGTTTCATCCTGAGTAAAGGACATGCCGCGCCCGTCCTCTACGCCGCCCTGGCTGAGTGCGGTTATTTCCCCATCGAAGAACTCTCAACCTTGAGGCAACTGGGCAGCCGACTCCAGGGTCATACCGACCGCACCCTCACTCCCGGAGTAGAAATGTCGGCCGGTTCGCTGGGACAGGGCTTGTCTTTTGCTATCGGCACGGCTCTGGCGGGTAGGCTGGACTCAAAAGACTATCACGTTTATGCTTTGCTGGGCGACGGCGAGTGCGATGAGGGACAGGTCTGGGAAGCGGCAATGGCCGCCGCTCATTTTAAACTGGAGAACTTAACAGCTATCATCGATAATAACGGAATTCAACTCGACGGCTGTAATCGTGACATAATGAATATCGAGCCACTGGCTGAAAAATGGCAAGCCTTCGGCTGGCAGGCCATCGACGTGAACGGACACGACATCACTCAGATTATGCAAGCTTTCAGCCAGGCAAGAGTTAAAGGCAAACCCAAGTGTATCGTAGCCCACACGATAAAAGGGAAAGGGGTCAGCTTTATGGAGAATAATCCTGATTTTCACGGCAAAGCCCCCACCCCCGCCGAAGTAGAAAAAGCCCTCAAGGAGTTAGCCTGAAGTGGATGTTTCCCTCAGAGAAACCTACGGCAAAACGCTGGTCGAACTGAGCCAGGAAAATCGCAACATCGTGGTACTGGACGCCGACCTGTCCCGGTCGACTATGACCTGCTTATTCGGCGTTAAAGAACCTCAGCGCTTCTTCGAAGTCGGCATCGCCGAACAAAATATGATTAGTATCGCCGCCGGGCTCGCCGCCTCCGGCAAGATTCCTTTTGCTAGCACCTTCGCCGTATTTACACCGGGGCGCTGCTTCGACCAGGTCCGCGTTTCCGTAGCCCAACCCAGGTTAAATGTAAAGCTGGTGGTCACTCACGGCGGAATTACCGTCGGTGAAGACGGCGCTTCCCACCAGGCAATCGAGGATTTGTCTATGGTCTGTTCAATGCCCGGCTTCACGGTCATCGTTCCGGCCGATGCCATCGAGACCGCTCAAGCCGTCAGGACCGCCGCCAAAACTGAAGGACCCTTCTATATCCGGCTCTGCCGCCCCGTAATGCCCCTGGTCTTCAACGAAGATTACCGCTTCACGCTGGGAAAAGCCGCCATAATGAGAGAGGGCAAAGACGCCACCATCATCGCCCTCGGCATTATGGTCAAAGCCGCCCTGGATGCGGCTGACAACTTGAAAAAAGAAGGTATAAACTGCCGCGTGCTGAATATGGCTACTCTCAAACCTATCGATGAGACTGCCATAATTAATGCCGCCGCCGAGACCGGTGCCATTGTTACTGCCGAGGAGCATCTTTTACACGGCGGGCTGGGCAGTATCGTATCCCAGGTAGTGATCCGGAATAATCCGGTGCCGATGGAATTCGTCGCCATTAAAGATACCTACGCCAAATCGGGCAAACCCGCCGAGCTTTTACAGAAATACGGCTTAACTGCTAAAGACATCGAGCAGGCGGTGCGGAAGGCACTGAACAGGAAAAATAAGAGCTGATTTGTCATTGCTTCGCATCCCGATTCGGCTTTGCCTCATCGGGATGCGAAGCAATCTCATATCGAAACCTTTATCTGAGAAAGCCATAAGGAGTAAACTATGCCAATGAAATTATCGCTTGAAGAAGCCAAAAAGCGTGCTGCGAAGTATATGCACGCCAACTACCACTGAGGTCCCAGCGTCCTGCAAGTTATGTGGGAAGCTTACGGACTGGAAAATGAAGACTTTCTCTGGGCAAGCACCTGCTTTCGAGGGGGTATCGGCGGTCAGCGGCAGGCAGTCTGCGGTGCTCTATCTTCCGCCGCCGTATCTCTGGGACTTCGCCATCGCTGCTCTTTGAAAGAAACGGAGAAAGCACAACAGGCGAGAGAGAAGGCAAGACAGAAAGCCGCCGAAGTGCTCAAGAGCTTTACCCAGAAGTTCGGCAACATAGTCTGCAAGGAACTTATCGGACTGGATGGCTCCGACCCCGAAGCGATGCGCCGGTTCCGGGAGTCGGAAGAATTCGACAAGAAGTGCGTCACCTACGTGCAGTTCGTTGTCGAAAAGCTCTACGAACTGGACGAAAAGTAATCCCTCAATCACCAGATAAATACTACAAATAAATACCCCTTGCTGTCTTTGCGAGACCATCCGCCCCAGCTCTAGCGCAGGCGGAGGCGAAGCAATCCGTGTGGGGCGACAACTACTAAAAATAACTCAATGTTGAAATATTTGTAGTATTTGACATTGGTAGTATTCAGGTGTGGTGCCGGAGGTGGGACTCGAACCCACAAGGATTTCTCCGGCGGATTTTAAGTCCGCAGCGTCTGCCAATTCCGCCACTCCGGCTTGTGTAGATTTATTGTAG
>JAZDIU010000023.1:0-2818 GCA_043804635.1 Chloroflexota bacterium
TGCACGATTGACGGTCATGAACAGACAGAATATACTACGGGCTGGCCTGACAAGACATTCCTGGGCTCGTAGCTCAGTGGTAGAGCGGGGGGCTCATAACCTCTCGGTCGCAAGTTCGATACTTGCCGAGCCCATTCCTTATAGTTAGATAATTAGGTGTTTAAAGTAATTGGGGTTTCTGTACTATATTTGACATAAGATGTATTGTGCGAAGCAAGAAAGGCCTCTTAACTTAACATAAATGAGACATTATCATAATAAGGATGTGAAACTATGACCCCAGATACGTTCGTCATAATCTTTGTAATTATCGCGAGCATCGCTGCCTGGTTTTTCATACCTAATTACATGGCTAAAAGAGCTATGCGTAAAGTCATCACTATTTTCCGTGATACTAACACAGTAAATGCCCAAAATGCTAGGCGGGCAGACGAACTGGGAATAAGGCCGCAAACGTTTATGCAAACCCTATATCTGCCCCGGGATTATAAGCCAGCCGCACTGAAAATGCTAATTGAAAATGATATCATCAGGGAAACCAAGGATGGGCGGTTATATCTTGAAAGAGAAAAGCTGAACGAATTCCAAATCAGTAAGGGGGTAAAATAGTTTAGCTTCTATCTCCGATGGTTATCAGTTACTACAAGCACTTTATTTCGTAGATACAGCGACCTCAGAGCCTTCATTTAACAAAGAGATAATCCTTTGGCGGAGGGTAATTAAACCCCATCCCCTGACAGCCGAAGTAAAAAGTGTGTTCTGGTCACTCGTTCCGCTCTGATTTACAAAATAGTCTATTGCTTTTTCCTCATTCCATTCCTGTTTATTATCAAGAAGCAGGTCGATTTTGTTCAGAAGCGTGAGGCGCGGTTTTTGCGCGACTCCGAGGTCGGTCAGGATATCTTCAACTGTCTGACACTGCTCGGCTGCGTTATGTGAAGTTAGGTCAACGACATGAAGGAGAATAGTCGCCTCTGACAATTCTTCAAGGGTTGCCCTGAAGGCGCTGATAAGAGCCGGCGGCAGCTTCCGTATAAAGCCGACAGTATCTGTTATGAGAACTGTCTGGTTGTCTGATAGCCGTAGCCGCCGTGTCGTCGGGTCCAGTGTGCTGAAGAGTTTATCGCGGGTTAAAACATCCGAATCCGCTATCCGGTTAAAAAGCGTGCTCTTTCCGGCATTGGTGTAGCCTACCAGGGCGACCACCGGGATACCGGTTCGGCGCCGCTTCTGCCGGTATAACTCACGGTGCTTCCGTACCTCTTCAAGTTTGGCTCTTAAGTTGTGAACCTTCTTTTCTATAAGACGTCTATCGGTCTCAAGCTCGGATTCACCGGGCCCCCTGGTACCGATACCGCCCGCCAGTCGGTCCAGGTGGGACCACTGTCCGGTAAGGCGGGGAAGGAGGTATTGCATCTGGGCGAGTTCAACCTGTAACTGACCCTCTCTCGTTCTGGCACGCTTGGCAAAGATATCTAAGATTAGAGCGGCACGGTCAATGACTTTGACCTTGCTCTCTTTTTCCAGGTTCGACTGCTGTAACGGTGTCAGTTCATCATCAAAAATGAAGACGTTAACATTTTTACTTCTTTTTAATGAAACCAATTCCTGGAGCTTTCCCTTATTGATATAGGTATTTTTGTTCGGGGTCGAAAGTTTTTGGGTCATCCTGCCGACAACCTCAGCCCCGGCTGATTCGGCAAGACGGGCTAGTTCATCCAGGGAGCTTTCTACCGACCAGACACCCTTCCTAGTCCTGATTTCGACCGCAACGAGGAAAGCCCTTTCGGACTCTTTCCGGTTAACGACTAATCCTTTTTTAATATTGAACTCCTAACATTATGTAAACCTATTTCTTTGTCCTGAGCTTCTTAAGTCCATCCCACCCGGCGAGGCGAGCCATACCCCGGTCGAGGTCTTTGTCGTTTAGGGTGAGAGAAATGCGGACATAGCCTTCGCCATTCTTCCCGTAACCGCGGCCGGGGGTGACCACAAGATTAAGCTCATCCAGGAGAGCGGTGGCAAAGCTGGCGGAATCGTACCCCTGGGGTACTTTAACCCAGATGTAGAGTCCGGCTTTGGGCGGGGCGGCTTCAATACCGATTTTCTTCAGGGCAGCCAGGACGACATCTCGCCGTCTCTGATATATAGCGTTATGCTCCTTGATGGCATCTTCAGGGCCTTCCAGGGCGGTGATTGCCATGTACTGGATTGCCTGAGGAATCCCCGAGTCGATATTCGACTTTACGTTCTTTAAAGCATTGATGAGCTCGGCATTGCCGACCGCCATCCCGATTCTCCAACCGGTCATATTGTATGTCTTGGACAACGAATGAAACTCAATACCGACGTCACTGGCACCTTTAGCTTGCATGAAACTTGCTGGCTTATAGCCGTTGAAGGTCACTTCGCTGTAAGGTCCGTCATGGCAGATAACAAGGTTATTTATTTTGGCAAAAACAACCGCTTTCTCGAAGAATGAAAGGGGAGCAATCGCCCCGGTCGGGTTGTTGGGATAGTTGAGCCAGAGAACCTTTGCCCGCTTCAAGATGTCACCTGGGATATTATCCAGGTCAGGAAGGAATTTATTTTCTCTGAGTAAACCCACATAGTGTACCTCACCGCCGGTAAATTTCGTGCCGATGGCATAGACAGGATACGCCGGGTCGGTGATTAGAGCTATATCCCCCGCGTCAATGAGGCAGAGTGCAACGTGGGCAATCCCTTCTTTGGCGCCAATCAGAGGCACTACCTCTTTGTCCGGGTTTAAAGTAACACCGAAACGCTTCTGGTACCAAACAGCAATCGCTTTTCGGAG
>JAZDIU010000024.1:0-2272 GCA_043804635.1 Chloroflexota bacterium
CTGCAAGGGTCAACCCTTTCGTGACATCGTTAAAAGCCTCGACATTGAGCGCCGTTGACTTACCCGCACCAGGCAGATACTCATGGAAAGCCACCAAGTCCCCCATCCTCATGTAAAGTGGGACGCCTGGAGGCAAGGGGAGCC
Source organism: Chloroflexota bacterium (assembly GCA_043804635.1). GTDB lineage: Bacteria > Chloroflexota > Dehalococcoidia > Dehalococcoidales > UBA2162 > JAZDIU01. The sequence continues at coordinate 145 of JAZDIU010000024.1, forward strand.
TAACCCGGGCAAAGAATAAAGCGGCTGGGTTCGCTGTCCCGAAGTCGTGGCCGGAATACCTTTGCCAGTTTGTTGGTATGTCGAATCTACGTATCTTGCTGAGTGTCTCGTTCCAGATGCCATAAACCAGGCGAGTTATATTAAGTTCGTCATCTTCCGCTAGAATCTCTTGACGGAAAGAAGCACGACTAGAATCCTTTGCAGCTTCGGCTAACCCTTCTTTCGATAAATAGGGATTATCAAAACTCGTAAAATGGAATCTTGCCCACCTACCGTCCTCACTGGCCGCTTTGAACATCTTAGCAGCGTGGCGTGGGTCGTGAGCTTTACTGATACCGGCAGACCGTAACGATGGTGGCGTATAACAGAACACTGCATCGCCGTTGTGGTCTATCATCATCGGGAATCCCACCACTTCCCAAGCATCCTCGTTAGTTAGTTGCCATTCATCGAGTATTAGCAGGTCGGCGTAGTCACCGCGTAAGGTATCGGCATCCCAGGCCGTCTTCGCCTTAATGCGATTCAACGTGCCCGGTTTCTCGATATACCGCTCGGATTTGTTCAGAGTATAAGCTCCGGCCTGGACTGCTTCGCCAAGAGCAGTAGTAATCTCATACCAGAACCTGTCCGTCTGCTCGCTTGTAGGTGCGGCATAAAGCACTCTCCTGCCCTCTAAAAAAGCCATTATCGCCTTAATAGCAACCCCGACAGTCTTCCCGCTCCTTCGCCCGGCTCTTACGATAATGCGTTTAGCCTTAGAGTCTATGAATTCAGCCTGGCGTGGATGTGGGGGTCTCAGGTGTATTACCGGTCTCGTTTCTATTACCATCCCACCTCACTATAAGTTCAAGCGGTTTCCCTGCCGAAGAGAAGTCGACTTTTTGCGGAGCGTATTCGCCCTCCATTTTGTTGAGTTCAGCGATGGCCCGAACAGGTTCTTTACCCGATGCAGCAATTTCAGTAAGCCGCTCCTTGCGCTGGGTAACGGACATTATCTTTGGAGAAGCCGCTTTTTCGTGCAGTTCTTTAACTCTGGTAGCTATTTCAACTTTCTTCAACAGTCGGCTACCAATGGAATAAGCTGTTTTAGGGGAATAGCCGGCCTCTTTTGCTGCTTCGGTGCAGTTTTTGCCATTGAAAGTTGCGAGGCAGAATTTTTCCCATTGGTTGTTTATGAGTGTAGTCATTTTATCTTAACCTGTTCCATTATAAAAGAAAGCCGGGTTGGTTGCCCGGCTAGGTGAGAACATAGTTATCGAATTGGCTTGCTTTGGTCGCTTTCGCTTGGTGCTACGCTTTGCAAAGCTACGCCAAAGCATAGCACGGATTTTTGTTAATTTCAAGGTTAGCATAGCGGAGCAGAGCCATCATCTCACGATTGATTCGAGAGTGGAAAATATATTTTATTTACCCTATTGACAACTTGGCTTTACTTTACTATGCTTTAGTCGGCTTATAAGTCCTGACCGGATGGCAGGAGAAAAGGAGAATAAAAAAATGGAAAATTCGACACGGTATTATTTCTGGGAGACTGTACCCCACTACGGCACAAGACAAATGGGTAAAACGGACGGATATGCTACCAAAGAGGAACTGAAAAAGGATATGGAAACCAGAATCAAGTCGAATCGGGAAAGGGGCTGTCTTACGTTTATTCTGGAAGCTACAGTCTGTGAGCGATTAGTTTAGTCTCTTTACCGGCACGGCATAAGAGAAGGAGAGAGTATGTTAAGTGACAGAGAGAACGAACAAATCTTCATCCAGTCGCCGGTATCAACTCAGCAAATGCAAACCACCCGGCACGAATACTGGACATTCTGGGAGAAGCTGGGCTGGCTATTTCTCGGCCCGGCGGAAACGCTGCCGGGATTCAGCAAAGAGAACCCGGCTACCGATTGGGGCTGCAAGACAAAAACGAATCAGAATAGAATGCTTTAGAGAGGTGAAAGATGAATAATAAATCGAAAGAAACACGCCCCGTCTGCATGGGATACCCCGACGAGCCACACCCGATTAGGCCGATGAACAAGGCCGGGTTCGCCAGGTTGTTCAAGGCCAGGAAAAGCCAGAGGGTGCAGTGCTATCGGTGCCGAGTTTGCGGACGGTCAACTGTCAAGAACGCTCCCGA
>JAZDIU010000025.1:0-7246 GCA_043804635.1 Chloroflexota bacterium
ACGAGTCTTGTAATTTCACCGAGTCCCTCGTTGAGAGAGTTCTCAAGTCGTTATGCCATTCGTGCAGGTCGGAACTTACCCGACAAGGAATTTCGCTACCTTAGGACGGTTATAGTTACCGCCGGCGTTCGTCAGCGCTTCGGATCGGAGCTTGCACCCCTCACCTTAACGTTCTGACACTGGCCAGGCATCAGCCCCTATACATCACCTTACGGTTTCGCAGGGACCTGTGTTTTTGATAAACAGTCGCTTGAGATCATTTATTGCAGCCCGAGAGCCTTACGGCTACGGGCAGGTCATATACCGAAGGTACGACCACTGTTTTGCCGAGTTCCTAAACGAGAGTTGTCTCGATCACCTTAGCGCACTGCGCGCCCATCCACCTGAGTCGGTTTGCGGTACGGTCACTCTCTAGATAGGGTTCACACCTTGTCTTGCCACCCTCTGGGCTCAAATCGGCTTAGCCTTGCGGTTAGGCCTGCGGCTTGCGCCACGTAAGTAGTCAAAATACGCTCAAGCTTGCTTGATAGGTCAGTGTGAATAGTCTAGAAAGCAGTGCTGGAATATTAACCAGCTGTCCATCGGTTACGCCTCGCGGCCTCGCCTTAGGACCGACTAACCCTGGGACGATTTGCGTTGCCCAGGAAACCTTGGATTTACGGTGTGGAGGGTTTTTACCTCCATTCATGTTACTTATACCAACATTCTCACTTCTTATCGCTCCACCGGACCTCACGATCCGACTTCTACGCAATAAGAACGCTCCTCTACCACCTCCCACACCAATTTCACTTCCAAACCATAATTATTGGTTCAGGAGAAAAATTGGTGTGGGAGATCCGCGAATTCGGTACAAAGCTTAGCCCCGGTACATTTTTGGCGCAAAATAACTTGACCAGTGAGCTATTACGCTTTCTTTAAAGGATGGCTGCTTCTAAGCCAACCTCCTGGTTGTCCAAGTTACTCCACTACCTTATACACTTAGCTTTGATTTAGGGACCTTATTCGGCGGTCAGGGCTGTTTCCCTTTCGACCAGTGAAGCTTAGACCCCACGGTCTGACTCCACATGTATAGCGTACCCAGTATTCGGAGTTTGGTTGGAAATGGTAGGCTTGCGCCATCCGTCTCCATTCAGTGCTCTACCCCTGGGCGCCACATGCAGGCTAGTCCTAAAACTATTTCGAGGAGAACCAGCTATTGCCGAGTTCGATTGGAATTTCTCCGCTATCCACAACTCGTCCCCTAGTGTTGCACGGCTAGTGGGTTCGGACCTCCCTCTGACTTTCGTCAGAGTTCATCCTGGTCATGGATAGGTCACACGGCTTCGGGTGTAATCAGTACGGTCATTAGTATCAGATCGCTAACCACGTAATTACGTGGTTAGTTTCTAATACTTGTTCGCGCATTTAACGCTCGCTTTCGCTGCACCTTCGCCCTATGCGGGCTTAGATAAACTGTACTGAATTAACTCGTTGGTTCATTCTTCAATAGGCACGCCGTTACCCCCGCATCTCGCTGCGCTAGATGCGTGGAATTTCCAATTTTCAAATATCAATTTCCAATCAAATCCTAATGTATTAATTTTAAATGTTAAATTGGACATTTGGTCATTAGGTATTGATTGGTTATTGGGACTTGGTCATTGGATTTTCCGTATCGAACGAAGTGAGATACGGGAGCTCCGACTGCTTGTAAGCATATGGTTTCAGATACTATTTCATCCCCCTCACCGGGGTGCTTTTCACCTTTCCCTCACGGTACTTGTTCACTATCGATCACCAAAAGTATTTAGTCTTGGGACAATAGTCGTCCCGGATTCCCATAGGATTTCACGAGTCCCATGGTACTTGAGAAGAATTAAGGCAGAACCTAACCCTTTTTCGCCTACCGGACTATCACCGTCTATGGTGGCTCGTTCCAGAGCCTTCGGCTAAAGGATTAGCGAGTGCCTGTCATGCCTCCTAAACGGAAAGCATGAAAGGAACTCACAGGTATTCTACTGAAATTCGCAAGATTTCAAAATTAATTCTCTCACAACACCCAGATCACAGCAGCTTGCGCTTCTCCCTCCCACATGTCACTTGCGTGACATATAAGATTTCATGATAAGGATTTAGACTCCTCCCCGTTCGCTCGCCACTACTAAGGGAATGAGCCAGTCATCAGATCACAGCCGTCAGCTAAAAACGATTCAGCTACACGCTTAGCGCTTAAAGCTTAATGCTGAGAACTGGTAACTGACATTTGTTTCTTTTCCACCGGCTACTAAGATGTTTCAATTCACCGGGTCTACTTCTCACGCCCTATTAATTCAGGCGCGGATGATTGTGGTTGAATCACAATCGGGTTTCCCCATTAGGACATCCCCGGATCAACGGTTGGTTGCCACCTTCCCGAGGCTTATCGCAGGCTCCTACGTCCTTCTTCGTCTTTTGATGTCGAGGCATCCACCATACGCCCTTGTTATTGCAATCACTAAGACACGGAACTTTCTCCGTTCTTAGCGTATTTGTAAAGATGCTCATCACTCTTTCTATTGAACTGATAGTTTGTTAAGGTCCTGGTCCTTAAGCTCCAGATGGTCTGACGCTACTATATAGAGTAGTGTGGCTGATCTGGTTCTTAAGTTTGAATGAACAAGGTGATCCCTCGACTTCGCTCGGGACAATTCGCCTCTGGCGAATTGGGTACAAAAAATCCCGCTAGGCGGGACTAAATCGTTAGCTGAAATAATGGGGCGATTTAGCCGCTTTTAATGGTTAATAGTAAGGTTTTTTCCATATTTTTCGCTGTTGGGGATAAGATGTTCATTACGGTAGTACTCAGTATAACCAAAGGTAGAGGGGGCGTCAAGTGGGGAGGCAGATGGTCTAACGACACTTTTCAATATGATTTGATTCAGTATTATGATATTATTATTGACAATTACACCGTTCCATGCTAAACTAGACGACTATTAATTGAAATAAATAAACACATCGTTTTTTGTAAATGTAAACCAATTGCCCAAAGGAGGGTAACATGTACCATTACCGTATGTTTGCGGTGTTGATGGCGGTGGTGTTCACTGCCGTGCTTTTCGTCGGCTGTACTGACAAGGAAAAGGAGCAGCTGAAACAGGATAAGTTGGATCTGCAGGCGCAGATCACAAATAATGATTTTATCATTTCCTCGCTGAAGTCTCATGCCGAGAATGACTTATCCATTTTGAAAAGATGCCAGTCGGATTATGTGGCGACCATTGATTCGCTTAGTGATGCAAGGAAGCAGGTTGAATTATTAAGAAGCGAATACAAACAGCTGCAGTCGCAGCTGGCCAGCCAGCTGGCCGAGGTCGCGCGCCTGACGCCGTTTGAAAACATGTACGCAGAATGTTCGAAGGAACTGGCGTATACTAAAAATGAACTGACTGATTCAAAGTTCATGAACATCTCATTGGTAGGTGAGTTAGACGCCAAGGGTTCACTCCTAGATTCTGTCAGAATGTGTTATGACGTACAGCGCCATAATGCCAACCGGCCATGGTTGAGCAAAGTTTTCTCCTCTGGTGAATGGGATCTGTCATTTGCCGAGCCGGCGTTCATCGCCACGCCAGTGATTACGGCCAATCCGGCCGTCAAGCCAACTCCGGCAGAGAAACCGAAGAAAGGCCGGCGCAGATAAATCGCCGATTCCTTCAAAACCCACAGGGTGCCCCTCGGCACTCTGTTTTTTTATCTTGGCCGGAAGCCGGTATCTACGAACATCTGCAGCGGATGAAAGAGCGGCTTCGGCATATTATTCCAGTCGCACCAGCGCCAGGCACTGAACCGTTCGGGTTCTGTCACAGCCGGTTCGCCGGAATCCCAATCGGCGATCAGGAGTACGACCAGGAAGTGTTTTTCATTGGCATAATGCATGGCGTTGACGTATGGCCCCCGACGGAGATTTTTTATAGTTATGCCGCATTCTTCTTTCGTTTCTCGCACCGCGCAATCCTCGAGTTCTTCATTATATTCCAGACTGCCGCCCGGCAATCCCCAGGTACCGTCTTCATGTTTGCCTTTACGCAAGCCTAAAAGCACCTGATTATTTTTCAGTACAACGACTCCGACGCCAACCTTTGGCTGCGGCGGATTGTTAGGCGAAGTTGTTTGTGCCATGGTTTTGGTCGATGAGATGGTGCGCTATTTTCATTTCTTCCGGCGTATTAATGTAGATGATTTTGAACGTGCCGGAAGTGGTTTTATTCAGGTAATCAAGGTGAGTTTCAATAATATGTACGAGTCCCCAGTAAATCCATTTTCCATCCCGGTTTTCCACGAGGAAGTTGCGCACTGGCGGTTGGTGGTACTGGCGGATCCCGGGTTTGTTATGGAAATTAAAAACTGCATCTTTAAACGCGTCAGTCTGGTATGGCTGATCCAGGTGCTTCTCCAGATTGAGTTCTTTTGGGAAACCCTGCTCAGCGGTGAGCTGGAGGGTATCGTTGAGTTCGATGATACTGCCCATTTTTTTACTTTTAGTTGATTTTGGTGCCGAGGAGAGGATTTGAACCTCCAACCTCTTGCGAGGACCAGCTCCTAAGGCTGGCGCGCCCCGTAGATGCCCCCGACTGGACTCGAATCAGTAAGGCTTGCGCCATCCCGTATATCTCATGCCGCCGGTCGGAGTCGAACCGACAATCCTTTCGGAACATGGTCCTAAGCCATGCGCGTATTCCAGTTCCGCCACGGCGGCATGAGTTGTACGGGACGTGTCTACCAATTGCACCACGGGGGCATTATACAGGGCGCGTATACCAATTCCGCCACCTCGGCACGGAAATTTATTTGAAATGTTGAAGAGTATATTTTAACATTGCTTGCAATGTATACTTTCCCTTGCTACTCTTGAAATATATTTCTCGTTTCCCGGCATCAAGTTTGTTATTAAATACTTCATAAAAAATCAATTTCACGGGCAGTCTATTCTTTGTAAAGGGACTTTTGCCCTTTTTATGTTCCATTAACCTTCTATTAAGGTTTGAAGAAATCCCACAGTAGAGTTGATGATTAGCACGTTTGACGGGCAGGCCGCGTCCGACATGCCTGATGGCAGTCAGGTGGGCGGGTAAGGCTGGCGCGTCTGCCTATGGGGTTTACCCCGAGCGAAGTCCCGAATAAAGTTGAGGGACGAAGTCGAGGGGCCACCTGGGCAAGTACTATTATCCTATCCTATTATATATATAGTAGGCAAATTGCGGGAATTTGACGCCATGCTGATAAAAGCAGTAAGATTACTCACTGATCTTTTCCAAATATAAGCATTGTTAACAAGAACTGTAATAGAGCTGTATTTTAGCACAGAGAAGTGGAGTAAAATCATGAATGGAGTGTATGCTGATAATGCGGTGTTGCTGGCCGGTAATTCACTGCACCCCGCTGGTCGTGATGAGACGAAAAAGACGCTGGTTGACGAGGTATCAGAAATTTTGGGCATTCCCATCGCTGAGTCGCTGGTCGGCTGTTTTAATGACGGTGAGGTCCGTGTGGAGGTCGGCAAGAAAGTCCCACTGCGTAAGAAGACTGCGTTTATCATGCAGTCAACGCCAGCGCCGGAGGAGAACTGGCGCGAACTTTTCCTTCTTGCCGATGCATGTCGCCGGGCTGCGGCAGGTGAGATTATCTGGGTCGCACCGTACATCGGCTATGCCCGACAGGATCGCAAGATGCACGGCCATGACCCGATCAGCGCCGCTCAGGTGCTGAAGCAGGCCGTAGCCGCCGGTATTCAGCAGATCATTACCTTCGACCTGCATTGCGGGCAGCTGCAAGGGGTGGTGGATATTCCATTTGGCAACCTGTGGGGACGTAAACTGATTCTCCGCTATATCCTTTCTGAGATACTTGGGATTCCGTACGATGACCGTGACAAAACGTCTCAGCTGGCGATTGGCGCACCTGATCCGGGGAGTTTTGCAGTGGCCGCATACTATGCCGATTTATTCGACTGTATTCTTATTCCGGCACTGAAGCGTCGTCCGCGTCCGGGACAGGTCGGTCAGATGATCCTGCTAGAGGATCAAAAGGCGAGCGGTCGGGTGTGTATCCCTCTGGATGAGATGGCCGATTCTGCGGGTACGCAAATTGAGATGGGACGCCAGCTCAAGCAACGCGGCGCCACGCAGGTCATCGGCGGCGCCACGCACGGAGTGCTGTCTGGTGACGCTGTCGATCAGATCGAACAGTCAGATATCGATATCATGGTGATCACCAACACCATCCGCCAGCTGAGGGAGTCGCCGAAGATCAAGGTCGTGTCGGTGGCCAAGGAACTATCCGATGCCATGAGCATCGTCCTGAAGGGCGGCATCGTTTCCGGCCTGGCTGAACAGTTTGCCTAATTGTTCATTACCAGTATTTCCTGTATTTGAGCTGTCGGGAGTTCCTCGACAGCTTTTTTTATTTCATTTATACTTTCTCTATACTATGACAGAACAACAGGACAACCGAAACAAGTTCAAAATGCCGATCATGATGGTTGTAGCCGGTCTGGCAATTGTCGGCTTATTTGGGTACAGCATGTGGGCGGAGAAGAATAATGACGCGGAAGAGTCAGATGAAAACATGGGCAGTGTGAATATCGAAATTACGAACGAGCGGGGCATCTCTTCCGTACCACCCCAACAGATGTCGGAGGCGGAACGTGAACTGGGCCGCCAGCGCGATGCCCAGCGCCTGTCGGATATTAAAAAGCTTCGCACTGCATTAGATGCCTATTATCAGGATAAGGCCGCATATCCGGAAAGCTTATCAGTCCTCATCCCAAAATATCTGGAAATATTGCCTGTAAATCCGGCGCCTGGCGGGATTGATTATTCGTATACGCCAATCGGATCCGCGCCATATACGTTTTACGACATAAGCTATTCATTGGAAGTCGGGGCAGAGGGCCTGGAGTACGGGGACCATACCGCATCGCCAGACGGTGTGGCGAATCCGTGATAGTCAGTTGTTAATTAATAGTTGTTAGGAGTTAGTCAGGAAATTTGATGTTAGAAGTTAGATGATTGTCCAATAACGAACTTCCAACCTCACATCCAATTTTTAACAGCCAATACCTAACTACTAATTTTATAGCAATATTCGCACGAACCCCGTTAGCCAACGGGGTAGGTTAAGCGAGCGTTGATTTTTAGTGTTCAGGGTCGTTTGAACATTCTTAAGAATGTAAGAATGTTTATCCGTGCCTCTTTTATTTCGAGAGGGCGTTTTAATATTAACG
>JAZDIU010000026.1:0-11885 GCA_043804635.1 Chloroflexota bacterium
TATAAAACTCCGATAGAGACAGCGCGGTTCAACGTCGATTGTTTGGTCCCGGACAAGGATGGAAAACCCATTTCCAGGAAAGGCAAAGTGGTGGAGAGAGATAAATTCGATAAGATGATGCAGGAATATTATCAACTGCGCGGATGGGATACCGACGGTTTACCGACCAAGACCAAGTTCCAGGATTTAGGGCTAAATGATATAGCTGATGATTTAAAGAAAAAAGGTCTTTTAAGTAAAGTTTAAAAGAGGAGTAATACAGGTTAACGAAGGTAGAAATGATTAGCGGAATATTGTCCGGGTGCTTAACCGCCGGTAAGAGCGAAAATATACTGCAAATGATTGGTAACACCCCTATTGTCAGGATAAATAAGTTAAACCCAAACAAAAATGTTACGATCTATGCCAAACTGGAAGGGCTCAATCCAACCGGAAGTATAAAAGATAGAATCGCCCTGAGTATGATTCAGCAGGCTGAGGTGGAAGGCACGCTCACCAAAGGCAAAACGATTATCGAACCAACCTCCGGAAATACCGGGGTAGCACTGGCAATGATTGGTGTGATAAAAGGGTACGATGTTGAAATCGTGATGAGTGATGCCGTCTCCGTCGAGAGAAGAAGAATGATAAAAGCTTTTGGCGGAAAAGTTTTCCTGACGGAAGGAAAACTCGGGACCGATGGAGCCATCAGGAAAGCACGGGAGCTGGTTAAGGAAAATCCGGGGAAATACTTTATGCCGGACCAGTTTTCAAACGAGAATAACAAAATAACCCATTATAGAACGACGGGTGAAGAAATCTGGAAACAAACGAATGGCAAAATAAACTATTTCGTTTCTTCGCTGGGAACCTCAGGCACCATTATGGGTGTGGGCCAGACGCTGAAGGGTTATAACCCTCAAATCAAGATGGTCTGTGCTCATCCGGTAAAGGGTCACTATATTCAGGGGTTAAAGAATATGGAAGAAGCTATCGTCCCGTCTATATACGACCCTTCGCGGATTGATATCACAATTATGGTCGAGACCGAGGCCGCTTACGAAATGGCAAGACAGATAGTTAAAAAAGAGGGAATCTTCGTCGGTATGAGCAGCGGCGCCGCTATGTTTGCCGCCATCGAAATCGCCAAGAAAATAGAATCGGGAATGATAGTGGTCATCTTCCCCGACAGGGGAGAAAAGTATTTAAGCACAAACCTGTTTAAAGAATAGGGGGAAAAGTTCTATTTAAAACCCTTTCAAAAATTACTTTGGAGTCAGCGTCTTTTTATCGATTAAGTTAATTAGCTTCTTCCCGCTAACATACCGTTTCAGGTTCTTGCAGAATAAATCGGTTGCCAGTCTATCGTAGTCTTCGCGCCTGCCGCCGATGTGTGCCGTAATAATCACGTTAGGCAACTCCCAGAGTCTGCTATCGGGAGGCAGCGGTTCGGGCGTAAGAGCATCGAGACCCGCCCCAGCAATACGGTTTTCCTTGAGAGCTCGAATCAGAGCATCCTGGTCTACCGTTCCGCCCCGCCCGATATTGATGAAAAAGGCAGTCGGTTTCATCGCCCATAGCTCTCGTTCGCCGATTATTTTATTGGTAGAGGCAAGGAGAGGCATTGCGTTCACCACAAAATCACACTGTGGTAACACTTCGAGTAGTTTTTCGGGAGGGAAAACGGCATCGACATACCGAGGCCGAACACTCGCCCTGGCTCTTACGCCAATCACTTTCATACCGAATCCTTTGCACAGTTTCGCTATATATTTCCCGATTGCACCCAACCCAAGAATCCCCACCGTTTTAGATTCAAGAATAACCGGTATAAAAGCTTCAAAACGCTTGTCTTGAATCTGGCGGAAGACGCGCGGTGCATTCTTAGCCAGATTTATCATATGGAAAAACGCTACCTCACCGACCTGAACGTTGTGAATGCCGGCAGAATTCGTTATTTTAACCGGACTATTTATAATTTGTGGGGTGGCGAAAAAATCCACCCCTGACAATGGCGATTGTATCCATTTCAATTTGGGGGCTCGGGCAATGAGGTCCTTCGGAGGTCGCATTGCCCAGAGTATCTCAGCTTGAGATAACAACTCATCCAGTTTTTTCTCGGCACCGGCTTCTCCTTTTTGTACCGCATCGGCTATTACCGAAGCATCCTGCACATTTATCCTGGGACTCACGCTGGTTATCTGGTTCAAATATTTTTCCTGGAGAATGCCCCAATCTCCGGCTGTTTGGTGCACAGGGCGGATGATTACCAGATTTATCTTTTCTTCAGACATTTCTCGAACACCTCCGAATGTTGAATGATGAGAGAGAAACAAAGTTCTTTTAGATTATACTAAGTTCCTTCTCTTCTGCAAGGGGGTACAATTGGTGAGGTCGCAACTTACACCCTCTAGATTATAAGCTTACTTTGGTTTAGAATTATTGTATGCAGACGAATTTGATATCCGAAAGCAAAAGAGGAGGAAAGCAATGAGAACATCTGACTTGCTTGTTACATGCCTTGAAAACGAGGGAGTTGAATTCGTCTTCGGCATCCCCGGAGAAGAGACTCTGGATATTATGGATTCGCTGAGTCGCTCGAAAATCAGGTTTATTCTCACCAGGCACGAACAAGCGGCCGCTTTTATGGCAGATGCTTACGGAAGATTAAGAGGCAAAGCCGGTGTATGTCTTTCCACCCTTGGACCGGGCGCAACAAATCTCCTTACCGGAATTGCCGATGCCTTTCTCGACCGGGCGCCTCTGGTTGCCATTACCGGCCAGGCTGACCTCGGACGCATTCATAAAGAATCGCACCAGTATATCAACATCGTCGAGAACTTCGAGACCGCAACCAAGTGGAACACGAGGATCCAGGTTCCCGAGATGGTCCCGGAGGTGGTGAGAAAGGCTTTTAAAGTTGCCGAGACGGAAAGACCCGGTTCCGTTCACATAGAGCTACCGGAGAACATAGCCTGTATGGAAGTCGGGCAGGTTCAAAGCCGGACAATTCCGCCCATCAGAGCACGAAGAAGCTCTCCGGACAGACAATCTTTAAGACACGCCGCAGAACTGATTGAGGCATCTAGTTTCCCGGTAATCTTAGCCGGTAACGGGGTGGTAAGGAAAAACGCATCTTCCCAGCTTAAAAAATTCGCTGAACTCCTCGATATCCCGGTTGTGACTACGTTTATGGGAAAAGGAGCGATTACGGCTAAAAGCGGTTGTTATGTTGGGACGCTCGGGCTCGCCAGAGACAGGCAAATCGCCGAGGTATTCCCGAAAGCAGATTTAATTATTGCCGTGGGTTACGACCTCGTCGAGTATGCCGCCAAGCTCTGGAACCCCAACCTGGATAAGAAAATCATTCACATCGACTTCACTACGTCGGAGGTCGACCTCCACTACGTGCCGGAGGTCGAGATTGTGTCTGACATTAGAGAAACGCTCGAATTGCTCGAGGGGATGGTAAGCTGTAACAAGAAGACGGAATATACCTCGACGCTGCATCACGAGCTTTTCGAGACTTTTGAAAAGGAAGGGACGGTAGACTCTTGGCCCGTCCATCCGCAGCGGGTAATCTATGCGATACGTAAAATCATGGGAGACGACGATATAGCGGTCAGTGATGTAGGGACGAATAAGCTATGGATGGCTAAATTTTACCCGGTTTATGGTAACAATACACTTTTAATATCGAACGGCTTTGCTTCGATGGGTTTCGGTTTGCCTGCCGCAATCGGGGCCAAGCTCTCGTATCCTGATAAGAAAGTATTGGCAGTCTGTGGCGATGGTGGGTTCCTGATGAACGTCCACGAATTAGAAACAGCCCGCCGGCTGAACCTGAACGTTGTGGTTGTCATTTTTGAAGACAAAGGCTACAACCTCATCAGGTGGAAGAGCACGCGTAAGTTTGGCAATGCTTTTGCCGTCGATTTCACCAATCCTGATTTCGTCAAACTCGCCGAAAGCTTTGGCATCGAAGGAATGAGAATTCAATCATCCGATGCTGTCGAGGAGGCGTTAACCTCAGCATTTACGAAAAATGGTCCCGTTATTATAGATGTTCCTATTGATTATTCCGACAACGAGTTTCTCTCTGGCGCTCTTTGAATCGGTAAAATCACTTAATGTAATTATATTAGCATTAATCTAATTAGTTATACGACTCCATCATAGTAAACTCAATGACATAAGATTGTAATTAATTTAGGCTGGATTTTATAACTATTTCATTGTCTGCCCTCTAGAATTAGTAAGGGACTTTGAGCCTGACTGAAATCGGAGGTTCAGACAATGAAAATAAAAAGCATTCTCGTTAGTCTATTTCTGTCTGGAACTTTGCTATTACCGGCCTGCCAACCGCCAGCACCTACAACACCAACTGCACCGACCATTTCCACTCCACCACCTCCACCCGGAACCCCTGTAGGGAACCTTATCACTGAATCAGTTACTTTCCCGGGACAGGCAACACCGATAAAAGCTTATGAGGCAAGACCGACTAGCGGGGCACCTGTCGCCGCCATCATCGTTATTCACGAGAATCGCGGACTTACCGAGCATATCAAAGATGTGACCCGGCGTTATGCAAACCAGGGTTATGAGGTTTTAAGCGTCGACCTTCTTTCCAAGGTCGGGGGTAGAGAGAATTTTGCCACGGATAATCAAGCCATTGCCGCTATCGGGGAGCTTTCCAGCGAAGGAGTTATTCAAGACCTGCAATCGGCTTTCGATTATCTGAAAAGCCGCTCTTACGTGAAACCGGACAGAATCGGTGTAATCGGTTATTGCTGGGGTGGCGGCAATTCCCTGTTAATGGCTACGAAGGTTAAAGAGCTTAGAACAGCCGTCGTTTATTACGGGCCTAACCCGTCGAACCTCGATGATGTAGCTAACATAACCGGTCCGGTGCTGGGCATTTACGGCGAGGAAGATACCCGCATCACGGTTAACGTCCCCCAATTAGCCGAAGCAATGAAAAAGTACAATAAGTCTTTCGAATATAAAGTATATCCGGGAGCCGCTCATGCCTTTTTTAATGATACGGGAGCCAGATATAATCCTGAGGCTGCCGCCGACGCCTGGAAGATAACCTTAGCTTTTCTAGAGAAAAATTTGAAACAGTAATCGAAATACGCCGTTTCATAAAAGGAGGAATAACGTGAAAAGTAAAGACATTTGGATGGGAATTGCCTTTATACTTATCGGTATTCTAGTTCTAGCACGACCGACTCTCCTGTTATGGTTTGTCGGAATCGGCTTTATAGTGGTGGGTATTCTACAGATATTAGGAAAGAGGTAAAGGAGGTCTAAAACAATGGAAATATTCGGCGTCGGTGGGTTATTAGGCTCTATCCTTGCTATCATAGCCGGCATAATTGTCATTATCTGGCCCCACATCATTGCCTATGTGGTGGGCATTTATCTGGTAATAGTCGGCATACTCGGCTTGATAGCGATATACGTATAAACGTTAAGGAGGCAACATGAGTGGAGTCCTGGGAGTCGGCGGATTCATCGGCGGAATCATTACTCTCGCCCTAGGCATTATCATTCTGGTTTGGCCCAGATTTATCGCTTACATAATCGGCATATGGCTGATAATCGTCGGGATACTTGCCATACTCAAATCGATATGAGAGCATCGCGCTCCATTGCTCCATACAGATGCTATTTTTAGTAGCAACTGTCTATTCGTCATGCGGGAATCCATTAACCGAAATTTAGAGGAGGGGAAAATGTCAGAAAATGAAGGCACGGCTAGTTTTGGTCTCGGCATCATAGTCGGGGCGGCGATAGGTTTAGCTATTGGGCTTTTTTATGCACCTCGTCCCGGAAGCGAGACTAGGACGATGTTAAAAGCGACTGGGAAAAAGGTGAGGCATAAAGTAGGAGATATTATCGAAGAGGCTAAAGATAGAGTCAGAAAAGTTATCGGCGATGGAGAAGGCAAAGTCGCTGAGCTCAAAGAAACTGAAACTATAGGGTAGCAGGGCGGTAAAACCAGCACTAAAATATTTTTTCAGAAACAACTAAAGCTGTGTGAATTAGTTTTAGATTGATGTTGTTTTTCGTGTTATATAAAGCCGCCGGCCGCCGACAGCAAATACACCTGTAAAGCAAAGACTTGCACAAGATGATACAATGTGTGCAGTATGACCAGCACACAGAGGTCGAAAGGTTTGAAACGTTTCTTCGAAAGTTTGCCACGGGTTATTTTTGCCTATTTTGTTGACGGACTCATCATTGTTATTCCCCTGGTAGTTACTATCTGGGTCATCGCCTGGGCATATAATCTATTCGATGGATTACTGGCTCCTATTCTGACTCTGGCTTTCGGCCGTCACATACCTGCACTTGGTTTCGCAATATCCGTCACATTAGTTATCTTAATTGGTTTCTTTGGTGTCAGATTCGGAATACGAAGAGTACTACACTGGATGGAACTGCGTGTCGTTAAAATTCCCTTCGTGGGAGCCATATATGGGACTACCAGACAGATATTAGGGACCCTCACTTCCGCAAACAGCGGCAAATTCTTGGAAGTGGTATTCCTGGAATTCCCCCGCAAAGATATCTATGCCATAGGGTTCGTTACCGGTAAAGCCCGGGATAAGGAAGGAAAGCAAATTCTCAACGTATTTATTCCTACCGCTCCCAACCCTCTCGGCGGTTTTCTCCAGATTATACGGGAATCCGATGTGATTCATAGCTCGATGTCGATAAACGATGCGATGAAGTTGGTTATCTCAGCCGGCCGTATTTCGCACGATGATGTTGCCGGTATCTCGACACCGGGGCAGCCCGAGGATATCGAAACCATATTCAACCTCTAGCCCTGAACATTTTTTCGTTTTCAGATTGACCTGCAGAGCCGGCGTGTGCTAAAATCCCAGTAATCAAATGGATATAACTTGGCTCGGACACTCCTGCTTCAAAATTAAAGGAAATCGTACCACTATCATCACCGACCCCTATTCCCCGGACTTAGGCCGTTCGCTGGACAATCCGGAAGCTCGTATCGTAACGGTGAGCCATCAACATCCCGGACATTCTTATGTGACGGGTGTTGCCGGTGAACCGAAGCTGGTCACCGGTCCGGGTGAATATGAAATCAGTGACGTTTTTATCATAGGCTTGGGGACATTTCATGATGGGGAACAGGGTAAACAGAAGGGCAAGAACTCCGTTTATCTGCTAGAAGTAGACGGAGTTTCGATATGCCACCTTGGCGACCTCGGGCACGTGCTGGCGACTAACCAGGTGGAAGAGATTGGTAACGTAGATATCCTTATGATTCCAGTCGGCGGAGTCTCTACTCTTAATGCTTCTACGGCGGCTGAAGTAGTCAGACAGCTTGAACCAAAAATAGTCCTGCCGATGCACTACAAAACAAAAGACTTCGGGCGCCAGCTTGAGCCGGTGGAAAGATTCCTCAAAGAAATGGGGGTTAAAGAAGTTATCCCTCAACCCAAGCTGTCCGTCAACAAAGCTAACCTGCCTGCGAGCCTTCAAGTTATTTTACTCAGCTATTGACTTCCGACTCAAAGCAAAGCTAAAATATCCGTTTGTTATGCTCAAATCAAGAGTCCTTGTTGCATGTCTGGTTCTGACCTTATCAATTAGCTGGCTCAGCCTATCTTCTCTAGGTCAAGCTCTTAGTGAAACTGAGGAAGTTAAGTGGTCTACGGTCGATATTCCGGCTGAAGGCAGGACGGGTAACTGGGTGTTAGCTCCCGGCTCAGATGTTCAACATCTGGCAATGGCTCGTGACGGCACCCTTTATTGCTACGCCAGGCCATTGGGGACAGGCTATACTTTATTTAAATCAGGGGATGGCGGCTTTGCCTGGTCTTATACCGGCAAAGTTGTGGACTCCATCGTCGCTATCGCGGCTGCGCCCGATGATGCTAACGTTATCTACTATGCCACCGAGGCAAATGTTTATAAATCGACCGATGCCGGAGTCACTTTTTTCGGTCTGCCGCAGAACCCTGGCGGGGCTGGCAGTAATAATGTAACGATTACTTGCCTTTCCGTTGTCCGGCAAAATAATAGCTACGTTGTATCCGTAGGTACTAAAGACTCCGATAGCGCACAATTCGGGGGCGTTTATATTTTTGATGAGAAGAAATCGGCTGGCTGGCTTAATACCGATATCGGCAGCTATGATGTTATCACTCTGACTTTTTCACCGAATTACGCTAGCGACTACCAGCTTATTGCAGTAGTTACCAATGAAGTAGACACCCTCATCAGCATAAAAGTAGACATTACCGGCTGGGGTGAGGTCTTGGGTAATGCCACTATCGGGGGTTTAGCCGCTAGAGGCGCCGTTCTCGCCTTTCCCGATGACTATAATGCTACCAACTCAGACGGGACTCTTTTTACAGCTATCGATACAGGAAGCGGAACGGGGGACGTTTATCAGGTGAAACTTGCCCGTGCTCCCCTTCCCTCGATGGCTATAGACCTCGACATCGGTTATGACTATCAGGTAAGAAACATAGATATCAACGGACTGGCGTGTCAGAGCCACCGAACCGGTGTTAAGTCAGTGGTCGGATAAATGGTCTTTTACTACCAGTCTCGGCTCGGCAGTTGTTGCCCCCACACTCCGCAGTCCCAGAGCCGGTGCCGGTAGTGTAATGCTTGCTCCCGTGTTTCAATGGACTGCGATTGCCGGAGCTAATGGCTACGAATTGGTCGTATCGACCGACTCCACTTTATCTAATCCCCTGATAACCAGGACCGGTGATTACGCCCTGGAAACTACTGCCTGGCGGAGCGATATCGAGCTGGACTACGATACTGCGTATTACTGGAATATCCGACACTTACTAATATAAATGAAGCTAATTTTAACAATGGCAGTATCATTAAGTTACTACCTAAACTACTTGATCATATGATTTCCTTGGGTAATATGGCTCAAAAAATCAGCCGCGCTCTTGATGGCAACGTACACCGGACAGAAATGGCCGCTGACTCGACAAAGGAAACAATCTCAGATCGGTAAAACCAAAAGGTTATTTCGCTTTCAAACAACGATAGCACTAAGCAATATTGTTCAGATAAACTAACTGCGCCTAAAGTGACTAGGATTATCTCATATTGAAAAGAGAATTTAGCCCCTCGCCCCTATTCGAGCATACAACCTGAAGGAAATCGGGGGTTTAATATCCTTTTTGACCTTAGCTACATAAATTTGGGGCTGACGAATTTGAACCCTTGACTACCAGAACCAGTATGGCAAAGAAACAAGGCGAATGCCACTTGCCTCCTTTAACGATCGCAAGGTAACCGCCCGTACAGAGGTCACATTTGCCTCAAATGTGACCTTGGTAACAAGATATCTATATCGTTACGCCAACAATTGCCCCTGTTCATTTCGAAAAGTAATTTGACTTATAGTGACGGTGCTCGTACTCTTAGGTGCAATACTTTCTTGTCTTGAGCTTATAGAATCGCGCCGAAGTGGCGTATTTGAACAGCAGCTTAGTTACAGTTTGCGTATTTGACCAGTGTGGAGATATAGTAAAGTATAAAATATTCATCAAATTGCATAGATGCGAATTAGTAAAACCGGTGAGAAAAGTATGAGTCTATCGGATTTTCGTGAGACTACCAGGAAAAATGTTCCGAATAGAGAGCAACAAGAATTATTATCCTGTAAGATTAGTGACCTATCACTCAAGATTCAAGGCACGCGACTTGAATCACTTATCAGTAAACTCTATCAAGAGTTGGAACAAGCAGGTATCTCCTTTAAGCCAAAAACATATCTGGCTGACGAATGGGGCTGTCCTCATGGGGTTCCGGTGATAGGGATTCCCTTCTACCTGGCGAACCCTGAATTGTCAAAGCTGGAAGGTGAATTAACTGGGATAGAATCTGAGGATGAAACAGAAGTGATGATGTATCTCCGTCATGAGGCCGGACACGCATTCAATTATGCATATCACTTATATCGGAAAACAGAATGGCGTCAGCTATTTGGGAGGTTTTCGCAGCCCTACCGGGATAATTATCAGCCCGTACCTTTTAGCGCCAAGTTTGTGCGGCACATACCGGGCTGGTATGCACAGAAACATCCTGATGAGGATTTTGCGGAAACCTTCGCTGTATGGCTCACGCCCGGCTCAGATTGGCAGAGACAGTACGCTGACACCCTAGCACTGGCTAAGTTGATGTACGTTGACAAAATGGTACGCAAATACGGTCAGAAGCCGCCTGTCGCTACTGATGAGAAGCTGGATACGCCAGTGCAGGAGCTGACGATGACTCTGGATAGGTGGTACGAAACGGGTAGAGATACCAACCACATCAGTCTCAACCTCCATCGCACTCTCAACAACGATTTGCGAAGACTATTTCCTGCAGAGCAGGGACAACCGGCGGTAGATGTCCTCCGGGCTAATCGCAAACAACTGATTCAAGAGGTGAATCACTGGACCGGTATTAACCGTAAGCTCCTGAGTGCTCTAACCGATGAATTACTAGAGCGGGTCCAATTCCTCAGACTTAAGATAGAACCTAGACAAACAGCAACACGAATACTAAGTGTGTCAGCATTCATCACCACACTAGTCATGAACTACTTGTACCGGGGTCAATTCATAGACACCTGAAATTGTCCTGGTTAGAAAGGAGGAGCAAGATGGATAAACTCAAGGTTTCTGTGCTGTTCTGGGAAGAGCGTAGTCAGGAAGGAGCTAAGCACGATGAAGTGGTGGATGAGGTCGCCGGAGCCTTGTCCGAAGGCGGCCACAAAACCTCCTTAATCGGAATAAGTGACGATTTACGCGAACTTCTGGACAACCTTGATGACAAACGACCCGACCTTGTATTCAATCTCTGCGAGAGGTTTGCTGATAATGATGTATATGAAATGCATGTTACGGCTGTTCTTGCCATGCTTGGCCAACCTTTTACAGGAACTGGGCCGGCAGGGATGGCATTGAGACAAGACAAGGCAGTAACGAAGAAACTCTTGAAGTTTCACGGGGTATCTTATCCAAATTATGCCACCTTTGACAAGGATAACCTCGAATTCGCCGGTAAGATGCGTTTCCCCTTATTTGTCAAACCTTTATATGGAGACACTTCCCTGGGCATTGATGATTCTTCCCTGGTAACCGAATATTCTAAGCTTGTCGAGCGTATCGGCTTTATCCAAACGCAACTGAAGGTACCTGCCCTGGTGGAGGAATACATCGAAGGACGCGAGTTCTATGTCGGCATTCTGGGTAATGACCCCGCCGAGATATTACCAGTGATGGAGCTTGATTTTGCCAAACTTCCCGGCGGATATCCACGGATTTACGGTCACGAGGCAAAGTCGGATACAGACAGTGTTCAGTTTGGGTCCGTCAATGCTATCGTTGCCACGGAACTAGCTCCTGAGGTACGAGCGCGCTTAATTATGGCTGGCCGAGAGGCAGCCTATGCCTTAAAAGTACAGGATTATGCTAGGGTAGATATCAGGCTTTCCGCTGATGGGATACCAATGGTCGTTGAGGTCAATGCCAACCCTTATTTGGAACGAACTAGCGCCTTTCCTTTGGCCGCACTACAGGCTGGTATGGGGCACATAACGCTGGTAAATCGCATTGTTGAGATTGCACGGAAACGTTGGGAGCCGACTCCATTCTTGAAAGAGCTACAGAAGAATAGGGCAGGAAGATCCAAAACACGAAAACAAGCCACAGAGTTAGCGCAGTCTTACGAGACAGCAGCTTTAAAAGAAAACACGAAAGAGAACATAGAGAAGCCGGCCGAGTAACAAACAACATCGGCGGCAAAGCGAGTTACATGGGCATGCAAAAAGTTATCTCCACTATTCCCAGCCTGACCCTCAGGCAACTGACCCCGGCTCAGATTGGGCTTCAAGGACAGGAGTG
>JAZDIU010000027.1:0-44871 GCA_043804635.1 Chloroflexota bacterium
GAAGGTATTGATAAGTCAATGGAGGAAGGAATATAATCAAATCCGACCTCACAGCGCCTTGCGTTACAGGCCGCCGGCACCGGAGGCTATACTTGTTAGAGTAACGAGGTAACAACTGGTACCGTTATTGGGGGCGGGTCAAGTCCGCTAACTGCTATTCCAATAATGGAAAGAGTAAATAGTAACAATAACCCTCTAAGCCAATTCCAGGGGAGAAAAGTGTTTACCGTCCTTAATGATTTATGTGGCCTAGCCTGCTCTTGTGTTTTGTGTCCGGCCTCACTAGCAGCTAGAGTTGTTTCCTCTGGAGTCATGTATCTATCGTAGATTTCAGCAGCAGTCCCTTTAGCCTTACATTTGAGGTTCAGACATTCGTAGATCCCTTGTTGTTGGTCTTTAAAAAGAGACTTCTTACCGCACCGTGGGCAAATGGTGACGTAGCTCGGATGAGCTTCTTTCCTCAGCCGTTTCAGCCTGTCATCAGTACAATCAGAGCAAGTACAACTTGGAGGATGTTTCCCTCTGTACCAATCTCTATTGTCAATTGGGCACACTGTTACCCCCTTATGACCAGGCAAACAATATGCATAGAAGAACCGATCTTTAACAGATTGGTTCTTTACATTCTGGATAACAGTTATCAGCCGTCAAGAAAATAGATAGGGACGCAGAATATATTGTTCGAATAGCTGTTATTTTTGAAGTGACCATCTCCGCTGATCTCCTTCCTGTTTATGACGGAGTGGCAAGTAAACTTATTTTAATCCTGAGGGTACGAACTGTCAATCAACTTTGTTTTAGACCGGGTTTCGATGTATGAGCTCAGGAACGAATATCCACAAGAATCCAGATAATTTCACCTTTATTTTTTCTAACGGTTTTTCTGCACAGAACAAATTTTCTACAACAATCAGGGTATATTTGAGGCTAAATTCACCTTTTTCTTTTGGTACTTTTAGGTTTATACTACTTGCTACGTATAATTCACACGCAAGAGGTCAATGGCTTAATTCAATTAATGCCTACCGTACGTAACTCAAATTACTTGGTAAGAGGAAAAGCCAGTTCAAAGGTTCTACCTACCGTACAGTACCGCCCACTTTACAGGACTTGAACCATTGCGTCTCGACTATGGAATTTTCTCGCGGAGCCAGATAGTAAAAGGTTAATCACAAAGGTAAGATCATCTTCCCTGAGAATCCAGAAGTTGAATTAGTGCTGGCAAGAGTTGTTTCTTTTCAAACAGAAGTTCGGAAAGCTTCTTGATTGGCTGACCAGCTAGAATTCGAACCATGCCAAACAACCCGTATTGCTCCCCTTTGCATCCACGCACCTCCTATCATGAAATCAGGTGGAGCGGATTATTATTTCAAAGCATTACGATATCCTTAGGCAGTCGATTCACCAGAATTCCTGAACATTCCTGCCAAGCAAATTAGCATTTAACGCTGCTTCCAGCCGGTACTTTTTTCTGAACGGGAAGGATGGCGATAAACCTCCTACTTACTTCTCGGTAGATTCTCTATTATTTCCTTGTTACGCAAGTAATTGCGAGATTTCTTGCGATATTGCAAGCATCAATGAGATTTCAATAGGTATGTGCAGTAATATTACTTGCGTATATTGCTTCCGTATGCTGTAGATTGCCTTAATAATACTTGCGTTATATTAGTTAAAGTAATATGATATACGCAAGTAACAAACAGGAGGCAAGAAATGAAAAAAGTTATCCATTTAACAGGCAAGGCTAATCAGGTATTCAAATACGCAGAGCTTCTAACAATTCATAAAGGTAGCATGACTCTTAAGCAATTGGATAAGGACGGCAAAACTCTAAGATTAGACCTGAGGAAATAGTATATTTTGCCTATTTGATTGTTGACATTAAAAACTATTATTGATATATTTATTGGCAACTTAAAATTGAAGGAAAGTAATGGCAAGGAAAGCCGTTGTTAATAAAGATGTGATTCTGGGTTTACTCAGGGAAGGAGAAACAACCCAGCGGATAGCTCAGAAATTCAACGTTAGTAGACAGGCAATTGACATTTACCGGAAAGAATTTATTAAAAAAGGTTTATTGCCTAACCAGCGCGCTGTAAGGAAAAGAAATGCTAAAGAGCAAACTGTACCTGCACAACAAAATTTAACCTCGTCGAATAAAACCCCGGTATCCAAAGACATTATTACGCTTGATGAACAGATAGAACTTATTATCAGTGCTTTCAATGCGTTAAAGCGTCTGCCCCAACTCGAAAAAGAGGTCGAGAACTATAAACACGAATATCATGATGCTCTCCAGGAAATTGAACGCTTGAAGGAGAAAGAAAACAAGCGTCTCGACCAAGAGAGCCGTTGGATTGTTACTCAGAGCAAGAGCGAACCCAAACCCACCTGAAATATCGCGTAGCGATATCCATAAAGCAATAATCCCCTATTTCAGGAATTGACTGTTATTAATAGAAGGCACTATTTATATCAACTGTTACGTAAGCATCAAAGGACATACTATTTGATGGGTCGTAACGCGGTCTCGTTCTACAGTCATGTCCTGAAATTCGCGGCGCAATCGGTTCAGCTCATTATCGTTATCGAAAGCCATTTGAACTCACCAAAATAAGCTTGGGAATCTCTTTATTATAGAGAACCGAAGCGATCAGTCGCAAAAGATTCTATTTCTTTGATGCTCCCACTGCATCTGCTTCATGGGATTGAGATTTTGGACGCAAATTAATCTCCAGTTCGGCATCAAGTGCCGTCGCCACTTTCTTAACAGTGGATAGAGAAGGAAACGAACCGCCGCTCTCTAGCCTGGCGATACTCTCTTGTTTGGTGTTAAGCAACTTCGCTAACTGTTCTTGTGTTAGTCCCTTCGCCAGTCGTAGTCTAATCAAGGCAGAAGCCAGCTTATATTCAGGCTCAAGCGCCTCATACTCTTTCCTAAATTCAGGATCTTTTAGTAGTCTCTTTTTGTGTTCTTTCCAATTCATGTGTTTTGCCTCCTCGATAAGTAGTCATCCTTCCTGCCTTCAGCTATCCGCAGATCTGTTTTTGGTACCGGACCTGTCTTCTTGGCAAGTCCGTGCAGGAGAATAAACGTCTGCTCAGTGTATAAGAAGTAGATGATGCGATACCGGTTTTTACCGTGCCGAATTCTCAACTCCCAGAGTTGCTTCGAAAGATGCCGGCATATGGCATACCAAGCTTAATGCCGAATTCTTCGAGCAAGTCGAGTGTTCTGGCTACTTTGGCTCTTGATTTGGCATCCAGCGAGTCAATGAACTCTTCAATTGGAGACTGGCCAGCTGTCGATTCATAGTACTCGATATGCCATGTCATATTAGTAGTATAACAATATTGTTATACTACTAATATGACAAGTCGGGTTGTTGTGAAGGTTGGCTTGTAGCGGCGGTATGAGTTGCTTCTTCTCAAATGAAAGTTCGGGAACTGTTCCGAGTAGCCCAGCTAAGGGTATTCGAACCGGCCATCAAAACCACGGAGATAACGTCTTTTCGAAAGTTTTACCTTTTGAAAAGTATGGCGGGCTGAAGGGAACCAAACTACGAATATCCGAGACTTAGGCTGAACTCGGCCGTTAGCTGAATAAAGATGGGGATTCCCACTACTTTTTACGTCGGCGAACAACCTTAGGCGCTTGTTCGTTATTGCTCGCAATCAGATCCATTAAGCCGAGAATGAACCCAGTAATACCCACATGTGATCTCACATTTAAGCCTGGTAATGTTTTGCCTACTATATCGAATAGTTCCTCTTTTCCCGTATAAATACCCATAGCGTAATCAATAAGATGGTCATCCAATTCTTTGACATGTGATTCAGTGAATTTCAATAAATTCCTCAAAAGCTCTTCTGAATTTAATGCTGACATTTGTTAAAATCCTCCTTTTATAAAGTGTACTCAACAACATTGCAGCAACCGCTAAGAAATGACTAATCTAATTTACATCTCGCACCTCCTATCGCGAACTCAGGTGGGTTTGCCATCAATTTTTTCTTTTCTGACAATCACCTTCCCTTCCTTTTTTTCAATAACGAGCCGATCATTATTTCGAAGCATAACGATATCCTTAGCCAGTTGATTGACCTGTTCGGGGGAATTCCTGAACTTTCCAGCCAAGTAAACTAGCATTAATGCCGCTTCCAGCCGGCGCTCTTTTTCCGAACGGGCTCTCTCCATTTTCATTTCGGGCAGCTCCCCCTTAGCCAACTGCAAAATCCCCCACGGTTTTTCCATTCTTAGAACTATCTCCTCGGGTGACACCTCGAAATGGCTGGCGAGCGTCTCGATGAATTTTCTACTAACTTCCGGGTTTTCCCTAAACAACTTCCGTTGCATTACGTATGGAAGTCCCCTCTTCTTCCAGTCTTGAAAGTACCTGAAGAGCGTCTTAAGAGGTAGTGACACCATTTTGTCCCGATGTATTTGTGCCGGCCTGTACTTAGCCCCGAAAAGATCGAAAGCCTGTTGACGCTGCGACCGGCCGAATTCGTCTCGCCTAATCGGATACTTCCTCCTCTGCAATCCCAGCATAACCGATAACAGTTTTTTCTTTCCTCGTGTCATGCATACCTCCTTAGCTTTTTACCAATTCCTCCGTAAACGTCTGGTCTTGCGGTTGTTCGTTAGTTGTGGTAGCATTTTCCTTGATTACAACTTTGGGCGGGGGAGACGGCAGCGATAGTAAGGCGGACCCGCATCCTCCTTTGTTCGTTATTGCCACTGGCTCCCCCATAATTTCAGCGAGCGTCGGCTTTCGCGGCCGCCCGCCCATACGGCCCCATATACGAGCCATTCCGGGATGTTTTTGACGCAAAGCCGCTTGACCCTTCTACCCAATACGCTGGTAGAATTCTCGGCCCCTCTTGCGCGATACGGTCTGCCCACCTAATCGACCGGCTTCGACTACAGTTATTGCCATTTGTTTCCTCTTTCGAAAATTACCACTGTCCGATTTTTCCCTGAAAAAAAAAGGGCAGGCCAATCGAGTAACTCGATTTTGCCTGCCCTATCCGTTTTCGGATTCGAACAGTACTATAATTCGGCGCTATCCGTTTTCGGATTCACGCCTCTTATTCAATTGCCTTTAGTGTAATCGCAATCTAACCCTTTGTCAAGTTGAGCCTATTTTTGTGAAAACGTGCCATTTTAACGAGCTCACTCAACTAACTACCGGGCGAATTCCCAGCCAGCCGGTCTGCCGGGCTGGACTTCTCGTGGGCAGCCAATGCATCCTCCTGGCCCATCGTGCTGGTATATCGCCGCACCATGTCCAAATCGCTATGTCCGAGAAGGTACTGAAGATTAAAGACATTTCGATCCATACGGAGGAATTGCAGGGCAAATGTGTGCCTGAATCGGTGGATAGTACCGGCGCCGCCGACACCCGCCCTTTCCTTGAGCCGTTGGATAAGCGACTGCAGCCCGGTTTTAATGAGCGGTACACCTTCCTCGCTCAACCAGAGTTCCTCCTTATCGTTTTTCGGGCGGTTTTCCAGGTAGCGAGTGACTGCCTGGTGAGCCGCGTCTCCGACTCGAACAACACGTTCCCTCCGGCCTTTGCCCAGCACCTTGATATGCCCGTTCTCCGGGTTGATATCACCCATTTTTAATCCCATCAATTCGGATAACCTGAGTCCTGTATCCAGCAATACCAGGACAAGTGCCCGGTTACGGCTGCCGAGGAAACGGGCGTTATGATCGTAGTCGTAGTCACACACGGCAAGCATTCGCCTGATATCCTCGACAGAGTAAGGAATGATCACGGGTGGTACCGGTTTGGCCACGTGAATATGACCTAGCAGATTTTCACCGACGATGCCTTCCTGGACAAGCCAGCTGTAGAATTGTCTGAGGACATTGTAGTAGTGCCGGACAGTAGCCGGAGACGCCCGACGCTCTGAAGTCTCGGCACCGTTACCATTGATACCCCACCGCTTTTTTTGAGTAGCCACATATCCAAGGAAAGCTCGGAGATGCCATTGGTTGATTTCTCTGATGCCCTGGGGCCAGTTCGCCTTTTCAGCGAACCAGACAAAACGGCGGAGGTTTTCGGAGTAGAATTCGACGGTGCGGGGGCTTTTTCCCTCGGTCGCCTTGCTTAAGACGAAGGCCCCGACCAGGGACTCGAGGGACATCCCCGGTTGGTTTACCACGGCTGGTAGTACCATATTCGATTCTAGCGGGTCCGCCGGAAGATGTGTTAGGTGGCCTACTACTATTTTAGCACTCTATGTCAATAACTGCTAAGTGCGTCCGTAGCTTCGGTCATTTTTTTGAGGTCTTAGGTGGCCTTTTACCAAACCTTATTGGAGTATAGGTGGTTTGGCAGTCTCTTCGCCCCGTCGACAGTCAATTTTAGCTTCAAAAATCGGGGCGGACGGATTTGAACCGTCGGCCACCTGAACCCCATTCAGGTGCGCTACCAGGCTGCGCTACGCCCCGATATGTGGTAATGCTACCATATTTTAGCGAGCCTAGCAAATTACTATCGGTAGTCGGCTAACAGGCTTTCAGCCAGCTATTTGCCGAACATATTTCCCAGTTGTTTAAAGCGATTTTGGACTAGAGCACGTCCGATAATATACAATGATAACAAGAAATTCCGAAGGAGATAGAATGAGTTCCATAGATTCGCATAAGCGCTCGTTAATGAAGGCAGCTATTTATAAACTGGGCAGTGTTGCCGTTCTCGCCCTGCTGTCCTGGATATTCACTCGCGATTTGGTAAAGATGTCCGGCATTACACTTTCTTACGAGTTTATTGCCATAATCGGCTATTACGTTCATGAAAGAATATGGGAGCGGGTCAGTTGGGGTAGAAGGCATTGACATTATATCGTCATACCGATATAATTGAAGCTAATATATCGTTATAGCGATATATTAAATTATGAGTAACTTTGAATTACCTTCTCTCAAATGTTTACGTTGCGAACATACCTGGATACCGCGCCAGCCAGCGCCACCCAAAGTGTGCCCTCATTGCAATTCACCCTACTGGGACAAACCGCGGTGGAAGCGGACCAAGCAAATAGTGATAGTCCCCCAGGTACCAGCAACTCAACCACTGGTAACCCAGCCGACCCCGCCAGTCAAAGGCAGATGCCCCAGATGCGGCTCGATGACTATATGGCAGACTATGACTAATCCCCCGATGTCCTTCTGCCGGGAGTGCGGTTACGAGTTCGAGTGGTCATTCGGGGATAAGTAATATTTTAAAAAACCTTATACTTTCTTCACAACCGGGATTACTAAAGGGCCTTCGGGGATGATTGCTATCTCTGCATTCTTACCCAAAACCCTGAGGGCTTTATTCAGCCCTTCTTCGAGGGAATGGATTGGCGTAACCATCATCTGACTGGCTTCACTGTCCTTGAGACCAGATAGAAGGTAGATAGTATGATTTAGCTGAGTTCGGGCTAAAATCTGATTCTGCCAGCCAACGCCGCCGGAATTATCTGTTGAATTCAAAGCATGTAAAACTTCTTCAGGTGAATGTACCGAGGCGTGTAAAGACCTGAATGATTCCGGACCGATGCCGTCAGGGCAAGCCGATGCCGCAATTATAATCCCGCCATCACGAGTTATTTGTGATGCCACGTCTATTCCTTTACAAGCCTGGTAGAAATCACAATCGAGCGGCGCTCCCCCATTGGTAACTATAGTTATATCTACCTTGTGGTCGATTTCTGCCTCCACTATCGCCCTCTCGGTTTCACATCCCTGCTGATGAGCCAGCCAGGGATTTCCGGCAAAAACGTGGGTGATTTGCTTTTCCTGATTGAGAAGAACGTTTACAATGAAATCCAGATTAGCCATTCTAGCCTGCTCTACCATATCTTCATGGATAGGATTACCTTCCAGTACCCCTGCCCTGACATTTGGATGGTTTATCATTTCATAACTGTGATTCTTTCTTATCGCTCTAGCACTGCTTACCCCGGGAAATATACTCTTCCTTCCGCCGGAAAAACCAGCAAAGAAATGCGGCTCGATAAAGCCGGTACTGATTCGAAAATCGGCTTCAACTACTTCAGAATTAACTTCTACCGGAGTGCCGAAAGTACTTAGGCCTAGCGAAGTGACGCGGTCAGGGTTATGGTTGATGACCCGGTAATTCTTAACGATATTCGAGCCTAATTTATCGATAAGCTGCTCTTGACTCAACGGAGAATGCAAACCCAGGGCAATTATAATCGTAATGTTCTCTCTGGAGATTTTTCCTTCTAATTCCTCGATAATTACCGGCAAGATTCGGTCGTCCGGGCAGGCTCTGGTGTTATCGGTGGTGATTATCACCACTTTATCGTTCTTGCGGACACATTCATTTAGATTCGTAACACCAATCGGATTTCTCAGAGCCTCCCGTATCGCTTTTCGGTCATCCTGAAGCCCCGGAGTCCGCTTGCTGGATAAGCTATAGCTGGTGTTTCGACTCGGCACCTCCAAAGACAGGTGAGAATCCCCATAAGGTAATTTAACCTTTAGACCCATAAACTTTGATTCCAGTTACTTTCAGTCGGAATAATAAGCCTAAGCTTAGAACTTATGATTACATCTTTGAGTGTTGGCAAATGGAGATAGTTCTCGAATCCTATGACAGGAATCTGACACCACAACAACTATTCTATGGAGTTTTGTGCAGTCGAGTCAAAATTTGTTACCACTGCACAAACATCGGCATAACAACGTGGATGTAGTTATCCACGCCTACGGGACGGATAACACCGGGACTGGAAGGGCTGGTCGTCTCTAGAGCCACTCGCAATTCTCCAAGAACGCTGAGCACATCGATTAAGTACTTGCCGTTGAAGGCAATCTTCGACTCCTCGCCCTCGACTTTAGCATCCACATCGCCGGTATTTTCACCGACGTCCTCAGAACGGGCGGAAACTGTCATCTTGCCTTCGGATACTACCAGACGGACGATACCGCTGCCATCGCGGGCGAAGATGGAGGCGGTCTTGGTCGCCCTCAAGAATTCGGCAACGTCAACTTCTGCCCGGCTGGAAAACTTCTGTGGAATAAGCTGGGAATATTGAGGGAACGTCCCCTGAATTAGCTGGGACACCAGCTCGGTATCTTTCAAAGTGAACAGGACCTGGCTCTTATTAGGATTGACCGTCACCTGGACTTTTTCCTCATCATCAGCCATAAGCCGGTTTAGCTCAGCGAGGGTCCGGGCTGGAATAATGACTTCGGCTTTTTGACTGACTGGGGTAAGTAACGGCAGGGTGTAAACAGCCAACCTGAAGCCGTCGGCCGCCGCCAGCGTTAACAAACTGCCCTCGAACTGGGCATTAACACCGGTGAGGACCGGACGGGATTCTTCTGTTGCCGCCGCAAAAACGACCTGGCTAATGGCACGTCTGAAAGCTGTTAGCTCGACACCGGTGGCGATGCCATCGCTGACCTTCGGTATTGGGGGAAAATCCTTGGCATCGATTCCGCTTATCCGCGCCTCGAACCGGGCACATTTTAATCCCAGCGTCTTAGTCCTAGGGGCGATATTAATACTAACGTCCTCATTTGGCAAAGAGTTCACAAATTCAATAAGGAGTCGGGCGGGAACCGTAATGGACCCTTCACTATCTACTTTAGCATCAATCCAGTGGCTGACGGCAATCTCGAGATTGGTAGCCACCAGCTTGAGGCGGCCCTGGTCTGTAGCTAATAGAACATTATTGGTAATTGGTAACGTGGTTCTGGTAGCTACTGCCCGGCCCACCACTCCCAACCCTTTGCTTAAATCCTCTTGCTTGCAAGATAACTTCATATTCACCCCCGATATTTAGTGGTGAGAAGTAGTATATAACAAAGAGTCAAGTTAATACAAGGGGTAGCGTTGAAAGCTATCAGCAGTCAGCATTCAGCTATCTTTTACCGGAAAATAAGGTTGGCGTAGGGATAGCCCACGAAGGTAAAAAGCAAAATCATCGGAACTACCAAAATAACGCCGTAGCGGCCGAGGAAAGGCACCGGCACCCAGCCGCTGCCCACCACCAGAGCTGTGGAGGTAGTCGCCGAAGGCAGGGCAAAGGCTAAATTCGAAGCCGCCGCAATGCCTACTCCCAGAGCGGCCGGGTTGCCTACCCCGGCTTTAACCATTATGGGAATCATTACAGCGTAGACCAGTGTTGCTGAGACCATATTAGACATCACATTAGTCTGCAATATTACCCAGGCGATACCCATAAGCACAAAAACATATAGAGGTGCCCCGGCGGCTAATGGCTGGAAGACTTTGGTAAGTAACTGAGGTATCCCCGTCTGAGGGTCGCCGACAATCTCACCCATAATAGCAATCGTTGCTACCAGGGCTATCGTCCCCCACTCCGTATGTTCCGCCATCCAACGGTCGAAATGCAAGACCGGCTGTTTCTTCACGGTTATGATACAAAGCAAAGCCGCACCGGCTAGAGGGGGAATGGCGCGCCCTATGTTGGTAAGGTAAGTCGATACACCCGGAAAAGCATTCCGCCCCAAGTCTGGGAGCAGCCAGCATATAATAACCGCTAGGAACACCCCCACAGCAATCTTTTCCTCTAACTTCATTGCGCCCATTTCATTCTTCGCCTTACGAATATACTCGGCGCTCATCTCAGCAATTTTAGTGACGTCGGGACGGACCACAAAGCGATAGATAGCCAGAAGCATCAAATAGACCAACAGTCCCATCGGGATTCCCCAGAGAAACCACTGGGGAAATGTAACTGTATAGCCAGCGTCTCTTTGTATCCAGTTAATAACCAGCAGGTTGCCGACACTGGCAATAGGGGTCATCACAAAAGAGGCAGTTGATGCCCAGGCGATTCCCATCATAACCATTGCGGCAAACTTGTCCCCCTTCTTGAAACCCATCCCCTCGAGCATAGGCGCTACGATTGCCATAAAAATAATACAGTTAGCCGTTAACGAAAGGACCATACCCATAAGAGAACAGGCAAGCAAGAGCATGGCTATCATCATCCATGGGCGGCCTCTGGCGAACCGCCGACTCATAAACCAGACGGCAAAACGGCGGGAGAAGCCGCTATCACGAAGTCCACCGCTCAATCCCATAACCCCGATGATAAATAAAACAAGCCAGTTACCCCAGGAGACGGCAAATACCGACTTGGCAGTCATCGCACCGGTAACAATCAAAAGTATTATAGCGAGTAAGCTGGGATATCCGGTCCCGACGGTTGCCCACCAGATTATGGTGAATAAAAAAATACCCGCTATCTTCATACCAAGCGGAGTAAGCGGCTCGATAGGCGGCAGCAATAGAAAGACAAGCAACAAGATAACTCCGAGCACTGGTCCTATCCACTTCGTGAGTTTCACCCGGTTTCTCCTTCCTTTGCCAGCCTCTTGAGTATCGGATTTATTTTTCTGGCGGCTTGCCCGCGGTGGCTAACCCTGTTCTTTATCTCCAGGGGCAGCTCAGCCATAGTCTTATTCAGCTCATTAAAGAAAAAAACTGGGTCGTAACCGAAGCCCAGTTCACCTTTGGGTTCAAAAGCAATAAATCCGCGGCATTCACCTGAGCTAAACTCTATCTTGCCGCTGGGGTCAGCCACCGCAATAACACACTTGAAACGAGCCGTGCGCTTTTCCCAAGTGACATCTTTGAGCCGGAGAAGGAGATAATTGACTCTATCTTTATCGGAAGCCCGCTCTCCGGCAAAGCGGGCTGACATCGGACCGGGCTTACCGCCCAGGGCATCGACTTCCAGTCCGGAATCATCAGCCAGAGCCGGCAAACCGCTTTCTCTAGCCAGGGCTACTGCCTTGAGCCGGGCATTTTCTTCCAGAGTTTCCCCGGTTTCATCGACAATGGTGGTAATACCGACTTCAGATGGGGTTACTAATTCGAAAGAAACATTCTTGAGTAGACTCTTATACTCACGAACTTTACCCGCGTTATTGGTGGCTAAAAGTAGTCGGCGCAAGTTATCCCTTATATGCTGGTAATGAAATCATCCACACTCATCGCCGCCATAGTCAGGGTCTGCAACGTCCCTCTCGAACCTAACTGCATTGCTACTCTGGCCATAGTCTTATTATCTTTAGCTTCCAGAATATTAACAAAGTCATATTGACCTAAAAGAGCATACTGGGCTAATATTTTAGCCCCCATCGATTCGACTTCATGATTAACTTCCTTTATTCTCATCGGATGGTCTTTCAGGGTTTTTCTTCCTTCGTCAGTCAGGGTAGTTAACATCACGTAGATTGGCATTTTACACCTCCCCTAATTTATTCAGGAAGCATCACTGCAATTCAGCTAAGCTTTTTAAACTTTCCCTTCAGCTTTTTAAGCACCTCGGGCAATGTCGTATATTCCATCTCTTCGAGCGGTAAACGATGAGGCTCGAAGGGTCCGTGAGCACGCATATAATCGGCGACATCGTTAGCTTTCTTCCGAGCATTATCGAAGGATATGTCGGCAAACATATCACGAGGTCCCACCAATTTACCTTCGGCAATCTGGAAACCGCAGGCTATTACCCGGGGCGGCCCATCGAAGCGCGTCGGTGTACTATCGGCGATAGATACCGGCATAAGCGGACCGTGGTGCGAGCCTCGCATCCAGCCTTCTACCAGGATAGGCGTAGTAAACGGCTCGACTATTTCACCGACGGCAGGGAAGGTGCCCTGAGAACGGACGACACACACCGGGTCGTCTTTGCCTACATACTTCCCGGCAATTAAAAACAGGCGCTCCGTAGAGGATACCGCCGCTATTTCCTTACTGTCACGGTGATAAATCGCCTTGACCATATATCGTGAAGGCGCGCCGATAAAGACCAGAAGGTCGTAGATATCTTCGGGGGCATTGAATGTAATTTGCTTATGTTCCTTAATATCGAGCACTTCGAAGCTAAAACCGTTGTGCATATTAGCGGCAATGACCAGACCGATAGTGTTAAATGGGTCGGCGAACATCTTATACAGCGGTAAATT
This sequence comes from Chloroflexota bacterium, assembly GCA_043804635.1. GTDB lineage: Bacteria > Chloroflexota > Dehalococcoidia > Dehalococcoidales > UBA2162 > JAZDIU01. The sequence continues at coordinate 12,977 of JAZDIU010000027.1, forward strand.
CCAGGCTCCGGCGGAGGTCTTATCAGCCATCAGAATAATAACGGTTTCAGCGGGACGCTCTTCGAACTCCATTTCAGCCAGGCCGGGTCCCATTCCCCGGACATTGCCCGCAAAAGAATCGGCGAGTAAGTCTTGCCCGGCGCCGTGAAGCTTTAGCTTCTTGGCAACTGCCGTGCAATCGACGAAGGTATCCCAGGCAAGTTTATGGATTAACTTATTATCTACGCCATGTTGATGGGTCATAATAAGCTGGGCATCGTCACCACACTTGGTTACGTGACAATCGATAAGCAGCCCTTTCTTTTTTGCCTTTTCCAGACAATCGCAAGCCTTGGCCAGGACATCGGGATGAGATTCGGAATGCCCCACAAAACCGCCGATGTCAGCTTTGACTGCGCTAAGAGTAACTTTCATGATACCTCCAAAAATTTAATATTCGATACCGGGCCGGGCTTTTATCCCTTTATTATAGGGGTGCTTGATATTCAAACATTCGGTTACCAGGTCGGCTAGTTCAACGAGCTTCGGATGAGCGTAGCGGCCGGTCAGAATAAGCTCTACGTCAGACGGCTTATCCTCGATAAGTCTTACGACCTCATCCTCATCCACCAGCTTCCAATCTACAGCTACGTTTATCTCATCCAGCACCACAAGGTCGTAATCGCCACTTAGCACAGCTTCTCGAGCGGTTTCAAAAGCCTGCCGTGCCTGTTCTCTTGTTTCCGGCTTTATCTTTTGCGGGTCGGTAAATCCTCTTGCTCCGAACGTAGCTATCTTAACTCCTGGTAACTTGGATAGCACTGTCCACTCCCCGGAAAGAGGAGAAGAGCCTTTCATAAAAACGACGATAAAAACCTTGAGCCCGTGACTCAAAGCCCGGAGCACCGTGCCCGCCGCCGCCGTAGTTTTACCTTTGCCTTCACCGGTAAAAATCTGGACGAGCCCGGTCCTGGACTTCGAGGAAAGGTCATTTGCCGATGACAGTTCTGTCACTAAAACTCCCTGTGGGAAAATCATCTTAGTTTAGCAAGCAAATTACGCTTGTGTCAATAATAGTATCCACTTACCCATTGGGGTATAATGCACGAAAACACGAACAATCAGAAAGGAGGCAGATATGGAATCCTTAGCAATCTTCATAGGTGGTGTTATCGTGGGCGCGGTCATCGTTTTCATTATCAGCCGCTTCCGGCAAAAAGATATGGAAAAATCGTTTTCGGCACTCTCATTTGAGGCTCTGAGAAAAAACTCTGAGGAATTCCTAAAGCTGGCTCACGAGTCTCTTTCTAAACAAACACAAACCGGGGTGGGGGAACTCGAAAGCAAAAAGAACTTGATTGACCAAACTCTGGCTGGAATTAAAGATGAGCTAAACAAAGTAGGAAAATCAGTTACCGACTTTGATAGCAAGCGCGAGAAAACATTCGGGGAACTAACCACTCAGCTAAAGACAGCAGTTGAACAGACCGGTAAACTGCAGGAAACCACAAACAAACTGCAATTAGCCCTCGCAAATACTAAAACTAGAGGGCAGTGGGGTGAAAGAATGGCTGAGGATATATTTAGGTCTATTGGGTTTCTCGAAGGTATAAATTATCTAAAACAGGTAACACAAGAAAATACTGCATCGCGACCGGATTTCACCTTTATCTTGCCGCAGGATTTGCAGGTAAATATGGATGTAAAATTCCCTCTTGATAATTATTTGAAATACGTAAATGAGGAAACCGAACCCACTAAGACTAGCTATAAAGAGCAGTTTTTGAAAGACACAAGGCAACGCATCAAGGAAGTAACAACGAGAGATTATATCAATCCTGAGAAAAATACCGTCGACTATGTTCTGGTCTTTATCCCGAATGAGCAGGTATATTGTTTCATACATGAAAACGACCGGTCTCTCTTAGATGAAGCACTGAGTAAGAAAGTTATCCTATGCTCCCCTTTGACGCTGTACGCCATCCTTGCCGTTATGAAGCAGGCAGTGGAAAACTTCAACTTAAAAAAGACCGAGGCTCAGATTCTATCTCTATTTGGCACGTTCAACAGGCAATGGGGCGAATTCAAAAAATCCATGGAAAGAGTGGGGGAACGAATCAAGCAGGCGGACAGTGAGTATGAAAAATTAGCCTCAACGCGCAGCCGGATGCTCGAACGCCCTCTGAATCAAATCGATGCTTTGAGAAAACAGAGAGGTATTTTAGAATCGCCACCGGTTGAAGATGTAACTTCTGAAGAAGATAGGCAGAACAAACAACCGAGCTAAAATCTTATGTCTTCAATTAATCTATTTAACTACCTTCGCACCCATAAAAGACTGCAGTACTTCAGGAATAAGAATACTGCCATCGGCTTGCTGGTAGTTTTCCAAAACGGCAATCATTAGCCGCGGCAATGCCACACCTGACCCGTTCAAGGTATGGACGAACTGCGGCTTTTCATCGGACGAAGGCCGGTAGCGGATATTAGCCCGCCGGGCTTGAAAATCACCGCAGTTGGAGCAGGAGCTGACCTCCAGCCACTCTTCACAGCCGGGGGCCCATAGTTCGAGGTCGTAGGACTTCATAGAAGCAAAGCCAAGGTCGCCGGTACAAAGCAATTTTATCCGGTAAGGAAGGTTTAGTCTTTTCAAAACCTCTTCGGCATTCTTTACCATCTTTTCCAGTTCGTCATTCGAGTTATCCGGGCTGACAAATTTATACATCTCCACCTTATCGAACTGATGGCCCCGTTTAATGCCGCGCGTGTCTTTTCCCGCTGACATTTTTTCCCGCCGGAAGCAGGCAGTATACGCACAATAGTTTATCGGCAAAACTCCCGGAGGCAAGATTTCATCACGGTGGAGGTTAGTCAAAGGCACCTCAGCCGTAGGAACGAACCAGTAATCCTCCAGTTCGTCATGATATAAGTTATCGGCGAATTTGGGCAGGTTACCCGAACCAACCAAACATTCCCGCTTGACCATATACGGCGGATATATTTCCTGATAGCCATGCTCGTTAGTATGCAGGTTGAGCATAAAAGCAATCAACGCCCGTTGCAGCCGGGCACCCAGCCCCTTGAGTATGTAGAACCGACTGCCCGACAGCTTCACTCCCCGCTCGAAATCGATGATTCCCAGCGATTCGCCCAGTTGCCAGTGAGGTGCCAGCTTAAAATCGAATTTCTTTAGCTCACCCGATGAGCGGACAATCGGACTATCGTTTTCATCCTTGCCTACCGGTACCGAAGGGTGAGAGAGATTAGGCACCTGTAATAACAATTGCTGAAGCTGAACTTCCTGGTTTTTGACCTCTTCCTCGAGCGCTTTTATCGTAGCCCGCAGGTCGCGTCCTTCTTCTACGACTTCTCTCTTCTCACGGGAGACTGTCTTCCGGGTATGCCTCAGCTCTTCCAGTTCAAGCAGTTTCTTGCGACGCTCTCGGTCAAGCTCAATAATCTCATCCAGCGGCGCCGTATCGTTACGGTTCTTCAACGACTCTCTGACTAAATCTAAGTTATCTCGGATGAATTTAAGGTCGAGCATAGGCTTTCTCCTACTCTTTCCCCTTCAACTGCGGGAACAGAATAACCTCACGGATTGAAGGCTGACCGGTAAATAACATCACCAGTCGGTCGATGCCAATCCCCAGCCCACCGGTAGGCGGCATTCCATACTCCAGAGCCTGCAGAAAATCCTCATCGATAGTCTCGACCACTTCGCTCTCCGGCTGGCGCTGTTTTTGCTGGTGCACAAAGCGTTCTCTTTGCTCGACCGGATCGTTTAGCTCGGTGAAGGCATTGGCAACCTCCATACCGCCGGCAAAGGCTTCGAACCGCTCCACCACCCGCTCCTGGTCCGGCTTTCTCTTGGCTAAAGGCGACATCGAAACCGGGTAGTCGATAAGAAACGTCGGCTGTATCAGTTTGGGTTCGACGGCTGTAGACAGAAGCTCATCCACCAGCTTTGCCCAATTCTTCGTCGGGTCGACTTCCAGACCGGCTTCTTTCATCTTGGCACCGAGTAAATCAGCATTAGGATATTGCACAAAATCGATGCCGGTATATTGTTGAATCACCGCCCGCAATTCAATCCGCGGCCAGGGTGGTTCAAGATTAATAGTGTGCTCGCTGTATTTCACACTGGTCTTTCCCAGGACGGCTTTGCTGACCGAAAACACCAAATCTTCGAGCATTTTCATCACGTCATTGTAGTCAGCGTAGGCTTCATAGCTTTCCAGAGTCGTAAACTCAGGGTTGTGCGTAGTGTCGATACCCTCGTTGCGGAAGATGCGTCCCAGCTCATAAACCTTATCGAAGCCGCCGACAATCAGCCGCTTAAGATGGAGCTCGGTAGCGATGCGGAGAAAGAAATCCCTATCGAGAGCATTGTGATGCGTGATAAAGGGACGGGCTAAAGCACCGCCGGCCGCCGGCTGCAATACCGGCGTTTCTACTTCCAGAAATCCCCGCTGATTATAGAACTGCCTTATAGCCGCAATCACCAGGCTCCTGATTCTGAACGTCTCCTTGGCTTCCGGATTACTGATGAGGTCGAGATACCTCTGCCGGTATCTCAATTCGACGTCGGTCAGCCCATGCCATTTCTCCGGCAGCGGACGGAGCGATTTAGATAAAAGAGTGAAATCCGCTACCCGAATTGTCGGCTCGCCGGTCTTTGTCCGTAAAACGTTACCTTCGACACCGATAATATCGCCGATATCAAGGTCTTTGAATAAGGCAAGGCGTTTCTCTTCCATTTCGTTCGTATTCAAGAACAGGAGTTGAATTTTCCCGGTGCCGTCACGAATATCGAAGAAAGCACCCTTACCCATCCGCCTCACCGCCATAACCCGACCGGCTACTCTAACCTTATCTTCGGAGGCTTCTTTCGCTTCCAGCTTAACAAGCTGCTCTATAGCCTGCTGGGTAGTATGGGTCCGCTCGTAGCGGCGGGGATAAGGCTCGACGCCGAGGGCTCGAATCCGTTCTATTTTTTCTAATCTCTGCTCAACAATCTTGTCTAAACTGGTTGCCATCTCACTCCAAAAAGGTTCTTATTAATTCGTAAGTATATGTTATCTTTATCTCAGAGTAAAGCCGTTGGTTAACGCATCGAGCCACGTAGCCGACTTAATCTCCCGCTCCAGCAAATAACCCAGGTAATATCTCATTACCGTCTGTAATTCGTCAGCCAACTCCGCATCTATTTTGAGTCTGGCAACGAGCGTCCAATCGCCATCCTGCAATACCCGCAGCACCTTCAGAGCATTGACCGAAATCGGGCGGGAATACTCAATCTGATGGCAATCAGGACACTGAACGCCGCCGGCACCAGCACAGAAATAATTGACCTCAGGCTTTAATGTCTGCCGACAGCTAACACACTGTTGAAGCTGAGGTCGATAGCCGGCCGTATTCAAAAGCTTAAGTTCGAAAAAACGCAGGACTAAGTCTTTGTTGTCATTCTGCACAAGATGCTCCATTGTCTCCAGAAGCAGGTTAAATAAGGAGCGGTTCTCTACATCTTCCACGGTAAATTGGTTGACCAGCTCCGCGGTATAAAGGGCATAGGCAGTTAGATTGAGGTCGCTTTTAAGATTAAGAAAGCTATCGATAGTCTGGCTGCCGGTAACGGTATCCAGCGTGCGGCCCCTAGCCAGCGATACCACGCTATGAGTCAAAAGCTCGAGATGCCCGGCCAGTTTGCTCCTGGGACGCCTCACCCCCCTGGCTTTGGCTTGAATCTTACCCAGGTCCGGAGTATACAGGGTAAGAATTCTATCCGCCTCCCCCAACTTCGTCTTCTTAATTATGATAGCTTCGGTCTGATAATCTCTTGGCTTGGACATGTGATTATAGAAATATTATCACGCCTCCCTCCGAATTGTCACCCTGCTTCTCCTCTGCTATAATAACCAAGATTTTGCCTTGGTATTCAAGTACTAGATAAAAAAGGGAGACAAATTTATGACAGCAATAAAATGGGATGATATTTCCGGCTACGTAGACGAGGTTTTTAAATTAACGGGAAAGGTCATCCGTGCCGATGTCCTCGAATTAGCCGAAAAGGACGGCGTCAGTGATGATATTATTGACGCCCTGGATGCCCTCGGCTCCCGCACATTTAACACAGTAGCCGACGTCAAGACTTTCCTCGTCCAGCAAGGCTACGTAGCCAAATAAACTTAATAAAATTATTCGTAAATCATAAATCTTAAATCCTAAATCGAGGGATTGATGTATCAGGCACCGCGTGGCACGCAGGACATTCTACCCGGAGAGCAAGCCTACTGGCGCTTCATAGAACGCAAAGCCATCGAGACTTACCAGCTCTACGGCTATGAGCGTATCGATTGCCCTACTTTCGAAGATACCGGCCTTTTTAATCGCAGCGTCGGCGAAGGCACCGATATCGTCGAAAAAGAAATGTATTCCTTCGAAGACAAGGGTGGCAACAACATAACCCTGAGACCGGAAGGCACAGCGCCGGTGTGCCGGGCTTACCTGGAACACGGACTGCACACCCTGCCCCAGCCGGTAAAACTCTATTACTTCGCCTCTATTTTCCGTTATGAACGACCCCAGTCAGGCAGATTCCGAGAGCACCACCAGTTCGGCTACGAAGCTATCGGCGATGCCGACCCGTCTCTCGATGCCGAAGTCATCGATATGGCCTGGCGGTTCTTCCTTTCACTGGGCCTCCGCAACCTGACGGTAAAGGTAAACAGCATCGGCTGTAAAAAGTGCCGTCCGAACTATCTTACCGCCGTCAAGGATTATTATGTCAAATACGCCGATAACCTGTGCTCGGACTGCAAAGCCCGGTTGAAGCGAAACCCTCTACGCTTGCTCGACTGCAAGCAACCCTCCTGTCAGCCGGTAGCCAAAGCTGCACCCAAAAGCTACGATTATCTTTGCCCGGAATGTAATGAGCACTTTAACGGCCTGAAAACAAACCTCGGTCTGCTGGAAATTCCGTTTGAAGTCGACCACCGCCTCGTCCGTGGACTGGACTACTATACCCGCACCGTCTTCGAGGTTCAGCCTGAGCAAGAGGGGGCACAAAACACCATCGGCGGCGGCGGACGCTATGACGACCTCATCGAAGAACTGGGCGGTAAACCTACTCCAGCCATCGGCTTTGCCACCGGTATCGAGCGGATAGTGCTTAACCTGAAGAGACAGAATGTTGCTATCCCACCCCTGCCCCAACCCAGTGTCTTCATTGCCCACATCGGCGACGAAGCTAACAAAGAAGCCATCAAGCTGGCTTCCCGGCTGAGACAGGCAGGCATCGGCGTCCTCACCACACTGGGCGATAAGAGTCTGAAAGCCCAGTTGAGGCAGGCAAACAACCTCAACGTTCATTACACTATAATCATCGGCGAGGAAGAGCTAAAATCAGGCAGCGTCATACTACGGGATATGGCTACCGCCCAGCAAAAAACCGTCTCCAACGGTGAGATAGAGAAAGAATTACGATAGATTCCGTTTACAGTCCTTTTTCTTTATACTGCTGCGCCAAATCCAGATAGACCTGAGAGCCACGTGTCAAACGCCCGAGTTGCTGCTGGGAAATCTTCTTTTTAACCTCCGCCGGCGACCCCACCACAAAAGAATAATCCGGGATTTTCATCCCTTGGCTGACCAGAGAACCAGCCCCGATTATGCAAAAACTCCCGATTTCCACATCATCCAGGATGGTAGCGTTACTCCCTATCAGCGTATGGTTGCCGATTTTGGCACCGTGCATCACCACGCTGTGCCCGATAGTCACATTATTACCTATTTCCACATTGCCCCCGCTGTGGACAACGGTGCAATCCTCAATCTTGGTCTCGGAGCCGACTTTTATACTGCCAAAATCCGCCCTGATGACCGCCATCGGCCAGATGCTGGACCTTTCACCGATTTCAACATCTCCGACCACATAAGCCGCCTCGCTGATGAAGGCAGACTTAGCAATTTTAGGTGTCTTACCGTTAATGCTTCTAATCATAGTTCCCTATTATAAGCTCAGCAGAAGAAGCAAGTCTAGCTTTATAAGACTTTTTAGGTTCGTTTCTTATTGTCCTCTTTACCCTTTTGCTGATACAATCTTCCTTGGATAAAAAAACAGAATTTAAAGTAAGTACCCTTGAGGCAATGAAAAGATTTATATTTTGGTTGTTTTATCCAAATACGCTGAAAAGACTGACAGCGATCGAAAACATTATCTTGATTTTGATCAACTTTCTACCATTAGTAGGGGTCATCTTCTACGGGTGGGAAGCGTTCCCGATTCTCTTGCTCTACTTTTCCGAAACCGCCATTGTTATTATCTTCGGTTACATTAGAATACTTCAAATAGACTCTTCAAGTGGGAGGATAACCAAAATCTTGGTTTTATCCATGTTATTAGGTTTTGCTCTCTCATTCCAGATAGTCTTATTAAACCGTATTCTTTTCGATTCTCTCCCTTATTATTATAATCCGGATTCTTTAGACACAAAGTTCGGAGTGGATTTGTCTGTGCTTTTTCACCAGACTTGGCTTCAGCTTCTAAATATTTTCGGACTAGCTATTTTTCTCCCATTTATTGCCTACCAAATAATCTATCAAGTTCTCTATTACCCTAAAATCGCTGAGAAACAAATAGACAAGCAGTTAGCTTATTCCTATCTAAGGCAATTATTCTTTTTCTTCATGATTATCTTAACCAATTCATCGAAGATTACTCTGGTAGTCTTAATATTACTTAAGACTTTTTTGGACACGCGGTCTATCTTAAGGCGTAAGGAAAGGTCTGATAAAGTATCTGCTCCAACCTTAATATAGAAAGCTACGGTCTTTCGTACACATAGAATGCCAAATATCTATTTATTCATATTCACTTAATAGAAAAACTAAAAGCTATCTTGCCCGCTGGAAGAATAACAATTTCTGATAATGATTCGCCAACAAGCGACAAAACTTCCTTGACAAACTCAGAACATTAGTGCTATTATCCGCCTTAAGTAAAATGTCATTCGGGAAGGAGCCCTTCATAAAGTGAAGGACGACTGAAGAATCTCAGGGTAGGGTGGAGATTGAAAGAACTATCCTGAGCATAATCGAAGGAAAAAGAGCAAAAAAGGAGGTTTTCTATTGTTTCACCGGAACGCAATACGTACGGATTTTTGCCCCACACGCAGGATTCGTTTCCTGAAAAAAGATTTTTTATGCACTAAAAGTAAAAACAATCACGCTCGAACCAACCCCGTTTTACGCTGCTTTGTTTCAACTTTCGGGTAATTGAATCGAGATTTTTTAGCTTCAATTATTATTTGTTTGGTAATTGATTATTGAATATTGGCAATTGTTTGGTGCTTGTATCTTGGTTATTGGTTATTACCGATAGCTGATTGTTTACCGCTGTCAGCTATCATAATCGCCTTGTCCCTGCTCAGCGTTTTATGTTACACTTTCCATTCGGAGGATTTTTGATGAAGAAACGCGTCTTTTCCGGCGCCCGCCCCACCGGCCGCCAGCATATCGGCAACTATCTGGGCGCCATTCAGAACTATGTTAAGCTGCAGGATGAATACGAGTGTGTCTACTGCATCGTCGACGTCCACGCCTTGACTTCATTAGAAGACACCGGCAAGCTGAAAGAAAACACCTTCGAGCTGATGCTCGACTGGATGTCGGCAGGACTCGACCCGGATAAGAGCATCATCTTTGTCCAGTCCCACGTCCCCGAGGTGATGGAACTGCATACCTACCTGAGTATGATTACCCCGTTAAGCTGGCTGTTGCGCGTTCCCACCTTCAAAGAGAAAGTTAAGATTCAGCCTCAGAACGTGAACTACGGGCTGGTCGGCTATCCCGTGCTGATGACCGCCGATATTATTCTCTACAAGGCGGAGGTTGTGCCGGTAGGCGAAGACCAGGTACCTCACCTCGAACTAGCCAGGGAAATCGTCCGAAGGTTTAACGGTCTCTTCGGCGATACCTTCCCCGAGCCTAAAGCCAGGCTCACTAACTTCCCCGTAATTCTGGGATTGGACGGCAAAGATAAGATGTCTAAGTCGCTGGGTAACGATATCGAACTGGCGCTTTCCGCCGAGGAGACCACGAAGAAAATAATGACCGCCGTTACCGACCCGGCACGCCAGTTTCGGAGCGACCCGGGACATCCGGAAGTATGTAATGTCTTCCGCCTGCACCAGTATTTCGATGCCTTCCAGATAAAAGACCTCGGCGACCAGTGCCGCACCGCTAAAATCGGCTGCGTGGACTGCAAAAAAATGCTGGCACAGGGCATTAATAAAACTCTTCAACCTTTGCGGGAAAAACGGGCATCTCTAGCTCAAAATCCAAGGCACATTGAAGAGCTTTTAGCCAGTGGTGCCGAACGGGCGCGGGTTATCGCCCGAGAAACTATGCGAGAAGTCAGGCAGAAGATGAAGCTACCTTAGAGTAAATACTAAAGCGAGGTAAGACTTATGGCAACAACCGAAGAACTGATTGAAGAATACCGTAAGAAGAGACAGAAAATACTCGATATGGGCGGTGCCGAAGCCATCAACAAACGCCACAAGGGAGGCCAATGGACCGCCCGTGAAAGGCTAGATTACTTTTTCGATAAGGGCACTTTCACCGAGATAGGAATATTCGTAAAAAATAGAACAACCGCCTTCGGTATGGCGGATAGAGAAATACCCGCCGAAGGCATCATCACCGGCTTCGGCAAAGTGAACGGTAGATACGTCGCCGCCATGGCGGAGGACTTTATGGCTATGGCCGGAACTTTCGGCGAGTATCACGGCAAGAAACTCGCCTATATTCTTGAACTGGCAAAAGAAAAGGGCTGGCCGTTCGTCGGTATGAACGATTCCGGCGGTGCCCGGCTCCAGGAAGGTATGGACACTCTGGAAAGCTACGGCTGGACTTTCAAATCGCAAATACTGGCTTCCGGTATTATTCCGCAAATCGCCCTGCTGATGGGACCCTGCTTGGGCGGACAGGCTTATCACCCGGTGATGCAGGACTTCGTCATCCAGTGCAAGACCACCGGCTTTATGGGAATCGCCGGTCCGGCTTTTGTCGAAACGCAGCTTGGTGAGAAAATCACCCTCGAAGAGCTATCCAGCTACAAAGCTCACGCCATCAAGTCGGGATGCACCCACGTGGTCGCCGCCGACGATAAAGACGCCCTGGATAAATGCAAAACACTGCTCTCCTTCCTGCCGGCGAATAACCAGCAAAAGCCACCTCGTATCGAAACCAAGGACGACCCGGCAAGAGCGATACCCGAGCTGAACAAAATCATCCCCGACAAGCCTACTCAGCCTTACGATATGAGGAAAATAATCAAGTCAGTCGTGGACGATGGCTTTTTCTTTGAAACGATGGCGCTGTACGCTAAGAGCGTCATTACCGGCTTTGCCCGCTTCAACGGCCGCCCGGTAGGTATCTTTGCCAACCAGCCGATGTGGGCTTCCGGCGTTATAGATATCGACGCCGCTGATAAGGGAGCACGGTTCATCAGGTTCTGCGACCTGTTCAATATACCGGTAATCACACTGGTCGATTGCCCCGGCTATATGATCGGCTCCGAGCAGGACTGGAAAGGCATCTTAAGACACGGCGCCAAATTACTCTTCGCCTGGGCAGATGCCACTATCCCGCTGGTCTCGATTATTGTTAGAAAGTCATACGCCGGCGCTCATTACGGGATGCTGGATAAAGCCATCGGTGCCGATTTCGTCTTCGCCTGGCCGACGTCGCGAGTTACCATCGTTGGTGCCGAGACTGCCGCCAGTGTTATTTTCGCCCGTGAAATCAGGGAATCGCCCAAACCGGAAGAGACTAAAGCCAGCCGGATAAAAGAATATAGCGAACTTTATGAAAATCCCTATGTCTCTGCCCAGCGCGGCTATACCGACGATATTATTTTACCCAGCGACACCAGAAAAAAAATTAATGAAGCTCTAGACATCCTGGAAAATAAATGGGAGCGGGCATATAAGGCGAGACCCTGGCGCAAGTATTCTAATATCAACTTATGAGGTGAAATAAAATAGAAATAATTCCAGCCGTAGATATTAAAGATGGCAAATGCGTTAGGCTGTATCAGGGTAAATATAACCGGGAAACAATCTTCTCCAACGACCCCGTAGAAGTAGCCCTGAGATGGCAATCGATGGGTGTACCCCGGCTCCACGTTATAGACCTTAACGGAGCGGCACAAGGGGAGCCAGTTAATCTGGACATTATCAAAGAGATGGCAAGTGCCATATTAATCCCCATTCAGGTGGGCGGCGGCATACGGGAGATTGGAACCGTGGAGCAAATGCTCAGAATGGGCGTCGAGCGTGTCATCCTGGGAACAGTCGCCGTGGAAAACCCGGATATGGTGAAAGAATTGTGCCGCAACTTCAGCGAGGCGGTTATTATCAGCCTCGATTCAAAGGAAGGGAATATCGCTATTCACGGCTGGCTCCAGGACACGGAACTAAAAGTAATCGATTGGGCTAAATCCCTAGCCGAACTGGGCGTAAAGCGGTTTATCTATACCGACATCAGCCGCGATGGCACGCTTACCGAACCCAATTTCACCGCCATCGCCGAGCTGCTGGATGAAATCAGGCTGCCGGTACTCGCCGCCGGTGGCATAACATCGATAACCCACCTTAAGATATTAAAGCAGCTCGGTGCTGAGGGCGCCATCGTGGGTAGAGCCATTTACAGCGGCGATATTAACTTGAAAAAGGCGTTAGCTGCCATTAACCAATAAAGGAAATCTAAGAGGGACGCAGCCCCTCTTTAATATTACTTCCCCTTACCTTTAAGGGAAGGGGGACAAAGGGGGATGGGGTGATAAAACTAAAACTTAATCAGGACGGGCTTATTCCGGCGATAATCCAGGACAACGATACCGGCGAGGTTTTAATGCTTGGCTATATGAACCAGGAAGCATTACGCCGGACTCTCACTGGTGATGACGTATGGTTTTATAGTCGCAGCCGGCAGGAGTTATGGCACAAAGGAGAGACCTCCGGGAACTTCCTTAAGAAAACGGAGGTCTGGCTGGACTGCGATAACGATACGATTCTGATTAAAGCACATCCCCTTGGCCCCGTTTGCCACACCGGCAGCCAGACCTGTTTCTTTCAAAAATTGACTGAAAAAGATATAGAGGGCTAGGCTAAAACAACAGCGGCGTACGTAGCGAAGATAACAATGGTTACCAGAGCAATGATACCTACAATTACGGCCAGCTTGCGACGTCCTACCTTATAACCCAGGTAATCACCCAGAGCCATCGCTGCCATTACAGCTACTACGATCTCAACCATGGTGATGGCTTCCTTTAAAGAAGACATAGATTACTGTGCCTCCTCGAGTAAGTTTTTCCATTCAGACCAATTAAGTCCGGCAAGGTTCAAAACCTGACGGCTCAATGAATCTTTCTCAGTTAACGAATAGACAGGTAAACCATTCTCAACTGTTACCCGGACTACCCCATTGCCGACCAGATAATTTAGAGCCCTTTCAGTTTGAGGCCTGCCGGTTTCCAATGCCTGAATAATAGCTAACCGGCTAAAACGGGTAAGCGGATGCCTGCCCATGAACCGAAGCAGTTCCAAAAGGCAATGCTGGTCTCCTATATATTCATCGACAAATTGACCTAATTGTTTGCCAATCGCAATCGTGGTAATAGTCATATCACACACCTTCAAAAAAAGAATAGGGAGCGGCGGAGATTTGGGCTTACCCGGCCGCTCCCTGTTGAAAAAGATTAGTGGACCGAGTTATATGTTTGGTGAGACACCCGTTGACCCGGCAAGACACGTCTCTGTCTCAAGAAGGATGGAATATCAAGCTCGTCACTCTTTATCCCCTTGAGCAGTTTAGTCATTTCCTTTTCTCGGGCACTGCCGGTCAGTACATCCTTAGTGGTGAAGCCGGTAGCGATAAGCGTAATTCTGACCTCGTTGCCCATATTCGGGTCGAGGATAACACCGAAGATAACGTTAGCATCGGGATCGACCGCCTGGCGGATAACTTCAGCCGCCTCGTTTACCTCGAATAGAGAAAGGCTTGTGCCACCGGCGATGTTAAATAAGACGCCCCTGGCCCCGTCTATCGAAACATCAAGAAGCGGGCTTGCCAAGGCTTCTTTAGCCGCATCCGCAGCACGATTCTGACCCGAACCACGTCCGACTGACATCCAGGCTGGGCCAGCGTCCTTCATAATGGCTCTGATATCGGCGAAATCCAGGTTGACCAGGCCGGGAACCGTTACTACTTCAGCTATTGCCTGGACTCCATGATGCAGAACTTCATCAGCCATCTTGAAAGCGCTGTCCACACCGGTCTTCTGGTCGCAAAGCTCGAGCAAGCGGTCATTGGGAATAATAATCAGGGTATCTACCTTATCCATAAGCTGGATGATGCCCTCTTCGGCGTTCCGGTTCCGGTGAGCGCCCTCGAAGCTGAATGGTTTAGTAACTATAGCAATAGTAAGGGCACCACTTTGCTTGGAAATCTCAGCCGCAATCGGAGCCGAACCGGTGCCAGTGCCGCCACCCATACCGGCAGTAATGAACACCATATCCGAGCCGGAAATTACTTGTTTAATTTCATCGCGGCTTTCTTCGGCAGCTTTCCGACCCATTTGATGGTCTCCGCCGGCACCAAGACCGCGGGTAATCCGCTCACCGAGCTGCATACGTATAGCTGCTTCGGTAATCGCCAGGTGCTGGGCATCGGTATTCATTGCTATAAACTCGACGCCCCGGATTTGCTCCCGAACCATTCGGGTAACCGCATTACAACCAGCCCCACCCATACCGATAACTTTTATCTTCGCTCCGCTGGGAACATAACTCGTTTTCGCCATTTTTTCTCCTCCTTCATTAATATATGTAATTTATTTAAATAGTCGGAAAAACCGGGAGATTAGATTTGTTAGACCGCCCTGGGTCTGCCACTTCGGTGCTTCTTTGTTCTTCAGCTTCCACAGTAGAAGTCCGACGCTGGTAGCGTAGGCCGGGTCGCGCAGGACATCCGAGACACCATACAGACTCATCGGTGTACCTATTCTTACCGGCAAACGAGTTACATCGTGAGCCAGTTCGGCGATACCGGGAAGATTGGATGAACCGCCGGTTAGTACTATTCCCGAAGGAACAAATTTGGCGTAATCGGTATGCGGCAGCTCCATCACCATGAGCCGGGTAAGCTCTTCGACCCGGATACGAATAATTTCGGAAAGATCACGGTATGAAATGGTATGACCGTCCTGGACTAATGGCCTATCGGCTTCTTTCTCATCACGGATAGGCATCACATTACCATACTTCTTCTTCATCTCCTCTGCCAGCTCAAAGGAAAGCCCGAGACCGACAGAGATGTCGCGGGTGATAGAATGTCCGGCAACGGGTATGACGGCGGTATGGAAAATAGTGTTATCCTTGAAGATGGCGATATCAGTCGTGCCGCCGCCGATATCAGCGATAATGGTGCCATTCATTTTCTCCTCATCGTCAAGAACAGCTTCAGCCGAAGCCAGAGGCTCCATCACCAGGTCATCGATATCGACACCGACGCCGCGGATACATTTGGTCAGGTTCTGCACCGAAGTTACGGCAGCGGTAACGATGTGTGTCTCAACATCCAGGCGGAAGCCATGCATACCGACCGGGTTCTTAACCCCTTCCTGACCATCGACAGCGTAAGTACGGGGTATAATATGTAGGACTTTCTGTTCGCTGGGGACTTTTATAGAACGAGCTACATCGAGGACACGCTTTAAATCTTGAGGACGTACCAACTGATCGTTACGGGTAATGGCAATAGCGCCGCGGCTGTTTACCGAACTAATATGCCGTCCGGTAATACCAATGTAGGCCGATTCCAGTTTAAAGCCGGCGCTTTGTTCTGCTTTTCTGACCGACTCCCGGATGGCCTCCTTTGCCTCGCCGACATTAACGACTAAACCTTTCTGTAATCCCCGGGACGGAGCTATGCCGACCCCGAGTATACGGGGAATGGTAGCGCCGTCAGTATCGGCCATTATGGTACAAACTTTAGTTGTACCAACATCGATTGCGGCAACTCTACTTCTTTTCATATATATCTTCTCCTTCAGCCGACTGGTCGGCTACCCTCTCTGCTCTCTGTAGTGGACATTCCACTTGCCGCAGAGCATATTAATGTAGTTCTTGAACTCCGGGTTCGGTGACCGATAGAGTTCTGCCAGAAAACCATGCAGCAGTTCGCCGCCGGTCATCCCCGGCGCCGGGTCTTCCGGCCCAGGCAAGTTGACGTAGACCATTTCCGTCATCAGTTTTTGGTATTCGATTGCCTGTCCCAATGTAGCTCACCTCCTTCAATATTTTTTGGAATTTACGCATAATGGTAAACGTGTCCAAAGCTGTGGGTCAATAATTGTCCTTTCCAGTTCCACTTAATATTTCAGATAATTCCATAACATTTAACCCTATTACCATAGAAAAAAGATGACTTACCTATTGAAATTCCACACTGATCCCTATATAATAGGTGACAACCGAGGGTATTATATGGTCGAAGAAAAGAAACGGCGCTTACCTCCTTATGTCTCCTATCGGACTTTCCGTAACTTCCTTGACCGGCTGGGGCAGCAGCAAGTACCAGCTAGAATCGACCGCAGTTTCTGGGGCGATTTGCTCTCAGGAAGCAACGGCACTCAGCTTATGGCCGCTCTGCACTTCCTAAATCTTATCGATGCCAATAATCGTCCGACTCCGTTATTAAGACAACTAGTTACAGCTAAGACGGAACAGAGAACTCAACTCTTTAGAGAAATTACCAACCAATCTTTTAACTTCGCTTTGAAGGGATTGAGCGATACTCAAAATGCCACCTATGCCCAGCTACAAGAGGTCTTTCACGATACTTTCCAGCTAGCCGATGACGTCAGCCGCAAGTGCATTAAGTTCTTTACCGCCCTATCCAGCGATGCCGGAATCCCCCTCTCTCCGTTTATCACCAAGCGAATGAGGTTAATTCAAACTGGAACTAAGAGTTCTGGTAAGAGGGTTGGTAATAGGACAAATCGGAATATAAATATTCCACAGAGTGTGGAAAAAGTTCCAAGTAAAGATGGCTGGAACGAACAATTGCTAGCTAAATTCCCCACTTTTGACCCTTCTTGGTCTGAAGAAATCAAGGAAAAGTGGTTTCAGGCTTTTGACGAGTTGCTAAAACGGGGCGCGATATGAACTTCCCGCGGGCAAGCGGTATTCTTTTGCACCCCACTTCCCTACCCGGTCTTTTCGGAATCGGTAACTTAGGTAATGAGGCTTATCGTTTTGCCGATTTCTTGGAAAACAGCGGACAACATCTCTGGCAAGTTTTACCACTAGGACCGACCGGTTATGGGGACTCCCCCTACCAGAGTCTTTCCATCTTTGCTGGCAATCCCCTACTCATAAGTCCCGCTGTCCTGGTAAAAGACAAATTCCTGGAACTACCGGACCAAAAAGATATTCCCCTTTTTTCTGAGCAAAGTGTGGATTACGGCTCGGTAATAAACATCAAGACGTCTCTTTTTAGGAGATCCTTTGAGATTTTCCAAAAAAAAGCCGCTATTACCGAACAAAAGCAATTCACATCCTTTTGCGAAGAGAATGCCCTCTGGCTCGAGGATTATTCTCTCTTTATGGCATTAAAAGAGGCACATCATCTGACCGCCTGGAATACCTGGGAAGAAGACACCAGAAAGCGCGAGCCAAAGGCTCTTAATGAATGGAGGATGAAACTAGCCGGCGGAATCAGATTTCACCAGTACCAGCAGTTCCAGTTCTTCAAGCAATGGTCCGAGCTGAAAAAATACTGTACCGAACGCAGCATAAAGCTGATTGGTGATATTCCCATCTTTGTGGCTATGGATAGCGCCGAGGTATGGTCGCACCCTGAGATGTTCTATCTGGACGAAGCTGGCAAGCCAACGGTTGTTGCCGGTGTGCCGCCCGATTACTTCAGCGAGACCGGCCAGCTCTGGGGAAATCCAATTTATCGCTGGGATGTAATGGCAAAAGACGGCTTTAAATGGTGGATCGAACGCTTCCGAGCGACACTCAAACTGGTGGACATCGTCCGAGTCGACCATTTTCGGGGTTTTGAGAAATACTGGGAAGTACCGGCTCAAGAGACGACGGCAATTAACGGCCGCTGGGTCGCAGGACCGGGAGTCGAGCTTTTTCTTGCTGTCCAGAAAGCCCTCGGCGAATTACCTATCATCGCTGAAGACCTGGGAGTAATCACTCCTGATGTAGAAGCCCTCAGAGACCGTTTTGGCTTTCCCGGGATGAAAGTCCTGCAATTCGCTTTCAGCACCGATTCCAAGACCAACAAATACCAGCCGCACAATTATCCCGGGAATTGTGTTGTTTATACCGGCACCCACGATAACAACACCACAGTCGGCTGGTTCAAAGGAGACGATATCGTAGATAACGCCCAGAACAAAGAGAAAAGAAGGAAAGAGACCAGACTCGCCCTGGATTATATGGGAACGGATGGCAGCGAAATCAACTGGGATTTCATCCGACTGTCTCTGATGTCCGTAGCAGATACGGTTATCATTCCTCTCCAGGATGTCCTGGGGCTGGGCGGCGAAGCCAGAATGAACCATCCAAGTACTAAAGAAGGCAACTGGCGCTGGCGCTTTACTTCTGATATGCTAACCGATGAAATTACCACCAGATTGAAAAAATTGACCAAGCTTTACGAGAGATAACCAGACCATAAACAATGGGAAGTTATATGGAAAAAAGACGGTCTATTAGGTTTAAAGTATATGCTCGTGCGGTAGTAGCCATAATGTTAATCGTGGTTTGGCTTTTAGCCGCTTTCACCGGTCTGCTGCTGTGGCTGACTCCCACTGGCCCCGGCTCAGGACAACGAGTCCTGTTGCTAGGGTTGACCAAACAAGAATGGGGCGATATCCACTTCTGGATTAGTGTAGCCGTATTGATAGTAACTCTCATCCATATCGTTATCGACTGGAAAGCTCTACGCGGAGTTATCCGCTACTTAACCAGCGTTCATCGAGATACAAGGAAGAGCCAGATCACAGACTAATCTTTAGGTGTAAGTACTCTTGTCTTCGTCTTTGAAGGTTCACCCGACTATCTTGCGTAGATAAGGCTCCAGGAGAGACTCGGCACTACTTTTCGGATTTCCCAAACTCGCCATCAACTCGATAAGAGCTGCTCGCATTTTGAAGAACTCCTCGGAACCGCGGAAAACTTCCACAACATCGGCACGAATGGCTTCTTTAGAAAAAGCTTTTTCGATAATAGACTTAATCTTGCTTTCATCGCTGGCATCCGTCTCTAGCTGTAAGGCAACCTCGTTAGCCCGTCTCGTAATCTTCCCGAATAGACGGTCCATCTGGTCGAGGTAAGTCTTAGCCAGTGAGTAAGACCCTTGGACTTTCGACTTGAAGTCCAAAAGCTGTAAAGCGGCTTCCATTGAATCCAATTTTTTTTCAAGCTTATCCGCAGCTTCGGCATAGCCTTTCGGCTTGTCTCCCGCTAGAAGCTCTGCTTTGAGCGATAAATAATCATCATAGCGTAAAAGTGCCGGCGCCATCAGAGCTAAAGATAACTTCTCCGTGTCGTCGCCATAAAAGTCCCTGATCTCATCTTCTTCGCGTTTGGCTAAAAAGTCGTATACCAGCTTTACGATGGACGTGTTTAGTAATTTCTTCCGGTACGCCACAGCCCTAGCGATGATTCTCTCTTTTTCTTCTCCCCGGAGCTTCGCGGCAAGCTCTTTAACATCATCAAACTCCTTCAAGAGCTGGCTCAACTCGATAAGTTTATCGGCATCTCCATTTTGTGAGAAATTATCGATGTGGTCTCTCAAGGAAGCCAT
Organism: Chloroflexota bacterium; assembly: GCA_043804635.1. GTDB lineage: Bacteria > Chloroflexota > Dehalococcoidia > Dehalococcoidales > UBA2162 > JAZDIU01. Next base: position 32,855 of record JAZDIU010000027.1, read on the forward strand.
TGAATTCATAACCTTGTCCCGGCTTTCTTGAGTGAGAACAGCATATAAATTATCGGGGGTAAGCTCGAAGAGAACACCAAAATCGGCTTTTTCCGTTGAGTTAATCACCTTGAAGCGGACTACATCGCCCTCTTTAAGGGTCGCTCCCGTTATGATGACCAGCTTGCCTTCCGGCGTCCTTACCAGGGGGTCTCCCTTACTGCCGAAACTGAAGACTTTACCTTCCATTATTTTTTGTTGTTTTAGCTGGTCGTTGAGCCAGTACCACTGCGGAAGGACCGTCCGACTGCGGGAAGCGAAGGTGGCGCGGAAGTTTTGGATATCCTTATCCTTATTAAGACGCGGTAGCTCTTGCATTTTGGCAACTACTTCCGCTTCGGATTTTTCCAGAGTTTCGGAAAGCTTTTTATAAGAGCTGATGATATTTTCAGCATTGGAATCTTTAATGGCGGCTTCCAACACTTTATATTCTTCGCTCGAAGCGAGTTGCTTTAGAATTTTGACTACGTTACTCATTTCCCTCCCGAAGTAGCTGTCAGCGGTCAACACTTAACTATTGCAGACACCGACAGCTGGAAATTGTAATGGCTTGAACCAAATAATATCGTAGCAGATGATTGGGTTGGTTTCAAATCAGGCTCTGGAAAAATTTTATCCTAGAAACAACTAGAGGCTATTTCAAAGGATTTAGCTTCTAGTTGTTTTAAGTATTATGTAAAGTTAATATTGATGTCCATAAGGTTGGCTGAGTTGCGTACTGCTTCAATACCTCATATAATCAATCCACGAATTCTAAAGGGTCAAGATAAGGAGGAGAAAAATGACTGGATATGTCGGACCGATTGAAAAGCAGACCTTAAGCAATAACTATTTCAGGAAAGTATTATTTACCGGGAAATATGCCCAACTCGTGGTGATGTGCCTACAACCCGGTGAAGAGATTGGCAATGAAGTGCATACTAAGGTCGACCAATTCTTTCGCATCGAGCAAGGCGAGGCAGCTTTTGTTTTCGGCGGAAAAGAAAAACATCTGGTAAAAGATGGTGATGCGGTTATCGTCCCGGCTGGCACATATCATAACGTAATCAATACTTCGAAAAACACTGCTCTAAAGCTATATACCTTATACTCCCCACCCAATCACCCCGATAAGACCGTCCATAAGACGAAGGTTGAGGCGGAAAAAGCAGAGGCGGAAGAACACCACTAAAACCTCCGATTTACGACTTATGATTTAGGATTTAAGACTAATTACCATTCTTAAATGTTAAATCTACTTCGTGAATATCATTGTGAGACCATCCATCGCACATCTTGAGCTTGTTCAAGGGTGGCGGTCGGAATCGAAAAGAGCTTCATGAATTACAATAATCAGGCGCGACAATGAAGCTATCTGAAATACTGGCTGGCAAGCCGCCAGAGCATCACATCCCGGGCGCCCGCTCTCAAATCAGGCAAAGCCTGATAGACTCAGGAAAACGCCTGGCAGTGATTGAGGACGACCCGACCGGCACCCAGACCGTTCATGGGGTCAACATATTTATGACCTGGTCGGTAGCTATGCTTCGCAAGGCTATCGCTTCCGGAGCTATCTTTTTTATCTCTACCAACTCACGTAGCCTAAGCCCTGACGAAGCACGTAGGATAAGCTACGAAGTTGGCCGTAACCTCCGGGAAGCTACCAGCAAAGAAGGTACTGGGATTCTCCTCGCCTCTAGGAGCGATAGCACCCTGCGCGGACACTTCCCTTACGAGGTTGATGCCCTGACATCCGGATTAAAGATGAAACCCGATGGCATTATCATTGCCCCAGCCTTCTTTGAAGCCGGCAGATATACCATTGACGATATCCAGTGGGTAGAACAAGGCGGTGAACTTGTTCCCGTGCATGAGACCGAATACGCCCGCGACCCTGTCTTTGGCTTCAAAAACAGCAACATGAAAGCGTGGGTTACCGAAAAGATGGGAGGCACAGTGAACGGTGAAGACGTCTGGTCGATATCCCTCGACCTTTTGCGTGAGAATGGACCGCAGGAAGTAGCAGAAAGATTGCTAGCTGCCTCGAACGGAAGACCTATAATTGTCAATGCTGCCGGCTACGATGATTTGGAAGTTATGGCTCTGGGAATCATAGAAGCTGAGAAAAAGGGTAAAAGTTTTGTCTACCGCTGTGCGGCCTCTTTCCTCAAAGCACGGGGCGGATTCGAGGATAAACCTTTTCTGACCTACAAGGATTTGAACACAGCCAGAGGACCGGGACTGATAATAGTCGGCTCCTATGTAGAAAAAACATCGAACCAGCTAAAACAGCTGCTGGCGTCCGGTCTGGCTTATGGCATTGAGCTCAGAGTATCGGAGCTTCATAACCTCGACAGTCGGCAGACAGAAGTCGAATCAGTGGCAAACGCAGTAAATGAAAAGCTGGCGGCGGGTGTAACTACGGTGGTTTACACTTCAAGGAAATTACACATAACTCCGGGACAAAATTTTCAAGAATTCGGCAAATATATTCTGCAGTCGCTCTGCGAAGTTGTAGGGCGAACTCAAGTTCGCCCAGCCTACTTAATCGCCAAGGGAAGCACTACCGGCTTTGAGTTGGCTCGAAACGCTCTTAATAACGAACAAGCCTTAGTGCTGGGGCAGATAATCAGTGGAGTGCCGGTTTTACGGCTTGGAGCCGGGGCACGGTGGGCTAACCTTCCGTACATCGTATTTCCGGGCAACGTCGGAGATGAAAACGCGTTGTGCAAAGTTGTAGAAACATTTCCACAATGAGGGGGAAAATAGCCTTAACAATCACCCTCATCCCCCGTATCAAGTACGGGGCAAGCTCTAACCTTCTCCTTCAGGAAGAATCCTTCAGGATGAATCCCCTCAAGGGAGAAGGGATCAAAACGTATAGTATTATTGCAACTAAATTCCCTGATACAATACCAGGTTTTATCCCCGACTGAAAATCTTTCTTATATCAGGATGGAGGCCGCTGCCGATTTTTTCCACTGCCTCATATCTGATGCGGTTAAGAGCCTTCTGCTGTCTCTCGAATTCATCCGGAGAATAGAGTTTCTCCGGGTGCAGGAAGATATCATCCACCGTTCTGATGGCTCTGGGTACCTTGAAACCGGTAGGAGAATCTACCCAGTCTTCGAGTCCTTGCCTTAGCAGAGAATCTAGGATACCCATAGTAAACTCCAGCCGGATATCTTTATATTGTGCCCCATCGCCTATCCAGCCGGTATTGAGCAGGTAGTAATTCAGATGAGGGAGACCCTTTACTATCTTATAAAAGATATTGGCGTGCTCAGCGAGATTTCCGGCAACAAAGGGGTCGTAGAAAAATTCACTTCTGATACTACCTGCCTGGGTGGGGTCACCCGCCGAGGATTCCATCGCCTGCCCCATAATCATCAGGGCGACCGCCTGCTGCTGGGTCAGCTTGGAAATGGCTGGAATTAACGGGCCGCGGGTGATAAGGATGAAATTGTCAATCCTCTCGACATCGATATACGGACTGGCATGCATAAAATCTCTTCTTAGTATCACCGCCCGGCCGTTAGATGTTCTCTGGTAGTTATAAAAATCGAAGTCGCCGTCAGGAGCAACATTAACATTCTCACAAAGTGTCTCCGGCTTCATTAAGCCGTAATATATTTCTTGCTGCTCGCCGGGGTTCACCCCCTCTGTCTTGACGAAGACTCCGCCGGCCTCGAAGCCGTGGAATGAGCCATCGGGCATAAGTGTTCCGCCGTCATCCTGGACAAGCCAGGACCTTTCTTTGCCTTTTCTAGCCAGAATGCGACTGGTAGTAGTGGTCTTGCCGTTAGCGCTTAGGGCGACCAGTAACGTTCGGGAAAGCCGGTAGTCGCCGTGCACCGATTGGAGATAGTCCTCCCGACAACCAGAGTGCAGAAAGAGACCGCCCCTTTTTGTCTTGGCAAACCAATCTTCGGCGGCGAAGACGCCTTTCTTGTACTCACCAATGTAGTTGCCGTTTCTAATTACTTTAACGTATTTCCCATTGTCCAGCATTGCCAGCCTGATGGTTATGTCTTTCTCGGGTAATGGCTTGGAGCGGTTGGCCTCAAAAGCCTCATCGGCAAAGAATATGATGTGATAGGTTGGTTCTTTAACAGCTTCTTTAGGAGGCAGGAAAAGATGCCCTCCGCCATAGGCGATATGGGCAAAACGCTCGGGGACAATTGCCCGGACGGTAGTGCCGCTATCGATGTTACCCACGACCCTATCGAAGGAAATCAGCCTCTCTTTAGCTAAAACGGCTTCACACTGGGACAACAGCTTCTGTTCTTCTTCGCCGAATGATTGGTCGATACTATTCTTGGTGAACATGGCCGAACGGGAGGTGGGTTCGCTTTCAGCCACATAGTTATTGTAGATAGTTTTCTTAATGCCGGGCGCTTTTTCTACCAGGGTTCTCAAGACTTCATCGGAAGGATTATCGGTTAAGCGCCCTTCTTTAATAGCTTTATTCCTGATTCTTTCGGCAGTTTGAGTAAAGTGTTCGAGATTAAAAGTCATTTCGAGTACCCCCTCTCTATTTTATAAATTATACATTATTTACAAGGGGTGGTTCCGAAACCCCACACCACCAGATTCTTCGTCGTCCTGATTAGGGTGACAAGGGTATCGGGACTCCTCCAGAATGACAATGGTGAAACGTGTTAAAATGAAGCTATGATTCGTAAGTGCGACCGACGCGATAGAGACAGATTATATCTAATTATAAATGAAGCCGCTAAAGCCTATGAAAACGTTATACCGCCTGACTGCTATTACCAGCCTTATATGAGCGGGGAAGAACTAGAACGAGAGATGAGAAGAATAACCCTTTTTGGCTGGGAAGAAAATGGGGAACTGACGGGGGTAATGGGACTGGAAGAAATCAAAGATGTTACTCTCATTCGTCACGCCTATGTATTGCCAGGATGGCAGAAAAAAGGGATTGGGAGCAGACTCTTAAAATACCTTAAAAAACAAGCTGGCACATGCCGTCTGCTCGTGGGGACGTGGGCCGATGCTCGCTGGGCTATTGAGTTCTATAAAAAGTATGGCTTCACTCTAATACAGGACAAAGATAAACTGCTAAAAACCTACTGGGATATCCCCGAACGCCAAGTAGAAACCTCGGTAGTCCTGGGGATAGAGCTAAAAGGAAAAAGGAAAAAGTAAAACATAAGAAGGGGCTTCCGCCCCTTCTTGACTACTATTCTCGATAAACAGTTAACGTCTGGCTAGATGCCAACTGTGCAGCCGGGTCCTCTTACCATTAGAACAGGCACGCAGGTAGAACGGAAGACCTTATCAGCAACACTCCCGAATGCCCAGCGGCTAGGACCAGAGCGCCCATGACTCGCCATAATAATGAGAGCAATGTCTTCCTTCAATGTGTAGTTCACGATTTCCGTAGCTGGGTCACCAAGGCGCGTCTCCAGTTTAATATTATTGATACCCTTTTTCTTAAGCCGTTTTTCGGCATCATCCAGGTATAGGCTGCATTGCCGACCCGAGACAGTATTCAATTCCTCAACGTGCTCCTCCCAGCTCTTCGGCATCTTTGCCGGATAATCAGCGTCTACCTCAGGCTTTTCACAAACGCGGAAGAGAAATACCTCCCTAACCTGACAGTCCTTTGAGAGTTTCTCGATGTATGGGAAAACACATTCAGCTAATTTAGAGCCATCGAGCGGTACTAATATTTTTTCGAACATTTAATTTCCCTCCTTATAGTTTTATGTCAACCTGATTTGAGAAGCCGAGGATACTATTATTTCTTTTCACGTTTCACTATTATACACCATAGTCCAAATAAGAGGAACGCGGGTTAAATTCCTCCACCTTCACCGGCAAGACCTTGTTGGTCAAATCCTGGTTACTTTTAATATATACTCTTATATAGTTATCGGTCAGACCGGACCATAGCCCGCTAGAACGCTTCTCCCATAGGACAGATAGGGTCTTACCTATAAACCGCCGGCGGAAGTTATCGGCGCTCTCTTTAGCTAGAGCCAGCATCCGCTGGCTGCGCTCCTTTTTAATTTCATCGCTTATCTGGTCAAGAAAATGATAAGCCTCGGTGCCACTGCGTTTCGAATAAGGAAAGACGTGAATCCGGGCAAATTCTATCCGGCGGCAGAAATCATAGCTCTCTTCAAACTCGTTTGGAGTCTCACCAGGGAATCCGACGATGACATCAGTGGTAATTGCCGCATCGGGTATGAGACTTCGAATTAAAGACATCGTCTTTTCAAAGTCACTGGTCGAGTAACGCCGCTTCATTCGCTCCAGAACTGAGTCGCTGCCGCTTTGTAGAGATAGATGAAAATGAGGACACAATCGCTCATTCCGCCAGAGATGGAGAAGCTCCGCAGAAATTTCCTGAGGCTGAAGGGAAGATAGCCTGATTCTAGGTAAATTTGTCTCAGCCAGAACGCTCTCCAGCAAACTTTTTAGTGCGACACCTTCATAATCATAAGCCCCGACCTTAGTTCCGGTCAGGACTACTTCCTGGTAGCCATCAGCCATCCTTTGTTTGACTTCAGCTACTATCTGACCCGGAGGTAAACTTTTCTCCCTTCCCCGCACGAATGGGACAATACAATAAGAGCAGAAATTACCGCAGCCATCCATAACTTTGACAAAACTGCGAGTCCGCAGGGGGGCTAATTCATTCAGAGCATTCCCATTGTGGGATACTGGTAACAGCCCTGATAGCTGGGCTTTATGTTCGTTATCCACTACCAAGCTCACACCATTAATCTTCGCCAGTTCTTGAGGAACTCTTTGGGCATAGCAACCGGTAGCTACCACCAGAGCACTGGGATTCCGGCGGTGAGCCTGTCTGAGCAGATGACGGGACTTGGCATCGGCGACGTGAGTGACCGTACAGGTATTTAATATATAGATATCAGCTTCATCCACTCGGGGCACCAGCTTATAACTGGCCTCAATGAGCTGTTTTGCAATAAGCTCGGTCTCAGCCTGGTTGAGTTTACAGCCTAAAGTTTCCAGAGCAACTTTCATATTTAAAGCCTTCAGCCAACAGCTAACAGCTATCAGCTCAGAATGGACAAAAATATCTGAAATCTATTATACTAGGCATAAGGTTTAACCAGCAAACAGAAGGTTTTTAAACCTTCTCTCAAGAGGAATGGAGCGGAGGCAATGGATAATTGTAACACTAATCGAGTGGTAATTACCGGGATAGGAACGCTGAACCCACTAGGACTTGATACGGCTACTACCTGGAAAAACCTGATTGCCGGTAAGTCAGGCATAGATAAGATTACCCTGTGCGACCCTACTCCTTTGGATACTAAAATCGCCGGTGAGGTAAAAGGATTCGACCCGGCTAACTATATGAACCGCAAAGATGCACGGCGTATGGACCGATTCGCCCAACTGGCAGTGGCCGCCAGCATAGAAACAGTAAAACAATCAGGATTACAGATAAACGCCTCCAACGAGAGTAGCATCGCTGTAATCGTCGGAAGCGGTATCGGCGGTCTAACCACCCTATTTCAGGAGGCAAAGGTTCTGGTTGAAAGCGGACCAAGCAGGGTCACACCTTTTCTGGTACCGATGATGATTGCCGATATGGCTGGAGCACAGGTATCTATGGCACTGGGTCTTAAGGGGATGAACCTCTGTACTACATCAGCCTGCTCAAGCGGTTCAGATGCAATCGGGGTAGCCTCCGAACTAATCAGGCGGGGCGATACCCAGATTGCTCTAACCGGTGGTGCCGAAGCTATCATCAATCCGCTGGGTATCGCGGCTTTCAACGCCGCCAGGGCTCTCTCCACTAGAAACGAGATACCACAGCAGGCTTCAAGCCCGTTCGATGCCCAGCGCGACGGCTTTGTCATCGGAGAAGGTGCCTGTATCCTGGTCCTGGAAAGTCTCACCCACGCAAAGACGCGTGGAGCCAACATTCTGGCTGAAATTCTGGCTTATGGAGCCACTGCCGATGCCTTCCACATGACTCAACCAGATGAATTAGGTCGTGGCGGTGCCAGAGCTATACAGTTAGCCCTTAGTAAAGCCGGGCTGAAACCGACCGACATAGATTATATCAATGCCCACGGAACCTCGACACCCATCAATGATAGAGTGGAAACGATGGCAGTAAAGACAGCACTCGGTGAGCAAGCTTACCGCATTCCAATGAGTTCCACCAAGTCGATGACCGGGCATCTTATCGGTGCTGCCGGTGCTATCGAGGCCGCTATCTGCGCTATGGTTATTCAGAATGGGATAATTCCCCCGACCATTAACCTCACCCATCCCGACCCGGATTGCGACCTGGACTACGTACCTAATGTAGCCCGGCAGGCTAAAGTTAATACTGTCTTATCCAACTCTTTCGGTTTCGGCGGTCATAATTCGGTCCTGGTTTTACGTAGATATAGTGAGGCATAGGCGTGAGCCACAGCCGATGGAACCCGCTGCCACCCATACCGGAAAGGCACCGGCTTAACTCCGCAGGTCTGAACCGAATAGTAGCTCAGCTACTTTATAATCGAGGACTGACCGAACCCTCCCAACTGGAAATCTTTTTTGCCGCTGACGAGCGGCTTTCAAATGACCCATTCCTCTTACCTGGAGTTCACGAGGCTGTAACGAGAATCTACCGGGCTTTACTTTCCGGGGAAAAAATCGCCGTGTATGGCGACTTCGATACCGATGGCGTGACAGCTACGGCTCTAATGGTACAAGGACTGTCAGCCCTCGGATGCCAGGCTATCCCTTATATACCTCACCGCCTGACCGAAGGCTACGGACTTAAGAACGCCGCTCTGGAGAAGCTATGCCAAGAGGGTACCAGCCTGGTTATTACCGTTGATTGTGGCATTACCGCTCTGCGTGAAGTTAAAAAAGCTAATCAACTCGGCATAGATGTAATTATTACCGACCATCACACTCCACCGGACATAATTCCATCAGCGACAGCAGTAATTAATCCCAAGCTCTCCGATTCAAACTATCCCTTTACCGACCTGGCCGGCGTCGGGGTAGCCCTTAAGCTGATGCAGGCTCTTTTCAAGAACCTGGGTAAAGAAGGACTAATTAACGAACTGATTGACCTGGTTGCCCTGGGGACGGTCGCTGATGTAGTGCCGTTACTGGAAGAAAACCGCTACGTTGTCAAGCAAGGACTCAAGCGGCTCAATGACTGTCCCCGCCTGGGAGTCCAGGAAATGATAAATCTTGCCGGACTGAAAACCGGTAAGCTTGACTCGGAAAGCATATCCTGGACAATCGCCCCCCGTCTGAACGCCGCCGGCAGATTGGAACACGCTATACAAAGCTACCAACTTTTAATGACAAAGTCGACGGAAGAAGCCCGGGAGTTGGCGTTGTGGCTGGAACAAAAAAACACCGAGCGCCAAAACCTGACCGTCCGCGCTTTAACAAAAGCCAGAGAGCAGATAGAAGTCAGAGGCATTCTGCCGCTTTTGATTACCGGCGATTGTGATTTCCAGGCGGGTATCTGCGGGCTGGTGGCAGGCAAGCTATCCGAGGAGTACTACCGTCCGGCAATCGTTATCAGAACTGGCGACCAATTCAGCAGCGGAAGCTGCCGAAGTATCCCTGAGTTCAACATTATCGGTGCCCTGACCAAATGCAGCCGCCTGTTTACCCAATTCGGCGGGCACCCGCAAGCGGCCGGTTTTACTATCCTGACCAGAAACTTACCTTATTTGGAGCAAGCCCTCTTAGAAATAGCCACTGCTGAACTAGCTGGGGTTGATTTGCGCCCCACTATCGATGTCGATGCCGAGATTACGCTCCGCGACCTGGGAGGAAATACCTTCCCTTCGATTCAGAAACTAGCGCCATTTGGTCAGGGAAACCCGGCACCCACTTTTCTAAGTCGGTGGGTGGAAGTTATCGATTCCCGCTCGATGGGTAATGGAGAACACTTGAGATTGAAACTAAAGCAGGGCGGGACAATCTGGGACGGGGTGGGCTTTGGCTTAGGCAAGAGCGAGGTCTTTCCCCTGCTTAATATCGTATTTAATATGGAGATGGACCGCTGGAACGGCGAAGAGAGGCTCAGGCTTAATATCCTGGACTTCGAAGCAGCCAAGTAAAAACAACCCCAGCACGTGCAGTCAGCCACAGCCTCTTAATATGATATAATTATTATGTGGCGATTAAGACGATTGCAACCAATCGAAAGGCTTACCACGACTATCATATCCAGGATGGTCTGGAAGCGGGTATTGCACTAACCGGCACCGAAATAAAATCAATCCGGGCGGGTAGAGTGAACCTGGCTGATGCGTATGTCAGACCTGAGCAAGGAGAATTGTGGTTAATGAACGCTCACATCGCCAGGTACGAAGCCAGTAACCGCTTTAGCAGCCACGAGCCGACACGCCCAAGAAAGCTCCTGCTCCACCGTAAAGAAATTATTGAGCTAGCCAGCAAAGTGCAGGAAAGGGGCTTAACTTTAGTCCCGACCAAGCTTTATCTTAAAGATAGAAAGGCAAAGCTTGAAGTAGCCCTGGCTAAAGGCAAGAAATTATACGATAAACGGGAGACGATAATGCGGCGGGAAGCGGAAAGGGAAATGGGGCGGGCAATCAAAAAGCGAAAGTCTAAAGCTCTATAGAATGGGGGCGCGCGGGTTCGACAGGAGGAGTAGGCTACAGAATTGCAGGCTGAGGTGCCATCACCCTCGTAAAACAGGTGGCAAAAATTAACTGCCGATGATGCAGTTTTAGTTGCTGCCTAGTTAAAAATAGGTAGCACATCCAACCCAGCCTCACCTCAACGGGTTGGGATTGGGTGCCGTTCAGTTGGGGTGCCGCTACCCGGACATCGATACGGGCAGTGAAAGAAATATCGACTGGCCTGGCTAAACTCGGTCGGCAGAGGCTAGCCGGGCAAGATTAAAGAGCCGACTAAGCTTGTTGTAGATTCTGAGCAGCTTCTTTTGGACGGGGAGTTCAACTCTCCCCCGCCTCCACCAGAAACACAGCCGAGCCTAAATAAGGCTCGTTAACGATACGGATATCCGATCCTTTACGCGAAGCCGCCACCTGAAAGACAGGTTTAAATGGCGGCTTCGGTTTTATCGCTACTATCGATTTGGTCTTCTTTGTATCAAAGTAAACAGCATCAACCATGGTCAATAATAGCTTTCGTCTCTCTTCCAGGTTAGCGTTAGACCAGAGTCTGGGTAAGTCTTTTATCAATTTACCAGCTTCTTCCGCCGCATTTGCCTGAGGTACGATAAGAGATTCCAGCTCCAGCTCTAGTAACTTCTTCTGCCGGTGATATTCTTCATCAGGAAAGACGCCATCTATATAAGCCTTAGCCATTCTTCTTAATTTCTCTTGAGTAGTTTGGCGGTCTTTCTTTACTCTTTCTACTTCATCTTTAAGGCTAATAATAGCTAATACTTCCTCAAGCCATTGAGGACCTAGTTCGATAGCTTCGATAAGTTTACCTATCTGGTCGTCAACAATATGACACGTGATTGCCCCGCTAGATGCCGGACATAGTCCATGACTCCTCGAGTTCTTATGTTCCCTATAGTAAGTCCGGCCACTCGTATATGTCTGAGCCCACATTGGCATTCCACAGTAAGCGCACCGGATGATACCCCTCAATAGATATTGTCTCTCCGGATGAGTCTGAAGAGTCTCAGACCGGCCGCTGTTCTTCTTTAATGTAGCCTGTACTAAATCGAATAGTTGAGGATTAATTAAAGCCTCATGGGCCCCGTTCATATGCTTACCCTGATATGCAATCTTCCCGGCGTAGAAGACGTTATGTAAAATACATCTTACCGATGCAGTCGTAAATAACCTTGGTCCGGATACCAGATTCCCAGAGGCGTCAGTGGTCTTGCTCGTATTCTTAGTTCTAAAGCCCTGCTCATTTAACCAGGAGGCTAACTGACTGAGAGTAGTGGTACCAGAAGAATATCGATTAAATAACTCCCCTACTATCGGTCCTTCTTTGGGATGAATGTGGACTCCGCCGGG
>JAZDIU010000028.1:0-20188 GCA_043804635.1 Chloroflexota bacterium
GGTTCCTCCCCTACACCAAGAGCCAAATATACAGGTGTTTTTTTATCTATTTCTTTATACCTTTTCAATTGAAACGGTTTACACCACTCAATCGCATTTTCACGGTAAGAAGAACGATATTTCGCTTCAACAAAGAACTCCTTACCAGTTTTAATTGACCTGAACTTGAAATCGGGTTCTTTAGTGTTCTCAACAAAATCCCCCTTGTTAGTCGTGTAGTCATGAGTCTTTTGTACTAGGTCATACCTGTCTTTAACAAAAAGGTTCTTACGTATGTAGTTTTCGAATGCATCGCCCTTTACATAGCTTTCTGGCTTGTTTATCGCATCCATCGCCCCTTTAGCGCCTCTTATAACTTTGGAAATAATATCCATTTCACCCTCCTTTTTATACGAGTTTATACAAGACCCGGTAAAAGAAATTGGATACGGTAAAAATCGAGAAAGCTAAAAACTTCTCTTTTTCCTCACTTCCCAATCTCAATCCTCAGCTTCTTAATATCGCTCACGCCTTTAAGGGTGGAGACCATTCCAACAGTGGTGGCTTTGATGATTCTGGTGACGAAGGGATTGATTTGCACCGGGGCTCCGTTCAGGTTGACCATCACCTTATCGCCATCGATGGTCAGCTTGAGGTCTTTGATTTTGCCGGTGCCTTCCAGCGACTCAATCATCCCGCTTACCGTGTGGTCGATAAACGACTCGACGAAATAGTCCGTACGGATGGGAGCATCGTTAACCGTTAGAGTCAATTTTACTGTCATCATTACCTCCTGCTCAAATCAGATTTACTTTGGGCTTGACGCCCCGGTTTACAATAGTTTTGGGCAAGTGCCCGGAGAGCACCCGTGCCGCTTCCTGGGCAACGAACGTCCTGAGTCGGACGTAGGCTTCATCGGAGAACCAGGCGGAGTGGGGCAGCATCACCACGTTATCCAACTTGAGGAGCGGATTGTCCGCCTCGACCGGCTCCTTCTCGAAAACATCGAGCCCGGCACCGGCAATCTTCTTCGCTTGAATAGCGCGAGCAAGCGCCGCTTCTTCAATGATAGGTCCGCGTGCCGTGTTGATGATGTAGGCAGTGGGTTTCATCTGCCTGAAGGCTTCGTCGCTGACAAGATGGTGAGTCTGCTCGTTCAAAGGACAATGCACCGAGATATAGTCCGACTCTTTAAGTAGTCGAGGCAAATCGACTAGAGTGATGCCCGATTCCTCAGCCAGCTTCTTATCCATATAGGGGTCGTAGCCAAGCAGCTTGAGACCGAAGACGCTCGCCTTCCTTGCCACCATTCTCCCAATATGACCCACGCCAATCAAACCCAGCGTCTCGCCGGTGATGGGACCCATCGGCGGTCTGATTGCCCAGGCATCTGCCCACTTGCCCTGCTTCACCAGATTGTTCTGGACGACAATCTTCTTGGCGCAGACCAGCAGCAGAGCGATGGCGTGGTTGGAAACTTCCTCGTAGCAGTAGTCCGGTATATTGACGACGAGAATATGATTATCCGTTGCCGCCTTCAGGTCGATATTATCAAAGCCGATGCCGGTACGGACGACGACTTTAAGATTTGGCAGCGACTCCATAATGCGGCGGGTGATGAGCGAGGCGGCGGTGATGAGAGCATCAGCGTCTTTGATTTTGGGAATGACATCGGCTTCGCTGATATAATCGATAGCACTAAGCTCGGCATCCACCTCTACCAGTATCTTCCGCTCGATATCGAGGTTGACCTTCATTCCGGCGGGATGAACTCGGTAGACCTTATACTTCGCCATAACTCTCCCTCTATGTAGGGTCAGGTTTTTAACCTGACCGCCAAGGGCGGGTGGGTTTAGAAACCCACCCCTACGTGATAATAAAGGTAAGACAGGGGGATGTCAATACAGTCAGTTATCAGCTATCAGCTATCAGCGGTCAGCTTTCAGCTTAAAATTGTCATTCTGGAGTCCCGATAACTCCTTCTTCTCCTATCGGGACGAAGAATCCGGTGGGGTGTGGACTGTAATTATATTAGTATTATGTAAAGTCACGCACTACATCCCCCTTTCCTAAAGGGGGATTAAGGGGGATTTTCACTACTGTCATTGCGAGACCATCCCGATGAGGCTAAAGCCGAATCGGGAGGCGAAGCAATCTGGGCGGGGTAAAAATAATAGCGTGGATAAAGTTCTCTACCCTATCCACGCTATTTGGTTTGATGCGGGCTTTTACAAGTTACGCCCGATTATTTCTTATTCCTGTTCTTGAACAAGCCGCTAATTTTGTTCTTTAACCACCCGATAGGTGTATCTCCACCATTCGAATCGGCTTTCTTGGATAAGCCCGGTGGTGTATATCCACCATTCCAGCCATTCTTGTTACCTTGAGACCAGCCGGGTGGCGTATATCCGCCATTCCAGCCCTTCTTGTTGCCCTTTGAAAATCCAGGAGGAACAAAACCAGGCTTTTCCTCGCTAGGAGCCGCCTTAACTATTACACTTGCATAAGCGATTTTCTCAATACTATCCTTAGTCGCGGTAACTTTAATAGTATTGGTGAAGTTACCAGTAGTGTTTGCTGTAAACGAACCGGCATTAGTGATGGTCCCGCCTCCGGCAACTACAGACCAGGTGAAGGTTACGTTATCGACTGTGAGATTATCAGAATCCTCACCTCTGGCAGCAAATTGCTGGTCATGTCCGATAATAACTGTTGCCGAGGCTGGCGATATTATCACGTGGTCGAGAGGACCTGAAGAAACTACTATCACCGTAGCGTAAGCCGTCTTCTCGACACTATCTTTGGTCGCCGTAACCTTAACGGTATTCGTGAAGTTACCGGTAGTATTTGCTGTGAACCGGCCGGCATTAGTAATCGTGCCGCCTCCGGCGACTATAGCCCATGTTAAGGTCACATTGTCAACTGTGACATTTGCAGAATCCTGTCCCTGAGCAGTGAATTGCTGGTCGTGCCCAATAACAATAGTCGCCGTGCTCGGTGTTATCACCACGTGGTCGAGAGGATTAGTAGACTGAGCGCTGACCGCCACTAAAGGCAACGCTGTCGCCATCAGAACCAACCCGAGTGCGACACTTAAAATTAGCTTTTTCAACTTTCTGCCTCCTTTTACAAGTTACTAAATATAGAAACGGAATAGAAGACAGAATGTTACACATTGGAGAAAAGCGTTTAGAAAAGTGTAATTGTGGTTTCCGTAACATTATTTCCCGGTTCAACGTTAATTTAAGGTTATTCACGCGAAGCCAGATACTTTTCTGAAGGAAATAATGAAAATAATCACGAAAAGTAAAGCAAAAGGGATAAGTCAGGTAAGGCAAGCTTTACTTAAAGAGATAAAACAACTAAAAAGTTCAGCCGATAAGAAATTGCTTGCTGAACTAGAGCGATTAGAGAAGATGATAAGGGGCTAAAAAGAGCGAAACGTCATCCCTCATCCTGCTCGGTATCAACTATAAACAGGCTAATAAAAACAAAAGGGTAGACGAACCTTTACTGGAGTCCGGTTCAAGAAAACCGGATCACCTTCGTTCCAGTACTTCCCCCTCCCGGTTACCTGCGCCGGAGTGCCCATCCTGTATCGAACTTGTCTCAACAGGGCCACACAACCAATTTCGGGAAGCTCCGGAACCTTCCGAAGGACTACTCCAGGAGATTCGCTTACCCTTTTCATATTAAACAATAGCAGAGATTATCAATATACTCAGTGACTTTAGTCACAAGGCAACGTAAAAGCTTTTCCCGTTCACGGTGAACTGCAACTCGAAACGGTAGCGACAAAACTTCCTTGACAAACTCAGAACACTTGTTCTATAATCCATATATTACAAAAACCCTCTCTTCCCTTGTGGGAGAGATAGGAGTGAGAGGAAAGAGAAAAAGTGATGGTTCCTATTGTTTCAACTAAAGACAGCACGCACAAATTTTCATCATTTGGGCATGTCGTTTCCTCAGAAAAAAGATTACTTATAATGAAAGTGAAAACGAATACGCTCGAATCAATCACCTATTACTCTGCTTTGTTTCAATTTTCGGGGTTCAAAATAGAATGTTATCACGCCTGAAGTTTATTCGTTTCAAATCGCTGATACGCTCATAGTATAATTGTTTTATTATGGGACGCATTCTAATCGGTATTTCCGCTTGGGCAGACCGGAGCCTTATCGAGAGCGGTTTCTACGGTGAGGCGAAGACACCGGCGGAGCGCCTGCGGTGTTACAGCCAGAACTTCCCCATCGCTGAAATCGATGCCTCCTACCACTACTTTCCCACACAGCTCAACCTAGACCTTTGGCTGGAAAACACACCCGACGGCTTCACCTTCGATATCAAAGCCTTCAGCCTTTTTACCGGCCATCCCACTCCGGTTACCTCTCTGCCAAGGGCTTTCCGTGATAAATTCGGGCAACTGTCTGAGCACAAGGGAAACTTCTATCCGCATCACCTGCCGCCGGAAGCACTCGATGATTTGTGGGAAGGTTTTGTCCGAACGGCTCAGGTAATTGCCTCGGCGGGCAAATTAGGGGCTGTTCTTTTTCAATTCCCACCCTGGTTTCATCCGGGAAAGGAGAGCTTCGATTCTCTCGCCGAATGCCGTAAAAGGTTGCCACGATTTCCGTTATCTATCGAGTTCCGTTCTAGCTCCTGGTTTAATGAGGCAAATAGAGAAAGCACCCTGAGTTTTTTACGGGAACACCGGCTGACCCTCGTCTGCGTCGACGAGCCACAGGGATTCAAAACCAGCCTCCCCCCGATAGCTGAAGTGACGGCACCGCTCGGCTTTATCCGATTTCACGGTCGCAACAGCGAAAACTGGGAGCGTAAAGACACCGCCGCTGATGAAAAGTTCCGATATTTATATAAGAAAAATGAACTGAAGGAATGGGTGCCCGGTATTATGCAGATGGCAAGCAAGACCACCGATTTGCACATTATTTTCAAAAATAAGTACAGCGATTACCCGGTGCAGAATGCCCGCCAGCTCAGCCAGATGCTGGGGAAGAAGCCGTAGGGTCAGGTTTAAAACCTGACCGCCCGGGCGGGTGGGTTAAAAACCCACCCCTACGTTCAGGCTATGACTTCACTTTCTCCGGCACCCGTTTGGGCCGTGTCGCCGATTCCTTAGATGCACTCTCGATGCTTGCCTTCAGAGCGGACATAAGGTCGGGTATCTCCTCGATTTTAGGCATCTTCATTACCTTGATTTCCTCACCCTGGACCTTAGCCTGGACAAGCTTTTCCAGTGCCTCCCGGTAGTCATCCTTGTACTCCTGGGGCTGGAATTTCTTAATCATTGCCTCGATTAATGATTCGGCTAACTTAAGTTCGCTAGCGGCAATTTCTTTCTCCGGGATGTTGATTTCGCCAGTCGGCATAATTTCATCCTGGAAGTGCATCGTCTGCAGGACTAGGAGCGAGTCTTTCGGGCGGAGACAGCATAAATGTTCCCGACGCTGGAAAGCTACTTTAGCAATGCCAAACCTACCGGTCTTACGCAGGGCTTCCCGCAGCAAGCAGAATGGTTTAGCGGCGAACTCTTCCGGCTCAAGATAGTGACCGCCGTAAAAATATATCGGGTCGATTTCTTGAGCGTTAACGAAGCCGGTGATTTCAATAGTATGGGAGGTCTTCACCGGAACCTTTTCGAAATCGCTTTCTTTCAATACCATATACTGTTCTTTGGCATATTCGTACCCCCGGACCGTTTCCTTGATGCCGAAATATTCGTTATCTTCCTGGCAATACAGCGTTTGCTTGGGTCTGGTCAAACATTTTTTATGAAGCAGGTGAAAAGCAGGTGTCCGGCTCACCGTGGCAACATACATTTTAACCGGGATGCTGACCATCCCGAAACTGACCGCTCCCTTCCAAAAAGCTCTAGCCACTTCTGTCACCTCCTAATATTCATTATAAGTCATCATTACGTAGAATAACGCGCCTCGAAGATAAATGTTATAAATTTGTAATACTTACCTGCCCGATTTTATTACTTTGAAACAGCCCTCCCTATAAAATGTCGTCAGATTACATAAGGGGAGGTAATATAAAATGTTGTATTCAGCTAGTGTACGTGCTACTCTACCCGTGGTCGATATAAAACGGGCAAAGAAATTCTATCAGGAAAAATTGGGGCTCAAGGTGGTTAAGGAAGACCCGAGTCCGGGGGCATTTCTCCAATGCAGAGATGGGAGTTCAATCTATCTATATCAACGCGGAGCGACCAAAGCCGACCATACCGTAGCTAATTTTACGGTCAAAGACGTTGAAGCTGAAGTCAAGGACCTTAAGGCAAAGGGTATGAAGTTCGAGGAATATGACATCCCCGGAATGGGCATCAAAACGGTCAACGGTATTGCCACAATGGGCGAATATAAGGGTGCCTGGTTCAAGGATACCGAAGGCAACATACTGAGCGTAAGCAATATGTAAGGTAACGCGCCGGATGGCTATGGCATTCGATAAGTGGGGTGAGAGTCGTGGTGCAAGAGGGCAAAAAGGAACTACCACAAAAATCTCCGTCCACTAAAGAACCTGGAGCTAGAGTTGACTTCGCTGTACTTGAGAAAGCAATGAATGAGGCATGGGCAGCTTATGAGAAAGCCTTGCTATCATTTGAAGCAGCTATAAACGATATGAAGGCTTCTCAGAGGAGTCATACAGATCCAGTGAAAGCGCTAATTCCTTTTTTCCATAAACTAGACGAGGGTAAAGAACGGGCGATGGAAGCCCTGGCACATCGTGCTAACGCCCGCGAAGAACTTGAAGAGGCTTTTCAGTCACTGAGACAAGCAATTACGCAGCCCAACGAGAATATATGCCCAACGGTCGAAGAAGCCTGGCTGCAAAGTTAGGAAGAAACGTAAAACGGATGAGTTATCTTAACCAGACTGGCGGCGTGGGTTGCGGATAATAAAGAAAGCGATTACCGCACTGGCAAATGCCGAGAGTGAGCATACTCGGACCGCCCGGCGAAAGCCATAAACAAAAGATTCCTCGATAGCTTTTTCAGTTGCAAGACGACTGGTCGGATTGAAAGTCTCCGGTATATCTATGCCGCCTAACTTATCAGCTTGATTCAAGATTTGAGTTTGTTCTGTCTCAGTCAAACTGGAGGCGCTCAAGGTATCGTTTAGATGTGACGAAAAAGCAGTGAGCACCACCCCACCTAATATCGCCACCGCCATTAGAGCGGCAACCCGGGCAACGGCGTTATTGACACCGGAGGCAATGCCGGAGAACTCAGGCTCCACCGTAAGGGCCGATTTAGTGAGCAGGGCAATTACCAGGGACATACCCAGACCGAAAAGCACAAACCCGGGAAAGAAATACCTTAGATAGCCGGCATTAGTGCCGGCCGCCGCCAGAGATTCGATACCCAAAGCTACTAACATCGGACCAACAATCATCTGCCAACGAGGACCTATCTTATCAGCCAGAGCACCGGCCGGTCCCGCCAGAAAAGTAATGAGAATGATAGGAGGCAACAAAGCAGCTCCAGCAACAGCCGGTGAATAGCCCTGTGCCTGCTGTAAATTAAGGACGGTAAAGAGGAGTATACCGTTAAGTGCAAAATACAGAAGAAAGGTAACAAGATTAGCTCCGATAACGAGCGGGTTTTTGAACAGTCGACGAGGTACTAGAGGTTCAGCCAATCGTAATTCGAACCAGAGGAACAGGGCAATAGCGATTGCCCCACCAACCAGACTGATAAGCACTGGAAAGCTGTTCCAACCGCTAATAGGAACGTCAATAAATCCGTAAGCGATTCCAGCCAGGCCCAGAAGTATGAGAATCGTTCCCCGCCAGTCCAGTTTCCGAGCCTTAAGTTCTTTATTTTCCGGGATAAAGACACCGGCAATACCGATGGCAATAAGGCTGATGGGCACCGCTATAAAAAAGACAGCCCGCCAGGACGAAGCTTCGATAAGCCAGCCCCCAAGCCAGGGGCCCACGGCAGCAACGCCTCCGGATAAACCCGCCCACAGACCGATTGCCTGCCCTCTTTCTCTTTCGGGGAAACAGGCATTGATTATAGCCAGGTTTTGCGGGACCATCAATGCCGAACCCAGCCCCTGAATCGCCTGAAAAGTTATCAACCAACCGGTTGTCCAGGCTAGCCCCGAGAGGACGGCCCCCATAGTGAACAAACTAATCCCGACAATGAAAATCCGTTTACGACCGAAGCGGTCGCCCAGAGAGCCGCCAATTAATATTAGTGCCGACAAAGTCAGAAGATTGGCATTAACCACCCACTGGAGACTAGCCACGGTGGTGTTGAAATATGATTGTATGGCTGGCAAAGCTACGATTACGACTGTCCCCATAAGAAAAACCGTACTGCTAGCCAGGAGAGTTGCCAGTAAAATCCAGCGTCCTCTAGCTTCGTGAAGCGAGCATTGTTGAATCATATTTCAATTTTACACCATTCTAAGTTAAAACTGACGGCTATTAGCTATTATCTGCTTTAAATGATACACTTTTGTAACTTCTTTATATCGGATGTTATAACTTTGCAACGAACCGACACTTAAAATTGCTTTGCGGAATATCTGTGCGGAGCAAGTGTAATCGAGGAGGCAAGATGAAGAAGTGGCTACTTGTCCCAGCCATTATAGTGGCTATGATAGTATCCGGGTGTACCAGCAATCAGCCAACCGTTGCCAAAAGCCCCATCACCGTAGGTTCGAAGATTGACACTGAAGGCGCGCTACTATCGCAGATGATTATTTTGATGCTGAGAGATAAAGGTTTTGATGTTATCGATAAATCTCAGTTCGGGGCGACTTCCGTAGTGCGTAAGGCAATCATCAGCGGTGAGATAGATATATATCCGGAGTATACCGGCAACGGGGCTTTCTTCTTCAACGAAGACAAATCGCCGGTCTGGAAAAATGCACAGCAGGGTTACGAGAGAGTGAAAGAGCTTGATAAAGCACAGAACAATATCGCCTGGCTGACTCCGGCGCCGGCTAATAATACGTGGGCTATCGCTATACCTAAGACACTGGCGGAAAAAGAGAAACTGGTATCGCTTGACGATTTCGCCGCCTATGTTAATCGAGGCGGGTACGTTAAGCTAATGTGTTCGCAGGAGTTCGTTACCAGCGAAGCGGCACTGCCAGCCTTTCAGAATGCCTATGGTTTCAAGTTGTCACAATCTCAACTGGTGGTAGTCGGCAGCGGAGATACGGCGCAGACTGAGAGCAATGCGGCCCGGAGAACAGATGGTATCAATGCAGCGATGGCTTATGGTACCGACGGCTCACTGAGTGCGTTCGGACTGGTAGTCCTCTCCGACCCCAGGGGAGTCCAGCCGGTATACGAACCGGCACCGATTATCAGGGGTGAAGTTTATGATAAGTATCCCGAATTAGGCAACATATTAGCTCCGGTTTTCGAAAGCCTCGACCTCATTACTCTGCAAACACTTAACGGTAAAATTGCCGTCGAAGGGCAGAACGCCGCCGATGTTGCCCGGACATACCTCACTCAAAAAGGATTTTTGAAATAACCTTTTCAGGTAGAACATAGATGATGCGGTTTAACCCCGACCGTGTGGCTCTTACCGGCTCAATTATCGGGCTGATTTCTATTTTTCTCGGCTGGTTGACTTTGAAGCCTAATCGCCTGGCGGTTGGCACCAGTATGAACCTGTGGGAAAGCACTGGCGGAGTCGGAGCTATAGCTATAACTATTCTCTGGCTGCTTTGCCTTTTCCTGAGTTTAGCAGAGTGGAAGACGCTGCGTGGCATAGCACTGGGTATTAGTGCCAACTTCTTACTTATTCTGAGCTTCTGGTTAGTCGGACTGGGCAGCAGTCATCTTATCCAGGGAGAAACGGCTATAGCGAGGGTATCGCTCGGTGCTGGTTTCTGGCTTACTCTGATTGGAACTTATACGGTCATTTTCGCTGCACGCCAGAAGCTGGATAACCGGCATGTCTGGCGGCAACTCGTCTCGTGGAGCGGACTGGCGGTCTTTATGATTCTTATATCTGCCGGGTGGCTAAATCATCTCTCTATCTTGCAGGAGTATAACGGTTACCGCCAGCGCTTCGGGCAGGAATTTTGGCAGCACATCCGATTGTTCGGCGGCAGTGTGATTATCGCCACACTGATAGGTATTCCTCTCGGTATCTGGGCAACTCGAAGCAGATATGCTGAAGGACCGGTATTCTTTACGACCAACATAGTGCAGACCATCCCCAGCCTGGCGCTATTCGGGCTATTAATAGCGCCGCTTTCGGCGCTATCGTTCTCCTTTCCAGTATTGAGGGACATCGGCATAAGGGGAGTCGGCGTGGCTCCGGCTATAATCGCGCTGACTATTTATGCCCTGCTGCCGATAGTCCGTAATACGTATGTAGGAATCCGCCAAGTAGAGCCATCAGTAATAGACGCCGGGCAGGGAATGGGAATGAGCCGCTGGCAAATATTCCGCCGGGTGGAAATACCTCTAGCTGCCCCGTTAGTTTTTGAAGGTGTCAGGACGGCGTCGGTGCAGGCAGTAGGACTAACCACGGTAGCCGCTCTCATCGGTGCCGGTGGATTCGGCTGGTTCGTTTTCCAGGGCATCGGGCAAGCCGCTCCCGACTTGATTATCCTGGGCGCGATACCGGTAATTATTCTAGCGTTGCTAGTGGATGCCTTAATGAGGACTTTCGTCAAGCTAGGAACGCCTAAAGGATTGAGTAGAGAAAGTTGATACGTTTAGAGAAAGTGACCAAACGCTACGGCGAAAAAGTTGCCGTTAACGAGCTGTCTCTAGAAGTCGGCAAAGGAGAAGTCTGCGTGCTCATCGGGCCATCGGGCTGCGGCAAGACGACAACCCTGCGAATGATAAACCGCCTCGTCAAACCGAGTGCCGGGCATATCTTTATCGACGGACAGGATACCGATGACATCGATACGGAAAAGTTGAGATTATCGATTGGTTACGCCATCCAAAGCGTCGGGCTGTTTCCCCATATGACCGTATCGGAAAATATTGCGGTCATCCCAAAACTGCTTCACTGGGAGAAGAGCCGCATTACCAAACGGGTCGAGGAACTGCTCGACTTAGTTGGACTTAGTCCATCCGGGTATACCGATAAATACCCCACTCAACTCTCCGGCGGGGAGGCTCAACGAATCGGAGTAGCTCGTGCTCTGGCGGCCGACCCGCCCATTCTGCTAATGGACGAGCCTTTCGGCGCCGTCGACCCGCTCACCCGCGAGAGATTACAGTCTCAATTCATCTATATTCAACAAGCATTAAAAAAGACCATTGTCCTGGTGACACACGACCTTGACGAGGCTATTCGTCTTGCCGACCGGATTGCCATAATGGAGTCAGGGAAACTGGTGCAATACGATACTCCGGAAACAATCCTATCCAAGCCCATTAATAAATTTGTCCGCGATTTCATCGGTGCCGACCGCGCGCTCAAGCGTCTCTCTCGTCTCAATGTCAGCAATTTTATTAAACCGGCGGCTTCGGTAAACATTAACAAATCGCCGGCAGAAGCGGCCGCCTCCGCCGGAAACTACCGGTGGCTCTGGGTGGTAGATGACAGCCGACGACTCATCGGCTGGGTATGGCGAGACAGCCTGGCTCAGTCTGTTTCCATAAGGGAGGCGATGAATGAAAAGGACGCCAGCGAAATTGCTTTATCAGATAAAGCCAGCCTCAGAGAAGCCTTATCGCGAATGCTGGCGCTAGGCTTCAAATATATTCCGGTTGTCGATGATAAGAAAAGACTAGTTGGAGAACTGGCATTAGGAGACGTTGAAGCGGCAACTACCGAAGCGGAGAATAAATAATGGTCAGTCGAAAAGCAAGACGCTGGATTTTTCTGGCGCTGGGAGCAGCCGCCTTCCTAGTTATCGTCGCCAACACCGGTTGGTGGGAAACTGCCCTTGAATTTCTATTTCCGCGAGAAACTACGGTAATTCACCCTGGAGCCAGCCTGCTCGTTTTAGTCTGGCAGCACATCCAACTGGTTGCAATTTCGAGCACCATTACTATTATCATCGGAATCCCGCTAGGGATATGGGTAACCCGGTCGAGCGGGCATGAATTTTTACCGATAGTTACCGATATCGTCTCTTTCGGCCAAACGTTCCCGCCGGTAGCGGTCCTGGCTCTGACGGTACCTATGCTCGGTTTCGGTCTGCTCCCTACCGTGGTTGCCCTTTTTCTTTACGGACTCCTGCCTGTAGTCCGCAATACCATTGCCGGTCTACGGGCGGTTCCGGCTCACCTACTGGACGCTGCTTATGGAATGGGTATGAGCCAGTTACAAGCATTGTTCCAGGTGGAAATTCCGCTCGCCGCACCGGTTATTATTGCCGGCATCCGCATCTCGGTAATCATCAATATCGGGACGGCGATGATAGGTGCGGTTATCGGCGCCGGCGGTCTTGGTTCACCAATCATCGCCGGACTGGTACGGGATAACCTCGCCTTCATTATAGAAGGAGCGTTGCCGGCTGCTATGCTGGCTGTCCTTGCCGACCAACTTCTGGGTAGTATCGAAAATAGTTTTGCCTATGCGGATAGTAAAGCCAAGCAGATGTTATAATTTTGTAATTTTTCTCCGTTAGATTTAATGACTTCTTTAGCAATCCAGTCGTAAAATTGAAAAGGGAGTTGATGTCTATGCTTAAACGTATCGGCTTGCTTGTTATTCTGGCTATTCTCTTAGTAACCGGTTGTAGACCCCAGCCGGGTGAAATAACAGCTAAACTCGGGGAAGAATTCAACCTGGCGCTGGGGCAGAGGGCCTCAATACAAGGGGAACCTTTTCAAATTCGATTTGTCGAAGTAATCGGCGATAGCCGCTGCCCAGAGGGCGCTATCTGTATCTGGGCAGGCGAGGCAAGCTGTAAAACAGAAATAACTTACGGGGAGACCATTCTTCAGAAAATACTCGTCCAGCCTGGTTCCTCAGGGAATTCCACGACAGATTTTCAGGATTATAAAATCGCTTTCGATGTTAAGCCTTATCCCGAGGTTGGGAAAGAAATACGCAACGAAGAATACCGGCTGGTACTAATAATAACCAAGCACCAAGAAACAATTCTTCGACAAGCTCAGAACAAGTAACCAAACAATAATCAATAACCAAATTTCAATAATCAAATAGCAAGAGCTAACAAAAATTCTTTATTATCGTTATATAGTATTAAACACGATAGTAACCTAGGAGGCGATTCACAATGAAGAAAGTAGTGTCACTTGTCCTGTTAATTGTTACGGTTTCCGGACTGGTTGCCTGTGCGCAGCCGGCAACGGCGGGCGTGGTGCAGTCCGATAAGCCGCGGATAACTTCACCGACAACCAGCCAGTCAGATTTAGGTAAACTCGTCGGAGGAAACAGTGATTTTACTTTCAAGCTGTATCAAACATTAAGCAACACCGAAGGCAATATTTTCTACTCCCCTTACAGCATCTCTCAGGCGCTGGCGATGACTTATGCCGGTGCCCACAGCAATACCGAGAAAGAAATGGCTGATGTTCTTCGCTTCCTTCTTCCGCAAACAAGCCTGCATCCGGCTTTCAATAGTATCGACTTAGCACTGGCAAGTCGCGGTCAGGGAGCCAAAGGTAAAGATGAGAAAGGCTTCCGCTTGCATATCGTTAATGCTATCTGGGGACAACAGGGTTTTGAATTCCAGCCGCAATACCTCGATACTCTAGCTCAAAATTACGGGGCGGGACTCAGAATACTCGATTTTATGAAAGCGCCGGAACCATCGCGAATTACAATTAACGATTGGGTCAGCGAGCAGACCGAAGAACGGATAAAAGACCTGATTCCACAGGGCGCTATTAATAATTTGACCCGGCTGGTCCTGACCAATGCCATCTATTTCAACGCTGCCTGGGCACACCAGTTCAACAAAAATGCGACTTCTAACGGCGATTTCTATTTGCTCGACGGTAACAAAATCACCGTTCCAATGATGAGGCAAACAGAGTCATTCGATTATGCAAAAGGAGACGATTACCAGGCAGTCGAGCTACTTTACGATGGCGGCGAACTCTCAATGGTAATTTTATTACCGGAACAGGGCAAATTCGATGCATTCGAGGCGTCACTGAGCAGTCAAAAAGCAGCAGACATCATCAAGGAGATAAAATACGGGGAAGTTAATCTATCAATGCCCAAGTTCGAATATGATTCCAGTTTCGGGCTCAAGCAAGCTCTGACGAGTCTTGGTATGAAAGATGCTTTTATTGCGGATAATGCCGATTTCTCGGGTATGGATGGCAAAAAAGACCTTTACATACAGGATGTTGTGCACAAGGCTTTTGTTTCTGTAGACGAAGAAGGAACCGAAGCGGCGGCGGCAACAGCGGTAATCGTGGGCACGACCTCAATGCCGGCGGAGCCGATTAAGGTAGAGGTTAACCGGCCTTTTATCTTCCTTATCCGCGATATCGAAACGGGCGCTATTCTTTTCCTCGGGCGAGTAGTGAATCCGAACCTTTAGGAAATACGGACCTGAACTTTCCTCCTTAGGAAAGGGGGGGGGGTAATGGGGATTCGAATCGCTGAAACAGAAAATCCCTCTCAATCTCCCTTTTTTAAAGAGAGAGGACGACTAATGAAAAAACTACTAGTGATGAAGGGGCTGCTTACACTTATCATTGTGTTAGCTATTTTACCGGTGAGCTGCCAGATTCAACCAACAACTCCAATAGTGGAATATTCACTGCCACAGTTGGAATACAGGCTGATTGCCCAATTCGGTGAAGTATTCTGGTGCGACCCCGATTTTTACCCGATAGGGCGCCCTGAGGTAGAAGAAAAGAATGCTATAGAGCAGTTCCCCATCATCAAAGCGAACACCGATGAATTTAATGCCATACTGGAATACCGTCATATTCCCGTCAAGGACGACTATGCAGTAGAGGAAAAGATACTTATTTACCGCGAGCATAAAATGCTCACCCGCGCCATAGAAATGACCCGTACAGATAGTACATACCGCTTTGTCCTGAGAATTGGAGAAAACCAGGGAGAACGGATAGAAGGGACTATCACAACATCGGGTTTGATTAAAGTAGTTAATCGAGAGCCAAGTATCAATACCTGCCCAATCTGCCTGGCTAAAGACACTTTGATTGATACCCCTAACGGTCAGGTGCCGGTGGAGCAACTACAACCGGGAATGGCAGTGTGGTCGGTTGACAGTTCGGGAAAGCGCGTTGCGGCTATAGTGGAAGAAACCGTGAAGACGCCGGTGCCGGCATCCTTCCAGATAGTTAATGTAACATTGGATGACGGCCGTTCGGTAACGGCATCGGCGGGACATCCTACGGCTGAGGTGCGGGCACTGGGGGATTACCAGGTAGGCGATTCCCTGGATGGAGCGGTTATCGTGCTGAAGGAGTATCTGACTTACAGTGATGGGGCTACCTATGACATCCTGCCTTCCGGGAAGACAGGACTCTACTGGGCAAACGGTATACCGTTAAAAAGCACAATAGCTCGATAGCAGGAATGTGCTAGGTGCCAAGCATTTCAGCCAATTTTACGGCTACTTTGCCGGTCACCAGTTCGCAGTTAAAGCCTAGCTCCTTCTGAATTTTTCTAAGTTCGGCGACAGATTTATCATTGTTCAAATCGAAAGTGCCGCCGAAGAGCTTCCGCAATATCTGCACACAATTGACGCCGCTAAACTCTTTGATAAACCAATCGCGGAATTCATAGAAATTAGGTTTTGCTTTGTCTAACCGGGCAAGCTCTTCTTCGGTAAGCTCTTCTCCTCCAGGACAAAATCTAGTGCTTAAAGCCATCAATCCGCCGGAGTAAGCACCACAGGAACCCGTGGTCGACCGACCGCCACCGCCAGCCAGAGCAATGGCTGAAACTAACATATCGTCGGTAATGAAATCGTAATAATGCTGCAACCCGTGCAGGACGCGGTAGCATCAGCCACGGTGGGCTTTATCCTCTCGATTGACTGTTTTAATCAGTTCTTCTTTCGTCTTTTTATTTAATGGCACCATAAAATATCAGCTCCTTTCTTTTGGGATTAGTATAAGCTCACCTGTTTTAGAAATCAATCATCAGGGTTTAAGATTTACGATTTACGATTTATGATTTGTGTTCTAGAGTATAATATATTTATGCCCAAGGAATATGAAGCGAAGCGAGAGTTTGCTCGCACCCCTGAACCACCACCGGCGCAGCCGCTCGAAGGAACGGGACCGCTAATTTTCGTGGTGCAGAAACATGCGGCGCGACGCCTTCATTACGACTTTCGGCTGGAAGTCGATGGCGTTTTAAAATCGTGGTCGGTTCCTGCCGGGCCTTCTCTCGACCCGCAGGTTAAGCGGCTGGCGGTAATGGTCGAAGACCACCCGATAGATTACGCCTCCTTCGAGGGTAACATTGCTAAAGGCGAATATGGTGCCGGCCAGGTTATCGTCTGGGACTACGGCGATTATTTTCCCGATGAGAAAGGCAAACTGTCTTCCGATAATCGTGCCGAAGCCCAGGATAGAATGAGGAAAGCTTTAACAGAAGGCAAGATCTCGGTAAACCTGCGCGGGCACAAACTCAAAGGCTCCTGGACGATGGTCAAGATGAAGGGACAGCAAAACAATTGGCTTCTCATTAAACACCGAGACAATTTTGCCGACTCGCGTGATATTCTTAAGGAAGAGGCTTCTGTCCTTTCCGGCTTAACTATCGAAGACCTCAAGGCAGGAAGCCAGCCATCCCGCTCCTTCGACAAGTCTGAGAAAGTAAAGCTACCCGAAACCTCGGGAGCTAAGAAAGCTCCGTTTCCTCAGAAAGTCCTGCCGATGCTAGCGGGTAGTGCCGAAACACCGTTCTCCAACCCGGATTGGCTTTTCGAGCCAAAATTGGACGGATACCGCATCATCGCAGAGATAAAAGACAGCAACGTCCGCCTGCTTTCCCGGCGCGGTCTTGATGTTACTCAGAAATACGATATCATCAGGGAAAGTTTACGACCTCAATCGGCGACACAGTTAGTCTTGGATGGAGAAAT
Organism: Chloroflexota bacterium; assembly: GCA_043804635.1. Classification (GTDB taxonomy): domain Bacteria; phylum Chloroflexota; class Dehalococcoidia; order Dehalococcoidales; family UBA2162; genus JAZDIU01. The sequence continues at coordinate 17,007 of JAZDIU010000028.1, forward strand.
AGTCGCCCTGGATGAAAAAGGTAAACTCTGCTTCCAGTGTCTGCAAAATTATCTGGAGTCTGTGGGCCGGGCAAAAGCGCACTCCGAAGAAGCACCGCCAATTATTTATTACGTCTTCGATATTCTTTATCTCGATGGCTATGAACTTCAGGCAATCCCGCTAACTGTCAGGAAGAAAATACTAGAACGCATTCTGGTTGCTTCGGCGTCGGTACGGCTTATGGAACATTTCGAGGGTGATGGCACGGCTATCTACCGGGGGGCAATCGACCAGGGGCTTGAAGGCATCATTGCCAAGCGGAAAGACAGTAAATATGAAGCCGGGCGGCGGTCGTCGAGCTGGCTCAAGATTAAATCGACCACAACGGATGATTTCATAATCGGCGGCTATACGCAGGGTGAGGGTAACCGGGCCCGCACCTTCGGAGCGCTGGTACTGGGCTTTTATGACGACAAGAAACGTCTCATTCCGGCGGGCCACGTGGGCACCGGACTTAACGATAAACTCCTGGCCGATTTAAAGAAGCGGCTGGATGCAATCAAAACCAAACAAAATCCGTTCTCAGTGATGCCCGATATTAACGCACCGGTTACCTGGGTAAGGCCGGAGTTGGTTGCCGAGATAAAATTCGCCGAGGCGGACCCGTGACGGCCGGCTGAGGGCTCCGGTCTACCTCCGGCTTCGTGAAGATAAAGCCGCCAAGGAGGTCGGCATGACTAAAATGGCTCCCGCTCCACCATCGAAAACTGTCCAAAAGAAAGCTCTGCCAGACGCCGCCGATAATGACGTTCTAGAACAGTTGAAAAATAGCAAGAACGGGTCCTTCATCGAAGTGCAGAAAAACCGGATAAAACTGACTAATCTGGACAAAGAACTCTGGCCAAGACTCGATAAACAACCGCCGTTAACCAAACGAGACTTTCTCATCTACCTAACTAAAGTCTCACCGTACTTGCTGGAACATATGCTCGACCGTCCCATTACGCTGGTCCGTTTTCCCAACGGCATTACGGGAGAGCGGTTTTATCAGAAACACTGGAATAGTCCGCTGCCTGATTTCGTTAAGACGGTGCCGTTACAAGAGCACCGCGAGAAGCGGCAGGACTACCTGCTCTGTAATAACCTTTCCACCATGCTCTGGTTAGGACAGGTAGCCGACCTCGAATTCCATACGTGGTTCGCACGGGTTAGCTCCGGTCCAGATTCAGAGGTTCCCGCCGGACTGAGCGGCCAGGCTGAAATAGACTTCGTCACCCGCTATCCGGATTTTATGATTTTCGACCTCGACCCGTACCTGTATGCCGGTACCGAACCGAAAGGCGCTGAACCGGAATTAAACCGCAAGGGTTTCGCCGCCACTTGCGAAGCAGCTCTCTGGCTTAAAGAAACCCTGGATAAGCTCTCTTTGGCCGCTTTCATTAAGACTTCAGGGAAAACGGGACTGCATATCTACGTTCCCTTACTCCGCCAGTTCGATTTCCACGCCGTTCAGTCCGCCGCTAAAACTATATGCGGGTTCGTGCTGCAACACCACCCTAAACAAATTACTATCGACTGGACAGTGGCAAGACGCTCAGGAAAAGTGTTCTTCGACTACAATCAGAACGTGCGGGGCAAGACACTGATATCGATTTATTCACCGCGTGCCACGCCCGAAGCAACAGTCTCGACACCGCTGCGCTGGGACGAATTAGGCAAGGTTTACCCGACGGATTTTACTACATTCAACGTACCGGAGCGCCTTTCTAAACTTGGCGATTTGTGGGCGAATATTTTGAATGCCAAGAGCGATTTGAAGGGGATGTTGGAAGAGTCTAAGGGGGCTAACAAGTAGCCTATAATGAGGTTACGCTGACTTATTCTTGAGGTTTTTAAAATCTTTTTCGAATCTGGCTCTGGCTCCGGGGAAGCGCATTGCGGCGGCGGGATGGTAAGTTTCGATATATTCGATGCCGGGGAGCCGGGATGTCTGCCAGGCAACTTTGCCCATTAGCACCACAATCTCTGGTTTGATTCGCTTAAGTTCTTCAAGTAGTTCGGGCATCCAACGCTCAATTTCCTGAGATGTGGGCGGTCTATTATGAGGGGTCGTTTCTTTGACGATACTGGTAATGTATATCCGATGGCGGTCGATGCCGTTCTTTTTAAGCACAACATCGAGATATTTCCCGGCTCTACCTACAAACGGCCTGCCCTGTTTGGCCTCTTCTGCACCCGGGTTTTGCCCGACCAGCATAACCCTTGCCTTTGACGGGCCTTCGCCAAGGACGACTGTCCCCATCGGATTCGACTACGCTTCCTCGGCGTTTCCGAGCGTCCTCGGTATCAGTTCTGAAAGAGCGGGATGAATATGCATTCCAGCTTCTATGTCATCGATACCCCTGCCGGATGTCATCGCGTTGATGACCTCTTGAATCAGGATAGGTGCATAGGGACCGATAATATGAAAACCCAGTATTTTGCCGTCATTTGCCGCCAGGATAGCTTTGGCGAAACCATTTTTCTCCATCATTGCCTCGCCTTGGGCAACGTCCCAATAATTAGCTCTGGCTACTAAAATCTTCTGCGTCTTCCGGGCGTTTTCCTCAGTTAGACCTACCGAGGCAATCTGTGGATGAGAATAGACCGCGTGCGGTGCGGCACTGTATTCCATCTTCATCTTGCCGCCGTGAATGCCGTTATTTGCCGCAATTACAGATTCCCTATTGGCGACGTGCGTAAACATCTGCTGACCGTTGGCATCGCCTACTGCCCAGATATTTTTCTGGTTGGTCTCAAGCTGTTCGTTTACCTTGATAAAGCCTCTCTTATCGAGTTCTAATCCCGCTTTCTCCACTTTAAGCAAATCGGAATTAGACCTCCTGCCCACGGCAACCAGAATCTGCTGAGCGGTGAATTCTTTTTTCCCACCACCTTTTGAATCTTTAGTGATAACGGTAACACCCTGCCCGTTTTTCTTCACCTCTTCGACCTGAACGCCGGTGTAAACACCCATACGCCGGCTTAACTCTTGTTTCAATAAACTGGCTAGTTCCGGTTCCTCGGACAGGACGAGCCGGTCGGCCATTTCCAATATAGTTACTTTAGTGCCCATAGCCGCAAAAAAGTGCCCGTATTCGACGGCGATATAGCCGCCGCCGATAATCATAAGGCTATCCGGGCGCTCTTTTAGCGCCAGCAA
>JAZDIU010000029.1:0-15157 GCA_043804635.1 Chloroflexota bacterium
CAGTCCTGATTCACCGAGCCAGGAAAGACTGAACCAGCTCAAGGAAACATGGGATAAATTGAAACAGCTGCGTCTCAAAGTAGCCGGGAATGAACCGGGTCCGGAGGTAGTGTTAAATGAATAAAGAAGAAGTTAAAATCGATGTATCCCGTGTTAAATCTGCCGCCGACAGGGTTATTGACAATATAAGTCGGGTAATCGTGGGCAAAAGGGAGGTTATCGAACTGGTGCTGGTCGCCCTGTTATGTGAAGGGCACCTGCTCATTGAGGACGTACCCGGTATCGGCAAAACCACGCTGGCTAAAGCTACGGCAAAATCAGTTGGGGGTGGTTTCAAAAGAATCCAGTTCACGCCCGACCTCTTGCCTTCGGATGTAACCGGTATTTATTATTTTAACCAGAAGACCCAGGAGTTCCAATTCCGTCCCGGTCCTATTATTTCTAATATCGTGCTGGCGGATGAAATAAACCGGGCGACGCCGCGGACGCAGTCCTGCCTGCTGGAATGTATGCAGGAAAGGCAGGTCACCGTAGATGGCGAGACCATCTCCCTGCCCCGTCCGTTTCTGGTCTTTGCTACCCAGAATCCCATTGAACTTGAAGGCACTTTTCCCCTGCCTGAAGCACAGCTTGACCGGTTTTTACTGAGGGTCAGGCTCGGCTATCCTTCAGAAGGAGAAGAGGCGGCTATTCTTTCCCGCTTCCATCAGGAGAATCCTCTTGACAGCCTCTCCTCCGTGATTGAAACCACCGAATTACTGGAGATGCAGAAGCTTTGCCGGCAGGTGTATATCGGAGATGCAGTAACCAACTACGCTATTTCTATTACCCGTGCGACGCGGAACCACCAGGGTATCGAGTTGGGGGCCAGTCCCCGTGCTTCGTTAAGTTTGTATCTGGCATCTCAAGCGCTGGCGGCCATTCGCGGGCGTAACTACGTCATCCCGGATGATGTGAAACAACTGGCTATTCCCGCTTTGACCCACCGCCTGCTGGCTAAAACAGAAGCCAGATTAAGAGGAAAATCCCTAGAAAGCCTGGTCAGTGAGATTGTGACTTCTGTGCCAGTGCCGGTTGAGAAAACCTAATGAGGTTAGTTTGAAGCGTCTATACTACGGCTGGGTAATTGTTATTTGTTCAGCTGGCTTGATGGCCTTTCACGGGCTGTTTCTTTATACCTTCGGAGTATTTTTTAAACCTCTGGTTAATGAGTTCAACTGGGAAAGAGGTATCCTTTCAGGCGCTCACTCCACGGCTATGCTGGTGACTGGAGTTCTCAGTCTTATTACCGGGATGCTGTGCGATAGATTAGGTCCCCGTGCCTTACTGACGGTCAACGGTATTGCTGCCGGAGCCGCTCTCTTGCTGATGTCTCGCGTTAATTCACTATGGCAGGTATATTTGTTCTGGGGACTGCTTATGGGAATCGCCAATGCGGCTGTTTTTATTCCGATTACCACGACGGTCCCGAGGTGGTTTGGCAAGAATAAAGGAGCCAGCACCGGACTTACCCTGGCTGGAATTGGCGTCGGCGGCGTGATGTGGCCGATTATTTCTCAATGGCTGATATCGGACTATGGCTGGCGGCAAGCCTATGTTATCCTGGGGATAACGACTATTGTTGTAGTTATTCCGCTGGCACAATTCATTAAATCCAGCCCGCAGGGTATAGACCTAAAGCGTTATGAAGAGCGAGAAGCCACAGGAAACGGTATCTCGCCGCCTGCCGGCGGGGGGTTAACGCTGAAACAGGCAGTCAAGAAAGGCAGCTTCTGGATAATTGCGGCACTCCTGTTCTTCGAGATGTTTTATGCCGGAACGATAACCGTCCATATATCACCGCATGCTCTTGATATTGGAATTTCGGCAGTAGTAGCCGCTGGTCTGTTGTCGGCCCTATCAGCGAGCCAGTTAACGGGCCGGCTTCTCACCGGGTTTGTTTCCGATAAAATCGGGACAAGACTGACAGCAACAATCTGTTTGTTTATGGCGCTGTTGGGTCTAGTTTGGCTCCAATTTGCCCGGGAAGCCTGGATGTTATACGCCTTCGTAATATTCTTCGGGGTATGGGCGGGGGGCATCTTCCCGACGCAGATAGTTATCACTGCAGAGATATTCGGACTGAAGTGTTTGGGAGTAATACTCGCCACTCTCGTATTTTTCGGCACGATTGGAAATGCTATCGGACCGGCATTAGGTGGAGGCGTTTTCGATGTGACCGGCAGCTACCGGTTGGCTTTTATAACTATTGCCATACTTTGTGCCGGGGCTTTTATTCTTAGCCTGGTTTTGCTACGCTTAAAGGAAAAACCGACGAGGTAACCGAATAAGAGTAAGGGGAGGCTCAATTGTTTAACGATGCTGAAATTAGAAAAGCAGTAACTGCCATTATCAAAGCTATCGGAGAAGACCCGAAGCGGGAGGGCTTGATAGATACTCCGAAGCGCGTGGCGGAAATGTACGCCGAACTCTTCGCTGGAATTGGCGCCGACCCGAGGGAAGAGCTAAAGGTGGGTTTCGAAGAGGGCCACCGGGAAATGGTGATATTGAGGGATATTCCCTTCTATTCGATGTGCGAGCACCATTTACTACCCTTTTATGGAGTCGCCCACATCGGCTATATACCTAATTCCAACGGAAGAGTAGTCGGTGCCAGCAAAATGGCACGGGTGGTGGAATGCTTTGCCCGGCGCATCCAACTTCAGGAAAGAATGACTACCCAGATTGCCGATGCCATTTTCGATGCAATTAAACCTAACGGGGTGGGTGTGGTAATCCAGGCAGAACATCTGTGTATGACGATGCGGGGCGTGAAAAAACCGGGGACGAATGTAATCACTTCTGCACTAAGAGGCAGCTTCCGCAGCAAAGCTATCACCAGGGCGGAGTTCTTCTCTTTGATAGAGGGGAAGTAGCGCTAATCTCGTTAAGTCTATTAGTGTTCGAGTCAAGTACCGCCCTCCACGCTTAGAGTAGGTCGCAGCGCCCATTCCGTTTGACCCTTAAATAGGCTCGTGATAATATTATAAAAAATTCGGGAAAAGTTCCTTGAGAACCAACATCAGCTTTACCAATCTTATCATATAGACAGGATTTCTGGATTCCGTCTTTCGACGGAATGGCAAGACATGTAGTTATGCAGATAGAAGAACTGGATAAAATAGCCCCAAAGCGGGATACTCTGCTGACCGTCGGGGTCTTCGATGGGATTCATCTGGGACATAAGTATTTAATAGCCCGGCTGATTGAGCGAGCTAAAAACGAGAACTTGCTCGCCGGCGTGGTAACTTTCAAAGAGCATCCCCGCCAGTTAATATCGCCCGAAAACAGACCCCGGTTGCTCGCCAGCCTTGATGAGAGAATAAAGCTACTTAAAGACGAAGGCGTCGATTTCGTGGTTGCCCTTTCGTTCACTCCGGAGCTAGCCAATCTCACTGCCCGTGACTTCGTCAGTCTATTGAAGAAACATTTGAGGATGCGCGGCTTGATTATCGGGCCGGATTTTGCCCTGGGAAGAAACCGGGAAGGTAATATCGAAAGACTCCGCAGACTGGGTGAGGAGATGGGTTTTACGGTAACGGCCATCCCGCCGGTTAAGCTGAAAGGCGAAACTGTGAGCAGTACCACAATCCGGAAGGCGCTTGCTGACGGCGATATGAGAAAGGTAAGCAGCCTCCTGGGGCGTTCTTTTTATCTCCAGGGGGAGGTAATTAGCGGGGTAAGCCGGGGTCAGAAATTGGGCTTCCCTACGGCTAATCTGGAGGTAGACGACTTACAAGCCGTCCCACAGGACGGCGTTTACGCTACCCGGACCCGCACGAACGGCGAAGTTTACAAATCGGTAACCAACATCGGGTGGCGTCCTACCTTTCAAGGCAAAGAGCGGACTATCGAAACCCATCTCATTGACTACAGAGGCGATCTTTACGGGAAAGAGCTGAAAATTGATATAATAGAACGGTTGCGGGGTGAGAAGCGGTTTAAGGGGCCTGAGGAGCTAAAGAAACAGATAACCGAGGATATAAAGGAAGCCCGAAGAGTTTTAGGAGATAGTTAAAACATATATGCAAGACATCGATTATGTGCTGAGGCGGGGGGTAGCCGAGGTAATCGTCAGGGAAGAGCTTGAGAAGTTGCTCCGCTCCGGTAAAAAGCTTAGGCTAAAAGAGGGCTTCGACCCCAGTTTCCCCGATATTCACCTGGGACATATGGTCGGACTCCGCAAGCTGAGGCAGTTTCAAGAGTTAGGGCATCAGGTTGTGCTCATTGTGGCGGATTGGACGGCACAAATCGGCGACCCATCCGGGGTATCAATTACCCGCCCGATGCTGACTAGAGAAAAGGTGGAGGCGAATGCCAGGACTTACATCGAGCAGTTCTCTAAGATAGTCGACCCAAAAAAGACTGAAATAAGATGGCAGAGCGAGTGGTACGATAAATTCACACTGACCGAAATAATACGCCTCGCCAGCAAGTTTACCGTAGCCCAATTAATGGCTAGGGAGGACTTCAGCACCAGATATAGTTCTGGTCGTCCGATAACAATGGCAGAATTGATGTATCCCATACTTCAGGCTTATGACTCGGTGGCGGTAAAGGCTGATGTCGAATTCGGTGGGACCGACCAGAAGTTCAACCTGCTTTGCGGGCGTGAGCTTCAAACTATGATGGGACAGCCGCCACAGCAGATTTTTATGGTGCCGTTGTTGGTCGGGACTGACGGCAAACAAAAGATGAGCAAGAGTTTGGGCAACTACGTCGGTGTGGCTGAACCGCCAAACGAAGTATATGGAAAGCTGATGTCCGTCCCGGATAGCTTAGTTTTGCAGTATTTCGAGATATTAACTGACGTCTCCGATAAAGAGCTAGAAGGGTTCAAAGAGGGGGTTGATAAAGAGACACTTAATCCGATGGAATTAAAGAAGCGGCTCGCCCGGGAAATGGTCGCCCAACTTTATAATCCGGAAGAAGCCAACAAAGCGGAGGAGCATTTTGCCAGAGTCCACCAGAGACAGGAAGCCCCTGATGAAATGCTTGAAGCGCCCAGCGGCAAACTTCTGGATATGTTGTGCGATAAAGGCATTGCGGCGAGTCGAAGTGAAGTCAGACGCCTTATTTTACAGGGTGCTGTGGATGTAGACGGCAAAAAAGTTACCGACCCTCAGATAAATGTGCCTAAAGGCAGTATCATCAGAGTAGGCAAGCGCCGCCTGGGATTTATCAAGACTGTTTGAACATCCTATTCTATGTAGTCCTTCACTAGGCGCTTTTCTAAAATCACAAATTCGGCTATACTTAAAAGTTAATAATATTAAGATTTGCTTTGCCCTTCACATTGTGAAGGGCTGTGCAAGAGGAGAAGAATTATGTCTGAACTACGTATTCCAGGGCCGACTCCCTGCCCGCCTGAAGTGCTTCAGGCGCTGGGAAAGCAAATGATTGACCACCGCGGAGAAGAATTTGGCCGCATATTGAATGGAATTACGCCTAAATTAAAGCAGGTCTTCCAGACCAAGAATGACGTCCTTGTCCTTACTGGTTCGGGGACGGGTGGTATGGAAGCAGCTATCGTTAATGTGCTATCACCCGGGGATAAAGTTCTTGGGGTAACCGTCGGTGTTTTTGGCGACCGTTTTCTTAACATCGCGCAGCGTTTTGGTGCCGAGGTAATCCCGCTGCGTGCCGAGTTCGGCAAACCGGCGGACATCGAGGCGATACGCCAGGCTTTGAAGAGCCAGCCGGAAATAAAGGCGGTCATAGTTACTCATAACGAGAGTTCTACCGGTGTGACTAATGATATCGCCGCAATAAGCAAAGCAGCAAAAGAGTTCGATAAGCTCATAATAGTCGATGCCGTGAGTAGTCTCAGCGGTATCGATTTACCTGTAGATAAATGGAATTTGGACGTGGTGGTTACGGCCTCACAGAAGGCGTGGATGGTGCCGCCGGGGTTGGCGATGGTCAGTATGAGCCAGCATGCCTGGGAAGCAAGCACAAAAGCCAAGATGCCACGATTCTACTGGGACTTAGCTCTGGCGAAAAGCAATGCAGAAAAAGGACAAACCCCATGGACACCAGCGGTCTCGGTTTGCTATGCCCTCGATGCGGCACTGGATATGATATTGAAGGAAGGCATACAGAATGTCTTCGCTCGGCACGCCCGTGTGGCGCAGGCAGCTAGGAAAGGAATAAAATCTCTGGGGCTATCCCTGTTCGCCGACGAGAAATACGCTTCAAATACAGTTACGGCGGTAAATTCCGATGGGCTCGACAATAAGAAAATGCGGAAAATTTTACGTGAGGAGTACCAGATTGTGCTTGCCGGCGGTCAACAGAAGCTGGATGGTAAGATATTTCGAATCGGACACCTTGGCTGGGTGGACGTTCCTAATATCGAAAAAATAATATCGACGATGAAGCTTGTCTTGCCGAAAGTCGGATTCGCCGTAAAATAACGCTTTATGGAGTTAACCTATGAAGGTACTGATTTCCGATGCACTCGATAAAGAAGGTGTAGACATCCTCCGCAGTTTTGCGGAGGTAGATGTCAAGACTGGCTTAAAACCCGAAGAGCTAATATCGATTATCGGCGAATACGATGCACTGGTTGTGCGGAGCCAGACACAGGTCACCGCCGAAGTGATACAGGCCGGTAAGAAACTACAAGTCGTTGGGCGGGCTGGCGTGGGTGTGGATAATATCAATGTCGAAGAAGCTACGCATCGGGGTATCGCCGTAGTCAATGCTCCCACCGGCAATACAATTTCAGCCGCCGAACACACTATTGCCCTGATGTTAGCCCTCGCCCGTCATATTCCCCAAGCTAATACTTCTCTGAAGTCCGGTAAGTGGCAGCGCTCCAGTTTTACTGGCATCGAAGTCAGAAATAAGACGTTGGGCATCATCGGACTGGGCAACGTGGGAGCGGAGGTAGCCAGAAGAGCCCGCGGACTGGAGATGAAGACAATCGGCCACGACCCGTTTGTCTCAATGGAATATGCCCGTAACCTTCAGGTCGAGTTAGTCCCGATAGAGCAGATATTCAAGGAATCGGATTTCATAACCCTTCATATACCGCTAACCGAATCGACTAAAGGGATAATCGGTGAGAAAGAACTGGTTATGGTCAAGCCGGGAGTCCGCATTATCAACACCGCTCGAGGCGGACTGGTTGACGAAGAAGCTCTGGTAAAGGCGATTAAAGAAAAAAGAGTTGCCGGAGCGGCAATCGATGTTTTTACAACCGAGCCGATAACTAAGAGCGTGCTCTTCGAAGAGCCGAATATAATAGTAACTCCTCACTTAGGAGCTTCAACCACCGAAGCCCAGCTCCTGGTGGCTAAAGATATCGCCGAACAGGTTATCACGGTGCTAAAAGGACAGCCGCCCAGATATGCCGTGAACGTTGCTTTTATACCGGCTGAAATTCTTGAGGTCCTATCGCCATTTATAAAGGCGGCCTCCGTCGCCGGAAGGTTGGTCGGCCAGCTATCCGAAGGACAAATGAGTTCTATCCAGATTAAGTACGAGGGTGAGATTTCGGCTTATGATAGCAGTATCCTGAGAGCTTCTATTCTGGGAGGATTACTTGAAGGAGTTACTGAGGAAAAGGTCAATCTGGTTAATGCTAGTATAATGGCTGCCCGGCGCGGACTCAATGTAGTTGAGCAAAAAGAAGCTGTCTGCGGAAACTATGGTAATTTAATCTCGGTCCAGGCTACCAGCACCGCCGGCAAGACAACGATAGCTGTAACCGTGATGCAAGAACAAACACATATTGTTCGGGTCAATGACTACTGGATTGACATTATCCCAACCGGGGGCTATTTCATGTTTGCTAATCACCTTGACCGTCCCGGGATGATTGGAGCAGTGGGCATAATAGCTGGCGATGCCAATATTAATATCAGTGCGATGCACGTCGGTCGTCTCAAACCCAGGGGTCGGGCGGTGATGATATTAACCATAGATGAACCGCTACCAGAGGCGCAGCGCCGAAAAATCCTTGACATACCCGATGTGTATTCAGTGAAAGTGGTAAAGATGTAAGCCGGTGCTGGCCATTTGGTTATTTCATTAAGGAGGTCACTATTCAATGAACTATGAAGATTTGTTAGTGGAGAAGAAGGATGGGATTGCCATTGTAACTTTGAATGCACCGACAAAATTAAATGCCCTGACTTTAGCGATGCGGGTAAGCATACCTTTAGCCGCTGATGAGATATCCAGAGACGATAGTATTCGTGTGGCGATTGTTACCGGCGCCGGACGCGGTTTTTGCTCCGGGGCAGATGTTACCGTTCAAGCAAGCCGTGTGGCTGGCACTATCGAGACTTCCCGCTATACCCTTCTTGAAGATGTGGGTGGAGCTATACCTTTTGCTTTTCCCAGAATGACCAAGCCGGTAATTGCGGCAATAAACGGCGCCTGCGTGGGGGCGGGTATGTCGGTGGCACTCAGTTGCGATATTAGAATCGCTTCCGAAACCGCTAGGTTTAATGTTGCTCAGATTGCCCGGGCACTGGTGCCGGATATGGGCTTGACCTTTTTCCTGCCTCACGCTATAGGTACTTCCAACGCTATGAAGCTGATGCTTACCGCCGATTTCATCGGTGCGGCCGAAGCCGAGAAGCTCGGACTGGTCAGCCAGGTAGTGCCTCCGGATAAGTTGATGGACGCAGCATGTGAACTGGCGGGTAAAATAATGAAAAATGCACCGATTGCGGTAGAGCTGACCAAAAAGATAATGTGGCGCGGTCTGCTGGCAAGGCTGAACCATCAAATCGACCTTGAGACAGGTGCTATTCAGATATGCCGCCGTTCGGAAGACCACGGGGAAGCAGTGCGTTCCTTCTTCGAGAAACGCCCACCGGTATGGAAAGGGAAATAATATTTACCGATATCAATAATTCGTAACGTAGGGGCGGGTTTCGAACCCCGTTCTTATCTTTGTTCCCCATGAAAGCGGGAATTATCTTCATTCGTAATACTTGTTTATTATCTGTGTTTTTGACTTTCGAGTTTTGAGTTCCGTAAATATCAGATGGCATACGATATATGCTAAAATAATTTTAGGTAACTTATTAAGAGGTGGAGATTTTTGTCTTACGATGTGCGTCCAATGGAGACGCGGGACATTACTCAGGTCGTCGAGATAGACCACGAAGCTTTTCCCGGCGAATGGCCGCCGACCAATTTTCATTACGAGTTAAAAAATCAGATTGCCCGTTATATTGTAGCCTGTGAAAACGGGAAGACCATCGATTTACCGGTTTCTTCCGGGTTCTTAGGATGGTTAAAAAGACTCTTTAGTCCTACCCATCCGGTGGCTATTTTAACGAGACCATATATTGTCGGTTTTGCCGGTATGTGGACTATGGCTGACGAAGCTCATATCACTAACATTGCCGTGCGTCCGTCCCACCGCCGACTGGGCATCGGTAAGCTACTACTGGGGGCCATCATCAATATGGCTGAGAAATCGAACTCTTCTCTGGTTACGCTCGAAGTTCGTGCCTCCAATACGGTTGCTCAAAATCTCTACACCAAAAGCGGCTTCAAACAGGTAGGCGTCCGCCGTGGCTATTACACGAATAACCGTGAGGATGCCATATTGATGTCTATAGAGCGGACGTAGACGTTTGTTAAACGCTCGTGACTTTGCCATATCCTTTGCCCCACAATTGATACGGTGTGAGCCGTTTGGCTAGACAACATAAACCTTTTGGTGTTTGACAGATTGCCTTGGTTCACTCTATTATTAGGCAAAACGACGCTGGGGGTAGAGATGAAAAGCAGAGTATGCCTCGCGTTAGCTTTAATCGCCGGTCTTTGTTTAGCTATATTTTCGCCCGGGCTAGTTTCTGGCGGTACCAACAGGTTTATCTACCTCAATAAATTCTACGGCAATGTTGGTGACAGGGTAGACGTTTATGGAGAGGGTTGGGACGCCGGAACCTACACGGTAACATTTGCTTACGGTTCTGCATTTGCTCGTCAGGTTATCAGCGGAACTATTTACGCTGGCGGGATAATTTCCACTAATATTAATGTCCCGGAAGCCCCCGGAGGGCAATACACCATCCGCGTTCAGGGCAATATCGAATATTATGACGAAGGTTTTCGGATAGACCCTAAGGTGGTCCTCAATAAATCAGCCGATGTTGTTGGGACTGCCGTAGCGGTTAGCGGCAATGGTTTTGGAGCCAGCAGAGCGGTAACTCTTTATTTCGATGACGCTCAGACGGGTTCAGCCACTACCAATGCTACCGGCAGTTTTTCTAATGCCGGCCTTACCATACCGGAAAGCGCCTACGGCAGTCATAATATCAGAGCAACTGATAGCGGCGGTATCTCCGGCACGACTACTTTTGAAACTAGACCTTCGATTACTATCAACCCGACTTCTGGAGCAGTGGGCGATACGGTAGCTGTTAATGGTTCCGGTTTTAACGCGGGAACCAACGTAGCTATTACGGTCGAAGACGTTGGGGGAGGGGTTGCTGCCAGTAACAACAAGGGCAGCTTCAGTACAAGTATAACCATCCCCAACATTGCTAGCGGGGCACGCAATATAAAAGCGACCGATAGTACTAATACGGCAACCAAGGCATTCTCAATCGCACCCCGTATTCAGATTAGCCCCACTTCAGGTAAAAGCGGTGATAATGTAACCGTCACCGGCAAGGGGTTTGCTCCCAACCAGCAGATAGCCGTTACTTACGATGGTACCGAAGTAGCTAAACCCACCAGTAATGCCGAGGGCGGGTTCATTGTCTACTTTTTAATTCCGGCCAGCGGCGGCGGAAACCATGTGATAAGAGCCGGCGATAAGGAAGCAAATTTCAATATTGCCATTAATGCCACCCTTACCCCGACGACCGGGGCTGTCGGGCAGTCTGTTACTATTAACGGCGCGGGTTTTACTGCCGGTGGCACGGTAACGATTAATTACGATGGTGCCCAGGCGGCGTCGGCTACCGTTGCTGCCGACGGCAAATTCTCGGCTAACTTCAACGTTCCTGCGGGCAAAGGTGGAGCACATACTGTAATCGCTACCCAGGGTGCGAATACCGTATCGCTCGTCTTTAATATGGAGGCGACGCCGCCACCCGTTCCCAAACTGGTGGAGCCAGAAACAGACATTAAAGCTAAATCGAGGCCAACCTTCGACTGGGAAAATGTAACCGACCCCAGTGGGGTAACTTATACCCTGCAAATAGCCGACAACGAGACCTTCGTAACGAATTCCATCGTATTGCAGAAGACCGGTCTTACCCAGACAGAATATACCCTTACCGGTGATGAAAAATTAGAGAAGGTTAAGAAGGAGAGCCCTTATTATTGGCGGGTTATAGCGGTGGATGGCGCCTCTAATGCAAGCGGGCCGCCCGAAGTAAGGAACTTTTATGTGGGTGGCTTTTCTCTGTCTCTACCCAGCTTTTCCGGGAGCTGGCTGACTATTGTCCTCATAGTCGTCGGCGTTCTCGTGCTTCTGGCTCTCGGAATTTGGATTGGGCGAAGGACAGCGTACTTTTAATTAAATCCGAAATCCGAATCAAAATTCTAATATCTAAATTCTAAAATCGAAAAGGATTCTGGATTCCAGCCTTCGCTGGAATGACAATGGGGATGGACTAGGTATTCGCGCTCAGTATGCGGATGATTCTTGTCTTAGCCTTAGCTACTTTCAGCCTGTCTACTTCATTTATTGCCTTAAGCAGGTCTCCCTCTTTTGCCATATGAGTGGTCATCACTATGGGGACAAACCCTTTTGAAACCGCCTCTTTCTGGATAACCGCCGCAATGCTGATGTTATATTTCCAAAAAATATTGCAGATCTGAGCTAGAACACCTGCCTGGTCAGCGGCGCTGAATCTTAGATAGAAGCGACGACTTATAGACTCGGTGGAACCCAAAGGTATTTCACCGGCTTTATCCGGCATCGGCATTGTCCTGCCTTCGGCTATATCCAGCAAATCTTTAATGACTGCCTCGGCGGTTGGGTAAGTCCCGGCGCCAGGGGCTACCAGTCCGGATACAGTGCCTAATTCGTCCTCAAGCTCGGTGCCGTTATACGCGCCTTCCAGAGACCCTAGTAAAGATGTCTCCGGCACCAGCGCCGGATGCACGGCAACATTAAAAATACCTTTGTTCTGCTCGATTACGCCTACCAGCTTGACGGCATATCCCAGCTCGGTGGCATACCTGATATCCTGCAGAGTTATTTCTCTAATCCCTTCCACAGGAAACGGACCGACGGTGTGGTAGGAATTGCTGATGAGGCCCAGCAGTATGCGGATTTTATTGGCGGTGTCTATCCCGTCTATATCTTCGGATGGATTAGCCTCGGCGTAGCCTTTTTTCTGGGCTTCTTTGAGGACTTCGTCGAAGTCCCGACCTTCTTTGGTCATTGTCGAAAGGATGTAGTTCGAAGTGCCGTTCAAAATAGCGTAGATTCTCTTGAATTTTCGGGCATCCCCTGACTGGCGGAACTCGTGGATAAGCGAATGACAGCCAACAAAGCTAGCCCGGATACCTACGCGCCGGTTCAGGGAAACAGCGAGACTGAAAATCTGCTCGCCATCCTTTGCCAGCAGTTTCTTATTGGCGGTGGCGATATCTTTGCCCTTCTGCAGGGCGGTCAGCAGTATACTCTTGGCCGGTTCGATGCCGCCGATAAGCTCGACGACAATATCGATTGCGGGGTCGTTGACTACTTCGTGCCAGTCGGTTGTGAGATAGCTCGCCGGCAGGGAGACGGAGCGCTTTCGCTTGAGGTCGATATCTGAAACTTTTACCAGTTCCAGCCCGGCAATTTTCTTCTGGTAAAGAAGTTCCACCACCCCGCTGCCGATATTGCCAAAACCGATAACGCCAACTTTCTTGTTTTTTGTGGTAGTCTTTTTAGCCATTTCTACTATTATAGTCCTGCGACAACTACTGTCAAATAGAAAAGGGCGGTTATCTTTTTGCCGTAGTAAGGTAATCCGGGCCGGGGACCTCGGGTAAGAGTGTGTCCACTTCGGCTAATTCCTGTGGTGTGAGCTTCCAGCCAGCGGCGGCAACGTTAGCCGATACCTGCTCCGGTTTAGTGGCGGCGGCAGCGAAAGAGTTGACGTATGGATGTGCCAGCAGCCAGGCGATGGCTAAATCGGCGACGGTATGCCCATGGTCTTTAGCAAATGCCTGCAGCTTTTCCAGAATATCGAAGTTCTTTTCTCTTAGCACGCCATCAGCCATACGTTTGAACCGTGGGTCGGCAAGACGGCCGCCGGAGGCCGGTTTTCCGCGCTGATATTTGCCGGTAAGAAATCCTTCGGCGAGAGGCCAGTAGGTAATCAGGCCGAGTCCGTAAGCCTGGCAGCAGGGTATAACTTCTGCCTCGATGCGGCGGTCGAGGGGGTTATAAGGCGACTGGGCAACTATAAAAGGCTCCAGATTATTCAGACGGGAAGTCCACAGTGCTTCGCAAATCTGCCAGGCAGTGAAGTTACAGCCGCCGATATACCGCACTTTGCCGGAGCGTACCAGGCTATCCATCGCGCTCAGGGTCTCTTCGATGGGTGTCGACGGGTCTGGATGATGGATGTAGTAGATATCGATGTAGTCGGTTTCGAGCCGCTTAAGACTTGCCTCGACGGCTTTGAGAATATGATAGCGCGAGCCGCCGCGGTCTTTTGGCCCTTTACCCATCGCTCCCCCGAATTTAGTTGAAAGGATAGCCTCGGAGCGGCGGCCCTTGAGTGCTTTACCAATGCAGATTTCGCTGCTGCCTACCTCTCCCCCAAAGATGCCGTAGACATCCGCACCATCGATTAGATTTACACCAAGGTCAAGGGCGCGGTGAATCACGGCGATAGAGTCCTTCTCATTAGTGATTCCGCCGAAACTAGCTCCACCCAGCCCAACTTCAGAAACCTTTAATCCGGATTTGCCCAGTCTGCGATATTCCATTCGGTCCTCCTTTACAACAAGTATAGGTATTATAGACTTCGGTTATCGTTTACACAAGCGTCCGTTTTAGTAAGTTCATCGATTCTGAAATTTCCCAAAATCTTCGCCCAAATTAGGTAGCACTCGATTAGGTAAATCCGTATGTTTACGTATGTATATTTAATAGTTGAGTAAATATACTGGGAAAATGTAACCAAAGGTGGGCCTTAAGTGGACTGACCTGTAAAAGGAGACTATATGGCAGTAACAAGGTTTAAACGTATTCTGTATTCAATCGCTGGCGCTGTTATTATTTCTACTCTTATCTTCGGCAGTAGTGTCTATGCCAAAAGCACTCTGAACCCTACAGAGCTATCTCATTTCTTCGTTCCCTTTCCTGCCGGCAGAGTAGTAAAGCCGATGACTGTGAAACAATTAGACGGGACTGGTATCTTTGTTAGACCGATCGTAATCAATGTCGATAAGCGGGGAATCCTGAAAAAGCTACTTAATCCCGGTGTCGAAGGACTATCTACGCACTGGCTGGATAATATCGATACTAAACCGCACCGCATTGGAATGAAATTTACGAACATAAACGTGGATGTAAAATGGGACATTCATGCCGGAATTCCGTGGAATGAAGAAAGCCGCACTTTCGATGTGGCAATCGGTGCCGGGAAAAGGGTACCTGAACTGGGAGTCGACTGGTATTTTTACTTCCCGCCTGAGGTGAGAGCCAAAGATGTACTGTTTGCATTTGGTTGTTCTTGAGGTTATGGGAAGATAAGATTTCACTGATTACAACCAAAAGCAAACGAAACCGCACAGAAGAACGAAATTGAGAATGAACTGGCTGACCAGCGAGTGCAATCAATAGATCTGGAAACTATGATTGATTATGCTACGGAAATGCAAGAGATCGTTCGAGAAGGGTCACTAATACATAAGAAAGCCTTCATTCGCGGATTTGTTAAGGACATAAGGGTTACCGGAGAAAAGGCTGTAATTATTTATTCCCTGCCAGGTCTACCAGATAAAGAGGAACTTGATTTAGGAGGAGTTCCACGTATCGTACAGTATGGTGGGCGGTAATGGAGTTGAACCATTGACCTCTTGCGTGTGAAGCAAGCGTTCTAACCTCTGAACTAACCGCCCGAAATCATATCTATTTTACCCCCAAAAATTAGTCCTGTAAACATACACCTCTTGCTTCGTCAAA
>JAZDIU010000030.1:0-28750 GCA_043804635.1 Chloroflexota bacterium
AACTGGGATGAACTGAAGTAAGGAGTAGATGAGCAAGTCTAACTGGGTAGTTTGCAGCATATTTCTAGTCCTGTTTGCCCTGTTTGCTTATCTCGCCAGCCAGTCGTACACCTTTCCAGGAGACATCGCCGTCAGTCTCTGGTTACAGAGCATTAATCTGCCTGGCTTCTACTCATTAATGGTAGCTATCTCTTTCCTCCACTCCTGGTATTCCGCTGTTGTCGTGGTGGCTTTGGTTAGTGGCGGGTTGTTGTTCTCAGGTAAAAGACTCGAGGTTATCTTTATTATTTTGTTAACCGGTCTGTCGAGCTTGCTCAATTCGCTGCTGAAATGGCTGATTAGCCGACCCCGCCCCGGGGGTGAGATTCAAATGCTGACTGAAAGTAACGGATTTAGCTTTCCCAGCGGGCACATCGTATATGCCACGGTTTTCTACGGCTTTATCTTTTATCTAACGCCGAAGCTAATCAAGCGAACTGCCGTAGTTACAATAATTCGGGTTGTGCTGGTGCTCTTGATTTTGCTAACAGTTACTTCTCGCATTTATCTTGGGGCACACTGGCTCAGCGATGCCCTTGGCAGTTTCTGGCTGAGCGGTTTGCTGCTGATTGTAACGGTAAATTTATATAATAACTATACGTGGAGGAAGAATGCCTGAACTACCTGAAGTCGAGACCATAAAGAATGAGCTATCGCCGTATATTCTCGGACGCACGGTCACCGGCGTAGATTTACCCTGGGAAGGCATCGTGCGCCAGCCCTCCGCCAGCGAGTTTCGTTCTCGCCTTATCGGTCAGAAGATAACCAAGATTTCACGACGTGGTAAGTATCTTATCCTCAATTTGAGTAGCAGCGAATTCCTGATTATCCACCTCAAGATGAGTGGCGCCCTCCTTTTTGGTAATGAGGCATCGGAGCCGCCAAAATACACTCGTGCTACATTTCGACTCGATGACGGGACTATTATTTTCTTCCGCGACCCGCGTAAGTTTGGTGTCCTCCGGCTGGTCGAAGATAAAAATAGCATTGTTGGTGAGCTTGGTCCGGAGCCGCTCGAAGCTAATTTTACCCATGAAGTGCTGGCACAGCGACTCCACAAACGCACCGCCCCAATAAAAGCTTTGCTCAGCGACCAGAAGGTTATCGCCGGTGTGGGTAATATGTATGCCGACGAAGCCTTGTTTGCCAGTAAGATTCACCCTCTAAGAGCCGGTGGCAGTCTAACAAAGGACGAGATAAAGCGTCTTCACCAGGCTATAATTGAAGTGTTAAAGTCTGGTATCGGTAATAAAGGTGCTAGCATTGAAAATTATATCCGCCCTGATGGCACATTAGGGACGGCCCACACTCAATTCAAGGTTGCCCACCGCCGCGGTGAGACCTGTCCCAGGTGCGGCACTCCTCTGGAACGGATTGCGGTGCGGCACCGGGGCACTTACTTCTGTCCAAAGTGTCAGAGGGAACGTTAAAAGTGGTTGGCTTTGTCCCCAACTGTATGATATAATCAATGCAAATTAAACTAGAAGGATTCGTTATGGCTGAAAAACCACTTCCCGATTTAAAGACTTTCGTTGAGAAAGTAAATAAAAAAGACAAGCGTGCCGGTAAAACGATACGCTTTAACTGGACCAAGCGTAAGAGAAAATAGCTCTATCCGTCGTGGATTACCGGTGATTCAAAAGGGTGCCCTTCGCGGTTAAAATCGGGCACATAGTTTTCCGCCGCCCCCAGTTCTTGCAGCCAGCCGTTTTCCAGTCCCAGCCTCTCTACTAATTCTACCACTTCCCTATATTCCTGCGGGGTTATCTTCCGGGAGAGCAAAGGAACTCGCCCTGCTTTATGTGCCGGATAATACTGGGACATAATACCCACAGTGAGTGTTGGCGAGACTTCTTTTGCCAGCCAGGTGAGCGATTCCTCACTGCCGGCTATCCGGTTGGGCAATATCAGATGACGCACAATGACTCCCCGCTGCGCTATCTCAGCCTCATCCACGACTAAATCCCCTACCTGACGGTACATTTCTTTAATGGCGGCGCGAGAGTTCTCAACATAGTCCGGAGCCTGCGAAAACTTCTTCGCACACTTATTCGAGGCATACCTCAGGTCGGGCAGGTAAATATCGATTATGCCATCCAGTGTTTCCAGCGTTCTGGTAGAATCATAGCCGCTGGAATTATAGACTAATGGTAGACGAAGTCCCATCGGCACTGCTTCCACCAGTGCCTTCACTATCTGAGGGACGAAGTGAGACGGCGACACGAAGTTGACGTTATGGCAACCCAGACTCTGAAGGTAGAGCATACGCTCCGCCAGGGTATGAAAATCTATTTCGTTAGAGTTTTGTCTGACCCGGTCCTGGCTAATCTGATGGTTCTGGCAATAGACGCACCGAAGATTACAGTTGCCGAAGAAGATTGTCCCAGAACCCCTGTTGCCGGATAAAGCCGGTTCCTCACCATGATGGGCACAGAATGAGGAGACTATCGGTAAGTAGGCAGAATGACAAAACCCACGCTCGCCTTCGAGTCGGTTTATATGGCATTCCCTGGGGCAGATATCGCAGGAAACAAGGCGGCCTTCCAATGCCCTAGCCCGCCTTTCCAACTCCCCCGATTTATATAAAGCAATGTATGATGGTTCAAACATTCTAAAATCAATTTTACTGGTTACTGATGTTTTTCAGCAAATTTTGAGTTAATAGACGGTTGAATACCGCACATCAACCGTCTATACTTGACACCGCGACCAGGCGAAATTAATGTTTAACGTAAAAGGGAGAAAATATGGCAGAAAGGTATGAAATATCGGTTAAGGTAATATCTCAAAAGGGCATCTGCCACGCTCAGCAAAAAGTTGGTGACGAGTGGGTGATGGGGAGGAGGTCACCCGAAGGTATCTGCCTCATGGCATTGCATACGATGTATCCCAATCTTCGAGTGATGATGTTTGGCGGGGTGATACCAGGAGATTCTAACCCCGATGTCCACGAAGAGACGTGCCCGGACACAAAGAACCCGGTAGTCTACGAACTAAGGAGAATACGAAAGTAGCGCGGATGCCCACTGTCTTGCGCCGTTAAATAGCTATCCCGATATAGTTATTATAGTATAATTAGTAAAAGGGTAGTTCAAGTAAGGTGTTAGGCTCAGGTGCTCATTTCTTAAAGTCCATTGAATTACGCTTCTTTTCAACCGTTAGTATTTGAAGAGCGTACCAAGCGAATCCAGCAAACCTTGAAACATCATAGGCTAACATTAAACATTGAGATAAGTGCTTAGCTTTTTGAATATCGCCCCTGCATAAAATATCTGACAATTCCTTATCTAATTGAACGTATTTAGACCATAATATATTATCATCTGGCGAACTCTCGAGGATAGAATCAACGATAATTGCCAATGAAGGTAAATCGGTTTTAGGGAGCTGTTTTGATATCTCGCGAAGGAGAACATTCCCGAGCCAAATGATATCTTCCTTTTCTCCAACAGGGTATCTTTGCCGAAGTTTCCATAACTCTGATTCCCCTTGGCTTATTATTTTTTTATATGAACCAAGAGCTTTTAACTTCTTCAATATAACGTCATTGGGAGTTAATTCTTCAATCAGGTAATCATTTTCCAGTTTTCTCTCCATTCCAGTTTTGGCTGCTATACACTCACGAAATATTCTCTGCGCTGACCAAAGAAAACTTAGATGTGGTGCCTGAGCATCTGGATGCTTAAATACATAAGATAGCGGCTTACCAGCGTGAACGGTTTCGGAACGGACATCACCATAGAATGATTCTGCCCAATCGTCCAATATAGAGTTTTCCTCTGACTTAAGTAGCTCTCTTATTCGTTTCTTGAATTCCTGTTTCTTATTGTTCCTCGGTAATCGAAGTAATGTCTCAAAGGCGGTAGCGATATCAACTAACTGACCTGCTAGGGGACTAAGGGTATATTTTGAAAAGCTCAAATTATACCATTCCATTGCAAGCATAATATCAGCTTCAGTGCGTTCATCTAAGACCTTGAAACGGTCGTTTATTGATTCTAAACCCTCAAGTATAGAAGTATGCTTAAATTGGCAGTCCACGTGCCATCCTGGCGGGTAAAACTTATACTTGGCAGGCGTAACCCACTCCTCTTGATTAAAATTTACCAATCCGTGATAACTGCGCGTATCATGGTATTTGGCTGGAGGAATTTCGAAAGTATAAACCGAACTCGTCTCCAAATCATTTAGTCCTTGATTATCTGGACGTAACATCATATATCTCAATAATGTAATAGCATTCTTGACCTCCGTGTAGAGTTGAGCATCGGATTTACCCGAACTATCAGCCAGAAAGTAAGTAAAGGAGCGTAAAACGCCTTTGGCTGATACTAGTCCACGAGAGACAGGAAAACACTTGATTAATTCTCGAAGATATTTTTTGTCTGTCTCATCTTTAGGGGTGAACTCTCTACCTTGGGTGTCAGGAACACTTAATAGGCTTATCGAACCTAAACAAATAGGCTCGCCAAAAAAATAAAGGTAAGGTAGGAATCCCAAGAGCTTGTTCATTACTCTGTTAACGTGTATGGTATATCTTATAAGTGGTCTGGTCAATATCTCTAATTAAATATACAAGAGGGAAAGAAACCCAAAGCTAATCGAATACGAATTGTTAAGCAAATGTGGTTGTTAATAGGGAGTGAAACTGGCTCCCGAGGAAGGACTCGAACCTTCGACCAAACGGTTAACAGCCGTCCGCTCTACCGACTGAGCTACTCGGGAACGCTATTGGTTATTATTAAACTTCAGACGATAGAAAGTCAAGCTCGCCTCTAGCTCAAAATCTTGCCAGTCTTTTTGTTTTCTGTTACCATTCTGGTTTGGGGGAGTGCCGGAACTGGCAGACGGGCATGGCTTAGGACCATGTGCCGCAAGGCGTGGGGGTTCGAGTCCCCCCTTCCCCATTTTTCTTAGAGTTTTAAATTATGACAAAATTGGCATTAGCTGATATCCGGGTCGTTGAATATGCAACGATGGTCAGCGGTCCATACTGCGGCAAATTGTTAGCCGACTTGGGTGCTGATGTTATCAAAGTCGAACCACCGGAGGGTGATTCTGCCCGTCAGTTCGGCCCCTTCCCTAACGACCAACCCCACCCCGAAAAAAGCGCCCTCTTCCTTTATAACAATACCAGCAAACGGGGTATAACCCTAGACCTTACAACAGCAGAGGGCAAGCAACTTTTCACACGTTTGATTCAATGGGCAGACGTGCTCATTGAGAACCATCCTCCGGATTATTTGGCGAATATCGGGTTCGACGATGAAACGATTCAGAAATTTAATCCGTGCTTGGTCTGCACATCAATCACCTCCTACGGACGCACCGGCCCCAGAGCGCAGGTTAAGGGCGATGAACTGACCATAGCACACGCCAGCGGACTGGGGAGTCTTTTACCAATGCGTTCTGTGGATATCGACCGTCCGCCGGTAAAACCGGGCGGTCTTCAGATGGCGTATCAAAGTGCCATTAATGCCGCTATGATAACAATAGCCGCCCTTATAAAGAGAGGTAACACCGGCAGAGGGTGTTTTGTTGACATCTCAATGCAGGAAGTAATAATGGGACTCATACGAAATAATATTGCCAGCTCTCGATACGAAGGTTCCTCCTGGAGTCGTGTTCCTGACCGTCCGCCGGCGATGGGCAGGATGAAGACCAGCGATGGCTACCTCGTCCTTCACGCTGCGGAAGCTCACCAGTTCAATATTTTACGCGAAATGATGGGTTGTCCGGAATGGATGGCTGGCGACCAATGGCTGGATTACGCGTACCGCAATCTTCATTTTATGGACATTGCGCCGATGATGGACGCCTGGATGGAAAAACAAAAGATGAAAGAGGTTACCGAGAGACTGGCGCGGCAGGGTGTCCCCATCGGGCCCGTCAATACACCAAAAGACCTCCTGGAAAACAAACAATACGCCCACCGCCATTATTTCGCCGAAGTCGAGCATCCCGCAGCCGGAAAATACCAATACCCAGGCTGGGCTTATTCAATGACCGCCTCCCCGCCGAAAATTTCCCGCCCTGCCCCTCAGCTCGGACAGCACAATGAAGAGATTATCGGGAAAGAACTTAAACCTGAATACCAAGGAACCAGAGCAATACCTAAAAATGCTCCTAAAGATTCTTTACCTCTCGAAGGTATCAGGGTCGCCGATTTCAGCTGGGTATACGCTGGTCCCTACGCCGGTATGCTGCTGGCAATGCTGGGCGCAGAAGTTATAAAAGTCGAAGGTAAAAAACGCTCTGACCTGATGCGCCGCAGAATCGCCTGGCCTCTGGCGGAATCTGCTCCTATCAATATTCCAATTAACCAGGGAATGGGATTCAATTCAGTAAATATGAATAAAAAAAGCATCACCCTCGACATAAGTAAGCCTGAGGGTGCACTTCTGGCTAAACAACTGGCGGCAAAATGCGATATCGTCTTCGATAATATGAGCGCCGGCGCTATGGACCGGGTCGGACTTGGGTATGAAGCTCTACGTAAGCTCCGACCCGACATTATTGTTCTTTCGTCGAGCAGCCATGGCAGAGAAGGACCAGAAAAGGACTTCCCCGGCTATGCAACTGTTCATAGTGCTATCGGTGGTGCCGCCTACCTGACAGGTTACCCTGACGCCCCATCAACCACCGTCGCCGACACCGATTTTATGAATGCCACCTCTGTCGCGTTTGTCCTACTGGCAGCACTTTACCATCGAAAGCAGACCGGAGAAGGACAGTTTATCGATTACGCCCAATGTGAAGGCGTGACCTCAATTATCGGAGAGACGGTGCTCGGCTACCAACTGACCGGGAGAGTCCCGGAGAGAATGGGTAATTCTCACCCTTATTTTGCTCCCCATAACGTCTACCGCTGCTGGGGCGTAGACCGGTGGCTGGCACTGGAAATCCATTCTGACATTGATTTCGTTGCCCTTGCTAAAGTTATCGGGAAACCGGAACTGGCTCAAGACCGGCGTTTCAAAACTATGAAGGCACGAAAGAGAAACGAGAAGTCGCTAGACCGAATTATTGAAGAATGGACGCGACAACGAGACCGCGATTGGATGGTAAGCGAGTTCTGTCAGGCAGGTTTAGCGGCGGCGCCATCACGCAACTGGCAGGATATTTACGCCGACCCGCATCTCCGCGCCCGCGAAGCTTTTATTAAAGTTCAACACCCTGAGCTTGGACCACTGGATTTGGTAGGTACTCCCTGGCGTATGAGCGGCTATGTTCCGCCGCCAAATCCCCGTGCCCCCTTGCTAGGTGAGCATAACGACTACGTTCTCCGCCAGATTCTGGGATTAAGCGAGCAACAGGTTGCAGAACTTCGTGAGAAGGCAGTGATTGGCTAGATAGTTCTGCCTATCTCGGCCAAGGCCACTGGCTCTTCCAGACCGGCCTTCGCTTCTCATTGATAGCTTTAACACCTTCGACACAGTCGTCCGATTCCCCAGCCATTTTATCGAAGATTCTCGCCAGTTCTGCTAATGACGGGTCAGTCTGTGCTGCCAGTTTGTAGAGTTGCACGGCTGCTTGTACCGCCAGCGGCGAACTTCTACAGACCATATTTGCCATCTCTTCAGCCGTCTCCATCAACTTCTCTCGCGGTACCACCTTATTGACGATGCCGTACTGCAAACACTCCTGAGCTGTCAGCCTGCCATTGCACAGCGTCATATAGGCAGCTACTGCGCGCGGCATCGCCAGATAATAATTCTGTGGGTTTCCCACACGCCCGATATTGGTATGCAGGTCACCTAACCAGGCATCTTCTGCCATTACCCTGAGTTGACATTGAAAGACCAGGCCCATAGCAACACCTACCGCATATCCATTGAGCGCCGCAATCAACGGCTTCATTAGGTCGTTGGGAAAGCCACCTCCTCCCCACTGGTAAAGAGGACTGGTCGGGTCCTCGTGAGGTGTGCGTTTTCCCTGTTTTTGAAATTCGCCTAAGAATTTCACGTCTCTGCCCGCTGAAAAGACTTTTCCGGCACCGGTTACTATACCCACATAAATATTAGGGTCTACGCTGATATCTCTCCAGATAGACCTCAATTCCATGTAAAGATAAGTATGCATTGCATTCGAAACCTCCGGGCGATTTAAGGTGACATAGGCAATGTGTCCTTTTTTCTCATAAATAACGTGCTTCAAGTCTTTAGGCGCCATCTCAGGGTCGTAAACTACTTCATATTTCGGCATAGAACAACTCCTTCTCAATAATTGCCAAGATCATACCAAAATCGAGCAGGCTTAATATTATAATTTTTGTTCGCATAATGCAAGAAAAACCTCGTTTAAGCCTCTTGACATCAGTGATATAATGCAATTACCAGATTAGAGCTTGAGGATTCGAGGAGGTATTCGGATGAAGAAGCTTAGTCTAATCGTGGCAATACTTGTTCTTTTCTCCTTTCTACCAGGGATAATCGGATGTACCCCACCCACTCCCACGACCCCAACCTCTCCTACCACACCCACAACACCCACTACGCCTACTACTCCAACAACACCGACGACGGCAATTAAACCCATCAAGTTAAAATACGCCGACTATCGTGCCCATAAAGCGGGGTTCTTCGGCACACTTCCTGAGATTTATCCATTTCTTAAAGCTGTCGAGGGAGCAACTAACGGGCGTATCGTCATCGAGGCGTATCCCAATGGGTCGTTGTTCAGCCAGGTGGGTGCCGAGCTCGCTATCGGGCAGGGCGTAGCTGATATGGGCTTCACGGCCAGGCTGCCTCCGGGGACAATGGAAATTATGAACGGAATGACTATGCCCCCAATGCAGGGAGAAAGTACCGCTACCGAGCAGCTCATGACGTTCTGGTTCAAACTCTATGAGTTCGCTAGAAAAGACAATGAAAAACTAAACATAATTAATATAGCTCCGCTGTTTCTTCCTGCCTATCTGGTTTTTACCCGCAGTAGACCGATTAACACGGTGGCGGAGTTAAAGGGGGCAACATTAGCCCAAACTAATAAATATATGATTAAGCTGTTTGCCGATGCTGGTGCGGTAATGGTTCCCATCAGCATGCTTGATGTTTATGATGCTATGGCAAAGGGAATGGTTGATGGCGGCATCTGGAACTGGGAAGGTCCCTTTATCTTTGGCGTTGTCGAAACCATGAAACCAGGTTATTTTATTGATGTCGGTGGGGCGGCTCGTGGCGGTGGTAATACAAACTGCAGTATGAATCTGGATAAATACAATAGCTTATCCAAAGAACTCAGGGATATCATGGATTTTCAGGCTTGGCGATGGGGAGCTGTCTACTTTGCCCAGCGCTTGGATAATCAGGACAAGCTTTATCAGGAAGCCGCCAAGAAACGTGGGATAGTTTATACCGTCTGGTCTGACGAAGAAAAAGCAAAACTGGTGAAATTCAAACAACCCGTAATTGATTCCTGGATTGCTGATATGGAGAAGATGTATAAGCGTGGTGCTGAAGCGACCGAGTTTATGAAGATTTATAATGATGCCGCATCAAAATATATACCGCCAGCCTCGGTGCCGTTGGAACCTCAGGCCGGTGGAACTCAGGCTGAATGGGATGCTGTGTGGGGAAAGCCGATCAGCAACTGGGGTGTCGGCTGGAAAGCCTACCCGAACCAGACCGGTCTCCATACATTAGAAGGCAACGAGTTTAAAGCCTGGCCCAAATAGAAATCAGAGGAATGAAGTGGGGAGTTGTCTCGAAGACAACTCCCCACTTTTACTACCTAAAAATCCCAGAACACTATTCTTCGATACCTACCAATCGCACCATGGAAGCGTCAGTGTCCTCCAGTCGGAAAGGAAAGGCGCATATCGTGAGACGCTTCCCGGTCGCCTTGTCTATGTCTCCTCCGGCTTGTTGAACACAGGAGATTCCAGCCTTTAGGAACATCACCAGGCATTCCTCGAAGCCGCCAAGACCCTTGATACTCTGTGGTTTCTTACCTGTCTCCCTCACATAATCCTGATACAGCCACGGCATATTCTTTTCCAGTGGCGCAAAGGAAAGAGAATGGTCGCATACCGGCCAGGTCCCGGCGATAGCCTTTATCTTTTTCTTGATTAACCATTCCGCCGCGCTGGGGACAAGCCCCGGATAGGTGTTATAATACTCATATTGTTTTTCCGGCGATAACTTCTTTTGCCATCCCGTGTTGATGACGACGAAATCTCCACGTTTAATCTCGGGTTTTGCCTTCTCTAAATCGGCTGCGGTTATAGTGTCCCACTTCTTCTTGTTCCGCATATCGATTACAACGCCGGTGCCGAACAAATTCTCAAAGGGGATTTTGTCTGCAGTAAGCCCGTTAGGTATGGCATAGATAGGAGCGTCGACGTGAGTAGCGCAATGAAGGTGCCCGCAATATCCGCCTACTTGTCCTCCTGGCACGGCCTGATTGAATGGAAACGGCCACGCCATGTCATGCCAACCGGGATGGTTCAGATTGTTCCAGCCAGTCGAGCGTATTCCTCCAAAAGCGCGTGCTCTGATTTGGACTTCGCCGACGAGCCTCGGCCACATAACGGACCCGTTAAAGATAAGCTGAGATAAATCATAAACTTTTGCCATTATTAAACCTCCTTCCTATTCATCAACGATAGCTACCACCCGCACCATATGCCCCGCACCGGCAATTTTGATGGGGAAGGCGACTATGTTACAGCGCTTCCCGGTTACCTTGTCGATATCGCCGCCGACGTTCTCGATAGCCGGTATCAAATTCGAGCTAAAGATTTGATGGCATGGTTCGTAGTCGGGAAATTCTTTGTCCGGGTCCTTTCCGGTTTCTTGCATATATTCCGCATATAGCCACGGATAATCTTTCTTGAGTGGATAATGGGCTAGAGGACTGTCGGTAGCCCCCCAGGTCCCACCCATCATCTTGACCTTTTTCTTTAGTAACCACTCACCGGCTTCTTTATACAGTCCGGGATAATGGTTATAATAAATATTATCGTCCACCCGCCAATAATGGTGCCAGCCGGTGTTCATAAGCACGATGTCGCCTTCTCTAATCTTGGGTTTGGCGTTCTCCAGATCTTTAGCGGAGACGATGTGCCATTTCTTCATATACCGGAAGTCAACAATTACACCGGTCCCGTAAAAGCTATCCAGGGACATCCTGTCACCACCCATTCCACCCTCTACATGGTGGGCTTCGCAATCCTGATGGGTCCCTTTGTGCCAGGTAGGGCCAAGCCAACAGCTTACTTGCCTGGTTACCCCCGGCATGATTGGAATTTCGTGCCGGTGGACTCGCTCTAATTGCCTGTCTCCCGCCCGTGGATGCCCCATCCAGTCGGGCGTCATATACCCTACCGGTACCGATAAATCATAAAATTTTTTTGCCATTAATTCCTCCTTTAAATATTACCTTTGAAACAAGACCTTTCTGTCTTTCTACTTCTGTCTTTCACCTCCTCGTTAGTTAATTTTTTAGATACTTACCATTATAATACACATGTCAAATACATTAAATGCCTTTTAATGAGGGTACTGAATCGACTTCTATAAGCAGGAGAGTTTGAGGAGATGGGGTTCATCACCAACCAAATAAACTTAATGAAATGCAACCAATGCTTTAAATGGAAGAATTTATAACAATATGGGGAAAGTTTAATAAAATTGATTATTAACGATTCTACTTTAGGAACATTTTAATACCTAGCTTCAAAACGCTGGCTTACCTCGGGTCTAAACAAGCTATCTATCAGCCTCCAATCATTTTACTTGGCAGCCAGGTAGCTAAAAATGGAAAGTGGATCAGCAATGCCATAAGTGCAACCGTGCTAACGTAAAAGGGGACAACTCCTTTGAAAACCTCCTTGGTTGCACAGCCGTCAATCATCTGCGTAAGGTAGAGGGGAGTGCCTATCGGCGGTGTTAGTGCCGCCAGCGAACATAATATGACATTCATTATTCCGAACCAGATACCGGCCATTGGCGGTGCGTCCGGCATAAGTTTGAAAATGGGATAGAAGATGGGCATGAACACTATCAAGATAGCCATTGTGTCAAGAGGTACGCCGACGATTATAATCAGTACCATATAAAGGTAAGCTAAAGGGATAAAGTCGAGTCCGATCCCCTGAATGATGACACCTAACTGGTCGCTCAGCCTGGTCATCATCATAGTAGCTGCAAAGACGAAGGCACCCCCAATCATGATGAGTAACATCGCCGTCGTTCTTGACGCTCCACGCAACCCAGCAGCGAAAATTTTACGGTTCATCCGCCTGAATACTATGGCGATGATGAGTACTGAGAAGGCACCGACCGCGCCGGCTTCAGTGGCACTAATCCACCCAAAATAAAGACCACCAATCATGAAGAAGAATATTATGCCGATAGGGAATGTGGAAGCGCTACCTTTAATTTTCTCCATAAGGGTGAAGCGCACTTCCGAGGGCAACCTAGGAGCGGCCGCTGGTCTTAAAGTTACCCAGACATAAATAATTACGCTTATAAGAAACATTAAAACAATGCCGGGGACGATACCACCGATAAACATTTTACCAATGGACTCATCAGTTAATAGAGAGTATAAGACAGCTGTAACACTGGGTGGTATCAGGTTATCAATCATTACTCCTGAGACTATTGAGCCCGTTCTCAGCGGAGCGCTATATCCGTAGCGCTTCATTTCCGGCAGACCAATGCCGCCGATAGCCGCGACAGTAGCGATACCGGAGCCACTAACCGCTCCAAAAACACCAGTAGCAAGGACGGAAACATAGGCTAACCCACCCTTCACTCTGGCCAGCCATTTCATAAAACAATCATAAGCATCTTTTCCCAGACCTGATGACTCGACCCACGCCCCCATTAAAATAAAAAGTGGCACCATTGACATTGTATAGGTAAAGTGCTGACTCCAAAGGGTGTTACCGATAAGTACTATACTACGAACATCATCATAGTATAGAATGGCAAAGATAGCCGCTGTGAACCCGATAGCCGCAAAGATGTGCGGTCCGACTATACACAGGGTAACCAACACTATCACCTCAATAAGTCCCCAAATCCAGTTAGGTTCAATCATCTTTAAGTCCGTCCCCTATTATTGACCTTCGAGATAGGGTTCGCCAGCAAATTTTTTCCCCATGGCTTTACTAGTTAGGCCGATGAAAGACCGCATAATGACTAGAACAGCGTGGGCCAGTACCAAAAGATAGATAACCGCGAATGGGGTTATGGGAATCAGAGTAATCGGTAAGTACATATGGCGGGCGTAGTTTTGTTTGACTATAAAATATGCTCCCCACACGTAAATAGCGAGTACGAGCATACCCACGAGGGCACTACCTGCATCCAGGAGAGCCCTTTGTCTCTCGTTCTTCAAAGCATCCCTGACCATTTCGACGCGCACGTGCCCGCTGGTATACCAGGCGTAGCTGAAGGCGCAGACCGACATAAAAACCATTGACAGTTGCGTCAGTTCCCAGCTGAATAGGAGGGGACCTAACCCTATGCCAAGAAGAGGAAGTAGCTTACGGCCAATCACGTTGATGGTAGTGACCATCAGCGAAACCAGCATAGCGGCTTGAGCTAGGAGTGAAATCCATAGCGACACCTTATAAAGGAAAACCTCGGAATACCATTTGCCTATCTTGCTTAACATTTATCCAGCCTTATAATATGGGGCAATAGGAAGATGTTAACTATTGCCCCATATTAACAAGCGGTCACCGGCTAAGTATTACTTCCAAGAGTCGAATCTGTCTCCCTCCAGTTTGTAGATGCTTACCTGGTTAGGATAGGCTTTATAGTCGTGGCCCCACGTGCTGCCTGGACCCCATGTGCGGTCGAATGCAGACTTCCACTTCGCCTCAGTCTCTTTATCAAGAGCGAGCTGCGGTTCTATCGGGATTGGGGCTGGAGGATTATACCTCTTAGCTGCTTCTACATAAGTGTTGTACAACTCCCGGCATTCGGCACCACGCTTATACATTTTTTCCATTTCATCAATCATTTCATTGGCTATTGTCGCCTTAACACTGTTAAACTTCGTCTTTTCTGTATCAGGCCAGACAACATATTTATGGCCTAGTCTTTCGGCGTCTAGCATATGTTTTGGTGTTGAGGCGTCAATCTTTGCGGCAAAGTACAGCGTTGCCCAGCGCCAACCGTGGAAGTCAACTAGCTCTTGAAGATCTTTGGGAAGCCTATCCCACACTCCATGGTTTATCACTGGCATACCACTTCCACCCGAGCGAACTACGCCACCGACATCAACCCAGTAACCTGGCTTAAAGGTGGCTGTAAGGCCAAAGAGAAAGGGCCCTTCCCAGTTCCAGAAGCTGCCATCAGTCATTCCTTTCGCCAAAGCCTCGTAGCCTTCAGCAGACTGAGATATGTTTATCGGTACTGCTCCCAACTTTTCCATCATCCGGAGGTCCCATTTGAAATTAGACATCCCTCTCCATCCCTTGAAGTCTTCCATCTTGTTAATGGGTATCTTGGCGGAGTAGCAGAGATAAGGAGTAAGGCTCAGCATCCCGACATAGCGGACATTCATTGATTTCTCATCTTTGTAAAGGAGAGGGCGCATAACGAATGCCCATATTATTGAGTTCTCCATTGCCGTCGTTTCGCCATGCTGCGGCGGCAATCTCATTACATCGTGCAGCGGCAATTGCCCCGGTAATCTGGACATGTAGCCAAGGTCAGCTACACCCTGTGAAATGCCATCGAGCAGTTGATTAACAGTAAGTAGCGAGCCTCCAAAATAACGTTCAAACTTAATCCGGCCGTTGCTTTCCACCTCAACGGCCTGCAGGAATGGCTCAATTTCTTGCATAGTACCGAACCATCCTAGCTTAGCGGGGCGATAGTCAGCCCATTTGAGTTTTAGCGGCTTAAATGCTGCCGTTGGGGTGGTTTGGGTTGTGGGCGCAGTAGAAGTAGTAGGTGTCGTTGGAACGGTTGGTGTGGTTGGGGTAGACGGGGTGCATCCGATTATACCAGGAAGGAAAGAGAATAGAACGAGCAATGTCGCGATTAGACCAAGCTTCTTCATCCGAACCTCCTCAATCCTCAAGCTCTAATCTGGTAGAACCATTATATCATTGTTGTCAATAGCCTAAATTTTTCATTCAATCGATACAGGGGGAGTTTGAGGGGGCTTGCCCCCCCTTCATTTATCCCCTTCCCTTGTAAGGGAAAAGCAGGGGATAGGTTGCCACCAACCAAATATAAATGGAATAAATTTTTTCGGTAAATAATATTATTCTGTAAATAGAGCTGGACAATCGGTGAAACCATTTCTTAAGTTAAGGTTGCAAAAATAAAAGGATGGTTGAACCCTGAGCATATGAAACCCCTCTTCTGCATCAGGCGAGCGAAGGGGAAGAGTTTTAGAGAGGGGGCGAAAGCCCCCTCTCTTTTCTTTCTCCCCCTTTCCTTACTCAGGAAAGGGGGATAGGTTGTCGATCCTTCATTGTGAAGGTTGGAAACACTAATTTTGAGCAACGGTATTAAGCTAACTGATTATTCGAAAATAGCTACCAACCGCACCATAGCGGCGTCGGTATCCTCAAGGCGGAAAGGCCAGGCACATAACGTGCAGCGCTTTCCGGTAATGCTGTCGATATCTCCTCCGGCACCATTGATGACCGAGATACCGGCCTTCAGTAGAGTGACCAGACACCCTTCGTAGAGGTAATCGAACTTCTTGGGAATCGCCTTCCCGGTAGCCTTCTTATAATCCTGGAACAGGTTCGGCATATTCTTTCCCAGCGGCTCAAGCACACCGAAGTGAAGCGAATGGTCGATTGCCGGCCAGGTCCCGGCAATAGCCTTGACTTTTTTCTTCACTAACCATTCTGCCGCACTCGGCAGAAGCCCGGGATAATAGTGATAATAATCATAGGATTTCCCCGGTTTTATCTTCTCATGCCAACCCGTGTTTACGACAACGAAGTCTCCGCGTTTAATCTCGGGTTTCGCCTTTTCGAAATCTTTAGCTTCAATCTCACCCCACTTCCCCTTATCGCGCATATCGATAACCACCCCGGTCCCATACAAATTCTCTAAGGGTATTTTGTCCGCAGTAATTCCCTCAGGTATGCAGTATTTAGGAGCTTCGACGTGCGTACCGGCGTGCAGATGGCCCACCCACCCGCCGGCAAGCTGCCCCGGTGCATGCTCGTTGTAAGGATATGGCTGTCCGAAATCGAACCAACCGGGATGATTCTGTCCTTGCCAGCCTGTCGAGCGTATTCCTCCGAAAGAACGTCCCCGTATCTGAATATCGCTTACGAGCCTGGGCCACATAGCAGAACCGTGCCAGATAAGTTGGGATAAATCAATAATTTTCAGCGTCATATTAACCTCCTTCTCTACTCATCGACAATCGCTACCACTCTCACCATGTGACCAGCATCGGGGAGTCTAAATGGGAAGGCAGCAATTGTGCAGCGCTTTCCGGTAACCTTATCGATATCCCCTCCCACATTCTCTAAGGCTGGAATCATATTCGTGGAGCAGATTTGATGACATGGCTCGTAATCAGGAAACTCCTTGTCCGGGTCCTTGCCTGTTTCCTTGACATACTCTGCGTACAGATTCGGATACATATGCCTGAGCGGATAATGGGCTAGACAGGAGTCGGTAGCGCCCCAGGTGCCGCCCAGCATCTTGACCTTTTTCTTTAGCAACCACTCACCGGCTTCGGTATACATTCCAGGATAGTGGTTATAGTAAATATAGTCATTGACCCTCCAATAGTGGTGCCAGCCGGTATTCATCAGTACGACATCCCCCGGTTGGACTTTAGGCTTGGCATTCTCCAGGTCCTTCGCGGTGACGATGTCCCACTTTTTCATATACCGGAAATCCAGGATTACACCCGTCCCGTAGAAGCTCTCGAGCGGCATTCTATCAGAGGATATCCCACCCTCTACGTGATGAGTTTGTCCGTCGAAATGGGTCCCTTTGTGCCAGATTCCAAGGTAAACGCTTATCTGTCTGCTTACGCCGGGTGCAATCGGGACTTCATGCCGGTGAACGCGCTCCATATGCCTGTCCCCCGCGGCCTCATGACCCATCCAGTCGGGGGTCATAAACCCTACCGGCACAGTTAAATCATAAAATTTTTT
Source organism: Chloroflexota bacterium (assembly GCA_043804635.1). Taxonomy (GTDB): domain Bacteria; phylum Chloroflexota; class Dehalococcoidia; order Dehalococcoidales; family UBA2162; genus JAZDIU01. Next base: position 17,147 of record JAZDIU010000030.1, read on the forward strand.
CGCCATTATTTCCTCCTTAAAAATTATCTTCTAAAAGTAGTTTCGTTTTTTAGTATTTCCTAACCGTTCACCTCCTCATTATTGTTATTTTTAAAAAGCTATTAAATAAATGGGTCGATTTTCTAAACCGCCTATATAATACTCGCCTGTCAAACGATATGCAACAGTGAAAAAGAGGAAAATTTAGCTTTGTATATGCTATACTCAAAATTGAAAAGGACTCGGTCCATAAATATAAGCGAACTTCCCCAAATAATAATTTTATAGACCGAATTTTTAGTGAAAGGAAAACACATATGACAATAAAGGAAGGAAAAAAGAGACCCATAAACCGGTTAAAAACAATGTACTCCCTGCGGGCAAAGGTTGACGAAAGCTACAAGCGAAGCGTCGAGGCTATGAAATCCGGAAAACCCACGGTTTGGTCCATGCTTAACTGGTGGGAAGGCGATGTCATTATGAAGGCAATGGACCTGGAAATGGTCTACCCCGAAAATTTTGGTGCGGTATGCGCCGCACAGGGAGTGGCTCCAACTTATCTAGACAGAGCCGATACCGATGGTTTTCCCACGCATCTCTGCGGCTATAGTCGGAACTCTTTCGGCTACGCATCTCGGATGATGAAGGAGCTGAAAGGCGAAATACCACCAGAAGCGCCTATGGGCGGAATGCCCAGACCGGTCCTACTTCTGGCTTCGAATGTTATCTGCGACGCCAGATATAAATGGTTTCAGTCCCTCGGACTCTATATGAATACCCCGGTCTGGCTTCTGGAAATGCCTATTCCTGGGGTAAAGGAACTGTTTCTCGAGGGCGTCTATGACCGCTATGTTGGCTTCGTGGTTAGCGAATTGAGAGAGTTCATTACTTTCCTCGAGCGTCTCCTGGGTAAGAAGATGGATTGGGACCGGTTGGATGAGATGATAACTCTGACCGAGCAAATTTGCCGGGTATGGCATAACGCTAATGAACTGCGTAAAGTTAAGCCCTGTCCGGTGCATTCCCGAGACTTCTGGAGCGCAATGACCCCTGCCCTCTTCCTGCTGGGTGACCTTAAAGACACGCTCAAATGCTACCAGGACCTGTATAACGAAGTAAAGGAAAGAGTCGATAACCACGTATCAGGCATATTGAGTGAAGAGAAATACCGCCTGATGTTCAGCGAGATTCCTCCGTGGCATACCCTGGGCTTTTTTGACAAACTAGCCGAGAGAGGCTGGAACTTCGTCATCGAGAGCTGGGGTTATCATCCACCGATTCCAATAGATTTAACTAAAATCAGCGACCCTCTGGAACGTCTCGCCCGGTTCTGCCTTCAATTTAATGTCGGCTATTATCAGGATGCTCTAAAAGAAGGTGAGACTTATGGCTACCATGCTTACCCTCATTTCGCCTACGGCCGGGACTGGAAAATCGATGGTGCGTTTTTCCACCCGCTTATCACCTGTCGCAGCGCCTCCAATCATTTACCGACTGTCCGGGAAATGTTATTACAGAAACTGTCTATCCCCTCATTGATGATTGAAGGAGATTTAGTCGACCTCAGGCTGTTCGACCCCGTAGATGCTCTTAATAAAGCCGAACCGTTCGAACAGACGATGGACCACTATAAAGAGGAAAGGAAAAAGAGGGGTCTGGATTGGTGAACACGATTTTACTACTCGCAAGGAGGACTGAATGACCCAGGCAAGCAAAGGACTGACTCGAGTTAAGGAAATTAACCAGGACCGTTCCCGTCGTGTTAAAGAGCTTAGGAATCTTGGTAAAAAGATAATCGGTTATCTGTGTATTTACCCTCCGTTAGAAATGATGACCGCTCTCGGTCTGGTCCCCTACAGAATATTCGGTGACATTCAGGAATCGGTCACCGAGGCAGACAAAGGTTTGCCCGTATCTTTCTGCCCATTCGTACGTAGCTGTTTCGACCTGGGAATGAAAGGGAAATATGATTTCATCGATGGTATGGTGGCGGCTCATACCTGTGATGCCATCGAAAAAACCGCCCACGTTTGGGAACGTTCGATAAAGCACCCTTACTTCCATTTCATAGATATACCCCCGTCGATACACCGTGAATCACAAGACCTTTTCCGTAATGAACTGGATACCTTGCGAAAGACTCTGGAGTCGTTCGCCGGTGAAAAATTGACGAACCAAAAACTTAATAAAGCAATAAAATTGCATAACGAGCAGCGTGCCCTGGTCAGGGAATTATATGAACTTAAAAAATCGGACCCGCCGCTAATCTCAGGAGTAGATACCCTTCTTGTTATCAAGGCTATAATGAGCATTCCCGTCCGGGAAGGAAACAAGCTATTAAGAGAAGTAATAACCGAAGTCAAAAAGCCGGCAAATAGTTCTCAGAAGAAAGCTGCCCGGCTTCTTGTCTGGGGCACCGTCATCGACGATAAGTCTTTAATTGAAATGATTGAAAGTGCCGGAGCTGATGTAGTTATCGATGATACCTGCGTCGGCACCAGGGCTTACTGGGACGATGTGAAACTGACCAAAGACCCCCTCGAGGGCTTGGCAAAACACTACCTCGCCGACCTCAAATGCCCCAGAACTTTTATCGAGGCAGTTTACGGTGAAGCCAGGAAAGACCATATGGCTGACCTCGAAAACCGGTTCGGCTATCTGAAAAATTTTATTCGGGAATGGAACGTCAACGGCGTAATTCTCCAATCGGTAAAGTACTGTGATTGCCATGGCTTTGAAGTGCCGGAGGTCAAGTTTTATTTAGATAGTCTCAATCTGCCTAATACTTATATTGAACACGATTATACAGAAGGCGCCTTAGCTCCCCTGAAAACGAGAGTTCAAGCCTTACTGGAAATAATTGCCTAAAAATTCTCCCGTATTATTTGGTTTAAGAAGAGGGAAGATCCTCTCTTTGAAAAATTACTCCCCCTTTCCATAAACGGAGAGGGGGGAAAGAGGTGAGACCCATATCAGGGGAGTTTGAGGGGGCGTAGCCCCCTCATTTTAAAATTCTTTCCCCTTCCCCTTTGAAGGGGAAGGGGATTAAGGGGATAGGATTTACTACTAGCCAAATGAAATTATATTTCGCCGGGATAGACATTGGCTCGACAATGACCAAGGTCGCCATTGTCAATGAGGAAGGAAAAATTTGCTCCCGTGTCATCGGTCACACCGGCGCCGAACATCGCCGACTAGCCAATCAGGTAATGAAAGAGGCTCTGGAGCCACCAAGTCTGTCCATCGAAGATATCGCCTATGTAGTAGCCACCGGCTACGGACGGTTTAATGTCCCCTTTGCCGACCGCCAGGTAACAGAGCTCTCCTGCCACGCTAAAGGAGTGACTTATTTTTTCCCTAAGGTTAAGACTGCCATCGATATTGGCGGACAGGATGTCAAAGGTCTCAAAATCAATAATGGTAAGCTGGTAGACTTTGTTATGAATGATAAGTGTGCGGCGGGGACAGGCAGGTTCCTGGAAGTCGTCGCCGATTCCCTTGGTCTTAAAATCGAAGACCTCGGAGAAATTTCGTTGAAATCTCAAAATAAAGCGACGATTAACAACACTTGTACGCTTTTCGCTCAGCAGGAAATAATATTGCGCCTATCAGAAGGAATAACTCTGGAAGATATTTTAGCCGGACTCCACGATGCCATTGCTAGCAGGGTGGTAACAATGATAAAGCGGCTGAATATAGAACCCGATGTAGTGCTAACCGGGGGCGTAGCCAAAAATATCGGAGTGGTTAAGGCGATAAGAGAAAGACTAGCACGTGAGGTATTCGTCCCTGCCGACCCGCTTATCAGTGGTGCCTTAGGTGCCGCAATGCTGGCTAAGGATTTTGCCCTGGAAAGACTGAAAAGCGGTGAGGATATATCGAAGAAAGAGCGGCGTCTGGAAGAAGCCACTTTCTTCTCTAATCGTGAGTAAAATATGGCTTGGTTTATTGGTATAGATATCGGCTCGGTAACCAGCAAAGGGGTCATAACCGAGGATGGCGGGGTAAAAGCTCGTCATCTGATTCCTTCCGGGACTAACTATAAGACATCGGCACAAACCTTAAAGCAGAAACTCCTGTATGAGGCTGGCATATCTTCCGGAGACGTGAGCTATATTGTCGCTACCGGTTGCGGCGCCGGTAACGTCGACTCCGCCAATCAGGAAGTCTCTGATATAATCTGCTGCGCCAAGGGAATTAGGGCAACTTTTCCTGCGGTAAGGACGGCTGTTAACATGGGTGCGCAATCGAGTGAGGTAATCCGGTTAGATGAGAATGGGCTTGTGGTCGACTTCGCCGTAAGCGAAAAGTGTGCCGCCGGCAGTGCCTGGTTCCTTCAGGTAATGGCTAATGTTCTGCGGATTGATATTAAAGAAATCGGCCCGCTTTCTTTAAAGTCCAGGAATCCCATTGTCTTCGGGACGGGCTGTGCCGTCTTCGGAGAAACGGAGGCTATCACCAGAGTGTCCGAAGGCTTTTCTAAGGAAGATATTTTGGCCGGTGTCCATAAATCGCTGGCAAATAAAGTCTCTTCTCTGGCAGCTAAGGTCGGATTACAGGAGCGGTGTGCCGTGAGCGGGGGCGGCAGCCTCGACGTTGGATTGATAAAAAGTCTGGAGGAAAATTTACGAATACAACTACTGGTGCCTCCCCACCCCCAGATCGTCACCGCTTTAGGCGCCGCCATTATTGCCCAGGAAAAATATTCTCCCCTTTCAAAAAAGGTGGAGTAAGGAGGATTTCCCTATCCCTTCTCCCTTTAGGGGAGAGGACTAAGCTTGTCCTGAGCGAAGTCGAAGGAGTGAGGGTGAAACCTAATCGATGGATAAAGTAATTGAAGAATCTATAAAAGCCCTTGAGCGAGGGGAGAAATGTGTCTTAGCTACTCTCATCCAAACCCGGGGCTCCACTCCACAGAAACCCGGGGCTAAGCTTCTGGTGCGAAGCGATGGTACTATCGTCGGGACCATCGGCGGCGGATGTGTGGAAGCCGAAATATGGGAAACAGCCAAACAGCTTCTTGAATCAGGCGGTCCGCCCCAATATTGTGAATACGAGCTTACCGAAGAACTCGCTGTTCAGGATGGATTAATCTGCGGCGGTACTATGAGCTTTTTTCTCGAGCCCATCCGAAAAGCGGAAGATTTTTTCCCTTATGCTAGGGAGATACTGAGTGCCTATCGTGGAGAAAATCCGGTAGCCCTGGCTACTGTAGTCAAAACACCTGCCAGCAGTAACCTCGGTTCTAAATTTCTCATCCGTAAGGATAATACAATTGCCGGCTCCCTGGAAAATCCAGCGCTGGAAGAACTGGCACGGGAAGCCGCTCGCCGTGTTATCGACTATGGAAAGTCCGAGTACCTCTCGGCGGGAGACGGCACTGAAATTTTTGTCGAAGGTTTCACCACTATCCCCACTTTAGTAGTTATGGGTGGCGGACACATCGCTAAAGCTCTGGCTTCGGTCGCCAAAATAGTGGGCTTCCGTATTTGCATTATTGATAACCGCCCGCAGTTCGCCACTAAAGAGCGTTTCCCTGAGGCTGAAACGGTTGTATTTACCGATTTCTCAACCGGATTGACAAAGCTGGCCGTAAACACTAACACGTTTATCGTAGTCGCTACCGCCGGCCATAAGTTCGACCTCATTGCTCTTGAGGCAGCCGTGAAAAGTCCGGCCGGCTATGCGGGAATGGTCGGCTCTCAACGCAAGACCGCCCTTATCTTCAAGGAGCTTCTAAAGCAGGGTATTCCCGAAGAAAGGATTAAGGTAGTCCACGCTCCCATCGGACTGAGCATCGGTGCGGTCACTCCTGAAGAGATTGCCATTAGTATTATCGGCGAAATGATTATGTTCCGTCATGGTGGCAGCGGCCAGCCAATGAAGTTAAAGGAGTCTTGATTAAAAGTACCATACATATGTCGCCCTGAGCGTAGCGAAGGGTATCGGGGTGGAGGGGATTCTTCGTCGTGGACTTTATACTGAGCGAAGCGAATGTACTCCTCAGAATGACTTCCAATACACCCTAACTAAAGGAATCTTAGCAATGATATCGGCAATCCTCTTAGCAGCGGGCGAATCCACTCGGTTGGGCAAATTGAAAGCTCTCCTCCCCTGGCAGGGGAAAACTCTGCTTCAGCATCAGATTAACGCCCTCATTAAAGCCGGCGTGACTGAAATTATCGTCGTCCTGGGACATCAGGCAGACAAACTATCACCCCTGATTGAGACAACGCCGCAGATAAAAGTGGTTCGCAACCCCCATTATCGACAGGGCAAGACTACCTCGATAAAAGCAGGACTCAAAGTAATCAACCCGGCTAGTGATACTATTTTAATACTAGGCGTCGACCAGCCCCGCTCAGCAGCGACTTTGAAAGCCCTTCTGAAACATCATCAGAAAACTAAAGCACTAATCACCATCCCGGAATACCGCGGTAAAGGTGGGCATCCCCCCATCTTTTCCGCCTCCCTGATTCCGGAACTAATGGCAATTACCGAAGAACAAGCCGGACTCAGGGCAGTAATCAACCGGCCAGGTAGAGAGGTAAAACGATTAGAAATGCCATCCGAAGAAGTGCTCCTGGATATTAATACAACCGCAGATTATGAGCGGGCGAAACGACGGGAAGATACCTGAAAGTAAAAGCGAGGATTCTAACCTCTTCCTCAAAGTCTTGGGGTCTTATCATGGGGCGAATTAAATGGCATTATTGGTGGTTCGAATCCAACTTGCTCTACCAAGTTGGAAGCATCCCGAACCACTTGCTAGAGAGGAAATAAGCCCGAACGGCGAGTTAAGTTCGGGATTTTTGATTAGCCTGCCATCCTCTATGTATACACGCTTGAAAACGACTTCACATAGCAGCCTTTTTTCGGCGAAAGTCCCCTTCTCAAAAAGAAAACCCAGTTGCTTCGCCAAGTGCAGGGCCAGGTTGAAATCGGCTCTAACCAGGTTACGTCTGGACTTAACTATTTCGATCAAATCGTTTAACCGGGCTCGTTCCGCCTCAATTTCATCCCGATGTTCCCTGAAATCTGTAAAGGAGATGCCTTCCTCCATGGCTAATCTCTGAAGATTTTTCTCCATCTGATGTAGCTTTATCAGCCTGGACTCAGCGTTCTTCAGTTCCTGGTCGCTATTACCCTCATTAGCAAACCACGTTGTGAGTTCCCTTTCCAGTACGGGCACCGCTTCGTCAGTAATCGTAAGGTGTTGCATAATCTCCGACACCTGGGGATCAATGACCTTGGTATTGTAAAAAAGTTGTTTCCCGTCCACCTGTCCCTTGCTACGATAGTAGCTTATTTTCTTCTTGGGATGGGTTTCAACCTGACAAGGACCCAGTGTCTCGACCGAATGTAATAGCCCCTGAAGGAGGTACTTATGACGCTGGGTACGCTGTTTGTAATTATCATGTTTTCTCAGCACCTCCTGAACCAGGGCAAAAGTATCCGGGTCTACCAACGGCTGATGAATACCTCTGGTAGGAACATCCCCTCTGCGTAGGTAGACTTCCCCCACGTAAAAGCGATTGTTAAAGATGTGGCTCCATGAGCTGACCGGCAGCCTGTTGCCCTTGCGGCCGCGATATCCGACGCCGTAAGCATGCTCAGCCCATTCTTTCAGCGTCCAACTGCCGGTCGTGATTTCTTCAAAGGCTTTCGTGATTTGCGGACCTACCTGGGGTTCCACTTCTACCCATGCCTTGCTTTTGTCGCGCTTATTAACATAGCCCAGAGGCGCCAGTCTGGGCCAACCACCATTTTCTACCTTCTTCTCGATTCCCTTTTTAGTTTCCATGGCCAGGTTCTTAGAGTACCAGGTGCTTATCACCTGCATCATACGGCGTCCGATATAGCCAGCCGGAGTTGAAGCGTCGCCAGGTTCACTCAAGCTTTCTACGATTATCCCCAGTTCCTCGAGCTCCTTCTCATAGATGATGAAGTCATAGTCATTGCGTGCGAACCGGTCAAACTTGTGTACAAGTATTACGTCAAACTCTTTGCTCCTGGCGGCATCAATCATCTTCTGAAATTCAGGCCTCTTATCAGTCCGGGCGCTTTCTCCGGCATCCACGAACTCTCTAACCACTTCACCACCCTTACCCTGTGCGTGATAGCGACATCTCTCCAACTGGAAAGGAATCGAAAGGTCCCTTTCGGCTTGCTCGTCAGTGGATACCCGGGCATATATACAGTATCTCTTACCTGTCTCTTTCTCCATTTAAGTCCTCCTGACATTCTCCAAGGCTTGCTAAAGCATGAACTCTTCCCCATCGACCTCTAGGAACAGGCACGACTCTCGTCCTCTGAGGCTGGGTCTGCTGCCGGTACTAACCACCCCGCGTATTTTCTCCAGCACCTCGGACGACTTCCACTTCAGGGAATCAGCCAGCGCCTGTTTCAATTGCGGCTTCAAATCCGGCTCCAATATGTTCGCCAACTCCCCGGCAAGTTCAGCCTGCAGCATCTTCGCTTCGGTCTCCTGGCTTACCCCCACCGCCTTCTCCTTCCATGCCTCAATCGTTTTCCAGATGAAATAGGGCACGTTTTCATCGCTTTTGAGTTCGGCCAGGAGCAAATCATAAAACTCCCTTACCTGCTTTATTGGCATGGCGATTAATCCGTTAAAAAGGTCGTCCATCTTATAGTCAGCCTGGTCAATGCCTTCTTTGGTGTGGGACATGGTAAGCTTCACCAGTACCTCTTTCCACTGCCTGGCAAAATCCCTTAAGTTATCCACGGGCTTCCTCCTTTTGCGGGTGGGATGGCTAGTTTGGCCGGTTAAATAACGACCTAACACATAAGCCTTATCGTCCTGTATGTGAGGTCTCATGATTTGGACCACCATTGGCGTTAGCCTGACTGCCTCTTTTATGGTCTCCATAACATCATCCCGACTTAGCGTCTATGGAGCTTCTAAGCTCTTCCTCTGAAATCAGGAATTCATTCAACATACGCTTCATTCCACCGCTCCATTTCTTCTTGAGTCGCGTACTCGTTGACCCGTTGATATGCCAATTCTTCAGGCACATCGAAGTAATCCGCCAGTTCCCAGACTGACAGTGTAATCACCCTGGCCAACTCTGGCGCGGGCATCAAGATATGTGCAGCGAACTCGTCCGCCTCCCTCTCCTGTTTGACCACGCTCGTTTCCTGCCAGTCCCGAAACCAAAGCTGGTTACCGCAATGTAGCAGATGATGTCCCAGGGCATGGGCGGCAAGGTATCTCTGCTCATTCCGCTCAAGGCCTTCAGCGATGCCGATCCAGCGACCATGCTTCACTTCTTTTACAGGAGAAAGGAATTTCCATTCAATCAATTCACAGCCTACTTCAGTCACCAACTCTTCTATATCCAGAGGAAAGGAAAACTGGGGGTAACGTCGAAGCAATTCCTTTGCCTTTTCTACAACCTGATTGTCCATAAACGCACCTCTCAAAATTCACGCGCATCCTACTTGCTCCGCCTCTTCTCATCCATCTCTCTGCGTATTTTCCGCCTCTCTTCATTAAGAGTAAAGCGGATGAAGGACTTGACCCTATCTTTAGCATCCCCTTCTAACAGGCCGTCTACCTGCCGGAACATAAGTTCCAGCTCAGCGTCCCTCAGGTCGATCTCTCTGGACTTATCCCAGGGGAAGTCTTCCAGGGTACCGGCTATAGCCGCGTAAATATCTTCTACTGGCAGATCCAGTGCTGCGGAAAGCCCGGCAATAAGTTCCGGGCTGGGCTGAAGGTTACGCCCGTTCTCAATAGCAGTTACATTCTCCAGACTGGTGCCGGCTGCCTTGCCGAGGTCGCCTTGCGTCACTTCACCCAGGCGCTTTCGGGCGGCTCGGATTAACTTGGCCAGGGTTACTGTCATTACTATTTGCTCCTCTCGAAACTGTGCAATATGGTAATAATATCACCACTACTCAGGCTTGTCAAGCGCTCATTGTCACCTCATCTACCGGTAGTTCTAGACCAAAGTGAGCGTAATATCAAGCTTGCTGGTGGTAATAATATGGCGACATAACTGCCTTGACAGTGCGGTCATTAAATCGTAATATCATTACTATATAACGCAGGAGGTCATCAATGGATATTTGTAAACCTGATACGCCTAGACAGAATAAGGTTTCCATCAGAGTGCTCTTTCCCCGGGCCGACTACAAAGAGCTGAAGAAATTGGCCGCGATGGAGCGGACCGATGTCAGTACCCTGGTCAGACGTGCCGTAGCCCGCTATTTTTTTATACCTCCTGATAGTAATACGGTTAACCATAAGCCGTGACGGAAATACGTCATGAAGAAGGACGGCAGGATAATTTGCGTGAGAAACGGGATAACCTACCGGAGTGCTCCCTTTGACGGTCCGCCGGCTGTAGACCAAAGGCTGAGGAGCCTCATCAAGCTTGTCATGGAGGTAGGGCGAAGTGAGGGATTGATAGGTAATCACGAAAAAGATGATACCAAAGAATCTAAAGAAGGGGGAAGATATGTCACCGATAAAAGGAATATCCGAGATTGTAAGGCTGCCCTGTCTGGGAAAGATAAGACTGGGAATCAAAGTAGAGGATGCTGATGGAAATATATACCCTACACCTACGGATTACCTCGTTTGTCCTGACGAGGTGAAAAAGGTCTTCGGCGAAAAGCCAAGGGAGCTTCGCATTATGTTCCCCACCGAGGACAGAGAGCAGTGGGCCAGCCAGTATCTCCGTTGCTACTCGGATTCAGGGCACCTCCTCTGCCGGGGGGATGGCGAGACGGCGCTGGCCAAGGTGGAGACGATATCCAGAGAAGCCGACTCAATAGGCGAAACAACATCAAAACTGATGGAGATACCGTGTAACCCCTCCAGGTGTCTCTGTCATCGGCGTGGTTATTGTCGCCGAGTTATGAATCTCCAGTTCCTCCTGCCGGACTGTCCCGGTTTCGGCGTTTACCAGCTGGATACGAGCTCCTATCACTCGATGAAGAATGTCAACGCGATGCTTACTCTTATCGACAGTGTTTGTCAGCGTGTCTCGATGATACCCCTGTCTCTGCAACTCATCGAGCAGTCGGTGCAGCCGGACGGATATGACAAGGTAGCTTATGTTTTGAAGCTTACCTGCTATTTATCCCTGGTTGACGCTCAGAAATTCTCTCAGGTACCACGGGGGAGGGCGTTGCTCCCGCCGCCCGACAGCGAAGCGCCAGATGATCTGTTTCCAAAGCAAGTCCGGGTAAATACTGACGTACCTCAACATGTTCAAAACAAGGAGGAGAACCTCATCGACCTATGGGCAAGGGCGAAGAGCCGAATATATCGCCACGATATCCAGGACTTCCAGATAACCAGGTGGTTTGAAAAGAATCACCAGACAATGGCCAGACTCAAGGATTTCGACCCGCCGGAACCGCCGGCAAAGTTCACCGTGGAGATGCTTTCTCACTTTTGTCAGTCTGTCGACCGCTATTGCGGCTGCTAAAAAAACCAGTTAGGTAAAGAACATGCACCAAAAAAGTGACGCCAATTCCGTCTTTTCGGAAGCTGTCCCGGAGCTCCTCGCCGATCATTCCCGCCATCTCACTGAGGGCAGTGGTATCAGTGTCGATGTAATCAGGGAGCGGGGATACCGGAGCCTGCTGGGC
>JAZDIU010000031.1:0-53847 GCA_043804635.1 Chloroflexota bacterium
AAGACCTGCGTATTTTTCCCATTGGGTGGCAGACTTGTTAATGCTGGCATTCTTTACGTTCCCATCCGAGTTACCAGGAACAGTGAAATTTGAGGGAAGATGATTAGCACGATATTAAACACCAGCATGGTCACGCAGAAAGGAAGCGAGCCCCGGAATACGGTGCCCATCGAAATACCTTTTGGCTTGGCTATATTAGCGACGACAAAAAGGTTTATACCCACTGGCGGTGAGAGATTCGCTAGTTCCATCTGAACAATGGCAAGCACCCCAAACCACACGAGATTTATATCGTAAGCATCGAGGACAGGCAGGAAAATAGGCATAGTTAGCAATATCATTGTTAAGGAGCTAAGAGCCGTACCCAAAAAGGAATAGATAATCATCATCAAAATTACAAGACCTAATGCCGAGAGATGGAGGTCCGTTATCCAGACAGCCAGCATCTGGGGTAATTGGGAAATCGCCATGGCGTTAGCAAAAACATTGGCGCCAATGATAACGGCGCAAATCATGCCGGTAGTAATAATAGTGTTTTTAAATGACTGTATCAGCGCTTGTCCATTCACCGTCTTTTTGATAACCGCATAGATAAATGTTATTACCGTACCTATTGATGCCGCTTCGTTAGGAGTGAATACACCGAACTGGATGCCTCCCATCACCATGACGAAGACTATCGCTACGCCAAGCATATACTTACTCGCAACCAGTTTTTCTTTCCAGGTGGTGCTTGCGGCTGGAGGACCCTTTGTAGGGTCTATTCTGCATTGTATGTAAATTTGAACCATATACATTAAGGTAAGCAGAACTCCTGGAAGCAAACAGGCTATAAAAAGCTGACCTAAAGAAATTTCGACCAGGATGGCGTAAAAAACCAGGAGGATACCAGGTGGAACAAGGTTGCCAAGAGTACCGCCAGCGCAAAGGGCACCGGTAGCCAGAGCCGGGTCATATTTATATTCAAGCAACTGAGGTAGAGCCACCCGTGCCATAAGGGCAGCACAAGCCATACTCGAACCGCTCACAGCAGAAAAGGCGGCAGCTCCCAGAATACTTGCCATTGCCAGACCGCCACGAAGATTCCCAAGCCAGATATTGGTGGCTCGGAAGGCATCCCGCATCATTCCTGAAGTATCGGCAAACTCACCCATAAGCAAAAATACGGGCAAGACAGCGATGGTATAATCGCTGATACTGGAAGCGAACCAGAGTCCCGTCATATAGAAAGAGGCTTGAGACACTCCGTTTATTAAAATATAGCCAACAAGCCCAGTCAGTATCAAGCAGAGTGCGACGGGAATATTAAGGAACAAAAGAAGTAGCAGGGCACTGATTGTTCCCAGACCTACTATTTCAGGGCTCATTCCGAGAATCCCTTCTCATCGCCTTCTGGTTTTTGTTGCATTCCTTCAGGGTTGAAGGCCTGTATCAACGATGCGATGCAAGATAAAAATACGCCGACTATAGCTGCAATCAAGAACGGTCCCGGACTAACATGGAGAATAGCCATAGTTAGGGATGACTTCATTATGACCATCGCACGTAGGTAGGCTTCATAAGTCAGCACCGCCCAGACGGCAACTCCCAGCAATGAGGTAATAATTTGCATTATTATTTGAGCGCGTTTTGAGAAGCGGACAACGAGCAGGTCTACACCTACGTGTCCACGCTTAACCGTGGTATACATAATTGCCAGGCCACCCAAAACGGTCATGGCTAAGATAACAAGATCGTAAGCGCCCGTCAAAGGCTTATTAAGAAGATAGCGTCCGCCTACGTCTATAAAAACTGTAAGAACGATTAACGCAAGTGCTATATACCCTATCCAGACAATTACATTGGTTACTGAATAGAAAACCTTAACCACCATCTGCGTCAAATTCTTAATATTCATTGCAGCATATCCGGACGACTACCCTCGGTCTTTTAGTTTGCTATTTGAAAGCTATTTCTCTACGGTGAAAATAACTATGCGATAAGAAGTTTGTGATGATTGGTCGTTTCTGGAAAGATATTGTGTCAAATGTTACAACTGACTCTAATTTTTGTCAAGACGCTATAATATATACTTTAGACTGCAGACTAACACCCCCTTGATTTGGCTAGGAAGATACCATATACTAATCCAAAGGAGGTGTCCAATGGCTGAGGAACAAATTGGAACAGTATCGGATTTCTTCGCCAAACCGGTAGTCGCCGGCATCGCTTTGACCGCACCCCTGAAAGTGGGAGACACCATTCATATTAAGGGCCATACCACCGATATGGAATTCGTGGTGCAATCGATGCAGATTAACAACCTAAACGTCCAGCAAGCTAAACCCGGAGACGCCGTCGGCATCAAAGTCAAAGACCGCGTCAGGAGAGGCGACGTAATTTACAAAGTCACAGCGGCGGGCTGCTGATAAATTAAGTGATATGCCAGGTTCTGGTTTAAATACCCTTCAGTAAATTAGCCATTTCGATGGCAGTTACAGCCGCATCGAAGCCTTTATTACCGGCTTTAGTACCCGCCCGCTCAATCGCTTGCTCCAAAGTATCGGCGGTAATGACGCCATAACTAATCGGTAGGCCCGTGTCCAAACCAATCTTAGCAATACCCTTGGTCACTTCAGCAGCAAGATAGTCAAAATGAGGCGTGGCACCACGGATTAATGCACCCAGGCAGATTACAGCATCATACTTCTTACTTTTGGCTAATTTATTGGCGGCTAGAGGAATCTCAAAAGAGCCGGGCACCCACGCAATATCGATATCCTCCTGATTGACACCGTGACGGAGTAAGGCATCCTGTGCTCCCTCAAGTAACTTATTGGTAATAAACTCATTAAACCGAGAAGCTACCACCCCGAACTTCAACCCTTTCCCAATCAAAACGCCTTCGAATGTCTTGCCCATTACTGCCTCCTTATTTGTCAGGTATTTCTATAAGATGACCTAATTTTTCTCTTTTAGTCTTCAAATATTGGCGGTTATGAGGATTAGGCGGGCAAACAATAGGCACTGTTTCCACAACCTTCAAACCATAACCTTCCAGCCCGATTACTTTTTTGGGATTATTAGTCAGCAAGCGAATCTTATGCAAACCGAGGTCAGCCAGAATCTGGGCACCGATACCGTAGTCCCGCAGGTCGGGAGCGAATCCTAACGAAATGTTAGCCTCAACGGTATCCAGCCCTTTATCCTGAAGAGCATATGCCCGAAGCTTATTGTGGAAGCCGATGCCCCTTCCTTCCTGCCTCATATACAAGAAGACTCCTTTACCTTCTTTGGCAATACTCTGCATCGCCATATCCATTTGCTCACCACAATCACAGCGAAGGCTGCCAAAGACATCGCCGGTAAGACACTCGCTATGGACGCGGACTAATACCGGCTTTTCACCCGACACGTCTCCCATCACCAGAGCGAGGTGCTCATCTGGATCGATGTCACTTTTATAAGCAACAGCCACAAATTCACCGTATTCGGTCGGCAACTTTGCTTCAGCCACCCGGTTCACGAGTTTTTCATGGCGCCGACGATAACCAATGAGGTCGGCTATAGACACAATTTTTAAACCAAATTTCTCAGACAACACTTCCAGTTGAGGCATTCGTGCCATTGTGCCATCTTCATTCATAATCTCGCAGAGAACCCCTGCCGGATAAAATCCAGCCATTCTAGCGAGGTCAATTACTGCCTCGGTATGCCCCGCCCGCGCCAAGACGCCACCCTCACGAGCTCGCAACGGAAACATATGCCCTGGCTGCACTAAATCTTCCGGTTTGGTTGCCGGGTCAATCATTGTCCTCACAGTCTCAGCCCTATCGGCCGCAGAAATACCGGTACTTACTTTGTGCTTAGCCTCGACAGAGACAGTAAAGGCGGTTGAATACTTCGATGTATTGTTTTGAACCATCATCGGGATTCCAAGCTCGTCCAATCTCTTGCCTATGACTGGTAAGCATATCAATCCCCTGGCATGAACTGCCATAAAATTAATGGCTTCAGGAGTTACTTTCTCAGCCGCCATTATCAGGTCGCCTTCGTTCTCTCTATCCTCATCATCGACTACGATGAGAAACCTGCCTTTTTTTATCTCTTCAATGGCTTCAGGAATACTCGTTAAACTCATTTTTCCCCCGAACTAGAAACCAGCCTTTTGCAGTAACTCCATCGTCAAACCTGACGGGCGGACTTGATTAAATTGTTCCACATACTTGCCGATTATGTCTACCTCGATATTAACCAGGTCGCCGACTTTCCTATCACCCAAAATAGTGTGCTCGCGGGTGAACCCAACGATAGACACCTGAAACGAATTAGCATCTCTAGCTATAACCGTAAGACTGATACCGTCAACAGCAATAAAACCTTTTTCAACTATGTAGCGCATTATTTGAGGAGAAGCCTCAAAGGTAATCAATTTCGCGTCGCCTTCCCCTTTTATAGAGGCTACTCTGCCGGTATCATCGATATGACCCTGGACCAGATGCCCGCCTAAACGGCTGCCCAGAGCCATCGGACGTTCAAGATCCACTTTATCTCCGGCTTTAAGTAAACCGAGATTAGTTCGCTTTATTGTTTCTGCCATTATGTCAACTGAAAACGAACTGGAATTAAGACTGGTTATGGTCAGGCATACCCCATTCACGGAAATGCTATCACCCGGCTTCATTTCCTTAAGGGTATCGCGAGCCGAAATCACCAGCTTGCCCACCCCAGCCTGAATAACCTTACCTGTCTCCTCTACAATGCCTGTAAACAATTGCGTTCCTTGAATAAAATTCTCTAGAGTTTCTTAACGTAACCACTAACCATCACATCGTCGCCGAATCTCTCGGTACTCACTCGCTCCAGTTTATTAGAGTCTATCACCTTATCCACGCCTTTACCAGCAACACTCGTTTTAGCGTCTTTACCACCAATGATTATCGGTGCAATAAAAGCAACCACCTTATCCACTAAATTACAGTCGAATAAAGAACCTAATAGCATTGCGCCACCCTCCACAAGAACACTGGTAATCTCCCGCTCGCCCAAAGTTTTGAAGAGCTTTATCAGGTCTACCTCGCCTTCTTTTAACGACAGCTCCAAAAGCTCGGCACCGGATTTAACAAAACCTCTTTTCTCTGTCGGCTTTAAGGACGTGCCAAGCACCACTAAAGTCTTCCCTGGCTCATTAAATAACTGAGCTGCCGGTGGGGTCCTTCCCCGCCCATCCACGATTATCCTTAGCGGCTGCTTTTTGGCTCTACCACCAACCTCACCACAACATCGCACCGTTAAACGAGGGTCGTCGGTTATCACCGTATTAGCTCCAACCATAACCGCATCAGCAACGTATCTTAAATAATGGACATACCTCCTAGACTCATCTCCGCTAATCCATTTGGAATCGCCGCTTCTGGTGGCAATTTTTCCATCGAGGCTGGTAGCAAACTTAGCGGTAACAAAAGGCATTCCGGTGGTTATAAACTTAAAAAAAGCTTCGTTTATCTGCTTAGCCTCTTCCTCGCATTCTCCCACCTGCACCTCGACCCCGTGCTGCTCCAGTTCGGCTCTCCCTTTCCCAGAAACCAACGGATTAGGGTCTAACGTTGCTGCATGCACTTTACTGACACCAGCCTTGATGATAGCTTTGGTACAGGGTGGGGTCCGACCATAATGACAGCACGGTTCGAGAGTAACATACAGTGTGCTGCCGCGGGCTTTCTCGCCGGCTTGCTCTAAGGCAACGATTTCGGCGTGGGCTGAGCCGGGTGGCTGAGTATAGCCCTGCCCGATAATTTTACCACCCTTGACCAACACCGCACCGACCGCCGGATTAGGGCTAACGTGCCCCAATGCCAGCTTGGATAGCGATAGCGCCAGCCTCATGTAATCCATCTTACCGCCATTCTAAATCACCCTATTTAAAGGTGTCAAATCAACCATAGAGAGATTTTAGATTTTTGAGATAATATTTAAGAATAAACCTGTAACAAGACAAGACAAGCCAGAGTTTAATAGGATATAATAAGAGTTTAAATAATGAAATCATTTTTCCGCGATACTCTCATAACTCTACTGCTGGCATTAGTTATCTTTTTCGGGGCAAGAGCTACCTTCCAGCACACTATCGTAATCGGCTCCAGTATGGAACCCACTCTTCCGCCAGGAGAACATCTGATGATTAATAAGGTTGTCTACAAATTCCACGAGCCGGCAAGAGGCGATATCGTCATTTTTCGTTCCCCGTCACCTCACGACCAGAACCAGACCCCGCTCATAAAGCGCGTTATAGGATTACCTGGTGAATCGGTAGAGTTGAAAAATGGAAAAGTCTACATTCATAAACCGGATAACAGTGTCTTAACACTAAATGAGCTGTATATCAAAGACCCTGCCAGACGTGATTACTATAGCCAGAAAATTCCAGAAAACCAGTATTTTGTACTTGGCGATAACCGCAACAATAGCGGCGATTCCAGAGAAGGCTGGGCAGTCCCACGCCAGAATATCATCGGCAAAGCCTGGCTTGCAATTTGGCCGCCGGCTGAATGGGGAATGGCACCTAATTATCCTCTCCCAGCAAATTAAAGGAGGACAAAATGGTGAGCAGTAATATCGAAGATATCTTCATCAAGTCAGGGGCTGTCCTCAAAGGTCATTTCGTCCTTACGTCAGGACTGCACTCACCTGTCTACTGGGAAAAATTCAAAGTCCTGCAATCACCCTTTTACACTGAACAGCTTTGCAAAATGATTGCCGCCCATTTTACCAAGGAAATAATTCAAGTAGTTGCCGGGCCTACCACTGGCGGTGTCATCATAGCTTACGAGACCGCACGCCAGTTAGGGGTAAGAGGCATTTTTGCCGAGAAAGAAGGTACGGAAAGAGTCTTTCGCCGTAGCCTCGGCATTAATCCGGGTGAACGGGTTCTGATTGTAGATGATATCCTTACCACCGGCGGCTCGGTTCGTGAAGTTATTGCCGCCGTCCAAAAGCAAAGCGGAAAGATTATGGGTATCGCTGTATTAGTCGACCGCTCCGAGCAAAAAGTAGACTTCGGCGTTCCCCTCTTTGCCTGCCACCGCGCTGTAACTCAAACTTATAAACCCGAAAACTGTCCACTATGCACGGCAAAAATTCCGCTAGTCAAACCCGGCGGTGGTTAAAACACGCCGAGTTGCACTTTAATTTTTGCCATCGTTTCTTCAAAGGTAAGTTTCTTGGTCTGTGCTCTTGCCTTAAGAACCCGTTCTTTACAAATGTTCAAAGCAATGGTATAGGGATCTTTCTTTGTCTTAAATGTCTCTGCCGTAATCTCTCGGGTCAATCGGCTGATAAGCATTTCTATTGCTTTGAAAGCTTGCTCAGCGCCACCACCCAGATAATTGACCATGTTCGCTATTGTCCCCCCGGAATTAGCAATAAAGTCGGGGACACTGAGTATTCCTCTTTCAAATAGAATCTTTTCGGCTTCGGGTGTCGTGGGAATATTTGCCCCACCACATACTATTTTAGCCTTGACTTTATGAACATTGTCTTTAGTTACCACATACGGTCTCGCCCCTGGGCTTATCACATCAGCTCGCAGGAAATACAGTTCCTCCGGAGCAATCTGCTCAGCATCCTTATATTTCTGAAGTGCTTTTTGTCCCAGCTCCCTACGCATCTTCAATAGCTTCTCAACATCTAAGCCTTTTTTATTGTATATACCTCCATAAACGTTCGATACGGCGACTACCTTAGCTCCAAGCTCATTACAATAGCGGATTTCACCGCCACCCACTTTCCCAAACCCCTCGATAGCAACCGTAATACCTTTCATATCCTTAATACCGACAACTTTACAGGCTTCCTTAATGGCCGACACCACACCAAAACCAGTTAGATGGTTCTCTAGCGGCTCTCCGTCTTTCTCCAGACCGGACAAGCCTTTTCCCGGTCCCGGTATCCCCACCCCTTCATAAATGGCAGCAAGGTCGTCTCCACCTATTCCCATATCCGTAGCTAAAGACACCTGTCTTGAACTAAGATAAGGCTGGAGCGACCTGCCGAAGGCAACCATAACCTTCTTTTTCTTATTCTTAGGCATACCAGGGTCACCGAATATACCCGCCTTACAACCACCTCTCGGGAAATCCAGTATGGCGAACTTGTTAGTCATTGCCCGTGCCAGCCAAAAAATCTCTTCGGCGGTGACATCGGGGAGCATTCTAGTACCGCCGCCGGCAGTTCCTGTCGCCATCTGGTCAACGACAAGTACACCCTTCATACCAGTCTCCGGGTCATAAACATAAACCACGGTCTGTGGTCCAATCTCATCGGCCATTTCAAACAAAATCTTTTCCGACATTTATCCCTCCCGACAACATTCACCTAAATTCACCAACGGTAGCGCCCACTCTGTTTTAGGTAATAACCCGCTGCCAGACCCAGCACCAGACCGCCAAGATGAGCTTGCCAGGCTATCCCGGGGGAAATTATCAGTGCACCCCCAATAACAGCTATCCACAGAGGAATAGGCACCGGAAAAGGAAAGATAAAAACCGGTAACTTTGGTCTCAATACTGCCAGCGCTCCACCCAGCGAGTAAATCGCTCCGGAAGCACCGACGGCTGGAACAGATGGTGGCAATATTAATAAAAAGAAAATACCGCCTAGTATCCCGCCGGCAAAATAAATTAGTAGAAAATTCCGCTCACCGACCAGCCTGACCAGATACATCCCGAAGAAGAAAAGAGTAAACATATTGAAAAATATATGATTGAACCCGTCGTGGACAAACATACTGGTTATTATTGTCCACGGCTTTTGTGAAAACGTAGCTGTGCTTAGACCGAGTTCACGGAAAACAAGATTGCCATTAAATAGTGTAGCAATAAAAACGAGAAGGTTAGCTATTATTAAGAACTCGACAGGACCTAAATTAAAACTTCCATACCCTCGACTATATCTCATCACACCTCTCTGGATTTTGTTATTAGCCAATCTATTATAACAAATCAAATTAACTATTGACTAAAAAAAGGCAGCTTGGTATTATCAGACAACGGTCATGAAATTTCTAAAAGGTCTGGCTTTAAGCTTACTCGGGCTTTTACTGTTTCTTTCCTTATCTTCCTTCGGGCTTGTCTATATGGTAGACCGGACCATCCTGAACCCGAAGTTCGTTACTGCCGAACTCGATAGACTCGATGCATCATCGCTCGTTCAGGAGATGGCAATCGGCATTCCTCCCGAATTCCAATCCCTCATAAATGATGCCGAACCCTTACTGAAAGAGCAGTTAGATGCCGCCATCTTCTCCACTTACGATTATCTACTTAGCAAGAAGCCAAGCCCGGAAATAGCAAAGACACTGAGAAATACCATACTGAGCAAAAACTTCTTCGTCTCTATTATCGATAAGGCTGATATCTCCTCACTAGCCGCACAATTTCTAAAGAACGAACTTGCCAAGAAAGTACCTCCTGTTCCTGGTTTCCCACCCAGTTACCTAGCGGATGCTATCGATGACATTATGCCGGCACTCGAACCCTGGATAAAAGAGCAGGCAATCAATGCCGCCGACCCCGTTCTAGACTACATCGTCGGAGAAAGACAAAGCTTCAACGTAGCAATTTCACTATCTCCGGTGAAAACAATCCTTGAAGACAAACTCAGGGAACTGATTATGAAATCGCTGCCGCCGGAGCTTGCCGCATTACCTCCGGCTGAGCAAGAACGCCAAATCAACTTCATCTTCTCAGCACTTTCGGCTCAGATACCATCGACGGTTGTACTCAATGAAACAGTTCTCGGGAAAGACCTGCCGACCAACATGACTAAAGGAATAACTGAAGTTGAAAACTTTTTGGTTCAGGCGAGGCAATATGTCAGCTATGCCCAGATGAGCTATTGGATTCTAATTGTCTTAATGTTACTGCTGGTAGCAGGTATCGTTCTGATTCACCGCCAGATAAAAAGCGCCAGCCGTGAACTGGGCACTACCTTCATCATATACGGAGCTTTTGACCTTATTTTTATCTATGTCGGTAATTATTTCGCCGATAAATATATGGTTCTACCCGATATCCCGCGAGCACTAAACGATTGGGTAGTCCAGTTCTCCAAGGACCTGCTTAATCCACTAATTACACTTAATATCATCATACTCGTCATCGGGATTGCATTACTCGTCGTTTCTTTTGTCTACCGCGGTCAGCCATCACCTGAGTAGTTCTATAACAGAAATCATTCCGCTTTTATTTTCTCAACAATAAGCTTCAGGCCATCCTGTTTTACCACTACAATCTCAGCACCCGCATCTATATTCTCACCGGACGCTCTGGCTATCCAGCACTCGCCTTGAATCCTGACCATTCCTTCCGGAGTCAGCGTACTGACCACCTTGCCTTTACTACCGGTCATATCCGTTATACTCAACGGCTTTCTCAATAAAGCCCGGTTACCCACGATAAAAGTAAAAACAGAAAGCGCCAGCCATAGAATCACCAGAACTCCAAGCCCTAAGAGAGGGATACGAATCCCCATCTTCGGCAATACCCATAGCACAACGGCTACCAGAGCCACCTCTTCCAGGAGAGTGGTGACGACAGCATAAATAAGCCTTCCCTTCATAAGTCTAATTATAGCAGAGCAGGCTATTTATAGATTTAAGATTTACGATTTGATTTTTTGAATTTGTTTCGTATTTAGGATTTCTAATTAATTTGCTCACAGCTAGATGTGGTATAATTCTTAAATCAAGGAGGCACTATGAAATTAAGCCGTGAAGAAGTGCTGCATATCGCCTTGCTGGCTCGTCTGGGATTGACCGAAGCCGATGTCGATAGACTCAGTGACCAGCTTTCTAATATTCTGGAAAACTTTGAAGAGCTCAAGCAGATAGATACCACGAATGTTCCCCCCACCACCCAATCGATTACCCTGCAGAACGTAATGAGCGCCGACGAGGTCACTTCTTCCCTGTCCCCGAATGAGGTTTTGGCTAACGCCCCCCAGAAAGAGGGCGGTTTCTTCCGGGTAAAAGTGGTTCTGGAAGAATGAAGGAGGATAGAATGACTAAAACTTTTGAGATTGCACCGGCGTCCTCGACGCCCTACATATTTTTAGCCGCAATCGGCTTGATCCTCGTCCTTCTTCTCGCTCTCTTCGTTTTTACCGGCTACTCGATGAAGAATGGAAAATTCGAAGTAACCGACCAGGGTCTTGCTATAAAAACCGGCGCCTATGGCAGATTCATACCCAAGGATATTATCGTTCGGGAGAACGTCAGAACTCTCAATTTTAATAATTTTGGTGAATATAAACCAAGATGGAGAACCAACGGTATTGGCTTGCCCGGTTACTCGGAGGGCTGGTTCCGACTCAACAACAAAGAAAAGGCTTTACTCTTCGTAACCGATTCTTCGAAAGTCGTCTATATCCCGACCACCCGGGGCTATTCCATTATGCTAAGTCCGCAAAACCCGGAACAACTTGCCTATGCACTGAAAGAATGGAAATAAATTAAGGGGGAAAGGTTGGTTCAACAACTTAACTGGCTCACTATTCACGAAGCTCATAATTTACTTAAAAATAAACAGGTCTCTTCGGTAGAATTAACTAAAGCCTATCTGGAACGGATCCGTCAGGTAGAGCCTAAGATACACGCTTTCGTCACGATTACCGAAGAATCGGCACTGGAGCAAGCCAGAAAAGCCGATGAGCTTCTGGCTAAAGGCAACGTCAATCCTCTCACCGGCATCCCGGCAGTAATTAAAGACAATATGTGTACGAAAGGAATCCTCACTACCTGTTCTTCGAAGATGCTGGAAAATTTCATTCCCCCTTATGATGCTACCGTGATATCGAAATTGAAGGACTGCGGCACAGTTATTATCGGCAAGTCCAATATGGATGAATTCGCGATGGGCTCTTCTACCGAAAACTCCGCCTTCTTTCCCACCCATAATCCCTGGGATATATCCCGCGTGCCCGGCGGCAGCAGCGGCGGTTCGGCGGCACTGGTTGCAGCCGGCGAAGCCATCTTCGCTTTAGGCTCGGATACCGGCGGCAGCCTCCGCCAGCCGGCTGGCTTTTGCTCCGTTACCGGACTCAAACCGACTTATGGCCGGGTCAGCCGTTACGGACTGGTCGCTTTCGCCAGTTCGCTCGACCAGATTGGTCCGCTAACCCGCGACGTTACCGATTGTGCCCTGGTAATGAATGCCATCTCCGGCCGCGACCGCTGTGATTCCACTTCCGCTCCTAATCCAGTCCCTGATTATGTAAAATGCCTCACTACCAACATCAAAGGACTCAAAATCGGCGTGCCCAAAGAATATTTCGTCGAAGGTATGCAGGCTGATGTTGCCACGGCAATCCGCACCGCCATTAATAAGCTAGAACAATTGGGTGCCAAAATTGGCGAGGTCTCTCTACCCCACACCCGTTATGCCCTGTCGGTATATTATATCATCGCCCCTTCCGAGGCTTCGGCTAACCTGGCACGCTACGACGGCGTGAAGTACGGCTTTTCCTACCAGAAAGCCGAAAATATGTGGGATGCAATGGAAAAGACCCGCCAGTTTGGATTTGGACCTGAAGTCAAAAGGCGGATTATGCTCGGCACCTACGCCCTTTCAGCCGGCTACTACGATGCCTACTACCTCAAAACCCAGAAAGTCCGCACCATCATCCGGCAGGAGTTCGATAAAGTATTCCAGGAGTTCGATGCCCTAGTAACGCCAACTTCCCCCACCATCCCCTTCAAGCTCGGTGAGAAAGTGGACGACCCCCTCCAGATGTATTTATCCGATGTTTGCACCCTGCCCATAAACATTGCCGGTGTGCCCGCTATCTCCATACCCGCCGGCTTCGCCGAAAACCTGCCCATCGGCATGCAAATAATCGGCAAACCCTTCTCCGAAGAAACCCTCCTCCAAATCGCCTACGCCTACGAACAAGCGACGGAGTGGTGGAAAAGGAAACCCGATTTAACTTAACGATGGAATCAAATGAACGCTACTGACATTTCTTCACTCACATCAGACGTAGTCCTAAGCCTATCAGCAATTGCCGTTGCCATATTTGCTTGGTTAGGTCTGAGAACTTGGAGAAAGGAACTGACGGGAAAGGCTAGATTCGAATGTGCTCACAAGACAATGCTCTTAGGCTTCGAGTTAAAAGCATATTTTAAGGATGCTAGAAATCCTTTTATAAAGTCTATTTAATGGGCAGACAGAGTAAAGCAAAAAGATGAAAAAGAAGAAGTATCCCAAGTATTAGACGAATGGTATGCACGAGGGAGTCGTCTGAAACCTATTGCTGAAAGACTCAATAAAATAATAGAAGCTCAGTGGGAATGTGAAATATTACTCACTGAAGGCTCGGTACAATCTATAAAGGAAGCCGTGCAGTCGTATAAGGAAAGTTGGGCTGAATTATCTTCTGCGATTTCATCCTATTTTGATACCCTGCGTGACGAAGCTCGCAGGGGAATACCGTATAAAGACCAAAAATGGCTTAGGGAACTTAAATGGATAATCTATTCTCGCCCAAATGACGACTTTTCTAAGAAGATTGAGGAAGCAACGGATAAATTGTCATCTGCTTTGAAACCATATGTAAAATAAACAACTCAATTACAGGGGGGCTTCGCCCCAAAATGTCATTGCGAGACCATCCGCCGTTCACCCTGAGCTTGTCGAAGGGTAGGCGGAGGCGAAGCGATCTAGTTAGGGCAAAACCAACTAAAAAGGAGGTAGCAATGAATGCGTTAGCCTGGTACACAATTATCTTCAACGGACTGGTTATCATTCTCTTTATTCTCAGCGCCGCTGGGCTGGTGGCAAAGCCTCCAATGACCGTTCTTGAAGACATCGCCTGGGCGGTCTTCTCAATACCGGTCTTTATTCTCGGCATACTGGCTCTTAAAAAATAGCTTATATGGAACACCAGAAAGCAATCGAAATTATGAAAAACCTGTTAGATATGCCCTCACTCAGCGGCGAAGAAAAAGAAGCCGTTATCACTGCCATCGGCATTTTAAGCTGGGTTACACTGTCTAAAAGCAAATTAAAAGCCCAGAAAGCCAAACGGGATAAGAATACCGAATGGTAAGCCTCATTAAGTACTACGCCAGAAAGGGACAGATATGACAACTAAAAAGAAAAACGAAAAGACAAATAGCACTCTCCCGCGAATCAAAATAACTAAAAATGGTCCCTACTGTGTTTCCGGTGGAGTCCCTCTATCAAAACAGACTATCGGTATCGACCCAGAAGGGAATTCATATGAATGGCGCGAAGGCAAACAATACCCGAAGATGGAAACCTATTCTCTGTGCCGGTGCGGGCAGTCTAAGAACAAGCCATTCTGCGACGGAACACACAAAGCAATAGATTTCGATGGGACGGAGACTGCCAGCCATAAGCCTTATCACGAACAAGCGAAAAAGAGAGAGGGACCAACCATCGACTTGACCGACGCTTCAGTATTGTGTGCTGCTGCCCGCTTTTGCGACCGTGCCGGCGGGATTTGGAAACTCATCAAACAATCAGATGATCCGAAGGCTAGAGCGACTGCCGAGCAAGAAGCAGTACTCTGCCCCTCCGGGCGGCTGGTAGTCTGGGACAAAGATGGAAACGCAATCGAGCCCAAATTCAAGCCTTCTATCGTTATTGCCGAAGACCCTCAAGAGGGTATGGAAGGCCCCGTTTGGGTGCGCGGTTGTATTCCAATTGAATCCTCGGACGGTTACGTTTATGAAGTCCGCAACCGCGTTACCCTCTGCCGCTGCGGAAAAAGTAATAATAAGCCTTTCTGCGACGCAAGCCACTGCCAGGCCAGTGACGAAATTTAAATGTCCCGGGCTAAAACATCTTAAGCTGCTAACTTATAACGTTAACTGATAACTATTTTCCAAAAGCGACAAAACTTCCTTGATAATAATAATTATCTCTCCCCTGTGGGATTCATCCTGACTTCGTCGTGAGCTCAGTCGAACGAAGATTCTTCCTGAAGGAGAGATAAGAGTGAGTGAAAACAAAAAATGAAGATTCATATTGTTTCAACTAAAGACAGCACGCACAAATTTTCACCCTTCAGGCGTGTCGTTTCACTAATAATAAAATTTCTATATCTCGAAAATGAAAACAACTACGCTCGGTTCAACCCTGCTTTACGCTGCTTTGTTTCAATTTTCAGGTTATTAAATAAATGTTTTTAGCTTCATTTCGCCTTTGTTTCTTAATTGTTTTATTGGACATTGGTAGTATTTGTATTTATCCTGAGCTTGTCGAAGGAGTATTGGTGATATTTTTCTCTGATAGCTGACCGCTGGTTGCTGATAGCTCGTCAAAGTTGACAACCCGAAAGTTTCAGTGCTATCATCCCTCCATATTAAAGTTGGAGGATTATCGATGAAAGTAGATAAAGTTCACCACGTTGCCATTCTCGTAAAAGACCTCGAAGGTGCCGGCAAGTTCTTCTCCGACCTCTTCGGCATAAAATTCGACGGCCCCAGAGTGATTAAGGAAGGCGGCATCAGAAATATGATGTCCTCTGAAGGCATCGAACTAGTGACGCCGCTTACACCCGAATCATCGGTAGCCAAGACTCTAGAGCAGAGAGGCGAGGGGATGATGCTCCTTTCTCTGCAAGTTCCCAATGTTGCCAAAGCCACCGCCGATATGAAAGCCAAAGGCGTCCGGCAAATCGGGACTATGGCATCGGGAGCCACTTTATTCCACCCCAAAGACCTGCACGGCGTCCTAATCGAGCTAACCGAAGCTCATTAAGTCCGATTACAATAAAATACGTTACGAAGGAAATGGAGGAAATGCATGGCTGAAAGCACAAAATTCACGAAGTTATTCGAACCGGGGACTATCGGGAAATTCAAGATTAAGAACCGCATCATCCGGGTCGCTGCCGGTACCGACTATATAGACGAGGAAGCTAAGCTAAAACTCAAACCGGAACTGCCTTATTTCGAGGCTTTAGCTAAGGGTGGAGTCGGTCTAATGATCATCGGCGCCACAACTATTTACCGGATGGAAGAGAAGCATATTCCGGGTTACAAGGCACTGACCGATATGATACACAAATATAACATCCCTGTATTCGCCCAGCATCATCATGGCGGTGCCTGGGTCACACGACCACGGACGTTCCCACCGGTAGTCTCCGCTTCAGCCATACCTCTTGAAGAGCTTAAGCTACGCGGACCGGAATTCCCGATTGTTCCTAAAGAGCTGACCATCCCGGAAATTAAAGAGATTATCGCACAATTTGCCACCGTTGCAGAGAGAGATATGAGAGCCGGGTTCGATGGCGTCGAAATCAATGCCGCTACCTGTCACCTCGGCAACAGTTTCTTGTCCCGTGCTTGGAATCGTCGCCAGGATGAATATGGCTGCCAGAACCTGGAGAACCGGGCACGGTTTGTAATTGAAATCAAAGATGAAATGCAGAAGCGCATCGGGAAG
Source organism: Chloroflexota bacterium (assembly GCA_043804635.1). Classification (GTDB taxonomy): domain Bacteria; phylum Chloroflexota; class Dehalococcoidia; order Dehalococcoidales; family UBA2162; genus JAZDIU01. Next base: position 16,452 of record JAZDIU010000031.1, read on the forward strand.
GACGTCCCTGTGGGCGTTCTTATTAACGGCGCCGAGTTCGGGATTAAAGATGGCTTAACTCTTGAAGAAACTCAGGGCTTCGCTAAAATCTTCGAAAAAGAAGGCTTCGCTTACATCAATGTCCGCGTCTACGGCTATATCGATTACTTCGACCTTCATTTACCCGACTCCATTATGTACCCCGAACCACCCAACCCCGTTGCGCCACCGCTCGACATCAGCCATAAAGCAGCTGGAATTTCTGTTTCGGTGGCAGCCGCAATCAAGAAAGCGGTCACGAAAGTCCCTGTATTTACCGTGGGCAAACTGGATGCCGCTCTCGGCGAACAGGTCCTTCAGGAAGGCAAGGCCGACTTCATCGGGCTGGGCAGACGCCTTATCGCCGACCCCTTGTATGTCAACAAAGTCGCCGAAGGCAGGATGGAAGATATAACCCCCTGCATATTCTGCCTGAGATGCTTCGGTATGCGTGTCGACTACGGCATGGATATCAAATGCTCAGTTAATGGCGCTACCGGACTCGAAGAAGATTACGCCGTCAAACCCGCTTCCAAAAAGAAAAAGATAATGATTATCGGTGCTGGTCCTGCTGGAATGGAAGCTGCCAGGGTCGCGGCCGTCCGGGGTCACGACGTGACGATCTATGACAAGAGAAAGAAGCTGGGCGGATTGGTTGTTCTAGCCAATATGATAAAGGGCTTCATAGTTGAAGACCTAGAAGGGCTATTAAAATACTACAACGTCCAACTACCCAAACTCGGTGTCAAAGTTAACCTGGGAACCGAAGCCACGGCAGCAATGATTGAACAGGCTAAACCGGACGTTATTATCGTTGCTACTGGTGGCACACCGAATACTCCGAAGGTTCCCGGCCTGGATAAATGCAAGAATATCCTCACTGTCGCCGACTTGCACCGCCAAGTGAAAGGCTACCTTGATTTCTTCGGGCCTAAGACCCTCAGGTCGTTGACTAAGTTCTACATGCCGGTGGGTAAGAGAGTAATCGTTATGGGTGTAGATGGTGGACTTCACAGCCACGAAATGGCTGAGTTCCTAGTCAAGAGAGGCCGGCAGGTCACAATCCTAGATACTGCTAAGACGATAGATGATAGCCGGCTGCCTAAAGTCAGGAACGTGCGTTTGGCTGCCTGGCTGGCTAAGAAGGGCGTTCCGGTAATGACCGAAGTCAAGTATAACGAGGTAACGGATAAAGGTCTCACCTTCACTACCAAAGATGGTAAGAAGCAGACCCTGGAAGCCGATAACATTATACCGGTTATGCCCTGGCTGCCTAACCCACAGCTTTTCAACAGCCTTAAAGGAAAAGCTCCCGAAGTTTACGCCATCGGCGACTGCAAGGAACCGGGCTTGATATTGGAAGCTATCGGCGCCGGTCACCGTCTAGCCAGAATTCTATAGGACAAGATTAAGAGAGGGGGCAGAAGCCCCTTCTCTTCTTTCCCCGAACACCGTCTAACTTTTGACATAGTCTTAACTCTCACTTATAATTGGTTCAATTAAGGAGACTGCTTTGGCAAACAAAGACAACCCAGCGACCGAAGAACTGGCACTTGATGTTCAGCAAGTTAAGAAACGGCTGGACGTATTCGACCAGCGGCTAGATAACATTGATTCGATGGTTAGTGCGGTCGCTGAAAGAATAATGAACCAACCCATCACCCTCTATGTGACCTGCCCTCACTGCGGTAAAGAGATTGAAGTTGCCATTCTCGGGACCCGCAAACCCAGGCGATAATCATGATAAAGAAGGCACTGGTTACCGGCGGCGCCGGTTTTATTGGCTCCCATCTCTCTAAGAAGTTAATCGAACGAGGCTATCAAGTCGTTATCCTTGACGACCTCTCTACCGGCAAGATAGAAAATATAGAAAACCTATTAAAGGCTAACACCGCCAGCTTCATAGAGGGTAGTGTTACGAAGCTTGCTTTACTCAAAAAACTCACAAAAGATACCACCTATGTCTTTCACCTGGCTGCTTTTGCGAGCGTCCCACGCAGTATAGAAAATCCTCTGGCTTGCCATAAAGTAAATGCGGACGGAACGTTGAATGTGCTTTTAGCCAGCCGGGACAGCAAAGTTAAAAAAGTAGTTTTCGCCTCTTCCGCAGCAGTCTATGGCGACACCCCCACTCTTCCCCAAAAAGAAAATATGACGCTACGCCCTCTATCCCCCTACGCAGTAACTAAAGTCACTGGAGAATACTACTGCCGGGTTTTTCAACAAGCTTATGATTTATCCACCGCCTCGCTAAGATATTTTAACGTTTACGGACCAAGGCAGGACCCGAATTCTCAGTATGCGTCGGTAATCCCGAGATTTATCAAAGAGGTCTCACAAGAGAAGCCACCAATCATTTTCGGCGATGGCGAACAGACTAGAGACTTCGCCTTTGTTAAGGATGTAGTCGATGCCACCATTTTAGCTGCTGAAACCAACGCCACAGGTGTGTTCAACATTGCCCGAGGCAGAAGTGTTTCGATAAACGAATTAACAAGGCTCGTCATCAGAATTATGGGTAAAAATATTGAACCACTTTACGAGGAACCAAGAGCAGGAGATATAAAACACAGCTTAGCTGATATTTCTAGAGCAAAAGCTTTCGGTTACAAGCCAAAATATAATTTAGAAGCCGGGATTAAAGAAATGATAAGAGGCTACTAAGTGAAAGATAAACTAAAATCCAATAGAGCCATCGTCGGCATCGTGGGAACGGGTTATGTAGGCTTACCGCTGGCTCAAATATTTTCCAGAAACCTGAAAGTGATAGGTTACGATATTAACGAAGACAAAATCAAGAAGTTAACAAATGATAATTCCAATCCTAACCTTTTTTTCACCACTAACCCCGGGGACTTAAGCCAAGTCGACTTCATCATTATTTGTGTTCCCACCCCGGCAACCAAATCCAAAAAACCAGACTTACGACCTATAAAAGAAGCCGCCAGAACAATCAGCCAAAATATGAAGAAAAACTGCATCGTAATTCTGGAGTCTACCGTCTATCCCGGTGTCACCGAGGATGTGGTTAAGCCAATTCTGGAAGAATCGGGGCTAAAGTGCGGGCGGGACTTCAAAATAGCCCATTGCCCGGAAAGAATCAACCCCGGTGATGACGAACACACCATTGACAAGGTAACTAAAGTAGTCGCCGGCATGGACGAAGAAACTACCGAGACAGTATCTGAGTTATATCGTAAGGTCAGCTCGAAAATTTTCAAGGCTAAAGATATACGAACGGCTGAAGCCGAGAAAATTGTGGAAAATATCCAGCGAGATTTGAATATCGCCCTGATGAATGAACTATCCCTCATCTTTGAAAAGCTCGGGATGAGTACAAAAGATGTTCTAGAAGCGGCTTCAACCAAGTGGAATTTTCATAGATATTCCCCAGGGTTAGTCGGCGGCCATTGTATCCCAGTAGTCCCATATTACCTCGTCCATAAAGCTAAAGAGGCTGGCTATCACTCTCAGTTAATACTATCTGGTAGAGCCGTCAATGACTATATGCCGAAACACGTGGCGGAGATGGCTATCGAAGCTCTTAAGAATACCGGCAAGGTTATCAAAGACTCAAAGATTCTTATTATGGGACTGACCTACAAAGAAGATGTGGCTGATGCCGGAGAAACTCCAGCCAGAGAGATAGTTAACGAGCTTAAGAAATACGGAGTAGAGGTTCTAGCTTATGAACCCCTGCTGGACGAGAAAGGGAATGACTTTGGTATAAAGGTAGTATCCAAGTTTAAACAAATCCCGAAAGTCGATGGTGTTATCTTAACAGTTGCTCATAAAGCCTTTAAAGAGATAACTCTGGATAAATTAAAAATTAACATGAATAAAAAACCGATATTAATTGATGTCCGCGGCTTTTTCGATGGCAAAGAAGCGGTGAAAAAAGGATTTTACTACCGTACTTTGTAGAACTTACGAATCGCCTCTATCACAAATCCCACTTGGTCATTAGTTAATTCGGGATATAGAGGTAATGAAAGCACCTCGTTTGAGACTCTATCAGTTTCGGGTAGCTTAAATTTTTCTAGTCCAAGTGCTTCTTGCCTATGATTTGGTTTTGGCCAGGAAATTAAGATTTCAATGCCACATTCTCCAAGATACGACACTAGCTTATCACGTTCCTGAGCCCGAACTACATAGTTAGTATAGACATCGAAATACCGACCTTGCTGTGGAGGTGGTGGTGTTCTTATCTGGGACAGTCCGTGTAGACCTCGTTCATAAAGGCCAGCTAACTCTCGCCTTCTTTTAATCCACGCCGGCAAGTGTTTCAATTTCGTATCAAGAATAGCGGCTTGAAGATTATCGAGGCGACTATTAAATCCAAAACAGAGAATGTCTCCGGTTGCTTTATTCCGGCCGTGGTCTCTGAGAAGTCTTATCATTTCAGCTATCTTAAGTTTATTTGTGACGACCATTCCGCCTTCTCCAAATGCACCCAAAATCTTTGCCGGATAGAAACTGAAGCATCCAGCAATACCAAAAGTACCGGCCTTCTTTCCATCAAAACTAGCACCTAAAGCCTGGGCGGCATCTTCAATTACCAACAACTTATGTTTATTGGCAATCATCATCAGCTTTTCCATATCGCACAAGCGACCATTTAAATGAACCGGCATGAGAGCTTTAGTCCGTGGCGAAATAGCTGTTTCTACCTTTGCCATATCCATATTAAAATCATCTGCTACATCCACCAAAATTGGCTTAGCACCGCGGTGAACAATAACCGCCAACGTGGCAACAAAAGTATGGGAGACAGTGATAACCTCGTCGCCGTGCCCTATATCACCAGCCAACAAAGATAGATATAGAGCATCGGTTCCGCTATTAACACCCACCGCATACTTCACTCCTAAAAAAGAGGCTATCTCATTTTCAAACTGTAATATCTGCCGTCGCATAATAAGGTCGCCACCATTTAGTACTTCTTTTATTGCGTCGTCTATATCGCTTTGAATATTATGATAATGTAAAGGATAATTTACAAAAGGCACTTTATAAACCATATATCAGCTCCTTTTTCTGGAGGTCACTGACTTCATTGATTCGGCGACCTTCACGATACCATCGACCGACAACGAGTAAAGTCCCCTCAAATATTCCTGGCTACCTGCTCCTGAGGAATATGAATCACTAATTCCTATTCGTTTAAAAGTTATTGGTTCGCTATTTGATTCAGCAAGCACCTCAGCTACGGCACTTCCTAGTCCGCCGATAATACTGTGCTCCTCGATTGTCATAATATGCCCGGTATCCTTTGCGGATAGCACAGCCTCAACGTCCAGAGGTTTTACCGTATGCATACTCAGAACACGAGCGTAGATATGTCTCTGCGATAATTGCTCAGCAGCTTTAATTACGTTATATAGTATCCCTCCTGTAGCAATGAGCGTTATGTCATTACCTTCCCGCATAACAATCGCCTTACCTAACTTAAATTTAGGAGCCACCTGATGAACCACAGGGTCGCCAGTTCTTCCTAAGCGCAAATAATCCGGCCCTGAATGCTTAGTTACTGCGCGTATCGCCAGTGCCGTCTCTATCGGATCAGCGGGAGCAATTACCGCCATATTGGGTAGAGCACGCATCACTGCCAGGTCTTCGGTAGTATGATGCGTCATCCCAAGCGCTCCATAGTTTAACCCTCCCCCAGCAGCAATAATTTTAACATTAGCTTTATGATAACAAACGTCGTTGCGTATTTGTTCCAAACAGCGTAGAGTGGGGAAATTAGCAAGGGAGTAAACAAAGACTACTTTACCACACAACGCAAGCCCCGTAGCAGAGCCAATCATATTCTGCTCCGCTATACCTGCATTGATAAAACGGTCAGGAAATTCCCGGGCAAAAGGCTCTACCAACGAATATCCCACATCCCCAACTAGCAAATAAATACGCTCATTGGTCCGCGCCATTTCTATTAAAGCATTAATAAAAGCTGCTCTCATCCAGAAACTCCGAGTTCAGCTAATGCCTTGCGCAACTCCTCATCATTAGGGTGCTTATAATGCCAGGCAAGCTGATTCTCCATAAAGCTAACCCCTTTTCCTTTTATAGTATGGGCGATAATACAGCTGGGCCGCCTGTGCTCAAACGGGACACTCAACAGGGCACTTTCAATTTGCTTAAAATTGTGACCATCTATTTCCTGCACCGACCAGCCGAAAGCTTTCCATTTTTCAGCTAAAGGTTCTAAATCAAGAACTTCGCTAACGGTACCAAAACTCTGAATTTTATTATAATCTACAATAGCGATTAAGTTACCTAAATGGTGGTGGGGAGCAAACAAAGCGGCTTCCCAAGTTGAACCTTCATCCAGCTCTCCATCACTAAGCAGGACAAAAACGCGAAAAGTCTGCACGCTTGCCTTTCCTGCTAAAGCCATACCTGCTCCCATCGAAAGCCCGTGGCCCAAGGAACCGGTAGATGCTTCAACTCCGGGCACTTGATAAGTAACATGCCCAGATAAATTTGAACCATCCTGGTAAAAATAGCGCAACTGGTCTAGAGGAAAGAATCCACTCTCCGCAAGCACAGCATAAACGGCCGCAGCCGCATGTCCCTTACTCATTATAAAACGGTCACGGTCAGCTTTGTTCGGATGTATAGGGTCGACTTTCAGAACCCTATCATAAAGCACTGCTAATAAGTCGGCGACAGATAGACAACCCCCAATATGAGAACTCTTAGCTTGGTGAGTCATTCTTAGAGCATGGACTCTAATTCTAGTGGCTAAAGCTTTATAACTCTCCAGCTTATCCTTGCTCATTTGATGACCGCAAAACCGATGTAAGGGTCGAACTCAATTCTCTTTATTTCCAGCCGATTAATGCCTATCGTTTCTAAGAGGGCCATAGTCTCCCCTGGCCACAGTGGATTATCTAATTCATCAAAAGCGATTATAGCTCCCTTTGGCATCCTGGGGAAAAAGTGTTCTATAGCCACTTTTGTTGGCTCATATAAATCAAAATCCAGGAACAATAAACTTACAACGAGATGCTTGTTTTTCTTAATAAATTCTGGAATAGTCCTACTCGCATCTCCCCTAATCAATCCTACTTTGTTAATGTGACCTAGATATCTGTTTTTATCGTATATCTTGATTAGTTGCCCCAGCTCCTTAAAAGAATCAGAGCGAAGACTTCGCACGCCTACCTTACTTGACTGGCCTTTATCTTTTTCATGCACCGCAGGGAACCCTTCAAAAGTATCGAATCCATATATCCGTCTGGTTAAATTTACCGGCTCTAGAATCGCGCTTAAGTTAGCCCAAGACATAAGCCCGAATCCTCGATAAATGCCACATTCGATAATTGAACCTTTAACACTTAAAAGTTGTTTATAAATTTCGTATTGAGCTAAAAAACGGGTGAGATTTTGCCGGCGCACATATTTCGTGAAATTTTCCAACTTGGTTTCTATATCATCAGAGCACTTCACAAAGATTTCAGCAATTTCCTCTCTAGCATCCTGTTCGTCTTTAGTCCTTAATCCACCCACAGGTTCGATACCTGCTCTCATAATAGCCTCCTATTCGAAGAACTATCTGTAGCATCCAGTATTAAGATTTGAGTTGGGATATTTCTAGTCAATTTTAAGTCTCTCTTCAAACCCATAGTTCCGATACCACTTCACGAACTTACTCAGTCCCTCTTCAAAGTCATATTCGGGCTTCCACCCTAGAAGCTTTCTGGCTTTTGAAGCATCAGCAATAAGCGTGTTGACCTCTCCAATACGCGGTTCTACATGAACTGGCTTCACAGCCTTTGACTTGCCGCATAAATCAATAAGCATATTAGCTAAATCGATAATAGATACCTTTTTACCAGTTCCGAAATTGATTGGTTCAGTTAATGGCTCGCTGTGATTAAAGACCAGGTCATAAGCTTTAATAGCATCGTCAACGTAAGTATAATCCCGGGTTTGCTGACCGTCCCCATATACAATTGGTGGTACACCACTTAAAATCCTCCGAGTAAATATGGATATTACCCCTCCGTATCCGATATCTCTTTGTCGGGGACCAAAAATGTTGAACATTCTCATTATTGATATATTCATACCATACGTTTGAATATAAGCATAGCACATTCTATCGGCAGCGATTTTACTGGCTCCATAAGGATGAGAGGCATTCAAAGGATGCTTTTCATCTATCCCGGCGTACTGCGCGGAACCATATACCTCGCTAGTAGAAGCATAAATTATCTTTTTAGCATCATGCATTCTGGCTACTTCTAAGACATTTTGGGTTCCCATGACATTTACTTCGTAAGTAAGTTTGGGTTCAATGTAAGACCTGTCAACATGAATCTGGGCGGCTAAATGAAACACTACATCGACATCACGCATAATTTTTTCCAATAATTCAAAATCCCTAATATCACCTTTTATCAACTTGAAATTACGATAATCCAAAAGGTGTCTCACATTGGTAAGGTTCCCACTCAAAAAATTGTCCAAGCAAAGAACGATGTGTCCTTCTTTAGTATATTTATCGCAAAGATGACTACCGATAAAGCCAGCACCACCAGTAATAAGCATCTTCTTAATCTTACTCATTTCTAACTCCTTTTCCTCTTTAGCGATATACTTCTGAATTACCACCGGCATAAATTTTACTTTTGTTAGAGAACATTTTCGGATATTCTGCCACAGTTTTATTCTCAATCATATCAAAACGAACGAGATAAGCATAGCCGTTAATCGTCTCATCGTTTCTTATCAGAGAGATGCGGGAACCCTTAATATCGTAGCTTGGAAGAAAACCCTGGCTCAACAGCCAATCTCTACCACGCCCTCTAGCATAGATTTTTAGTCCCGGTTCGGAATATTCTTTAACCCATTTAGCTGCATAGCTCTCTCCATCTAAAACGTACGAAGTGTCATATAACTCTCCTTTTGAATTCAGAGTTACCGCACGTGGAAAGCCAAATATTTGCGTCATCCAGCCTGTAGTAGATAAAAAGTAAGGTATTAAGACAAAAAGTATAATCCAGTGACTCTGCAATATCAAATACCCAGCTAATTCAATTCCACCGATAACAAAAAAAACGGACAGAAGTACAATCATCTGAAAGTAAGTCCTGGCCATACCGTAGTAGAAAGAGACGTATGGAAGAATTACAGTAGCTACTAATATTAAGTAGCAAGCTATTGAAAGGGAAAGATATTCCACCTCGAAACCATAGTTTTGGGAATATGCCGGAAAACCTGAGTATGCTCTCCTGAATCTAAAGAGAATGAGCAAGAAACCAAAGCTTAATAAAATGACGACAAGCCAGCTAAAAACAAACTCTATCTGCTGGGGAACCTGTGATAAAGTCGCAGCTTTACCAAAAGCTGCGAGAACAGCCTGGTCCGTTTCCTCTCCCAAAAACCATTCTCCCCTGGTAAAAGTCCTATATACGAATGTCACACCTTGAATAAAAGTAGGACCGCTCGTCTCGCTGTAGCAGAAAAACAACATAGCTAAAAAGAGAAGAAGAAGACTAAAAGTCACGTTTTGGTTCAGCCAAGCTCTAGAGGTCCGAGGGCTAGACAGCCTATCATCCTTTGCGCCTGACAATTTATTTTTAGGTGGGAAAATAAATGCTGATACTTTCATTACAACCCAAGCAAGTAATAGTACAAAGAAGAATACATACGTCACTCCATAATGAGACACAACTGTAGAAGCCAGAAAAAGGATTAACAGCGCCTTCTTGTAAAGCCCGCTAATTCCTCTGTGAAACAGAGAAACCATGGCTAAAGAAAAAAAGAATATAGCTATATTTATTCTAGCAAAAGAAAGAGTCCATAAAAATGCTATCTGAGATGTTGTAAGGATAGAAGCTAAGAACGCGTAAAAACTACCAATATATTTTTTTGATAAAACGTAGACAGCTAATGGCAGCAGAGAAACTATCAAAGAAGGAAGAGTTTTAAATAAATATTCGGGGTCAATATTCAAGAAGCTTTGATATATAGCTGGCAGCAAAGAAATACTCAAACATGTGTCCAGTGTCCCAAACCCCAACTGGCTCCAACGGTGTTCATCAACTACTGTCCGGAATATGAAAAATTCCCGATGCGTATCTCCACCGATTATATGATTCGACCTCAGTGAATACATAATTAAGAGCGAAATACTAATTAGAAATATCGCAATGGGAAGGACTTTAGCCGAAACTTTCTCTCTAAAAGAACATAAAGAAATAACAAAGGCAGCTATCAAAAATATCATAAACATTAAAACCAGATTGTTATCAGTAAGATTCATAATACGTGTTCCGATTATGCTTAGCAACGGGAACAACAACGGCACAATTAAAAATGACTTCTCTAACTTAGTTAACCTAAGATTTACAAAGGACAAGTTGTAATCTCTATTTCTGAGGTAAGCTAACACTACTAAGATGATGGTTGCAAGACTGAACGAAATCAACAGGGAACTAGTCGATAGAGGTTCATTATTTCCAAGAGCCGGCAACGCGTAGTTCAACAATAAACCAAAGAACATTATGAAGGTAAAACTTAACCCTGCTGAGAAAACTACCTTCTCAACCAATACTAATTTATTGAGTTTCAATATTATAAGGAAAAGAAAGCCGGGAACAAACGTCAGATAAAATAATCCGGTAACCTGCCGCAGCACAGGTATGTCTAGAAGCACTGCCAGATTCACTATGGCTAGTAGTGCGATAATTCCAAAAAGGAATTTACCTGGGATCGGATTTTTGCGTAAGCCAGTCATTTCTTCACGATACAGTCAAGAATATCAGCAAATTTTCTTGCCATCTCCCTGTGACTATACTTATTGACTTCCGCGTCGATACCTTGGTAAACCGCCTCACCTTTAGCCTTGTATTCAAGATATAAGTTTCTTAGTATGTTCTTAATATCATCAACACTTGGAGCGTGTACTCCGGCTTTAGTCTCAATCAATAAGGTATGGACAACTGAATTTATTGAGCCTCCTATAGCCAATATAGGTCTTCTTGCTGCTAAGTATTCATATATCTTTCCGGTGTAAACTCCCGTTTCCTCTTTACTGTCCCAATCTAAAAGCAGTAATAACTGCGACTGTCTTTGTTTTTGTAAAGCAACCTCTCTAGGAACTCCACCATATTGTTTTGCTATCCTTGACAATCCACGTCGTTCGATTTCATTATCCAGCCAGTCCACCTTACTGCCATAAAAACTGACTTCAATATCGCCTGGCTGCATAACTCCATCTGAGATTAAAGCGTTTAAGGCAACTAACAACTTGGTAGGGTCTTGTTTCCCGGTGTAAATAGAACCTGTGTAAGTAATAGTGAATTTTGGTGTCAACTGAACCGGAGGAATATTAATTTCTTTAGGATCAAATCCGTGTGTAATCGTGCAAATCATTTTTCCTTTGTGCAATGCTTCTAATTTTTCTGCCCACTGTTGAGAAACTGTTATTAAAGCATCGGTTGCAGAAAATATCTTACGCTCTAATCTTCTATCAAATGCCTTTCGTAAAGGACCATAGCTATAATTGTGATTCTGAGACCACAGGTCACGAAGGTCAGCAATCCAGGGAATCTTGTATCTTCTCCTAAGTTCACTGGCAATAAGATGGCTGGTTACTGGTGGGGAACTACTGATTATAGCGTCTATCTTTTCCTGTCGCAGAAGCTCATCACCTGCCCGTATAGCAAAAGGTTTCCAGTTTTTGTCCGGGCAGGGGTAGTTAACGATCGCTCCAGCTAGAGTGAAGAAGAAATCTATTAGGGATGCGTAAGAAGATAATCCAATCTTGCTTTTTATTTGTCGCTTCACATCATCATCTTGTGGGCTCGTCTTTAGGAACCGCCCCCAAAATCCCAAAGCGTTTCGGTAAGGTGTCTCCACAATCCTCGCTGACAAATCCCGGTATACATTCGTAGTGCCCGTCAAAATTATGGGGCGCCAACCAAATTCAGGAAGGTATTTGACTAGACCAGTTATGCGCTCTGATGCCCGTGGCAGGTGGACTATGATTAAAGCCTGTTTCATCTCAACGCCTGCTCATCTTTTGTGCCGGCGCATAAACTCAGCGTAAAGCTGTTCATATTTTCTTATCATTTTTCTCATAGTCAGTTTTGCCTTTATGTATTCTTTTGCCTTGAAAGCTTTACTCTTAGCTTCAGCCGGATGGTCAAAAATACATTGTATTGTATCGCTAAATTCCTTCTTATTACCAAATTCTACCAGATAGCCGGCACCAATTCTCTTGACATCCATACCGGCACCGGTATCCCGACTGACTATAATAGGAGTATCACACAACACAGCTTCCAACGGTGCCCAGGCTCCTTGCTCGTATCTGGAAGTCTGCACGACCACATCAGCATCAACCAGCGCCGAGAGTTTACCGCTGCCGCTGAGGAATCCGGTAAACAGTACCTTATCCTGTAAATTCAGTTTAGCAATCAAACTATCCAGAATTGCCTTAAATCCATCGTCGTTACCGACAATTACCAGATTAGTATTGTTTCTGGCTTTAACCAATTCGGCGAAGGACTCCACCAAAAAATCAAGCCCCTTTATCCAGTTTATCCTACCCAGGAACATGATTATCTTTTTGTCATTCAAATTGTGCTTTTGTCGGAATAGACCGGAAGAGGGTAGTTGGGAAAATTCTTCAACGGCAAAGGAAGGGTTAATTGTCTGAATCTTATTCCAATTTACCTTAAATCTTCTATATTCACTAACACCAAACTCATTTTCGGCGACGACACAATCAGCTCCACGCAATATGCGATAACCCCAAACAACATCGAATAGCCCTTTTAATAACCATTTGAAATCTCTTTTGCCATGCTCTCTTGGCAGAGAACCATGGGTATCCACGATGTAGGGGATGTCATACTTCTTAGCATAGTGATGTATCACAATATTTTGAAAGCTCCTCAGGCAATGCAGATGTATAATATCGAAATTTCTCAGCTGTCTTCTTACCTCTCCAACCATTCCCGGCATTATGTAAAATCCACCAAGACTTTAAAGGCAATGAAAAGGCCGTACTTTAACTTCAGTCAAAGAATCGATGTATTTTTGATCCAGCTCAAAGTCACTGGTATATATGGTAACCTCGTGTCCCCTTTGAACAAGCGCCTGCGATAATCCATAGACAAGATTGACCGTTCCCCCACCATGAGGTAGGGAAAACCAGTCGAATACCTGTAGAATCCTCATTATTTAGACCTTGTGCCAGTAAGATTCGATAATACCGCCGGCTCTCCGAGCAAATTCTCTGGCTTCCCCCCAATTTCGAAGTGAAAAAATTACAGTGGCTATTTTTTTTAAAAAAACTGGTTTGAACATGTAATATCTACCGAAAGCTCTCAATGTGAACTTCCTGAATATTTCATTCTGGAAAGCAATCAAATCATCGTCAGAACAATCTTTGGTTAAATTAATATTAACATTAAAGTCCCAGTCCTTAAGCGAGGTCACGTTCTTGACTAATCCTTTGTCAACGGCAAACTGAAATAGTTCAGTTCCAGGGAGAGGAGTAAACAAAGAAAAGCCATAAAAATTCAAATCCAACTCTTCAGCGAAAGCGATTGTCTGGCGAATATCCTCTTTGGTCTCGCCAGGTAAACCAATCATAAAATAACCATTAGTACTTATTCCGGCTTCCTTGGTCCACTTGACCGCGTTCCTCACTTGTTCCAAGGTTATGTTCTTCTTAAGTAAATCGAGCATCTTCTGACTACCTGATTCTATGCCATAGGCAATTTCTCGGCAGCCGGCCTGATACATAGCTCCAAGCAACTCTTTAGTCATTAGATTTACTCGCCCATTGCAACCCCAGATGACTCTTAACTGTTTTTCATTCAATACATCACAAAACTGTAAAACCCGTTTCTTATCTAGAACAAAAGTATCATCGTGAAAGAAGAACCCATTAAAACCATACCGTTCTTCTAAAAATTCCATTTCTTCATAGATATTGAGCGGGTTTCTGCCTCTCCACTTTTGCCCCCACGTATCCTTGTAGCAGAAGGTACAACTATAAGGACAGCCGCGGCTTGTAATCAGACTGGCACTTTTAATTTGGCTAAATCCATTTATTCTTGTATTGAAATTATGGAACAAGTTTTGGGAATAACGCACCATATTAAATAGATGTCTTGCCGGGAAAGGAATAACGTCCAGGTTAGCGATAGGCTCAACACAGTCTGTAAGAAAGATTTGTCCGTTGATTTTATAACCGATACCTTTGACCGAAGCTAAATTACTCCCCTCTTTTAAGACGGAAAACAGATTGAGTATCGTTCCTTCACCTTCCCCGGTAACTACGAAATCAGCCAAAGACGCCTTGAGCAATTCACGGGGAAGGCTAGTCGCTAAGGGGCCACCCAAAACCACCTTTATACAATTATCAGCTTCTTTAATCTGTTTGGTTAGCCTCAAGACCTCCTGATATTCAGTAATCATACCAGTTATTCCTACCCAGTCAACTCCGCTTACCTCTCTTACTAGGCAACCATCACTCACTTTTTCGGCGTTCAGATCAATAACTCGGACTGTATGCCCCCCCTTTTCCAATGCGGCCGCAACGTAAGCAAGTCCGAGAGGAACCAGTACCGTTGGACTCCACGCCCTCAGTCTGGGATTTATTAAAACGACGTTCAACCTTAGTCCTCGAGATAAAATCGCAGTATTAGGGGATGACGCATCGCTTTTTTGATTTCTGCCTCTCTCTGAGCTAATTCCTTCTTAATTACTTGATGCTCCACCAGCACTACTAAGCAGTCGATCCCTTCAGCTATTTTCATAATAGAAGGATACTGATAACCTGTTACCAATGGGTCATAAGCTTTTATCTGATATCCGTCATCCCTTAATAAGTTAATAATTTTTAGAGCCGGACTATTCCTCATATCGTAGGTCTCCGGCTTATAAGTGACCCCTAGAGCCACGATTTTGGGACTTTTTATCTCTTTAAGACTTTGCCTGATTTTGGCAGCAATTTTAAAGGGGACTTCGTCATTTACTAGGCGGGCAGTATGAACAAGACGCGAATTAACTGGATCAATCTGTTTGATAAACCACGGATCTTTTGGAATGCAATGCCCCCCGGTCCCGATACCTGGGTTGAGTATTTTTACCCGAGGGTGCTTATTAGCTAATCTGATTGCCTCCATAACATCGATACTTAGTCCCTCAGCCACAGCGGCAAATTCATTAGCCAGGGCAATATTAACATCCCGATAGGTGTTTTCCATAAGCTTGGCAAGTTCTGCAGTAACATCATCAGTTACGTAAATATTCCCTTTAACGAAAGAGGCATATATTTCCTTAGCCATCTTAGCTGCTTTTTTGTTAAGTCCGCCGATAATCCGGTCGTTATGGACAATCTCATAGAACACCTCTCCGGGCAGTATCCTTTCCGGACAATGGGCAAGAAGAATATCTTTGTTAATCTTTAGGCCGGTCTTTTCAATCAGAGGAGCAACAATCTGCCGACACGTAAGCGGTGGAATCGTGCTCTCCACAATAACCAAATTACCTTTACGTAAATACGGCAAAATAGATCCAATTGCGGCAATTACCTGACTAAGGTCGGCAACTCGCTTCTTTTCCTCCAAAGGCGTCGCCACTGAAATAATAAATACATCTGCCTCGCAGGGAGATTTCTGGGCACGGAGATTATTCTTTACTTCGGGTTCGCCTAATATTTGCTTGATTTCTTTCTCAGCCATATTGAGGACACCCTCGTTAATGGCATTGACGACATTTTCCTCTACATCAACCCCGATGACTTTATAGCCTACTCTGGCAAGAGCTATGGCTAAAGGCAAACCAACGTAGCCGGTACCGATGACTACAATTTTTTTAGACAATTCCGTAGACTCCCTTCTGCCAGTCAATGGTCCGACGGATGCCATCTTCGAGGTCAACTGTACTTCTATGTCCTAGGTCGCGGACAGCTTTAGAAGCATCCACTTTCTTATCAATGGTAGTGGCTTCTTCGGTATCACGATACTCGACTAAAGAATCCTTCTTACCGAGGTACTTTAAAATAATATCGGAGACTCTCTTCATATCGTGTAATTCAGTCCCAGCAATATTGTAAACTTCACCGGACTTAAATTTATCCGTAATATTAGCCATCGTCCGAGTCGTATCATCAATATAAGAAGAAGTCCGCTTATGTTTGGTATAAACGGTATAAGGTAAGTTATGTAAAACTCGATATATGAAAACGCAAGTGGCACTTCTGTACTCAGAATAATATTCGCCGGGACCGTAAGTATTAAATAATCGCAGCCGCACTGTCTCTGTATGAAATTTATCCGCCGAATTTAAAATCTGCATCTCATTGACCCATTTACTCATTGCATAATCATTCATCTGCCTGATTGCGACTTTACCCATTACATCTTCACTCATAACTCCACGATAGTCTCCATAGACTTCAGAACTGCTGGTAAATATCATCCTGAAGCCAAGCCGCTCCTGCATCCGAATCATATTCTTCATGCCGATAGCGTTGCTCTTCCACATCGTCTCGTAGAAATCCTCGCCGTTTCGGCGTCCAAACTCAGCCGCCAAGTGGTAAACATAGTCAAATTTTGCCTTATTCAGAAGGCTTTCAACCTGGTGAAACTCACTTACATCGCATCTTACATAATTCGGCTCGTTGGAGTGCATCCGGTCGGAAATCCAAACTTCGTACCCTCTCTTTCTTAGCTCTAGTGTAAGGGGTTTACCAACGGCTCCTAGACCACCGGTAACCAGTATCCTCATGTTTTCTTCTCCAATATATCAACGATTTTTGCGCCGGCCTTACCATCGCCGAAGGGATTATTCCAGCCGTTTTTCTCCTTCAGCATCACCTTGACATACTCCAATATTTTGTCCGATGAAGTGCCAGCCAGAATATTTGCACCGACTTCTATCGTCTCCGGCCTCTCAGTATTCTCTCTTAGTGTAACACAAGGCACGCCTAAGATACACGCTTCTTCCTGGACGCCACCAGAATCAGTCAGGATAAGCCGCGCATTACTCTCGAGCTGAAGAAAACCAAAATAATCTAACGGTTCAACGAGAATGAGATCTCCGGGCTTTAAGCCAAACTCATCCATCTTCTTGCGAGAGTGAGGGTGTATGGAATAAACCATTGGAAGATTATATTGGCTGGAAACGTTACCCAGCCCTTTCAATATAGAGGCAAACCTAGCTCGATTGTCCACATTCTCCTGCCGGTGCAGGGTAACCAAAAAATACTCTTTTGGTTTTAGTTTCAGTGTACCGAGTTTGCTCGTACTCTTCTTAGCTATATCTAAGTTTTGATAAACAGCATCAACGATAGTATTACCAGTGACAAATATGATGCCTTCAGGCAGACCTTCACCCAACAACGTTGTCTTAGCTTTATCAGTCGGAGCGAATAGATAATCAGAACAGTGGTCAACCAACCGGCGGTTGATTTCTTCAGGCATTTGAAGGTCGTAACTTCTTAATCCCGCTTCTACATGACCTACTTTAACTTTGAGCTTAACCGCCGCCAGCGCCCCGGCGAGGACGGAATTAGTATCACCTTCAACCAGAATAATACCAGGTTTCTCTTTAAGCAAAACCTTTTCTACCCCAATGAGCATTTTCCCGGTTTGCTCTGCGTGAGAGCCTGAGCCAACTTCCAGATTATGCTTAGGCAGCGGCAGCTTGAGCTGTTCAAAAAAAACCTTATCTAAATTATAGGAATAATGTTGACCGGTATGGAGAAGAAAGAAATCAACCCTCCTTCTTTCCAATGCTCTCATTATCGGGGCCATCTTAATTATTTCAGGGCGAGTCCCGATAAGGACACAGACTTTCACTTTCTTTTCTCCTTGATAGCTTCCTCTAACCTTGTCTCAAGCTGCTTAGTTACTAAATCATGACGATGTATTTTACTCACGTAGCTCAAACCCGCCTGTCCCAGCTCTTGACGATATCTGTCCGACCGTAGTAAGTTAACCGCCTCAATTGCCATTTTAGCATAGCTATCGATATACATCACTCCTTGCGACTGGTTGGGGATTAAAGCGAGCATACCAGGCAACGGAGTTGCCAATACCGCTTTGCCACAGGCAAGATACTGCAATATTTTGGATGGGAATATATCCCGTGTAGCATCCGTAATAACAAAAGGATTGATACACACGCTGGCAAGATTGATATATTGAGGCATTGTCTCGTAGGGTTGGAAACCGGTTATTACCACTTTATTTCCCAGCCTAAGTTCAGCGATAGTATTTTCCAGTTTCGGTCGCTGTGGCCCATCACCCACAATCAGGAACTTCGCTTCAGGAACTTGCTCAAGTACTTTAGGAAACTCCCGAATAAAACCATCCAATCCGCTAAAATCAAAGAGGGTACCGATAAAAAGTATAATCGGCTCTCTTTCTTTAAGCCTCCATTTTTGCCGAGTCTCAGAGCAATTAAACGCAGGACGGAATAAGTTAGTATCTACCGGTAACGGTAACAATTTCACTCTGCTTTCCTTAGCTCCGAGGCCGATTACATAGTCGGATAATCTCGGGGTAATGGTCAACATCATATCTACTCTGGAATAGACTCTGCTCTCTAAAAATTTAGTCACCTGGCGCAATAGTGGAGAAGGTACAAGTCGATGAAGAATATCTATAGAACGGAACACTACCGGAACACCAAACCTATTAGCTAGCTGGACAGTCTGTAGACCATTAGTTGGCACCGAATAGAGCACCACAACATCAATATTCTTCTCTTTTATCGTCCTTCCAATTTCACGGTAATGGGTATAACCAGCCGAAAGCCGGCTCAGACCGGGAACTTTAATAAACCCGGGGCGTCTTAAATACACTGAAGACTTCGGCATCGCTCGTGATACACTAAATTCTTGTGTCTTCAAACTACCCAAATCGAATAAACTATTCTTCTTCCATGAATTTTCGTAATCAATGGCAAAGACTTTATGATCAAGGAGAGACAAAGCTTCGGAAAGGTTATGTATCTCAAAAACAACCTTGCTCAACCAGTCAACCTCATGAATAAAGAGGATATTCATCTACCACCCTTCCCGATACTCTCCAAAAACATGGATAAACCTCTAATGCCAACTCTCAAATCACCGATTGATGTAATCTGCCGCAGTCGCTGCCAAAAATAAGCCGGACGTAAATAGAATTCCCTATAGGCTCGTTTTGTCCAGTACTGAACGTCGTTCCGACTAAGGAGGTTACTTTCAAATACCGGAGCTCTGTCTCCGTTCGAACCTGCATAGACAAAACTTTCCCAGGGAACATCACTGCTCCCGGCCTTCAAGTATAAATCATAAAGCTTGGTCCCCGGATAGGGAGTAGTAATAGCAAACTGAACAAAATCCAGCTTCAACTTCTTGGCGAAATCAATTGTTTCTCTAATCGTCTTAGGCGATTCGCCGGGAGAGCCAATCATAAAATAACCGATGGTCTGTAAACCAACCTCACGGCTCATCCGAACAGTTTCTTCAACCTGCTCCAAAGTGATACCTTTTTCTATTGCTTTCAATATCTCCGGCGAGCCTGATTCTATACCGTAAGCAATAGAATAACAGCCGGCTTTTTTGAATTGACGCAATAACTCTTTATCTATCAAATTTACCCTGGTCTCACAGGTCCAGCTTATTTTCAAACCCCGTTTCAAAATTTCGTCAGCAATGGTGTAAGCTCGTTTCTTATTCAGAGTAAAGACATCATCGTAAAAAGCAATTTCTTTTATGCCGAACCTTTTGACGTAGTATGAGACCTCCTCAGCCACTCTCTCCGGACTTTGTCCTCGGAACTGACCACCAAAAATAGGTTTTGAGCAATAACTACATCTATAAGGACAACCCCGACTAGTGATAATGGCGGCAAAAGGCAATGCCCGGCCGTGAGGAGGATGCGGCTTATATTTTCTCCAGGGAAGAAGATGATAAGCAAGAAAGGGCAAAGTATCCATATCTATTTCTTGGCACCTTGCTTGGTTGATAACCACATTGCCGTCCCGTCTATAGCTGACACCCAAGATGTTATCTAACGTCTGCTTATTCTCCAACGCTTGCAGCAGTTCAATAAAAGTGCCTTCACCTTCCCCAGTAACCAAAGCATCAATTTCAGGAGCAGTCTGCAATGTCTCTCTGGGAAGTATCGTGGCATGAGCACCACCAAGGATGATAGGTAAATCGAGGCGGGCTTTTCTCAAATAGCGAGCAACTGCGATAGCTTCATTGATAGTCGGCGTCATTGCCGTTAAACCGACAACGTCAGCTCCACTCATCATGGCTGGAATATCCTCAAACCGGAGCCTCAAAGCGTTAGCATCTATGACAATTACCTGATAACCTTTTCTTTCAAGGATAGCGGCTATCAAAGCTAAACCAAGGGGCGGTTGGGAATATCCAGTCGGTTGAGCAGGATTTATTAGAGCTACCTTAACCATTTTTTCTTTATGAGCGTTTACTTAAACGGAGTCTAATGACGGAAAAAGCTACCCGTAAACCGTGAAGCAATGGATTCATTGTGGAGCTATAATCGCCATACCGACAGGAAATGGCTACTTCCTTTATTCTAAGACCAGCCGTCCTGGCTTTGACCAGAATCTCTATGCTGGCTCTCATACCCGATTCGGTTACGGAGATAACATCTAGAGCACGATTAGAGTAGGCTCGGAAACCGCTTTGGGCATCAGATACTTTTATCCGAGAACCAAAATTAAATAGACGGTTAATTACCCCGATACCTAATCTTCTATATCTTGGTATATTTATCTTTTTATTAGTAAACCTGGAACCAATTACGATATCGGCTGACCCGTCGAGTATAGGAGCTACTAGCATAGGTATTTCATCTGGGTTATGTTGGCCGTCACCATCGATAATAACCAGAACGTCAGCATGGTTTGTCCTTCCCGCCTCCAAGCATGATTTTATCGCCTCGCCATAGCCTTTGTTCACTTTATGGCTAACCACAATAGCTCCGGCTGCTTTAGCTTTCTCGGCGGTGCTATCGCGTGAGCCATCATCTATTACTATGACACGGTCAGCATATTTCAAGGCTCCGGAAACTACGTTACTTATGGAACGCTCGGTGTTGAAGCTGGGAATAGCAACTACTACTTTTGCTCTATTTTGTGGCATCACAGTTGAAAATATGTCTTTTACTAAATTATAGCTCCGCTAAGGTAAGTTTTTCAAACAAGCCCTTGCCAAAGGAATAGCTACTATGTAATACTTACTCAGGAACTTTACCGGGTTAATACATACAAAAGAAGGAACAATGAAAGATAAGAGCAAAGCAACCCAATCTAAAACTACTAGAGTTGGTATCGATAGAGTAAAATTAGTAAGTTGTATATTAGTCGCGCTATTTTTTGGCTTAGCTCTATTTCTCCGCACTGTGCTCCCCTACGACCAGATTTTTACACAAAGCGGAATAAAATTTTCCAGTAACGACGCCTATTACTATATGCGAATCGTAGACAATATAGTCTACAATTTTCCAGGTCATATGCAGATTGATCCTTACTACTCTTATCCTGCGGCAAGCGGACCAGTAATGCCCACTTTCTTTAGCTGGCTCCTTGCCTCGGTTATCTGGATAATCGGATTAGGCTCTCCCAGCCAGCATATGATTGATGTGATTGGTGTCTTCTTTCCAGCAGTGCTAGGCGCTCTCACCGTTATTCCAGTTTATTTCATTGGAAAAGAATTAATAGGACGTTGGGCAGGAATTCTCGCGGCTTGTCTCATCGCAATAATGCCCGGCGAATTTATGGGAAGGTCAATCCTGGGTTTCACCGACCAGCATGTCGCTGAAACTCTTCTCACTACTGTCACTGTACTCTTTCTAATCCTGGCTATCAAAACAGTAAAAGGAAAAGGGCTATCCTTCGACCACGTTATGCGGCGGGACTGGCGAATACTTAGTAAGCCACTCATTTATAGTCTTGTTGCCGGTTTTTTCTTGGGAACTTATCTACTTACCTGGTTAGGAGCTCTCCTATTCGTTTTCATTATTGCGGTCTTTTTTATCATTCAATTTGTTATCGACCATCTTAGAGGGAGGTCTACCGACTACTTGTGCTTGGTCGGTATCACCTGCTTCTTCGTAGCGCTTATTATGTCGCTTTTCAATTCAATTTTACGGAGCGGTTTTTACTTGATTCCTCTAATCACGGCATTGCTCATTCCGCCAGCGTTAAGTGGCATCGCACGGCTAATGACTGCTAATAAGTTAAAGGTAGCATATTACCCGCTTAGCTTACTCGGGCTGGGGTTGATTGTAATTGGAGTTCTTTATCTTATCGACCCCTATCTATTAAGAACAATGGTAAATGCCTTTAGTGTCTTCGCTCCACAGGGTGCCCAACTCACCACAATAGAAATGCAGCGCCTTCTTTTTCCCACCGGTAGCTTCTCGCTCGATATTGCTTGGGGCAATTTCGCCACAAGTTTCATTTTAGGCATAATTTGTCTCTTTTTTCTACTCTATTCCGTTGTCAGGCACGGTGATAGTCAAAACACTTTGTTTTTTATTTGGAGCCTGATACTATTTGCCGCCACCTTGGGGCAACGCCGCTTCGCCTATTATTTTGCCGTTAATGTTGCATTGCTCACCAGTTATCTTATATGGAGCTTAATTTACGGGTTCGTAACCAGAAAACAGTACGTTCCCGTAAAACACAGAAAAGGCGAAACCCAATCCGATATTAAAATAGTTATTGATTTTATTTCTAAAAATTATCCAATGATTTTTTTGATCTTGCTCTTCGTCGGTCAGTTGATTTTTGTATGGGGTTATCGTTTTTATCGGACGGCGGATCATTTTCTGGTAACCGAAGATTTTTATGAAATTATTTTCTATTTTGTCATTAATTTGCTTTTACTCGCGGCATATCTAGTTTGGAAGATATTCCAATTTAGCGTTTTCAAGAAAGCTACACCAATAAAAACCTCAATCGTTCAGGCGGGATACAAGGGGATAGTAGTGCTGGTCATTTTCTTTAACGTAATTTACCCCATTGTTTTTAGTAACGATCCTGCCATTTTTAGTCCTGGAGGAACAATTGCCACCGCCAGTGAAGCTCGCTATGCCCCTAACGATGCCTGGCAAAGCTCAATGCTATGGTTGAAAGACAATACCCCAGACCCATTTGGTAATCCTGATTACTATTATGAAATCCAGAAATTTCCGCCAGCGGGGCAGAGCTTTCAATATCCTGACTCCGCTTACGGCGTATTAGCCTGGTGGGACTATGGCTATTGGATCACCCGTATCGCCCACCGCATTCCATACGCGAACCCAGGCCAAGACCCTCTACAAAATGCCCTTACCGCCCGCTATTTCATATCTCAAAACGAGACTTCCGCCCAAGAAATCATTAAAACTATAGGCTCCACATATGTAGCCATAGATTTCGAGACGGCTACCAGTAAATTCTGGGCAATGGCAGTTTGGGCGGGAATAAAGCAAACAGACTACTTTAATGTCTATTACGTCCCGCAAGAAAATACATTGTCGCCGGTCATCCTTTTTCATCCCGAATATTACCATGCTCTATCTACCAGACTTTATAATTTTGATGGCAAGACAGTAACCCCTGAAAATACTATCGTCATTGCTTATGAGGAACGTAGTTCTCCACAAGGAGATTCATCTATAAAATTAGTCAGGGATGTCAAGCAGTTTACCAATTACCAAGAAGCAGAAACCTACATGAAAAGCCAAACAACAGGCAACTATCAGATAGTTAGCAGTGACCCTTTTACCTCACCGGTTCCTTTGGATGCAGTGAAAAATTATAAATTAATTCATAACTCAGAAAGCTTGGTATCTCTATCAGAGAACAAGACAATATCAGGGCTAAAAATCTTTGAATACATCGGACAATGAGCGGAGCGATGCCGAGAATACTGGATAGTCTAAATAGCCCGGCCGATTTAAAGCTTCTATCACCACCTGAGCTTGAGCAACTAGCTTCGGAAATTAGAGAGGAACTGGTTGCTACTGTTTCAGCTAACGGCGGCCACCTCGCTTCCAATTTGGGTGTGGTCGAACTTACCATCGCCCTACACCGCGCATTTAATAGCCCGCGAGATAAAATTATCTGGGATGTCGGTCATCAAGCCTACACTCACAAGCTGCTCACTGGCCGAAAAAATCGCTTTAATACCTTGCGTCAATACGAAGGTCTTTCTGGTTTCACTACCCGTGATGAGAGTGAACACGATGCTTTCGGTGCCGGACATGCGAGCACTTCCGTTTCTGCTGCCCTTGGTATGGCTATCGCCCGTGACCTCAACCAAGATGACTATCAAGTCGTGGCTGTCATCGGCGATGGGGCAATAACCGGTGGTATGGCTTTCGAAGCATTGAATCAAGCCGGACATCTGGGTTCCAGACTCACTGTTGTTTTAAATGATAACGGCATGTCAATTTCCCCGACAGTCGGTGGCTTAGCCAAATTTCTGGGTAAAGTTCGTTTTGACCATCGTTACCACTTGGCAAAGGAGAAAAGCAAAAGACTGCTAAGTCTCTTACCACTGGGTAAGAAATTATGGCGGGCAGGTGAACAGGTTGAAGATACCTTCAAGGGTCTGATAATGCCGACACTTCTCTGGGAAGCTCTTGGCTTCGCCTATATGGGGCCTATTGATGGACACAATTTTCGCGAACTTGAGATGGCATTAAATAAAGCACGGGAATATAAACTTAAGCCAGTGCTAATTCATGTTATCACCACTAAGGGGAAAGGTTATCTTCCCGCTGAAGGAGATTCCGTTTATTTCCACGGCGTTCCACCTAAGAATTCAGGTAACAAAACCGCGCTGAGCTATAGCGAAGTATTTGCTCAGACCGTCTTACACCTGGCTCGGGAAAACTCAAAAATGGTAGTAATTACCGCTGCTATGCCCGAAGGGAATTGTCTCAGTACTATTCAAGCTGAGTTGCCTCAACGAGTTTTCGATGTCGGCATCTCCGAAGAACATGCGGTGACCTTCGCTGCCGGGTTAGCCACACAAGGCTATATACCTATCGTGGCTATATATTCCACCTTCTTACAACGCGCGTTTGACCAGATTATACACGATGTTTGTCTGCAGGATTTACCGGTTATCTTTGCCATCGACCGCAGTGGCATAGTCGGTGATGACGGTAAAACTCACCAGGGCACTTTTGACCTATCCTATTTAACGTTGGTGCCGAATCTAATCGTATCAGCAC
This sequence comes from Chloroflexota bacterium, assembly GCA_043804635.1. Lineage (GTDB taxonomy): Bacteria > Chloroflexota > Dehalococcoidia > Dehalococcoidales > UBA2162 > JAZDIU01. The sequence continues at coordinate 41,696 of JAZDIU010000031.1, forward strand.
CTAAAGATGAAAACGAACTTCAACAGCTACTACATACTGCCGTAAAAGCTGGGCATCCTATGGCAATTCGATATCCGCGTAGCGCGGGGTTGGGAGTAAAACTCGTTAATAAACCGGAAGCTATAACCATCGGTAAAGGTGAGATATTAAGACAAGGAGAAGACGTAGCCATAATGGCTATAGGCACTCTGGTAGCTCCCTGCCTTGAAGCCGCTGATAATCTAAGCTCCAAAGGTATTGAGGCAACAGTAGTTAACGCTCGCTTCGCTAAACCGCTAGACTCTCAACTTATATTAGGCATTGCCAGCCGCATCAAGCGCTTGGTTACTGTAGAGGAAAACACTCTAACCGGTGGATTTGGCACTGGCGTTATTCATCTTCTACAAAAATCCGGTATCAACGATATTGCTGTAAAAAGCCTCGGACTTCCTGACCAGTTCATCGAACATGGCCCTCCGTCACTCCTACGCAGTAAATATGGGCTGGATGCTAACGGGGTAACTAACCAGGTCTTATCATTATTTCCTTCCTTAACCTATTTAGCTAACGCTAAAACTATGTCGTAACTTAAGGAGGTAAATGAAAAAGCTCTCAGTCAGAGACATCGATGTTAGCGGCAAAAGAGTTTTAGTAAGGGTCGACTTTAATGTTCCTCAAGACGAAAAAACCGGCGCAATCACTGACGATAGCCGGATACTGGCTACGCTACCCACCATCAAATTTCTTCTCGAGAGGGGCGCCAAGGTCATAATTGCGGCTCATCTTGGTAGACCGGATGGAAAAGTCGTCGATAAATACCGATTAACTGTCGTTGCCCAACGCCTATCACAATTACTGGGCAAACAGGTTGGCATCACTATGGATTGTATTGGGTCCGAAACGGAAAAGTCCGTAGCTGTACTGAGAGCAGGTGACGTTATACTTCTGGAAAATCTCCGATTCCATTCGGCTGAAGAGAAGGATAGCCCCGTTTTTGCCCGGGCACTAGCCAGGTTGGCTGATATTTATGTTAACGACGCATTTAGTACTTCCCACCGAGCTCACGCTTCAATGGTAGGGATCACTAAGTATCTACCGGCAGTGGCTGGGCTTTGGCTTGAAAAAGAACTGGAAACGTTGGGAGGAATTCTTGAAAATCCAGCTCACCCCTTCGGTGCTCTTATCGGTGGCGGCAAGGTGAGCGATAAAATAGAAATGCTGGAAAATCTGATGGCAAAAGTCGACTTTATGCTTATAGGTGGGGCTATGGCCGGTACTTTCCTGAAAGCCAAATCCTATGAGGTGGGGCAGTCCTTAGTTGAAACAGACCATCTGGAAACTGCCGCCAGGCTAATAGAAAAGGCGGGGAAAAACAGCGTCCGCCTCCTTCTACCTGTTGATGTAGTTGTTACCGAGAAAGTTAGTCCGCAGGCAAAAGGTAAAGTAGTATCGGTAGAAAACATTCCCCTGAAAGAAAGAATTGTCGATATCGGTCCACAAACGATGAGGAACTTTTATGAGGAATTGAGGAGATGCAAAATGGTTTTCTGGAACGGACCGATGGGTATATACGAAATAGACCAGTTTGCCGGGGGCACACGGGCGATGGCTAAATTGCTCGGCTCTCTTAAAGCAACTACTATTGTGGGAGGCGGCTCTACGGCGGAAGTCGTTACCGATATGGGACTCCTCGATACGATAGCCTTTGTTTCTACCGGAGGTGGTGCAACCTTGACCTTTCTTGGCGGGCTGAAGATGCCTGGGTTAGAAGCATTGATAGATGCAGACTCAACTCAGGCGGCTAAACTGAAAGGACTCCAGCTAAAACAAACCTAAATTATGGATAACCTAGAGCTAATAAAGTCAGTTGCCCGGCCTTCACCTAGCAAAATCATCTTATTGGTTATTGATGGGCTAGGTGGATTACCTGACCCGCAAACTGGCAAGACCGAGCTGGAAACAGCCAGAAAACCCAACCTCGATAAATTAGCCTCTGATGGTGTATGCGGACTTACCGACCCGGTGGCTTCGGGAATAACTCCGGGCAGCGCCCCGGGACATTTAGCCCTGTTCGGCTACGACCCCCTTGTCCATAATATTGGTCGGGGAGTACTGGAAGCAGTTGGTATAGATTTCGATTTGAAGTCGACTGATATAGCCGCCCGAGGTAACTTCTGCATTATAGACAAAAACGGGCTGATTACAGACCGCCGGGCAGGCCGTATCTCTACGGAAGACAGCGCCAAGCTTTGCCAATTACTGGATGGATTAACCATACAAAAAGTCAAATTTTTTGTTCGTCCGGTTAGAGAGCACCGCTTTGTAGTAATATTTCGCGGAGATAATCTATCTGCCGAAGTTACTGACTCCGACCCACAACACGAAGGAATGGCGCCAAAACTGATTGCCACTCTACACCCGCAAGCGGAGAAAATGGCTGACATTGTCAATCGATTCGTGGAAAAAGCTAAATCGATACTGGCTAAACGTCACCCTGCAAATATGATTCTACTCCGCGGCTTTTCTAAACGTCCTTACTTTCCTACTATGAGTGAGGTTTACAAACTCAAGCCTGCGGCTATTGCCGTTTACCCGATGTATCGCGGATTAGCCAGACTGGTGGGTATGGATATCCTGCAAACCGGTACTACTATTGAAGACGAAATCGTTACTCTTAAGAAGAATTATACCAACTACGATTTCTTCTTCCTGCACGTAAAGGGAGCGGATGCGGCCGGTGAAGATGGTGACTTTGACCGTAAAGTGAAAGTCATTGAGCAGGTGGATAAAGCATTACCGAAGCTATTAAGCCTCAAGCCCGATGTCATTGTGGTTACCGGCGACCATTCGACACCAGCCGTGTTAAAGAGCCACAGCTGGCATCCCGTACCGGTACTTCTTCATTCAAAATGGTGCCGCCCTGATAAAGTTAATCGGTTTTCTGAAACCGACTTTACGTCTGGGGGACTGGGCAGACTTCCAGCTACTCAACTTATGTCCCTGGCTATGGCTAATGCCTTGAAACTGGATAAATTCGGGGCTTAATAGTAAACGTAACCAAAATCACCTATTTCCTCGTTGACTTTTCCTCAAGCCAGTGTTATCTTAACTGGGAACAAGCGATACCTAGGAGGATAAGCAATGACCAAAGAGTATCTGCCAACGGGAACAATTCCAGCTAATCTCTTACCTTTTACGGAAGACTTAGACATTGATGAAGCCGGACTGCGGCGGCACCTCTCGTGGTTAGCGGCTGTTCCAAAGGTTACCGCCATCGTTCAGAACGGTCATGCGGCAGAGGTATCTTCTCTTGACCGGGATGAAAAGAAGCGGGTAATGGCTATTACTATGAGTGAAGTCGGTGACCGACTTCCCATTATTGCCGGAGTTGATGCAGACGGCAGTCTGGAAGCAGCTCAGCAGGCTAAAGATGCTAAAGAAGAGGGAGCCCGCGCCATCCTGGTACTGCCGCCAGTTATCTTCGGCCGCGGTGCTGAACTCCGACCCCAGACAGCCTACGCCCATTTCGCCACTATCGCCGATAAGGCGGATATACCGCTCGTAATATTCCAATATCCTATTGGCCAGGGAGGTTACACCACAGATACTTTAGTAATGTTGGCAGAGAAAATACCACAAATAGTTGGCATTAAAGACGGCAGCAGCGATATCGTTGTCTTTGAACGTAACTTGAGAGCTTTGCATTCTTTGCCTCGCAAGTTCTCTGTTCTTACCACTTATACTACAGCCCTTTATTCAACCCTGCTTCTCGGCTCCGATGGCTTGATTTCAGGTATGGGCAGCGTTGCCGCAGACTTGCAGGCAGAACTCTTTGCGACTGTACAACGAACAGATTTAAAAAAGGCACAAGAAATAAATAGCAGACTCTTTCCTATGTGCCAGGTCTTCTACAAAGCGCCCCGCCTCGATATGCATAATCGGATGAAAGAAGCTCTGGTAATGCTGGGACGTCTTGACCGGGCTGTCGTCCGGCCGCCATTAGTCCCCATTGACGACTCAGAAAGAGAGGGTATACGCCGGGCGTTAATAAAGGCGAAGTTACTGAGTGCTATACCCTCAGGAGCCAGAGTTTAGTAAGGAATCCCTTATAAGAAGCGTCGACGCCTTGAATCCATATAAAACATTATATGAGCGGTCGATAATCTGAGAACTAACTATTGTAACGAGGTATGGTATGACAAAGTCAATTGTTTCGATTGTCAAGGGAAACGATCCTGAGAAAATGGTCGAGGAGGCACTTTCTCTCTTAGGAGGGAGTGCCTTAATCAAGCCAGGTTCAACAATCGTCATCAAACCCAATGCCGGTCATCCATCACCACCTGAAACCGCGGGGTGCACCAGCCCGGAGATGGTTTCCGCTGTTATTAAAGTGCTGCGTAAAGCCAAGCCCAAGGAGATAATCGTTGCCGAAGCTGGAGCTATTGGATGCGATACTGTAGAGTGTTTCGAGGTAAGTGGCATAGGTAAAGCGGCGGAAAATGCCGGCGCTGACAAGGTCGTTGACATTAAAAGGGAGAAAGACCTGATAAAAGTCCCGATCCGGGATGCGAGGTCCGATATAACCCAGATAATACTGCCTAAGTTTCTCATAGAAGCCGAGCACATCGTAAATTTACCTATCTTTAAACCCCACGTCGCTATGGTCTACACCTGTGCCCTGAAGAACCTAAAGGGACTCGTCCAGGATAAAGTTCATTACCAGATGCACCAGACTAACCTCGCTGACGCTATGTTCGACGTATGGTCCGTTGTTAGAGCAGACCTTAACATAGTAGATATGATCCGTCCCCAGGAGGGTTTTGGTCCCCAAAACGGACTGCCGGTTGATTTTGGCTGCGTGTTAGCGAGTAAGGACCCGGTGGCGGTGGATGCCACCTGTTGCCGGATGGTTGGTCTGGATGTTGACACTGTTTCATATTTCGGAGCAGCCCGTAAACGAAACCTCGGTAATTTCCACGAAAGAAACATAGAGATTCGCGGGAGAGCCATAAAGGAAGTGTTTAAGCCGATGTGGTTGCCATATCTGGGAGGATTCGGTCAATGGCCCGAATATGAAGTTTATGAAGAAAGTGCCTGTAGTAGTTGTCAGGGCTTAATAGCATATTCCCTGGAGAGACTGAAGGCGGAGGGTGAATACGACAAGAACGCCGGGGTTTCCATTGTTTTTGGTCGGAAGAAAGACCTCCCTAAAGTACCACCCAAGAATCTTATCCTCGTGGGAAATTGCCTCAAAAACAAGCGGGATAAAGGCATATTTGTCGGAGGCTGCCCACCGAACGAAGGTGCTATCGTCTGGTCGATAGTCAACCGGCAAGAATGGTCACGACCGGATGTAATGAATGGAACTTATAAAAGAAACGCAGAAATGGTTGCCCAGAGTGCGAAACCTATGCTCGACCATTCAAAGAAATTAAGAGAAAAGATTATAGCCGAAAAACTTAAAAAATAACCTGGACATTTTACTCTTTAGGAGAAAAAGTGCGGATACCTTTAATTGCCGGTAACTGGAAAATGAATACCAAACTGAGCGAAGCTATCAGTTTGGTGAAGGAAATGTGCCCGCGATTAGACGAGATTAAAGGCGTGGAAAAAGTCATCTGCCCGCCTTTTATTTCCTTAGCGGTAGTGAAAGGCCTTATTAAAGACACCTCGACAAAACTGGGAGCACAGAACCTGTATTTCGAGGAGAAAGGTGCTTATACCGGCGAAATTTCTCCGCCAATGCTTGCCGAGCTTTGCGAGTTTGTCATAATCGGGCATTCTGAACGGAGGCAATATTTCCACGAAACTGATGACATTGTCAACAAGAAAGTTAAAGCCACTCTTAAAGTCGGACTGAAGCCGATTTTGTGCGTCGGGGAGAGACTGGAAGAAAACGAAACAGGTAAGACGGAAGAAGTCATCATCAGGCAGGTAAAATCGGCTTTTAATGAAGTAGAAAACCCTGACGGCTTTGTTATCGCTTACGAGCCGGTCTGGGCAATTGGCACTGGCAAAGCTGCCACCGGCAAGCAGGCAAACGAAACCATTGCTCTTATCCGCCGGACAATCTCCGCAAAATACGGCAAAGAAATCGCTGATAATCTGCGTATTCTCTATGGCGGCTCTGTGACTGCCGATAATATCGCCGAGTTTATCAAGCAACCCGAAATAGAAGGCGGTCTAGTCGGTGGCGCCAGCCTCAAAGCTGACCAGTTCGTAAGTATCGTTAAACAGACCGCTCAGATTAAGAGCCAACCTCAAAGCAAATGAACCGCCTAATAGCCATAGTCGGTCCCACCGGTATCGGCAAGAGTAAGCTGGCTCTTCGGCTGGCTCAAAAGTTCAACGGTGAAATCATAAATGCCGATAGCCGCCAGGTCTACCGCTATATGGATATCGGCACGGCAAAACTCAGCCCGGAAGACTTAGCTCTCGTTCCCCACCGTTTAATCAGCATCGTGAATCCTGACGAAGAATTCAGTCTGGCTCAATATCACCAACTGGCATACCACGCTATTTCGGATGTTCAGGAGCGAAATAAATTACCGCTTCTAGTTGGAGGTAGCGGACTGTATATCTGGACAGTGTTAGAAGGCTGGCAAATACCGCAAATCCCGCCCGACCCAGAGTTTAGACGGAGCTTAGCTGAAAAAGTTGATACCACTGGCGTAGAGGAGCTTTACCAGGAACTCAAAAAAGTTGACTCAGAATCAGCCCAGAAAATCGACCCCAGAAACACGCGTCGTGTAATAAGAGCTCTCGAGGTCTATAGAATTTCTGGAATACCTTTCTCCCAACTTCAACAAAAACAGCCGCCCCCTTTTGACACCCTGATTCTAGGTCTAACGATAGATAGAACTGAACTTTATCGGCGAATCGACCTGCGAGTTAATGAAATGATAAAGCAAGGTTTAGTCGAAGAAGTGAAAAAACTAGCAGATATGGGCTATGACTTTGACCTACCAGCTATGTCTGGTATCGGCTATAAACAGATTGGAATGTTTCTGAAAGGTGAGGTAACTCTGGAATCTGCCATAGCACAAATTAAATTCGAGACCCACCGCTTCGTCCGCCGCCAGTATAACTGGTTCCGTCCGAGTGATAAGCGAATCAAGTGGTTTGATGTAAAGACTGAAGCAGAGACAGATATAATAACACTTGCTTCCGAATTTCTAGCAAAGTAACTATTCCAAGATCATATTATCAATCAATCTGGGCTTACCAATTTTTACCGCTAGAGAAACTAAAGCCGCCGTTTTGATTTCTTTTAGTTCTTCCAGAGTCTCAGCGTCAGCAATACTGATATAGTCAATCTCTTCTACCAGTGGTTGTTTCTCAATCAGGTCAATCATCGACTGGCGTATGTGCCGGGCACGCTTCTCACCCTGCGACCATAACTGTCGAGCTAGCTGCAACGACTGGTAAAGGACTACCGCCGCCTTACGCTCTTCCGAATTCAGATAAACATTTCGGCTACTCATCGCTAGCCCATCCGTCTCTCGTACCGTAGGCACGATAACCAGCTCAAGATTCATATTCAGGTCAGCCACCATCTTTTTAATAACCACCACCTGCTGGGCATCTTTCTGTCCGAAGTAAGCTTTAGTCGGCTCGATGATATTGAATAGCTTATTTACAACCGTAGCCACTCCACGGAAATGACCGGGACGGATGGCACCTTCCAGTCTTTCGGTAACTTTTTCCACATCCACCCAGCTACTGAATTTGGGAGGATACATCTCAGCGACTGAAGGCATAAAGACGATATCGGTCTTCACCGTTTCCAGCATTGCCAGGTCGCGAGGAATATCACGCGGATAACGGTCGTAATCTTCATGCGGGCCGAACTGGGTTGGATTTACAAATATGCTGACGACTGCCGAAGCGTTCTCCTCCTTTGCCTGCCTTACCAGAGTAAGATGACCTTCGTGAAGATAGCCCATCGTCGGCACCAACCCGATAGTTCCGCCGAGTTCGTGCCTAATCCGTTTCATTTCGGCCACAGTTTCTATAACTTTCATAGCCATATTTCCTCGTTTAAGTATTTTTCTTTCGCAAAACAAGTAGGTCCCGCTATTGACCGACTCATATTTGGCATCTATAATATAACATAACTTGGCGAGCAAATAGCATCACCTGGAGTAAAATGATTGGCGATATCACGCTAACGTTATCCCTTATTATCACCGCTTATTTACTCGGTTCTATACCTTCAGCTTATATCGTTGGACGGTTACTGAAGGGGTTAGATATGAGAGAAGTCGGCGATGGCCGTATGGGCGCCGCCGCTACTTTGCGCCAGGTGGGATTTTGGGGAATGGTAATGGTTGGTCTTATGGATGTGAATAAGGGCATAATAGCTGTGGTGCTGAGTCAGACATTGGGAATGCCACTCTACGTTACAGTCATTGCCGCAATTATGGCAGTTACCGGGCATAACTGGTCGGTTTTCCTCCGCTTCCAAGGAGGGAAAGGAGCACTCACCACTTATGGTGTCCTTCTCTCACTGGTGTTCTGGCAGTTCTTTATCGCATTGGGCATCGGCGGGGCAGCCTTTTATTCCACTCACAAAACGGGCTTATCCACCGGTGTTTTGCTTGGTTCTTTATCACTCATCAACTGGTTTACTGGGAGTCCAATATTAATCACTATCTTACCCCTCATTATTGCGATACCTATGATGCTAAAGCATACCTCTACGCCTAAGGTCTACGAACCAGCCGAAATCAATGAAGACTTACAGAGTAAAAAAGCATAAACTGACTTCAGCACCAAGCTTTACTTTGTCTTTAGCTCAGCGAGGACATTCTCATCCAAAGGGAAGCTTTGCTTTTCGGTGGGAAAGATGCCAGATTTGACCTCGTTCGAATAATCGGTAATTACTTTTTTAATAATCTCACTTAGTTTAGCGTATTGTTTAGCATGTTTTGGAACAAAGTCAGTAAAAGAGCCTAAAATATCATTAACAACCTGGACTTGCCCGTCACAGCCCGCACCAGCGCCGATACCTATGGTCGGAATGTTTATTTTTTGCGTGATTAAAGCGGCTAAGGGCGCCGGAACCGTTTCCAGAACGATTGCAAAGACTCCGGCTTCTTCCAGTGCTCTAGCATCCTCCAGTAACTTCATCGCCGCCTCGGCAGTCTTACCTTGAACCTTAAAACCGCCAAGTTGATGAATCGATTGAGGGGTAAGTCCAATGTGACCCATAACGGCTATGCCGCATTCGACAATCCGTTTAACTTTGTCAGCTACATTTACGCCGCCTTCCAGTTTCACTGCCTGAGCACCGCCTTCTTGAATAAAACGGCTGGCATTCTTTAGAGCTTGCTCAACGCTGAGGTGATATGTCATAAAGGGCATATCGCCAATTACCATTGCTTTTCTGGTGCCTCTGACCACGGCTTTAGTGTGATGTAGCATTTCTTCCATAGTTACCGGAATGGTCGATTCATAGCCCAGGACAACCATTCCCAAACTATCCCCGACCAGAATTAGAGGCACACCCACTTCATCTATAATCTTAGCCGTAGAGTAATCATAAGCGGTGAGCATTACAATTTTCTCACCTCTTGGCTTCATTGCTTTTATATCGCCAATGGTAATACGCATTGTCCCACCTCTTAAAAAGCTTCTATTTCAGTCCCTCTTTTAAGCTCATTGATAGCGTTCTTAGAATCCACGTATACCAGTTTGGGTGCAACATTAGAGGCTTCACCCTCTTCAACATTTGAATAAGTCAGGATAATAACGATATCCCCTTTTACCGCTAACCGGGCAGCGGCCCCGTTCACACAGATTTCGCCTTTTTCGCCTTGAATTGCATAAGTGGTAAAACGAGCGCCGTTATTGACATTCAGCACGTGCACCTGCTCATAGGGCAAAATATCGGCAGCTTCCATCAGTTTCCGGTCGATGGTGATACTGCCTTCATAGTCAATATTTGCATCGGTAACGCGGGCGCGGTGGATTTTACCCTTAAGCATTGCTCTCACTAGACTTACCTCCTGATTTTAGTATCGCCTCGAGCTCTTTTACCCGTTGCTCATCTATTCTGCCTTTTCCAAGAGCAATTGGAATTGTCTGGCGACCAAGTTCACGATAAGTAGTCAGCATTGTTGGAGCTACTCTTTCCAAAGCATTGATGTGCTTCTTAATTGTCCCGATATCCCCACGGGCAATTGGTCCCGTCAGGCATTGAGGAATGCCGACATTCGCAATATTGTTAAGCGTTCCCTGTAACAGTGGCATTAAAGCTCTAACCGCCTCCTGTCTGGGAACATTGAAGTTCTGCCACAGGTCGGTGGCTAGCTTTACCAGGGTCACCAGATAGTTGCAGGCAATTACTGCCGCTGTATGATAAATTACCTTATCTTCTGCTTTAAGCACAATCCAGTGACCGCCGAGGCTAGTAGCCATATCTTTTAGGAACGTCAGTAAAGGCTCATCAGCTTCGATGGCAAAAGTCGAGCCGGGTAGGTTATCGATGGCTTGTTTGATACTGGCAAAGGTTTGTAGCGGATGGAAGGCACCAACTTGGGCCCCAAGTGATTTGGCGAACTTCAAAGTCTCAGTTGAATCAGCACCACTGCAATGGACGACGTTTTTTCTGGAACGCCACTCTATCTGCGAAACTACCGGGGCGATGGCATCATCGGGAGTAGTAATAAAAATGAGGTCGGCGGCATCGGCTACCGCTTGACCCGAACTCAGGACGTGGCAATCCTTAATTGATTGTGCGAGCTTTTCTGCGGAGGTATAGCTGCGACTGGACACGGCGACAACAGGGTAGCCCTTCTCACTCAGCCGAGTAGCTAAGGCAGTCCCGACTGTTCCAGCACCGATAAATCCTAGCTTTATCACTCCATTTCCCCCCAAGCTAGAATCAAAATAAAAAGCCTTCTCAGACATAACCTGAGAAGGCTCTCTAATTATCCCCTGTTTAGCCGTCTCGGTCGTGTCCGATCCAAGCGACCATACTTGCAACGAACTTATATCTTAACTCACCGCCCCAACTCAACGGGGTCGCTGGTTAACTGTGATTATTTTACAATGCTGATAGCTTGCTGTCAAATTTTTTTTTAAAAAACAACTAGAAGCTATTTCAAAAGTATTTAGCCTCTAGTTGTTTTTAGTGTTATGTAAAGTATATCTTCGAGTTAGAATTTCGGATTCGTTTAAACGACCTCTTTCCAGACTTCATCAGCGACTTTAGCATATTCTCTGGCGTATTCATCTAGACGTGAAGCCAGTTTGCCGATGACGGTCTCAGCCCCTTGATGAGTGGGAGCAGCACCCGCTTCAACCGAAAGGCTTCTGAGCACTTCAGGGTTATCTATTATCATACAGGGACGCAGTAAGTTAGGTGAGAAAGGCTGGCGATCTTGTATCGCGCGGAAAAAAGGCGACTGGGCTATTTCGGTGAGAGTCTTATCTTTAATGTTGTCCACAGCAAAGTGGACGAAAACGCAGGGTTCGGCATCGCCCTTGTTATTTATGTGCATATAATACTTGCCACCAGCGATACATCCCCCTGTCAGTATTCCGTCGCACCAGAAGTCAGCTAGCAGAATCGGCCTGGTTTTTCTAATCTCTCTTATCCGGCGCCATCTGGCTATCCTCTGCTCGGGGGTCGGCATTAAGCTCATATCGGGCTCCCGCCCGATTGGGATGTAGTTAAAATACCACCCCATAAAACAGCCCTTATTAACATAGAAATCGACGAATTCGGGACTGCTTATCACTTCGTTGTTACTCCTGATCGCCGTTGCCGAAAAACCGAATAATAAGCCTTCTCGTCGCAGATTATCCATCGCCTTCATTGCCCTGGCAAACGTTCCTCTGCCCCGCCTGGCATCCGTCTCCGCCTCGAACCCTTCGACGCTTATTGCCGGATAGACGTTCTCCATTCTGGCAAGCCTTTTCGCCATTGCCTCATCTATCAGGGTCCCATTAGTAAAGACTATGAAAGATATTTCAGGGTCTTCTTCCCACGTCTGGAGTACGTCACTACTTATGAATGGTTCGCCACCGATGACTACCATAAAAACGATGCCCAATTCTTTAGCCTCGCGGACTACTTTTTGCAATAAATCAGAACTCAAGTCATCCTTCTGACTGTATTCGCCAGCGTAACAGCCGACGCAACGCAGGTTGCATCTCATCGAGGG
>JAZDIU010000032.1:0-96949 GCA_043804635.1 Chloroflexota bacterium
TTCTGCCCTTGCCCTCGCTCTGGTACTCGGTCCACGCAAGGGTTTTCGTGAAAAAGAGTCTATGGAACCCTATAACATTACTATGGTTGTGCTGGGGGCAGCCCTGCTCTGGTTCGGCTGGTTCGGTTTTAATGCCGGCAGCGCGCTTTCTGCCAGCGGCTTAGCTGCAAGCGCCTTCGTTGCTACGAACACAGCCGGAGCTACTGCCGCCTTTACCTGGATGCTCCTCAGTTGGTTTCACCGCCGCCCCTCTCTTTTGGGTACAGCTACCGGCGCAGTCGTGGGGCTGGCAGCTGTTACCCCAGCGGCCGGTTTCATCCAGCCTTGGGCGGCCATACCAATCGGCATAGTCGCTTCCATACTCTCTTATTACACAATGCTCTTCAGGGCACGGAGAATGGGTGTCGACGAGTCCCTTGACGTCTGGGCATGTCACGGCATCGGCGGGACCTGGGGGATACTAGCCACTGGTATTTTTGCTACGGTAGCCGTTAATGCGGCCGGTGCCAACGGTCTGCTCTACGGCAACGGTATCCTGTTACTAAAACAATTAGCCGTGGTTGGGGTTGTCTGGGTATTTTCCTTCGGTATGAGCTGGATTTTAGCCAGCATCATCAAATTGTTCATCGGATTCAGAGTCACCGAAGTCGAGGAAAGGGTCGGTCTGGATATATCACAGCATGGAGAAAGAGCTTTTGGAGGGATGCCGTAATGAAAAAGATTGAAGCTATCATCAAAGAAGAGAAACTGGAGGCGGTAAAGAATGCCCTCGAAGAAAAGGGGTTTATCAGTCTCACCGTGACCCCGGTCAGCGGGCGGGGAATGCAAAAGGGACTTAGCCTGCAATGGCGGGTCGGCGAATATCGGGTGGACCTGCTACCAAAATTAAAAGTAGAAATCGTAGTCAGAGATGAGGACTACCCCACTGTGGTCGATATCGTCTGCGAAGCTGCCAGGACCGGAGAAATCGGCGACGGTATGATTTTCGTCCTGCCGGTAGAAGACTTATGCCGGGTCAGGACCGGAGAACGCGGCGAAGCGGCTTTAGCCTTGAAGAACAACGGCATTAAACAACCGGTCGGCCAAACTTAGTAAAAGGTTAAAAACATAAATTAAAAAGGAGGCAATAGTGCAACAATTTCTGCCCCGTTTTTGAAAATTTTGTGGTATGATTATGAATTAGCTTATATCGATAATGGAGGAACTATGAGCGCTAAAAATAATAAAGAAGCCAAAGAATACGTCCTGAAAGTAGCCAAGGAGCAAGATGTCAGATTCATTCGAATGTGGTTCACTGATATCCTGGGTTTTCTAAAAAGTTTTGCCATCACAATTCAGGAACTTGAGGCCGCTCTGGAAGAAGGCGTTGGATTCGATGGCTCATCGATTCAAGGCTTCGTCCGAATCGATGAAAGCGATATGATAGCCCAACCCGACCCTAACACCTTCCAGATGATTCCCTGGCGACCGAAAGAGCATGCCGCAGTTGCCCGGATGTTTTGCGATGTCCTGACACCAGCCCGCGAGCCCTTCGAAGGCGACCCCCGATTCGTGTTGAAGAGAAACTTAAAGCGAGCCTCCGATTTAGGCTACACCTACTATGTTGGTCCCGAACTGGAATACTTCTATTTCAAAGATTCTACCTGCACCGAGCTTCTGGACAAGGGCGGATACTTCGATATGGACCCACACGATGCGGCTACCGACCTCAGAAGAGAGACCGTCCTAACCCTCGAAGAGATGGGAATTGCTATCGATAAATCTCATCACGAGGTCGCTAACAGCCAGCACGAAATCGATATGCATTACACCGATGCTCTGACTATGGCTGATAATGTAATGACCTACCGACTAGTAGTCAAGCAAATAGCCTTGCTGCACGGGGTTTACGCCACCTTTATGCCCAAACCGATTTTCGGTATCAACGGCAGCGGTATGCACGTGCACCAGTCGCTATTTAGAGGTAATTCCAATGCCTTTTTCGACCGGAAGAATAAATACCACCTTTCCAAGGAAGGACGAAGTTTTCTTGCCGGATTACTGAAGTACGCCCCTGAACTTACTGCGGTTACCAGCCAGTGGGTCAATTCCTATAAACGGCTTGTTCCCGGCTATGAAGCACCGGTATACCTCTCCTGGGCACAGCGCAATCGCTCCGACCTAATTCGCCAGCCAATGTATAAGGTTGGTAAAGAGAAAGAGACCCGCTTCGAACTTCGTTCTCCTGACCCGGCATGCAACCCGTATCTCTGCTTCAGCGTAATGCTGGCCGCCGGTCTGGAAGGCATCAAGCAACAGCTCGAATCGCCGGATCCAGTGGAGGAAAACGTCTATCATATGAGCGATGAAGAGAAGAAGAAACGCGGTATTGGAACTCTGCCCGCCAGCCTCTGGGAAGCGATTCAGCTCACTGAAAAGAGCAAACTGGTACGCCAGGCTCTCGGCGACCACGTTTTTAACGCCTTTATCGAAAATAAGAAGATTGAATGGAATAAGTACCGGATTCAGGTTACCGACTACGAACTCCGAGAATATTTGCCCAAGCTCTAGAGCCAGCGAGAAGAGTTTAAAAGAGAGGGGGCGAACGCCCCCTCTCTTTTATTTGCTGAAAGCTGACTACTGATAGCTAATCGCTAATAGCTATTTAGCTTTTTAGACGAAGGTGTTATAATGGCTACAAAATAAACCAAAGGATAAAAATTGTATGGTTCAGGGTGCTACTTTTGAGACGGATAGGAAAATAATAACCATTCTCAAAGTCTTGAGCGAGTCATCGGAACCGTTAGGTTCAATCACTATTGCGCGTGAGCTGGAACGGCACGGTATTTTTCTAAGCGAAAGGGCAGTCAGATATCATCTTAGAATCACCGATGAACGCGGCTACACCGAGCCATTAGGCCGTGACGGCAGAACGCTAACTCCACAAGGCTTAGAGGAACTCAGAATAGCTCTAGCACCGGAGCAGGTCGGCTTTATCGTCGAGAAGCTGGAGCTGCTTGCCTTCCAGACTACCTTCGACCCGCAAAAACGGACCGGCCGAGTGCCGATAAACACGTCTTTTTTCCCCAAAGATAAGTTTAAAAAAGCATTATCGGCAATGAGCGGTGCCTTCAAGGCCGGGATGTGCATCTGCGACTTAGTAGCCACTGCAAATGAAGGTGAGAGACTCGGTTCGGTAGTCGTTCCGAACGGAAAGGTAGGCTTCGCTACCGTTTGCAGCGTGGTCATCAACGGAGTACTCCTTAAGTCCGGCGTGCCCGTGGGTTCCAGGTTCGGCGGAGTACTCGAAATCAAAAACAACAAGCCAAGACGCTTTGTCGCCTTAATCAACTACTCGGGCACATCGATAGACCCTTCGGAGCAATATATTCGGGCGAGAATGACCAGCGTCAACGAAGCGGTGAAAACCGGCAGCGGGAAAATCCTGGCTAATTTTCGTGAGATACCAGCGCCGGCAAGGGCAACCGTTGAAGAGAAGACGGCCCTGCTCAAAGAAGCCGGCATCAAAGGTGTTTATGTCCTGGGTAATACCAGTGAGCCGGTTTGCCAGATTACAGTAGGTCTGAACCGAGTCGGTATAGTGCTGCTGGGCGGGTTAAACCCTGTGGCTGCTGCCGCCGAGGCTGGAATCGAGGTCGAAAATATGGGTGAAAGCGGGTTACTTGATTTTGGACAATTAACCAGCTTTTGGAAACTCTAGCCGCAGAGATTAAAAATGAGTATTCAACTGAGTAAAGACCTCGGATTTTTACGTATCGGAGCGGCCGTCCCCGAGCTTAGAGTCGCCGATGTGGATTTCAACATTGCCGCCATCATCAAACTACTTAGAAAAGCCAGAAGAGAAGGCGTGCAGGTAGCAGTTTTCCCTGAGATGGCACTGACTGGTTATACTCTGGGCGACTTAATACAGCAAGAAGCATTGCTGCTCAAAGTCCGAAACGGTTTAAAAGAAATTCTCAACGAGTCGGCTGGCAGTGCGATGGTTACCGCCATAGGTATGCCGTTATCCATCGACCAGAAGATTTTTAACTGCGCCGTCCTAGTAAGCTCCGGGCAAATTCTGGGTGTCGTGCCTAAAATATTTTTGCCATCGTATAAAGAATTCTATGAAGACCGCTGGTTCTCTTCCGGCATCGAGGCTCGCTCCGATTGCATCGAGCTTTGCGGACAGCGGGTCCCCTTCGGCACAGACTTGCTTTTCAGGCTGCGAGAAATACCCTCGGCAATAATCGGGGTCGAAATCTGCGAAGATTTATGGATTCCACTTTCACCCCACGAAAGTCAGGCAATGGCTGGTGCCACTGTTCTGCTTAACCTTTCCGCCAGCAACGAGATACTGGGTAAGTCAGACTGGCGCCGGACAATGGTATCCTCCGAATCCGGCCGGTGTGTTGCCGCTTATTGCTACGCATCTTCCGGAATCGGGGAATCATCGAATGACGTTATTTACAGCGGACATGCTATGATTGCCGAAAACGGCGTCATACTCGAAGAATCGAACCGATTATCAGCCGGGTCTCAGCTTTTAATCTCCGATATCGACCTCGACCGGCTTGTTCACGACCGCCGTTCCGTTACCAGCTTCCGCGATGTTTCCGAACCGCCGAAATCATTCAGGGTCGTAGAGACACAGGCCCGAGACGTTAATGCGAGTAAATTGCGGCGGAAACTCGACCCATATCCCTTCGTTCCAGCGGATCCGGCAAGAAGGACGGAAAGGTGCAAGGAAATCTTTGCAATGCAGGTAGCCGCTCTTGCCAAGAAGCTTTCGGGAGCACATACCGACTGCCTCGTCATCGGAATTTCCGGAGGTCTCGATTCTACGTTGGCGCTCCTGGTAGCGGTAAGAACTATGGATTTTATCGGTTTGCCGAGAAAAAACGCCTACGCCTACACTATGCCCGGCTTCGGCACTACCCGGAGGACGAAAAATAATGCCACGAAGCTCTGCCAAGCACTCGGTGTTACTTTCGAAGAGGTGGATATTATCCGCACCTCGCGAGCACATCTGAAAGACCTGGGACACGAGGGCGAACAAGACGTGGTTTTTGAAAACGTGCAAGCCCGCTACCGCACTGAATTTCTTTTTAATAAAGCTAACGCACTTAAGGGGATTAATCTAGGAACGGGCGACCTTACCGAAGTTGCCCTGGGCTGGAGCACTTTTGCCGGAGACCAGATATCACATTATCATATCAACGTGTCCGTCCCAAAGACGCTGGTCCGCTTTCTCGTCAGATGGGTTGCCGATGAAGAATTAGCCGATTCTTCGGCACAAAAGATTTTATACGATATTCTGGAAACGCCCATTTCCCCCGAGTTGCTCCGACCGGAGAAAGGTAGAATTATCCAGAAGAGCGAAGAAATAATCGGACCGGTTGAGCTAGCTGATTTCTATCTTTATCCGTTTATCCGCTTCGGGATGCGGCCGGGGAGAATTCTGTACCTGGCGAATGAAGTAAGGCAGCGCGGGCTTTTCGAGGGTAAATATTCCCTTGACGACCTGTATAAATGGCTTAAGAGTTTTATCGACCGGTTCTTCGCCAACCAGTTCAAAAGGACCTGCTTACCAGAGGGACCTAAAGTGGGTTCGGTTAGTCTGTCGCCGAGAGGAGACTGGCGGATGCCCTCCGATGCTGAGACCGGACTCTGGCTCGAAGACCTTAAAGCGATGTATGATAAACTGCGCGCCAGCAATCATAAATCTTAAATCACAATTTCCTACCGAACCTCAACTGTTCCCATTCTGCAGGATACTTCTGGTTTAGCAGGTTCCAAAAACTGAGACGGCTCAAAGCGCCGCGGCTCTGCTTAACAAAGCCATTACAATCGATAACCGAATAAGAATAACCTTTGTCCAGGACTTCTTTCATAATATCTTCGACGAGACCGCCATCGTCCATTACCGGATAATATGCCTGATAAATATTGACTTCACCCAGAGCTTTCTCCATTTTCTTAAGCTGTGCTTGGCTGGTAATTTCAATCTGGCACATATCCAGATGCTTGACACCAATGTCTTCTATAATCGGCAGCATTTCAAATAGCTTTTGCCGGTGAGGCGGCCAGCAGGGCGTTTCTACGGTAACCGTGGGAATATGCTTAACTGCCAGCCTCATATTGTCATAAACTTCTTTAGAGAAGTTAGTGGCTCCCGGATGAATTCTCACTTCATCGAAGCCCATTGACTGTAACCTCAAGGTATTGTCCAAGTCCAGCAAAGTTCCGTTAGTGTAGAGCTTAGCCCACCCTTTCGTTCCCATAAAAGGGTCGACTACGTTCCTAAAAAACCTCATACAATCCTCAATGGCAGGAAGGTAGAGCAGTGGCTCACCGACGCCGCTGAACTCATAATATTGCATTTTGCAATCGGTAATAATCCGACGCTTTTCCGCTGAAAGATACCTGGTTATGGTATCTTTCCATTCCTCATTAATCTTCCAGCCTTCGGGGACGATCGGATTTTGACTCACTATATGAGGTTCAAAACAGTAGACACAATCCAGGTTACAAACATCGGGCAGGCCGACGTGCCTGCCCAGCATAAGTCCGTAATGATATGCATCCGAATAGAAGCATCCATAGCATCCCGGCGAAACGTCTTCACCGATATAAGCACAACTACCGTGACACTTGAACTTCAGCCCTTTTAACTTTTCCTGCCTTTCAATCTTAGTTTTGTAGGCTTGCTGAACCGGAATTATTTTAATCAGCTGTGACCTCACCTCTTGTTTAGAATCAAAATATTTACAAGCTGACTACTGTAACCCCATCCCCACCCTCGTTCGATTTACCGGGACGAAATGATTTTACCAGCGGACTGGCAGCCAGAAAATCTCTGACTATCTGACGCACCGTTCCCGTGGCTATGCCATGGATAATCAACACCTCGTTCCTGTTGGCTAGAGTGGCATCGCTGAGATAGCTATCCAGTGCCACTTCGACTTCGTCAGCCCGTTTACCCCTGAGGTCGATCTCAGACGGAACAGCTTTAGGAGACGGAATCTTTATATAAGGAGTCGCCGGCTGTGGCACAATCTCCCCGATTATTTTATCCATGCTATCCATACTAACCCGGAGTTTTATCTGTCCAGCCTGGACCTCGACTTCCCGTGCAGGTTCGTAAATAGATAATACCGTTCCTCTCAGATTAATATCTCTTAAATACACGGTGTCGCCTACCGAAATATTCTGGGTGATTTCAGTTTCAAGCGACTGCGGAGTCCAGCTTTCGGTTTTTAATTTGGTATGCGTTTCCGCCAGCATTTTCTTCGCCTTAGTAACGGTTTCTACATTCTTCTTCTTGCGCAGCTCGGAGCTTACCAGCCGGATTTGTTTATGAAGCTCAGCAGCTTCACGGACAATCTTATCCCTGGCTTCCTGGACGACCTTCTGCTCTTTAATTTTTAACTCGGCAAGCCTGCCTTCAAGTTCTATCCGCCGCACTTCGGCATCATCTTTTTCTTTTTCCAGAAGTTCTCTTGCAGCTTCAATCTTTTGCTTTTCTGCCATAACGTCAGCCAGCGCCGCATCGAGGTCGAGAGCACCTTTCGAAAGCATCGCTCTGGCTTCGTTAATGATTTTACCCGGCACACCCAGCCGGGCGGCCGTTGCCAGTGCATTACTGCCCCCCGGAATACCCAGCGTCATATGGTAAGTCGGCAGCAAAGTTGCCGGGTCGAAATCAAACGATGCGTTTTGCAGCCCGGGTGTAGTATGAGCAAACGCCTTTAAATCACTATAATGCGTCGTTGATACAATTAACGTTCCCGAAGCTAAGAAATGAAGCAGGATAGAACGGGCTAAAGCCGAACCTTCGGCGGGGTCGGTGCTCGTCCCCAGTTCGTCCAGAAGGACCAGACTCCTTTCGGTAGCATTATTTATAATACGCACGATATTTCCCATATGCCAGCTAAAACTAGATAGAGTTTGTTCTATACTTTGCTCGTCACCGATATCGGCAAATACGTTATCGAGTATGGGAATCTGAGTTTCGGGAGCCGCCGGAATCGGCATTCCGGACTGTGTCATCAGGCTCAGCAGACCGACCGTCTTCAAAGCTACGGTTTTACCTCCGGTATTGGGACCTGTGATGACTAGGATTGAGAAATCCCGGCCGATTTCGACGGAGAGAGGCACGGCTCCCGGACCAATCAAAGGATGTCTGGCATTAACCAGTTTGATGGAAGCCCGCGAACCATCTTCGGATGGGTTAATTAACTTTGGCTCGCTGCCCTTCACCTCACGGGCATATCGCGCCTTAGCCAGAGCTAAATCTAGCTCAGCAAGTCGTTGAATGCTCTCTAAAAGCTCAGACTCATAAGTGCCTACGGTCGAACTAAGCTCACGGAGGATTCTCTCTATCTCGCGTTTCTCCGCCGAAACCAGTTCACGGACGTTATTACCCATTTCAACCGTTGCCCACGGCTCGACAAACAGGGTAGCTCCGGTATTAGAAACATCGTGGGTAATTCCCTCGATATCTTTCCGGTATTCCGCCCTAACCGGGATGACAAACCGACCTTCCCGCTCGGTAATTATGGAATCCTGGACTATCTTCTGACCTTTAGGTGTTCTTATTATCTCATCCAGACGTTCTCGTAAGGACTGCCTGACTTCCCTCAATTGTGCCCGGATACCAGCCAGCTTCGTCGATGCCCGGTCGAGTATCTCGCCACTGGGTGAAAAACAATGAATAATCTGCTTCTCCAAATCGGGAAGTTCAACGATGTCTTTACAAATATCCCATAGCAAGGGCGCTTCGGCTGAGACCTCAGACAGACTACTTCGCATATATCTCATCGTCGCTAAAGTCCGCTGAATATCGATAAGGCCCATCGGCTCGATTATGCTGCCTAATGCAGCCATTTTGACTTTCTCACGGATATCGGAAGCCCCTCCAATATCAAGACTACCCCGTTCCAGCAAGTGCCGAGCTTCCGCCGATTGCCTGAGCCACAATGAGACCTGGCTGTAATCGACAACTGGCTTCAGATTAAGAGCAAGCTCGCGGCTGACAGGGAATGACGTATACCGCGCCAGTATTTCTCTGACTTCAAAAAACTCCAGTATTTCCAGGCTTTTGTCATCCATAAACCAAAGGTGATTATAACATTGCCCTGACCTGCAAAGCACCTTTTCAGACGATATGATAGAATGTTAGGCAAGATGAGCAAAACTCTCTCGATAGTCATCCCCACCTACAACGAGAAAGACAATATAACCCCTCTCATAGAGAAAATCCACAACGTTATGTCAAGCTATAACTATGAGATTTTATTTATCGATGATGACAGCAAAGACGGGACGGCAGAAGCTATCCATAAACTGGAAAAGAGTTTCCCAATCCGGGTAGTTATTCGTAAGGATAAGAAGGGCTTAGCTTCGGCAGTCGTCGATGGCATCGGCTACGCTGATAGTAATATCGTAGGTGTGATGGATGCCGACTTGCAGCACCCGCCGGAAATTTTGCCCGACCTATTGAAAGCAATCCAGGATGGAGCAGAAGTAGCCATCGCCAGCCGCTACGTCAAGGGCGGCGGGTGCGTTGGCTGGAGCCTTACCCGGAAAATAATCTCGAAAGGGGCAATAACGATTGCTCACCTGTTTTTGCCCCAGACCAAGCGCGTGCACGACCCTATGTCCGGCTTTTTTATGCTTCGTAAAGAAATAATCGATGGAGTGGAGCTAACACCAACCGGCTACAAAATACTATTGGAAATTTTGGTGAAAGGGAAATATAAGAAACTAACCGAAGTCCCCTACCAATTCTTGACCAGACAAAAAGGTAGCAGCAAGCTAAGCACGAAAACGCAGGTGGACTATCTAAAACACGTTTACAGCCTGATGGACCGTCGCCGAGAACTAATCAGATTTGTGAAGTTCTGTGTAATCGGGGGCAGCGGGGTACTAGTTAACGAAGGATTGCTCTGGTTCTTTACCGAGTACGCCGGTCTTTACTACCTGCTTTCATCAGCTATCGGCATCGAAACTTCAATAATCACCAACTTCGTTTTGAATAACTTTTTTACTTTCTCCGACCGCCGCTCACAAGGGCTGTTTCTAAAAAGACTGATGCGGTTCAACCTGGTTAGCCTTGCCGGGTTGGGTATCAACTTGGCATCATTATGGTTCTTCAAAAGTGTGGTGGGACTTCATTATCTTATCTCCAACCTCTTCGGCATTGCAGCGGCAACTCTCTGGAATTATTTGGTCAACGTATTATGGACTTGGCGATAGTTAAGAAAATAGTCGGGTTGAGCCGGAAAGAATATCCCTGGATTATCGTTCTTACACTAATTGTCCTGGCAATGCACTTCAGCATTATCGCTTATCCTAACACCATCATTCTGGATGAGGTATATTATGTAAATGATGCTCAGCAAATTCTCAGTGGAAACGGTGTGCTTCGCGGCGAGCATCCCCCTCTGGCTATTTTACTGGTTTACGCCGGGACGCTTGTCTTTGGCGACAATTCTTTAGGCTGGCGCTTTTCTTCAGTCATACTGGGCAGCGCCAGTATCTTTCTACTATATCTCGTCTGCCGGCAACTGGCGATGTCCCGCCGGTCTTCGTTCCTTGCCAGTTTCCTCCTAGCTCTGGAGAACTTAACCTTTATACAATCCAGTGTAGCGATGCTGGATGCCTCGACCGTATTCTTTATGCTGCTCGCCTTTTGGCTGTATCTGAAAGAGAATTACCCGATGGCATCCATAGCTGGTGCCTTTAGCGTCCTATGCAAACTTACCGGAGTCTTTACGTTCCTGGTTATCGGGCTTCACTGGCTCATTACCCGGCGCAACCGGCGTCCTTATTTTATCCTATCAATGCTCCTGGCGCCGCTACTTTTTATAGCACTGCTGCCGCTCTTCGATTTCGTCACTACAGATAAGTTGATTTCCCCTATAAAACGTATCGTCGATATGTTTACGCTAACCGGCAGTATTACCTTCGAGACAGCTAAACACCCCAATGCCAGTCATCCGTGGGAATGGCTCGTCTTACTCAAAATAATGCCTTACGCCTATAATCCCGACTATCTGGCTGTTATCAGCCCGACTGTATGGGCGCTAATTATACCCACGGTTGGTTATCTAGTCTACCGAATAAAAAAAGGCAGTAAAGCCGCCTTATTTGCTATCTTGTGGTTCGCCAGCACCTACTTAGTCTGGCTGCTTCTGGACCCGGTTACGGAGCGGGTGACGTATGTTTTTTATATGTATCCCACAATCGGCTCTATCTGTATCGGGTTGGGGATGGCATTATCCGGCTTGTTTGGAATCTGGCAAAACAAAACGAGAGGAAAACTCAGAATAGCAGTTATCTCCGGATTTTTCCTCTACCTTGCGCTACACACGGCGACTTTCATCCTGCTTTCACCGGTCTTCGGCCGCTGGATACCGCCGCTAAGATACCGTTTGTTTGGATGATAAAAAATAAAGATAGTGCTTATTTCGCTCGAATTCGTTATCCGTAATTCGAGTGAAAAACACCCGGTAATTAGCGATATTGAAATTATCGGCTAAATTGGGCAAAAAACAGGGCCGGGATTTTTATCCCTTGCTCTCACGATAGACGACATTCCACTTTCTACACAGGCTAGCCACGTAGTCTCTCATCTCTTGGCTCGGTGCCCGATAAAGCTCGGCGAGAAAGCCGTGCAGTAATTCACCACCCGTCATTCCTGGGGTAGATTCAATCGGCCCAGGTAAGTTTACATATACGGTTTCCATCATTTGTTTCTGATACTCAATAGACTGACCCATTATACCTCCAATCCTTCAATCCTTGCACTTGCTTTACTATTATATACAAAAGCAAATAAAAAGGAAAACAAGCCGATGTATTTGACTTGCTCCCCGAGTTAATGATATATTAGAAACCAAATTGAATAACCGATAACGACGGGTGTCCCGATTTCATCGGGACTCAAATGGAAAGCAAGCCGGTGTAATTCCGGCACAGTCCCGCCTGCTGTATAGTCAGAACGCCAGCCTGGTCGGTTATAGTCTGCCTCCGCGGAGCAGGAGGTGGGATTTATTAGTTTTAATAAATCCCTCTGTTCTGTTGAGCAGAGGGATTTTTATTTTTATCGTAAAGGAGAAAAACAGTGAGCAATCGCATCCGAAATTGCCTGCTTGTCCTTTCGTTTTTCCTCTTGTTCACAAGTCTTAGCTGCAGTTCACCACAGACCGGTGAAACCACGACATTAATCGAAGTTACGGACCAGCTTGGCCGAACAGTAAAGCTGGATAACATTCCGAAAACAATTGTTTCCCTCGCCCCGGCCAATACCGAGATTCTATTTGCCCTGGGCTTAGACGAAAGAATTGCGGGAGTGACCGACTATTGCAACTATCCACCCAAAGCGAAGGAAAAGCCCAGCATCGGCGGTTTTGCGACACCTAATATAGAAAAAATCGTTGCTTTATCTCCCGACCTCATTTTGGCGGCACCGATTCATGAAAAACAGATTATTCCTCAGCTTGAGGCAAAAGGGATGACAGTTCTAACGCTAGCGCCGAAGAACCTCGACGACATATTAGAAGCCATCACTTTAGTCGGAAAAGCCACCAGCACAGAAAAAGCCGCTGCCGAATTAGTATCACAGATGCGAAGCAAGATTAAAGCCATTACCGATAAGACAGGTGGGTTAACTGAGGCACAAAGGCCCAAGGTGTTTTATGTTATCTGGCACGACCCTCTAACGACCGTCGGGTCAGGGACTTTCCATGATGAATTAATTAGGATGGCAGGCGGTACGAATATAGCCGGTAATCTTAATGGCTATCCCACTATCAGTTTGGAAACAATCATCGAAGCTAATCCTAAAGTAATTATCGGTGGTGTGGGAACGGGGATGAGTGCCGATGCACCACTTCAGTTTATCAAGAACGAATCAAGGCTGAAAGACGTAGACGCCCGATTGAACAACCGAATATACAGCGTAGACGGCGACATCGTCGGGCGGGCGGGGCCAAGGATAACCAATGCTCTGGAACAATTTGCCAGATTCATACATCCTGAATTATTCAAGGAGTCTAAATAGTGCGCGTATCGGCTAAAACAGGTTTATCGGACCAGACTCCGCCAGTCCACCTGATTCATTGGCGAGGTAGAATCTGTGCCATTATCGGACTGTCTATTCTGCTGGTTGTCATAGGTGTACTGGCTACGACCATAGGCAGCGTTAAAATCCCATTCTTGACCACCTGGCAGGTTATGATTTCAAAGCTGCCCCTCCTCAACCCAACTCCAAGTTGGCCGAGCGGCATAGAGACCATTATCCTTGACATACGGCTCCCAAGAGTCATACTTGCCGGGCTGGTAGGGGCGGCTCTAGCAACGGCCGGAGCTACTTACCAGGGACTTTTCCGCAATCCGCTAGCTGACCCTTATTTGATTGGGGTGGCACAAGGAGCATCGCTGGGAGCCATCATCGGTTTCTTAACGCCGACTTCCTGGCATGGTTTAGGCGTGGGCATAGTTCCTCTCTTTGCTTTCATCGGAGCTCTGACGAGCACAGCTATTGTCTACGGACTGGCACGCACCGGTAAAAGTCTGCCGGTAACTACTCTTATTCTGGCTGGGGTGGCTCTTGGCGCGTTTTTGGGGTCGATTGTTTCCTACCTCATCATTTCCAGTGGAGAAAAGATGCACCCCATTATCTTCTGGCTAATGGGCAGCTTTTCCTTAAGCCAGTGGTCGGATATAAGGCTCGCCTTACCTTATGTAGCGGTAGGCATCGGCGTAATCTTGCTTTGTGCCCGTCCGCTTAACGTTATGCAGCTTGACGAAGAGCAGGCTCAGCAATTGGGCGTCAATGTAGAGAGACTAAAGCTGGTATTGCTGGCGGCGGCTACTTTAATTACAGCGGCGGCGGTATCTTTTGTGGGAACTATCGGATTTGTGGGTATTATCATCCCACACGCAGTGCGCTTGATCTGGGGCGCCGACTACCGTTTCCTATTACCGCTCTCTTTTCTAGCTGGAGCTGTGTTTCTCATTGCCGCCGATCTGATAGCCCGCACCGTTCAAGCACCAACGGAAATTCCGATAGGAGTAATTACAGCCCTGTGTGGGGCACCTTTCTTCCTTTATTTATTACGTCGCCATAAGAGAGTGCTGTTCTAAGGTCGAAATGATAAAGCTCGAAATGCATAATGTATCGCTAGGATATTACCACCAAGAAGTCCTGAGTGATATTACACTTCAGGTACTGCCGGGCGAGTTGGTCGGACTAATTGGTTCTAACGGCTGCGGCAAATCTACCATTATCCGGGCGTTGACCCGCATAATTGCTCCATATCAGGGCAAAATTCTTCTGGACGGACGGGACCTAACCAGCATAGATAGACGCGAGCTAGCCCGCATGCTCGGCGTTGTTCCCCAGTTACCTCTTCTGCCCAGCGCCTTTACTGGTATTGAAATAGTGCTTATGGGCAGAAATCCCCATCTGGGACTTTTCCAGCTTGAGAGCCAGAGAGAACTGGGTATCGCCTGGCGGGCGATGGAACAAACGATGACCCAGCATCTTGCCCGGCGGAGAGTGGGCGAACTTTCCGGCGGTGAAATACAATGTCTGCTTATTGCCCGTGTCCTTGCCCAGGAGACCAAGGCAATTTTGCTTGACGAGCCAACGGCTAATCTCGATATCGGACGCCAGGTTGAAACTCTTAACCTGATTAAGAACCTGTGCCGGGGAAAAAATATGGCGGTTCTTGCCGCCCTCCACGACCTCAATCTAGCCTCGCAGTACTGCGACCGGCTGGTGCTGATAAACAACGGAAAGATTCATAAACAGGGGACACCAAGCGAGGTTATTACGTCTGAGACCATAAGGGAAGTTTATGGTGCCGAAGAATGCGTCTATACACACCCAGCGAACGGACTGCCGGCGGTACTGGTCAAACCAGGCAACGGCAGGACGAAAAAGATGCTGGACAGGGATACAGCATAATCTATGGAAGCTTTATTTATATTATTGCTGGCTTTGATACTTGACCTGGCTCTGGGTGAACCACCAGCGTCCATCCACCCAGTGGTCTGGATGGGTAAGAGTATTTCGTTACTGACTAAGGGCAAGCCCCGTCATTCTTCTGGTGCACAATTTCTTTACGGCCTCATAATTGCTTTAATCACTATCGCCATTTTTGCTGTCCCCGTTTATTTTGTGCTCTCATACCTGAGGGAACTTAATCAAGTAGCCTTTATCGTTGCTGGCGCTGTAATTTTTAAGACCTGCTTTTCGTTAAAAGGACTAAAGCAAGCAGCTACGAAAATAAATAATCTTCTGAGAGAAGATAAAATGGTTGGAGCACGCTTCGAGCTACGTGCGCTGGTCGGACGAGACACGAGCAGGCTGGACAAGAGCCAGATAGTATCTGCCACCGTCGAGTCGGTAGCAGAAAACAGCTGCGATAGCTTTTTCGCCCCGCTATTTTACTTCGTGTTTTTCGGTGTGGTAGGAGCAGTAGTCTACCGCGTTATCAATACGCTCGATGCTATGATTGGCCACCACGGCGAGTTTGAATATGTGGGAAAATTTGCTGCCCGTCTGGATAGTGCCGCCAATTTCATTCCTGCTCGAATTACGGCTCTAGTCATAGTGCTGGCTACCCGGATAAGGAGAAGAAATGCCTCGGGAGCCTGGCAGATTATGCTGCGCGACCGGAGAAAAACCGAAAGTCCTAACGCCGGCTGGACGATGAGTGCTATGGCCGGCGCTCTGGGGGTTCAGTTGGAGAAAGTCGGTTATTATAAACTGGGCGATAATCATAATTCGCTGTCCTCAAGCTCTATAGATGCTTCTTTACAAATAGTAATCACGGCGGCTTTCATCTGGAGCCTGTTACTAATCGCGAGCGAGGTAATTATTAATGTTACGACCTAAGCCGAACATAGAAAAGCTTGTACCCGGCATCCACGGGGGCATCAACAATGCTGAGCTTAAAAAGCTGGGTATCTCACCCGAAGATATCTTGGATTTTAGCGTCAGCACCAATCCTTTCGGACCGCCGCCCGGCATTAAAGAAGCCATCAATCTAGCGTCCATCAGCCATTACCCCGATTCCGAATCCACTGAGTTCAAATTAGTGTTAGCCAAGAAACTCAACGTATCGGAAGACAATATTCTCATCGGTAACGGCTCTACCGAGCTTATCAGGCTGGTCGCTACTGCTTATTTTAGCCCAGACGACCCGGTCGTTATTCCCCAGCCTACTTATGGTGAATACGAGACAGCTTGTCAGATTGTCGGAGCCTGTGTACTGAGAAAGATTATGTCTGAGGAAACGAAGTTCAGGCTGAATGTCGCTGAAACGGTAGACTTGATTCGGAAGCGGCAGCCCAAGGGTATTTTCTTATGTAATCCCAATAATCCGACGGGCCAATATTTGTCCAGAGAAGAGGTTACAAAAATATTGTCCGCAGCTAGAAACAGCCTGGTCATACTGGATGAAGCCTATATTGCGTTTACTGAAAACATGTGGTCGTCCCTGGATTTTGTTTGCCAGAGCAACCTAGTTATCCTGAGGTCGATGACCAAGGACTACGCTCTGGCCGGCTTACGTCTGGGTTATGCTCTTGCGGCTAAGTCGCTAATATCAGTTCTCAGTCGGGTCAAGCCGCCCTGGAATGTCAGTTCGATAGCTCAGGCGGCGGGTGTTTTTACAATCAAAACTTACGGCTATCTCGAAGAATGCCGAAAGAAAATCAGCGAAGCCAAAGAGTTCCTTATCGAAGGTTTGAAAGGACTGGGACTTTCGCCATTGCCCTCACAAACTAATTTCTTCCTGGTCAAAATTAACGATGCCACTAATTTCCGGAAAGCCCTGCTCCAGAAGGGAATCCTGGTCCGTGATTGCGCCTCTTTTGGTCTACCCGATTACATCCGGCTGGCGCCACGCACCATTGCCGAATGCCGGAAATTGCTCGCCGCAATACAAGTTGCCGAGGTTTACCGCTATGTCCGCTAAAGTTTTAATGATACAAGGCACGGCTTCATCAGTCGGGAAGAGCGTCCTCGTGACGGCTCTATGCCGTATTTTCCGTCAGGACGGCTATAAAGTCGCTCCATTCAAAGCACAGAATATGGCACTCAATTCTTTCGTCACTAAAGAGGGCGGAGAAATCGGACGTGCTCAAGCGGTGCAGGCGGAAGCGGCGGGTATAGAACCATCTATCTATATGAATCCAGTATTGCTCAAACCTGAAGCTGATGCTAAATCCCAGGTTATCGTCCTGGGTAAAATGGCTACAAATCTTAAAGCAAACCAGTATTACGAATATACGCCACATTTGCTGAAGGTGATTGAAGATTCGCTGAACCGTCTGCGCTCTAACTATGACATCATAGTAATCGAAGGTGCCGGCAGTCCGGCAGAGATAAATCTAAAAGAACGGGAAATAGTCAATATGCGGGTTGCCCGAATGGCTAACGCACCGGTACTTCTGGTAAGCGATATCGACCGCGGGGGAGTTTTCGCCTCGATTATCGGAACTCTGGAACTTTTAACCGAAGAGGAGCGCAACCTGATTAAGGGTCTTGTAATTAACAAATTCCGCGGCGACTTAGCTTTGCTTAAATCAGGACTGGACTTCTTAGAGGAAAAGAGCGGTAAACCAATCCTTGGTGTTATTCCCTACTTCCGGGGTATCAATATCGCTCAGGAGGATTCCGTTTATCTCGATGAGAGAACTAACCATAGCAGAGGCAAAGGAATAAATGTAGCTGTAATTCGCTTACCTCACATCTCTAACTATGACGACTTCGACCCACTGGAAGAGTTGGGTTGTATTGTTCGCTACGTGAATGAGTCTTTGGAGTTGGACAATTCGGACCTGATTGTCCTTCCCGGCACAAAGAGCACTATATTCGATTTAACTTACTTGCACCAGCAAGGGATTGCTCAGGATATCATCAGGCTAGTAAAGAGCGGTACACCGGTGATAGGTATTTGTGGTGGCTATCAAATGCTGGGCAAGGTAATTAACGACCCATCCCATATTGAATCGAAGGAAGATAGCATTGCCGCATTGGGTCTGCTGGATATCGAAACTACTTTTGGGCAGGTTAAAACCACTACACAAGTGAAAGCCAGAGTAGTTGCAGCAAAAGGTCTTTTTTACGGGCTGAATGGTACTGAGGTAACGGGATACGAGATTCATATGGGACAGTGCCAGGGTCAGAATTGCCCGCCGGTATTACAGGTTGTTGAAACGCCGGAAGGGAAAACTGATTATTTCGATGGCGCAACCAGCGATGATGGTTTGATTTTCGGCACTTACCTTCACGGTCTGTTCCACAATGTGAATTTCACTCACAACTTGTTAAACCGACTGCGGCAACTCAAAGGATTACCAACCATCACAGCCATATCAATAAACAAGGATAAGCAATACGATGAGCTGGCTGAAATCGTCAGGCAAAACCTTGATATAAACCGGATATACAAAATAACCCTGGGGAGGGATAATGATTGATTATCTGGACAAGACACTAAAAGCGATAAAGCCGCTGGATGAGTCGGCAATGGTAGCCGCCCGAAGCCGGCAGGATGCTTTAACCAAGCCGCAGGGAAGCCTGGGGCGACTGGAGGAGCTATCCATTCAAATTGCCGGAATTAAAGGGGAAAAAACACCGAAACTGGAGCATAAAGCTATTATAACTATGGTCGGCGACCATGGTGTGGTGGCGGAAGAAGTCGGCAACTGGCCACAAGAAGTTACCACTCAGATGGTACATAATTTTCTGCGTGGCGGTGCCGGTATCAATGTCCTTGCCCGGCATACCGGCGCCAGGGTGGTTGTGGTCGATATCGGAGTGGCTGCCAAGCTGAAACCGCATCCCCAGTTTTTGGCACGGAAAATAGCTTTTGGTACGAAAAATATTGCTCTGGGCCCGGCTATGACCAGAGAACAGGCGGTGAAGGCATTAGAGACCGGAATCGAAGTGGTAGATAGCGAACTAAGCAAGGGATTAGACATAATAGGTACCGGTGATATGGGCATCGGCAACACCACTGCCTCCAGTGCTATCTGCGCGGTTATGACCCGAAAATCGGTAGAGGAAGTCACCGGCCGAGGAACCGGCATCAGTGATGAACAATTAGCACACAAGATAGAGGTTGTGAAGAGAGCTTTGGCGGTAGATCGTCCTTACCCCGATGACCCAATCGATGTGCTGGCAAAAGTCGGCGGTTTTGAAATCGGCGGGCTGGCCGGGGTAATGCTCGGAGCGGCGGCGAAACGGATTCCGGTAGTTATCGATGGATTCATCTCCGGAGCCGCTGCCCTCATTGCCACTGCCTTATCACCGAGACTTAAGGATTATCTTATCGCCGGACACGTTTCGGCTGAAGTCGGCCATAAACTATTGCTCAAATATCTAGGACTTACTCCTCTGCTTGATTTACAGATGCGGTTGGGTGAAGGCACCGGTGCTGCGCTGGGTATTTTTCTGGCTGAAGCCGCCACGAGGACATTAGCTGAGATGGCTACTTTCGCTGAAGCGGGCGTATCGGAGAGGAACGAATAGATGGGTTTCTTAGCTGCTTTACAATTTCTCACTACCATACCGGTCAAGCGCGGTTTTACCGCCGAGCAAATCGGGCGATCCACGGGTTACTTCCCGTTGGTCGGTATTATCATCGGGCTTATCCTGGCCGGGCTGAACTATGCACTCGGCTTAATATTGCCTTTCAGCGTAGTCAACGCTCTATTGATAGTTGCGATTGTGGTGCTCAGCGGGGCGCTCCATCTCGACGGTCTAGTCGATACTTGTGATGGCATAGCCGGGCACAGGACGCCTGAGGAACGATGGCAAGTGATGCATGATAGTCATGCCGGCGGCTTTGGTGTTATCGGGGCTGCCTTGCTTCTGCTGGTGAAATTTGTTTCTCTCAACAACGTCCCTCCGAGTGTAATGCTGTTCACCCTAGTGGCAGCACCTGTAACCAGCCGGTGGTCGATGGTCTACGCCATTTTCGCTTATCCCTATGCTCGACCAGCCGGATTAGGAAAATCTTTCAAGGAAGCTACCGGCTGGAAACAGTTCACTATAGCTACTCTGATAACTCTGGCAATTACAATAGTCTTGTTTAAGTTTGGTGGCTTGGTTATACTATTTGGCGCCTGGCTTCTGGTCATATTACTTGTCTTTTACTTGAAGCGGAAATTTGCAGGGTTGACCGGAGATACTTACGGAGCCATCAACGAGATAGTCGAAACCGGCGTATTTATTATCATCGGCTTGTTAGCTTATAATCATTGGTTGTTATAGTGAGGTAGGATTTGTCCAGATTACTCCTGGCTAGACACGGTGAGACCGAATTGAATAGCTCGTTTCGGTACTGGGGAAGTACTGATGCGGCGTTGAGCGAGCTTGGGCTTTCGCAAGCCGAATGCCTGCGTGAGCGACTCAGCCGGGAGAAGATTGACTTTATTTACTCCAGCTTTATGAGACGAGCATTGGTTACGGCACAAATTATCGCCAGCGAGCACAGTCTTGAAATAGTCGCCTGCCCTGAATTGAGAGAGATTGATTTTGGCAGGGCGGAGGGACTTACCTTCGATGAGATTAGCCGGTCTTTCCCCGAGGTTGCCCGGATGTCGCTGGAACGAGACCCGGCTCTAGCATATCCCGGCGGCGAGAGTTTGGCTGACATGGACAAACGAGTTAGCCAATTCAGGACTCGACTGGAAAAGCACAATACGGAGACAACTGGACTAATCGTAGCCCACAGCGGGGTATTGCGCACATTAATTTGCCAGCTACTGGGGATAGAGCCAGAGCAAAGATGGCAAATCCGCCTCGACCTTGCCTCGCTAAGCATAATCGAGACCAATCATCAGGGGACAATGCTGAACCTGCTGAACGATGTATCTCATTTGACGAAAAGGAGCTAAGCTATGGAAGAAGCCTTTGTTAGCTGGAGCGGCGGTAAAGATAGTTGCCTCGCCTATTACCGTGCGGTAGCTTCGGGAATAAAAGTCCGTTACCTGTTGAATATGGTAACCGAGGAAGGAAAATGGTCGCGGAGCCACGGTTTATCCGCAGAGCTATTACGTATGCAAGCGGAAGCTCTGGGTATTCCGCTTGTCCAGCAACGAGCGACGGACAACAACTATGAAACCGAATTCAAAAAAGCAATAAAAGCATTCAAAAAGGAGGGCATAACCTCAGGCATATTCGGAGATATCGACTTCAACGAGCACCGGCAATGGATTGACCGAGTTTGTGCCGCCGGAGGCATTACACCCCGTCTGCCCTTGTGGATGAAAAACCAGGAAAAGATACTCAGGGACTTTATTGACTTAGGATTCGAGTCGGTGATAGTAGCCACCAATGCTGATTTTCTGGGCGAGGAGTGGCTGGGAAGAAAGATAGATTCGGCTTTTCTTGCCGACCTGAAAGAGCTAAGAAAGACGAATAACATCACACCGTGCGGAGAAGCCGGAGAATATCACACCTACGTAATTAATGGACCTTTGTTCGGCAAGCGCGTAGAAATCAAGAAGGCAAACAAGGAATTGAAAGACGGTCACTGGTTTCTCAGGATTACCCAGTGCGAACTGAAATCCAAGCGGAGGTCGTCACAAAAGGGAAAGTGAAAAAAATGGTTTTGATTACCGGTGGCGCCCGCAGCGGCAAGAGCCACTATGCTCAGGAGCTTGCCCGGAAAATGGGCGGTCAGGTACTATTTGTGGCTACGGCAGAGGCTGGTGATGAAGAGATGCGCCGGCGCATCGAAAAGCACCGCCAGAGTAGACCGCCTGATTGGCGGACTCTCGAGGCTACGGGTCATATCGGCAGCAGGATAGAGCAGGAAGTCGGCGACGCTCAAATCGTGGTTGTGGACTGCATTACGCTGCTGGTGGGTAATGTCTTTGGTTCACATAGCGACCCGGCTTTTGAGAAAATTGAAGAATCCGTGTTAGAAGAACAGGTAGCGGCTGAAATCAGTGAGCTTATCGATTGTATGAGGAAAGCCACTGCCAGCTTTATTGTTGTCACCAACGAGGTCGGGCTGGGACTGGTGCCGGATAACCGAGTAGGCAGGCTATACCGCGACCTCCTGGGTAAAGCTAACCAGATGCTGGCTCAAAGCGTCGATGAGGTTATCCTGATGATAGCGGGTTTACCTGTTAAAGTAAAACCCTCAGTTTAATACCCCACACGTAAATTTTTTCCGGTAAACAACTAGAAGCTATTTCAAAAGGATTCAGCCTCTAGTTATTATTCTAGTTATGTAAAGTAATTGGGGCTTGACAATTCTATAGCAGTCTGTCATAATATTACTGTATCCGAATATATGTATATATCAATGGAGGCTTATGATTAATTCAAGCCGGATGGAACTTTTTAGACTCCAAGCCGAAATCTGCAAGACAATGGCCGACCCTAACCGTTTGATGCTCCTGCACGAACTGCGCGACGGCGAGAAATCCGTCAGTCAGCTGGTATCCGCTCTCCGCCTGCCGCAGAGCAATGTCTCCCGGCACCTGGCGGTGCTACGAGAACGGTCTATCGTCCTGACACGGCGTGAAGGGACTACAATCTACTACCGGTTGTCCAGTCCCAAGATTGGCGAAGCCTGCGACCTGGTGCGGGAAGTCCTAGAAAGCCACCTAGCTCAAAACCGGGTATTTGCCAGCTCTCTAGGTATTAAATAAGTATTTTGTCTACAGGGGGGAAAATGGGTAAATTAAATAAAAAACCGGAATCCTACCTTGTAAAGGAATTCGGCGACCGCGTGACCTTCAGCCGGACTGAACGCAGGTTATACGGCCATGATATAGCGGCTATTCCGGGAATTATTAAAACGTTTATCGGCGATACGACCCCGGAGGCCGTCGTCCAGCCAACGAATGAAGATGAGCTGATGAAGCTGGTCCGCTGGGCAGCCGAGAACAATATTCCGCTAACGCCCCGAGGCAAGGCAACATCGGGCTATGGAGGAGTCCTGCCGGTCAAGAAAGGTGTGGTGGTGGACTTCTACCGTATGAACCGGATTATCGGGAGAGACTCCCAGAATCAGACGGTGACCGTCCAGGCGGGTGTAGTCTGGGAGAAATTAGATAAAGAGCTAGCCAAACACAAGTTAACACTACGATTGTATCCGACGAGCTACCCAAGCTCGACGGTCGGCGGCTGGCTGGCACAAGGTGGGACCGGCATCGGCTCTTATGAGATGGGCTGGTTCCGCGACAATGTAATCGGGGCAAGAGCAGTCCTACCCGATGGCACCATAAAAGAATTCAGCGGCGCCGGTCTGGACTTACTCAGCGATGCCGAGGGCATCACCGGATTAATCAGTGAAGTGACCCTGCGTATTCAACCATTAGAAGAAATCGAGGTAAGAGCCATAAGCTGTCCGGATGCTAATAATCTCCAGAAGTTTTTCCAATCGCTAGTAGATAGCAAACTGCCGATATGGTCGCTTATTTTCATCAATCCCCGTATGGCGGAATTTAAAAACGTAGTGCCTTTGATGGAGCACCGGGGCCACGCCGTCGAAGAGAGGGTGCTTTTACCAAAAGCCTATATTGTTACACTCGCTTTCCGTAAAAAAGATAGCCGTGCCGTTATGGAAAAGTTACCCGAAATAATGAAGTCATGTAACTGTGAGATTCTCAGCGAAGACATCGCTCACCACGAATGGGAAAACCGGTTCAAGATAATGACCGTTAAACGCCTGGGTCCAAGCCTGGTACCGGCCGAATTTACCGTACCTCTAACCAATCTTGCCGGTGCATTAACCGAAATCGGACAGAAGGTAGAACAGCCGGTAATTAAAGAGGGAATAGTTATTAGACCGGGAGCCGACCGTCAAACCGAGGTCACCATTCTGGGGTTCATTCCCAGCGACCAGCGTCGGTTCAGCTATAACTTCGTTTTCAGCCTGGCTCTGACGATTTTTAAAATTGCTGAAAAATACGGCGGACGTCCCTACGCAACCGGCCTTTATTTCAAAGGGCAAGCCAATAAGATATTGGGAAAAGAGCGTGTAAAAAGCCTCCAGGAATTTAAAGCTCGGGAAGACCCGAAAAATATAATGAATCCGGGCAAAGTCCTGGGCGGCGGACTGTTGGATACTATTCTCAACATGGCAAACACTTTCGAACCAGTGCTCCGTCCGCTCGGTAATAAGGTTGCCTTAAATATCGGTGAAAGACCGGACAAACCAGTCCGCGGGATACCGGCCGATGTTGCCTGGTATGCTTACGGTTGTTCACAGTGCGGCTACTGTGTCGACGAATGCGACCAGTTCTACGGGCGGGGCTGGGAAAGCCAGTCACCTCGAGGAAAGTGGTACTGGCTTAGAGAATATATGGAGGGCCGCGAAGAGTGGGACCAGTTTATGGTGGACACGATTATCGCCTGCACTACCTGCGAGCTATGCAACCTGCGCTGTTCCGCATCGCTGCCAATCGAACAATCGTGGCTTAAGCTTCGCGGTCAGTTAGTCGGCGAACAGAAGAAAATGACCTTCCCGCCCTTCGAAATAATGGCGGCAGCTCTGGGTAAAGAAGGCGATATCTGGGCTGGCTACCGAAAAGACCGCAGCAAATGGTTTCCGAAGGAACTGAACGAAAAACATGGGACATCTCATCAATCTAAAACGGTCTATTTTACCGGCTGCACGGCGAGCTATGTCGAACACGATATCGCTATGGCAAGCGTCCGACTACTAGACGCCGCTGGCGTCGACTTCGGTTTTCTAGGAAAGAAAGAAAACTGTTGTGGAACACCGATGCTGGTCGCTGGCAAGTGGGACGACTTCAAAGCAGTAATGCAAAAGAATATTCAGGCAGTCAAAGAAGCGGGCGCCGATACGGTCATTACTTCGTGCCCTGCCTGCGATATGATGTGGCGGCAAATTTATCCGCAATGGGCGAAGAAGTTAGGTATCGAATTCGGGATAACGACGAAGCATTATAGCGAGGTCGTTTCAGAGAAAATACGTAACGGTGAGTTTGCTTTCAAGAAAGACGGTCATAAGCCATGCACTGTGACCTGGCATGACTCGTGCCATATCGGTCGAGCATCTCACGTGTATGAACCGCCGCGTGAACTAATAAAGGCTCTACCTGAAGTTAAACTGGTAGAAATGGACCATAACCGTGATACGGCACATTGCTGCGGGAGCGTTCTAACACTGATAAAAGACCCTCCGGTAGCTGCTGAAGTCGGTAAAGTCCGCCTTGAAGAGGCACAGGAGACCGGTGCTCAGAAAGTCCTGGCTCTCTGCCCCTGTTGCGAGTTCCAGCTTCGTGTTAGCGCCGGTAAGAAGCAAATACCTCTCGAGGTGGTGGACTTAGCCCGTTTCGCCGCTTCATATCTCGGGTACGAGTTCCCCGACCCCAATCCTGAAGTCCAGCGGCAGTGGGCGGTCTTCGAAGCGATGACTGCTCTGATGACCCCGGAAGGCTTTGCCAAGCTGATGGGCACGATGTGGCCCGAGTTAATCGATGCGATGCCGTTCCGTATGGGTCCGATGATGCGGCTGATGGGCAAAATTCCAAGTGCCCTCAACCTGATGAAACCTATGTTCCCAATCCTGTTCCCGAGGCTGCTGCCGATGATGATGCCCAAAGTTATGCCGGTTATGGTCGAACGAGTGGCTGGATTCGTCCCGATGCCGGACTATATGAGCGAACAGATGCCGGAACTCATGCCCAAGGTAATGGACAACCTGATGCCACAGATGATTGGAGATGTGGTGCCGTTAGTTGTGGAGCCGATGATTAACTACTTAACAGGTAAGAAAAAGTAAATAACAAAAGGAGGCAGAAGAATGCCAGTTTACGAATACAAGTGTAAGAAATGCGGAGAAAGGTTCGAGGTCCGCCTTAGCATAAATAGTGAGATAGACGAGATACCATGTCCCAGGTGTGGTGCCACCGATACCGAAAAAGTGTACTCGATATTCAGTCGAGGCTCATCGAGCGCGTTCTGCGCGCCTGAGAGATTTTCCTGAGGATAAAATTTATGGGACAGTTTGTCTCATGATTTTACTGAAGCGAACAATTTTGAATGATGGGAGAGGAACACTTTATTTTATCTCTCCCCTTGGGGGAGAGACGTAAGTGAGGGGTAAAGAACTATTATTCACCCTCATCCTAACCTTCTCCCCTCAAAGGGAGAAGGGACTTTGATTGGTTGAGCGGAGTGGACGATGCCGAATAAAATAGCTCTGGTAAATTATGGTAAATGCCAGCCTAAAGAGTGTAACGCCGGGAAATGTGCTGCGGCGGCTGCCTGCACTCGTAAGCTGTTAAAACAGGAAGTCCTATTCGAGCCCCCGATTCCCCATCCTTCCTTGTGCAAGGCTTGCGGCGATTGCGTCCGGGCGTGTCCTTTTAATGCCATTGAGATAACGAGAGGCTAATTCCAATCACCAATAAATAAGATACAAGAACCAAACAATAATCAATAACCAAATTAAAATAACCAAACAAAGTAAAAGCCAAGCTTAATACTGTTTGGCTTTTACTTTTTCTGGTAGAATTACGGCGTGGCAGTTAGCAAACCGGTAAAAATCACAGTTCACGTCCAGCCCAGTGCCAACCAGAACAAGATAACTGACTTTCAGAACGGAGTCTTGCGAGTCAGAATTGCCGCACCACCGGTGAAAGGTAAAGCCAACCAGGAACTGGTCAAATATTTAAGCAGTCTCCTCGGCGTGAGTAAGAGCAACCTGAGCATAAGCAAGGGAGCCACCGGTAAAAATAAAACTATATCCATTACAGGGCTGGAACGACAACAGGTATTCAGACTATTGGAGAAATTCTAAAATCAACGAGCGGCGGGTAAATGATGTATAATGAGCTAAAAATTTCGGAGAGGAGTTAAGCATGGCTAATACAAGATTCCAAAAGCTACTGGAACCGGGTTATATCGGTTCGGTGCGAACCAGAAACCGAATGTTGAAGACGGGTGCGCAACCGGGTTTCTTTCCATCCCCTGACGGGAATGTAACCCAGCAACTCAAGGACTATTATAATGCCCTGGCACGAGGTGGTGCTGGTATTGTCACCGTCGCCGGCGGCGGCGTGCAATTTCCCAAGGGATCGACTCTCCCCGGAAGGTACCGCGTCGATGATGATAAATTCATCCCGGGCCTTAAAGAGCTTGCCCAGACCATTCAAAAATATGAATGCCCGGCATTTCTGCAACTAATGAGCCAGGGACCGATGCGCCGTCTACAGCCACCCGGTTCGATTTCAGTAGGCGCTTCAGCTATCACAAAAGATGAAATTCCGGTCGCCGAATTTTCGCCAGTCAGAGAACTGAGCATCGCTGAGATTGAAGAGATAGTTAAAGGGTTCGCCGATATAGCGGAAAGAGCACATAAAGCCGGGTTCCAAGGAATAGAACTGAACGGTGGCTGCAATCACCTGCTGAACAGTTTCTTATCCCGTTTCTGGAACAAACGCCGGGATGCTTACGGTGGGAGTCTGGAGAACCGGGCTAAAATCTATATCGATATCATCAAAGAGATAAAAAGACGAAATGGAAAAGACTTTGCCGTCATCGCACTTTTCAACGGTGCCGAACCGAGACTGGCAAACGGTATCACCTCCGAGGAAAGCCAGGAACTGGCTAAATTAGCCCAGGCGGCCGGTGCTGATGCGATTCATGTAAGAGTCGAATTTTACACGCCATACACCGACCCGGCGATTAGGGACAGCACACATTTCCCCGATATCGCGCTATATCCGGAAATTCCGGTCCCACTGGGAGCGGACATCGATACGAGTCAACATGGACGGGGAGGCTGGGTGCCGTTAGCGGCGGCAGTTAAAAAAGCAGTTCCAATACCAATTATCGCGATAGGCAAACTAGATGCTGAAATCGGTGAGAAGATAATACGTCAGTGTCTGGTAGATTTCATCAGTCTGAACCGACGCCTGATGGTAGACCATGATTATCCCAACAAAATTATCACCGGCAAGCTGGATGAGATTGTCCCCTGTACTGGTTGCTTTACCTGTTTCGATGCAAACGAGCGACGGCAACCTCCGCTTTGTCAGGTAAATGCGGCCCTGGGAAGAGAAGGGGAATTTGAAATCAAACCAGCGGACAAGAAAAAGCGGGTGATGGTTATAGGCGGCGGTCCGGCCGGAATGGAAACCGCCAGAGTTGCCGCCTTAAGGGGACACTCTGTGATGCTCTACGAGAAAGAGAGCAAACTAGGCGGTTCGATACCTCTAGCCGCTATGGTGAAAGGATTTGAGAGGGAAGACATTTTGAGCCTGATTAGCTATCTCAGCAGCCAGATGGGGAAACTGGGAGTAGATGTTAAGCTGGGCAAAGAAGTCGACCGGTCAGTGGTAGAACAGG
Organism: Chloroflexota bacterium; assembly: GCA_043804635.1. GTDB lineage: Bacteria > Chloroflexota > Dehalococcoidia > Dehalococcoidales > UBA2162 > JAZDIU01. The sequence goes on from JAZDIU010000032.1 coordinate 28,349, forward strand.
TTAAGCCGGACGTACTGGTCATTGCGACCGGGGGAACGCATAACGTCCCAGCACTACCCGGGATAAATAGCCACAAGGTAGTCAGCAGTAAGGCTCTGCATAAACAACTTAAAGGCTATTTAAAATTCTTCGGACCGAAAACTCTGCATCGACTTAGCAAGTTCTGGATGCCTATCGGAAAGCAAGTGGTGATTATGGGAGGCAATATTCAGGGCTGCCAGGTAGCGGCTTTCCTGGTCAAGCGCGGCCGGAAAGTGACTATCGTAGAAACGGCAGATAAAATTGGTGATGGGTTGTTGATTGTAATGGTTAAGCCGTTACTTCTCGACTGGTTAGGCAAGAAGGGGACAACGATGATAACTGAGGCGAAATACGATGAAGTAACCGATAAAGGGCTGACCATCACGACTAAAGACGGAAAGAAACAGACCATCGAAGCAGACACAATCATAACAGCATTGCCATTGTTACCCAACACGGAATTTATTAAGAGCCTAGGCAAAGTTGTGCCTGAAGTCTACGCAATCGGCGACTGTAATGAACCCCGACTGATTGTGAATGCGATTGCCGATGGTTCCAAAATAGGGAGGGCTATTTAACAGATAGCTGTAAGCTGTCAGCTATTAGCTGCTTTATTTCTTCCATACGGTGGGTGTTTTGAGATAACTAACATCAGGACTGTACCTATCATAGCGGTGGAACCTAATAGAAGCCAGGCCGGACGGTAGTCGCCGGTGACATCATAAAACCAGCCTACCGCAGGTGTAACTACCAGCTGAGCCAGCATCATAAAGACACTCGTCAATCCAAAGATGGTGCCGAAGTGTTTGGTGCCGAAGTATTCCGCCGTAAAAGGTACCCGCAAAGGTGTTACCCCACTAAGACCTAGGCTAAACAGGAAGACAAACAAAGCTATCAACCACAATGGAGCGGCGGCGTCATTAATAAACCAGAGCAGGAGCACGGCGAGACTATTTCCAACGAGGCCGATGGCGGTTGCGTATCTCACGCCGATAGTATCGGACAACCATCCGAATAGGGGACGTCCGGCCGCAGTCAATACCCACCCGGCCGTCGCTATCAGGCTGGCGGTCGAACGTGTCATTCCGACACCAGTTAAATAAGGCATAATATACAGGACAACGCTGTGAGCGGCTCCCATATACAAGAAACCCGAAGCATTCACCAACCAGAAAGCCGGCGTCTTGATGGTTTCTTTGACGGTCATACCGACATCAGAAGACCTTCGTAGTGGAGTCGAGCCTACTCGGGGCTTCCCATCAGGCAATAAACCATAGTCTTCCGGTCGGTCGCGAAAAACAAGACTCAGCGGGACGCCGATTATAAAGACGCCGATAGCAACGAAGAAAAGTACCCTTTGATAGCTATAGGTATCAATCATCTTAACCAGAAGAGGGACAAACAATCCGGCGACGCCCATACCAGCAGTTAACAATCCCGTAGCTTTACCTAAGTTTTGCCTGAACCATCTGGCTACCAGAGTATTGACAATCTGAGAGGAAACGAGAGAGCTACCCAGACCGATAATTATGTATGAGGCGAACAATAGAAATAAACTATTTGCCAGACCCAAGAGAAAGATACCGAGACACATCGTGAAAAGGCCGATTAACGCCAGCCACCTGACGCGATACTTGTCGACGGCTCTTCCCCATAATGGGTTGAAGAGTCCCGATTCTACAGTACGCATTCCGGCAGCCAGCGAGATTTGGGCAACGCTCCAGCCGAAAGCCGCCACCATAGGGTCGATAAAAGCGGTGAACCCGTTAACAAAAAGCGTGCTGTTGACCATCATAAAGAAGGCGCCAACAGCAACTATATACCATCCGTAGAACAGTTTAATTTTCGTTAATTTCAGACCTTATTCTCTTTAAACCATAGGCCATTATGCTTACCGATGGAGCGAACCTGACAAGCTAGTGGAGCGGGAGACGGGATTCGAACCCGCGACTTTCTGCTTGGGAAGCAGACATTCTACCGCTGAATTACTCCCGCTCGAAACGTGCCTATTTTACTCCAAAAAATCATAGGTGTAAAGGCGATACCGGTTCATATAACGACCTTACCGTCCCCCTCATCCCTTTTATCCCCCTCACCAAATGAAGGAGAAAGATAAAAATAAAGAAGGGAGCGATGCCCCCTTCTTTAAAAATTACCTCCCTTTCCAAGTATTACGGCAAGCCTGGCTCGTTAGTGTTTTGATAAGCTGTTATCAGGTCGCTACCCCTCATCAATAACTTGCCGCCACTGGCTTCGTATGAGACCGCCGCTTTAGGATAAGCAACACAGGCACCAGAAATCCCTTTGCCAGTATTTGCTTTAAAGGTAGTCCGGCAGGTATCGCATACCAGTGTGTCTTTATTGAGGGAGAAGCCGATAGACCGACAGGGTGGACAGACATTAGCCCTGACGTTGATTTTCCCGTCTATCTCATATGCCATAAAAGCTATCTCGCCACCCAGTGCTACGGGTATATTAAAATGGACAATTTTTTTATCAGCAATCTCACTAACGGGAATAGAGACGGTATCGCCGGTAATCTGTGGCTTAATCCACGTTGCTTTCACAGCATTCCGACCTGCTGAACTGCTGCAAGCAACAGAGCCCAGAGCAACGCCAAGTAGTGCAATGCCAATTAATACCATTAGAGACAATCCCTCCAGTCTTTTCATCCGAGTATAAATTCTACGTAACAAGTCCATCTTTTTACCTCCTGAATTAGTCTTTGCCGTTTATGACCTGGTCCAATTCGTTAGAAAGGACAGAGAGGTCGGAATAGCCGGAAACCATTCTGACATTTTGCTCCTGATCTATTAAAATCAATGTGGGGTAGCCGTATTTCTTGAGATAGCCCACATATTTACGAACGATGGAATTATCGGAATCGAGAATCCAGGGCCACGTCAGGTTGTTTTGCCGGGCAAAATTACGGAGCACTTCCGGCGGGCAACAGCCGCAGAAGACAGATACTGGCACGAAGTCGGCGCGTTGTTCCTTAAGCTGTTTGATTACCAGGAGCTGTTTGGAAACTACGTTGTTGACTTCCGGGCTGCAGCCATAATTCACGAAATTTAGCAGGACAATGGACCCTTTGAATTGAGAAAGAGTTATCGGTTGATTGGTTGCGACGTCAACACCGGTAAAATCCGGGGCAGCAGCTTTGATTACAGTATTGGTGTTATTCGAGCTTGCGGCGCTCATTTCGACAACTTTGAACTCTCCGGTAAGTTCTCCCCAAGTGACCTTATACGCCCCGGGAGTTTCAGCGGGAATTACAAAACTCAAGAGTTGAGTTGATTCAGCCGGTATAGCTACTTCCGGCAAGCCCCGGAAGCTGGGCAGCGAACCCCTGGTAATATCGTCTATTCGAATCTCGGGAGTATAGCTATTCTGCGCATTACCGTTATTAGTTACTCTGGCGGTGACAATAACCTGAACGCCGGTATTAGCTTCAGGAGGGCTAATCGTTAGCGAGCTGACCTTGAAATCCGGAAGAGGTGATGCTACCTCTGGGGTCGTTGATTTGGAGGTCACCTCAAGTAAGTTTGAACCGGCACAGGCTTGGACAAGCCCGACGACAATGAATATAGCTATTATTAAGGCAATTTGTTTGAACGCAATTTTCATTTCTCTTGTTCCTCCTTTTGTGTCCGCGTCCTATCGACAATTCGACCGTCCTTGAGAAAGACAATTTCTCCGGCATGCTTAGCGACTTCAGGACTATGAGTGACCATTATGATAGTGCGTCCTTGTTTGTTCAGTTGGTCGAACAAACTTAAAATCTCGTTGCCTGTTTTCTGGTCCATATTGCCGGTAGGCTCATCGGCTAAAATAAGTGAAGGATTATTAACAATTGCCCGGGCGATAGCTACTCGCTGTTGTTCACCACCGCTTAACTGTCCCGGTTTGTGTTTAGCCCGTTTTTCTAAACCAACATCCTTCAAGACGTTCATAGCCTTGTCAAGCGAGTTCCCATTCGCTCCACAAAACAGCAACGGCAGAAAAACGTTCTCCTGGGCAGTAAGAGACGGCAGCAAATGGTATTGCTGAAAGACGTAGGCAATTTTTCCCCTTCTGATTTCAACGAGAGCATTCTCGTCGAGGTCGTCGATACGTTTCCCATCCAATTCCACTTCGCCGCCGGAAAGGCGGTCCAGACCGCCGATAACATTCAAGAGAGTGGACTTGCCACTTCCCGAAGGACCCATAATCGCTATGAAATCACCATCGTTTACCTGAAGCGAGACATCGTTCAGGGCAACTACTTTGGCAATTCCTTGACCGTAAACTTTCGATGCATTTTTAACGTCTAACATTTCAATTCACCTCACAATGACCGGAATGAATCGGAGACCTTAATGGTTGTGGCACGGAACGCCGGATATGCGGCGGAGATGATGGCAACAAAGATAGCCAGTAGTAGCGACAACGGCAAATACTGTGGGACATAAGTGATAGATGTTCCCTCAAAAACAAGCGGTCCTACCCCGTAGGCGACTAATGTTCCGGCCAAATAACCGAAGACGCCTCCAATTATTCCGATAATCACCGCCTCGTAGACAAAAGCTTTGATTATCTGCCGGCGGGAGGCGCCTACCGCCCGCATTATGCCGATGTCTTTAATTCTCTCGTGAACGGATGTCATCATCGTGTTTACTACGCCGAAAGCACCGATAACCAGCGTAATTCCGGCTAGAGCCAACATAAACTTGTTCATCTTGTCTACCATACCCATTTCAGTCTCAGCCACCTGTTTAACCGCCAATGCCCTCACGCCAGCGATATTCTGGTTTATGGCGTCAGCGATGATTTCTACCGGACAGGCATTACACAGTGCACGAATATCTATCGAGGACACCAATCCTTCCTTGCCGAATGCTTTCTGTAATGTTTGAAGCGTGACAAAAATCTGGTAGTCGTCATTCGAACCGGTCTCTTCCAGAATACCGACTACGGTCGTATCGCTCCCATTGAATGCAACTTTATCTCCTATGCTCAAGCCGAGTATCCGGGCAGTCTGTGCGCCAAGCAATGCCTGGTCTTTTTGTTCAATGTATTTTCCTTCCCTGACTTCCCACCACGTCTTAATCCTTATCTCTTCTTGCGGCTCTATGCCAACCACTATCAGGTTCGTTTCCTTCACCTTTGTGTTAACGAATAACTTGGGAGCAATCGTGGCAATATTACCTTGGTCTTTCACACCTAGAGCTTCCCGTATCTTACTATCGGCGATTTGTCTGATTTCAGGCAATTTCGTCTCGGGAATATAGTTTTCGCCTACTGTCAGCGCTCCCAGGCTAAGGTCGCCCAACTTCATGTCAACGTTGCTTATAGCGGGCACTACATTAAGGTTAGCCCCATATTTCTCAAGCTGGCTATATATTTTCGCTTGTCCCGCTCTGGCTATGGTCAATATGCCGACGACGGTCATTGCAGCAATCACTATGCCGAGAGCGGCATACAACACTCGTTTTTTCCTTCTCAGGGTATCTTTAAATACCAAATGGTATAGTTTCAATCCAACTCCTCCTGTTTTTATTAAGACGCTAAATGAAATCTGGATAGATTGAATAACCAGCCCACCTTCGATGGATTTAAAAATGGCGATAAGAGGACAAACGTATACTACAAGCAGTAAATAGTATAGATGGTGGGTGGTTAGAGGATTAGAGCTGAGGAGGTTCTTCGGAAATCAGACAGTTGCGGCAATGGTACTCAATGGTTATATTAAACGGAGATTCCTGGAGAAACACACTTTGGAAGGTTTTTGGTTTATCAATAGAGCATTGGGAAATCAGGCCTTTAGTATTAACCACTACGCAGAGACGCTGAACATTAGTAACCGACCCGGGAGGCAAAACCTCATCGCTGGGTGCGCCGGTCAAAGAACATTGAGACAGTGAGCAGGAGATTAAACAGCATAGCGAATTGGCAGCCGTGTCTTGACAAGGGGTAGAATCACAGCCCTCGGAGGTGGTTCCTAATGGTGCGGCGGCACTGCTAACCGGCGCCAGCACCAAAAATAACGTGGCTAACGCTACTGCAAACCGTATGGACTTAGAAAAACCCGCCCGCATCTCCCTACCTCAATTTAAAGTATAACAGATTCCCCTCTGAAATTAAAATCAGTAAATTTACCTAATTATATTTCCCAGCGTACTTATCTGCTAAGAAAAATTTATAGACCGAGGAGTTTCTCAGCATTCAGGTGGCAGATTTTCTCTTTATCGCTATCACAAATCGGAACCGACTGGATAAACTGTACCCCTTCCTGGCTCGATTCGAAAGGATAATCTACAGCGAATAATATATTATCGGCACCTAATGCCAGATAGGCACACATCAATGGTGGTCCCCAGAACATACCGCTGGTGGTGATAAAGAAATTGTCTTTTATATACTGGCTCGGAGTTTTCTTGAGTTTTTTGGATAGCGGGTCTCTCTTCCAATGATTGTCTATTCGCCACAGCCAGTAGGGCAACGCCTCACCCATATGGCCCAATACGATTTTCAATTTAGGATATTCATCGAATAGACCGCTGCAAATCAGACGCAGAGCGTGTAACGAAACTTCAGCAGCAAACCCAGCCATCGCACCGGCAAGCACAGGATAAGCTGAGAAAGACTTAAGCAGTTCAGGGGACGGGCGCTGAGGATGAATGTATATCGGGACATCTAACTTTTCAGCGGCGGCAAATATGGGTCGGAACTTCCTATCATCTAGATATTCGCCTTTGACGTGAGAATTTATGCTGGTCCCCTTTAGCCCGAGCTTCCTTACTGCTCTTTCAAGCTCTTTGGCGGCTTCTTCCGGGGCTTGAGGAGCGATTGCCGCCAGACCGGCGAACCTCGTAGGATATTTCTTGACCACGTCAGCAAGCTTATCGTTGATTTTCTTAGCAGTGGCGACACCAACTGGAACATCGAGTGCCTGGACGCCAGGCTGAAAGAAAGATAGTACCTGCATATCGACGCCGGCTTCATCCATTACTTTCAGTCGGCCTTTATCCATATCGAGGAGGACATCCGTGTTAGCAGAAGTCGAGAATCCTACCGTCGAGCGCATCGCATCGATAAATTCTTGAGTAATGAAATGTTCTTCAAAAGCGATTGTTTTCATAGCTCACCTTCCATCCGATATTATAATTTGAAAAGTTTTTCTGCATTCAGGTGATAGATTTTTTCCTTGTCACCTTCGCTGATGGGTGCTTGCTCCATAAAATCCACGGTTTCCTTATTCTCCTCAAAGGGATAGTCGACGGCAAATAATATCTTATCGGCACCTAAAGCTAACAACGCACAAATTAACGCCGGGTTCGACTGCATCCCACTGATGGTTATGAAGAAATTGTCCCTGATATACTGGCTGGGGAGTTTCTTAAGTTTATCAGAGAGGCGGGTACCATCGACTCCCCGCTTTACTTCAAGATTAGTTAGCGAGGAACCATAAGCTCGACTCAGCATACGGTTATCCAGCCTGGTCATCCAGAATGGCAGAGCTTCACCCATATGTCCCAGTATAATTTTGAGGTTGGGATATTCATCGAAGATACCACTGCAGATGAGACGCATCGCGGTCAGGCCGGTTTCGGCAGCGAAACCCCACATCGGCCCGGCTAATTCCCGATAACCGGCATATTGCTTAACCCTCTCTAAAGGCGGACGTACCGGATGAATATATACCGGAGCGTTGAGTTTAGCCGCCCTGGCAAAAAAGGGCCAGTATTTCTTGCCGTCAAGGAATTCACCGTTACAATGCGATAGTATCATAGTACCCTTAAAACCAAGCTGTTTCACGGCACGTTCAAGCTCATCGGCAGCCGCTTTCGGGTCTCTGAGATAAACCGCAGCGAAACCAACGAACCTCTCAGGATTCTTCTTGATAGCTGCCGCAAAAAGGTCGTTAACCTTCTTAGTAAGTTTGATGGCTTCTTCGGCATCAAGGTAATCGACATTAGTATTAAAGGAGAGAACCTGAGTATCGATACCGGCTTCATCCATATCTTTTAATCTAATTTTTCCGACGTCGCACAGCTTGGCGACAACAGCCGGCGGCAGCCACGTCATATATTCTTCTGCCGAATGCCACCATTTCCAGGACTTCTGCCCTTTCTTATCCGTGATGCTTTCTACTTTAGGGTATTTCTTCCTCGTTTGAAGGAATTCCAAATAGTAAGGCGTGTAACAATGTTCTTCGATGGCAATTTTTTTCATCAGGCTCCTCCTTTTTGAATTTTGTTAATTAGACATATTAAAAACTAGGGCAGTGGCGGAACAGAACCTCAGCCACTGCCCTAGAGTCATCCGTACAAGTTACGAGCTATTGCCAAGGTTTAAATGTGTTACCCTCCAGCGTATGAAGGCCTGTCTGGTTGGGATAGGCTTTGTAATTCATACCCCAATTACTACCAGGCCCATAAACTTTACTCCATTCAGCAGCATTACCAGCAGGACCCTGTATAGGTACCGGCGCTGGCGGCACGTACTGAGCAGCAGCATCGTCATACATCTTTACTACTTCTGCAGCTTCAGCGCCCCTTTTGTACAGGCGTTCCATCTCAGTAATCCAGTCATCGACGATCTTTTTCTTTATTTCAAAAAATCTCGCCTTCTCACTATCGGACCAAGTGATAATTTTTATTCCCCGCTTTGCACAGTCCTCAATATATGGCGGTACATTACCATCTATCTGAGCAGAAAAGTAAACAGAATCCCAGCGCCACATAACGTAGTCAAAAACATCTACCAAATCTTTGGGTATCCGGTCATGGGACTGTTGATTCATAAAAGCATTCGTGGACCCTCCGCCCCGGACTACGCCACCAGCATCAATGAAATAACCTGGCTTGAAGGCATCTACCCAGGCAAAAACAAAGGGACCTTCCCAGTTCCATACACCGCCTTCAGCCATACCTTTTTGCAATGCTTCATAACCTTCAGTATTGGAAACAGGAATCACTATCACACCGAGTTGAGTCAGCAGTTTAATAGTCATCAGGTCGGTGTTCATGAAAGTGAAGCCTTTTAAGTCTTCATACTTATAAGCCGGTCTCTTAGCACTAACAAAAAGGTAAGTATGCAAATCTATCGGCGCCATTTCGACCAGGTTCATCGCTTTAAAATCTTTTGCCAGGGCATCATACATTTTAAACCAATGAATCATATTGTTCTCGATGGCTGTCGATTCACCATGAATCGGTGGAAGCTTCATTACATCTAATAACGGCAGGACTCCCTTTTGAACCCTGGTACCGTACCCAATATCGGCAATACCCTGACCGGTCTGCATCTCTGCGATTGGACCGTTTAAAAGCGAACCGTTGGGATAATCTTCAATGATAATTCTACCGTCGGTTGCACCTTCCATAGCAGCCTGCCATGCTAACGCTTTGTGCAATTTGTAGAAGGGCTCGGCCCCGTGGGAACGCAGGTCGCCGTATTTAAATACGATTGGCGTAAAGGGCTTCTGCACAGGGGGAGCTACAGGGGGAAAGCCACCTTGGGGCTTGGGCGTAGTTGGTGTGGTTGGAGTTGTCGGAGTTGTCGGAGTTGTCGGAGTTGTTGGTGTCATCGGAGTCGTAGGTGTTGCCGGTCCGCAGCTAACTAAGCCGGGAAGGAAAGAAAGGAAAAGCAAGACGGCAACAACTACACCAAGTTTTTTCATCAATAACCTCCTTGTATTTATAAGACTAAAGAGACGTGCCATAGGATAAATTACGTCATTAAATTCTTCAGTCCTCAGCCCATCATCTTTGATGGCAGCCAGGTAACCAGCCAGGGAAAATGAATCATCAACACCAATAAAACAATCGTCGCCGAATAGAAGGGGTTACCCCGATAATCACGTCCTTAGTAGGACAGCCGTCAATCAACTGGGTAAGATAGAGCATGCCGGCGATTGGCGGTGTTGCCGCCGCCAGCATTACCAGCAACACGACCAGCGTTCCAAACCAGATACCGGCCATTTCCGGAGCACCTGGCGTTTCTTTCATCAATGGATAGAGGATGGGAACAGTGAATATCAACAAAGTAAAGCCCTCGAGAGGCAGCCCGACAATGATAAAAATCAGGACGACGATATAAGTCAGAGGAATGTAACTAAGTCCGGCATCGGTTACTATCCTCCCCATAGCTGTGCTAATCTTGGTAAGAGACAGAGTGTGGGCGAAGAGAAAAGCTCCCACCAGGAGAATCAGTATCATTCCCGATGTTCGGACGGCGCCGAGCAGACCGGCATCGAACTTCTTCCAGGGCAGCCGCCGATAGGCAAGGGCGACAACCAACACAGTGAAGGCACCGATTCCAGCCGCCTCAGTAGGGCTGAACCATCCTAGATAAATACCCCCGATTATAACAAGGAAGATTACGATGATAGGGGCGATAGTGGCCGAGCCCCTGATTTTTTCCCACAGTGTGAAACGCACGGTGGATGGTAACATCGGAGCAGCATCCGGTTTTAGACTCACCCAGATATAAATTACTATACAAAAAAATATGGTTAAAATAATACCCGGGATTATACCGCCGATAAACAATCTGCCCACGGATTCTTCAGTAAGTAAAGCGTAAAAGATGGCGATCGTGCTGGGCGGAATCAAGTTCGAGAGCATCGAGCCTGAAGCTATTGAGCCTGTTCTTAAGGTAGCACTATATCCATAGCGCCGCATTTCCGGCAGTGAAATACCACCGATAGTAGCGATAGCGGCGAAGGCGGAGCCGGTTACCGTACCGAAAAGAGCGTTGGCAATAATGGACACGATAGCCAAGCTGCCTTTTATCCTAGAAAACCATCTCACGCAAGCATCATAAGCGTCTTTTCCCAGCCCGGCTTGCTGAACCCAGGCTCCCATTAAAAGGAAAAGCGGAACCATTGAAATAGCATACTCAGAGCCGCGGGCAAAGGCAGAACCTCCAATTATGGTTATGGCGCGCATATCCCCGTAGTAAAGAAAAGCAAAAACGGTACCGATAATTCCGAGCACAATGAAGATATGGACCCCTATCATAGCGAGAAAGGATAAAATGCCAATTTCGATAAGACCCCAAATCCAGTTAGGCGTTATCATCTTTTACTTCACCCCTCGCTCGATTCACTCTTTAGGTAAGGTTCGGCAGCAAATTTCTTTCCCATAGCTTTACTGAATAGACCGATACAGGAGCGCATTAACACCAGAAAAACAAAAGCCATTATGATTGAAAAAAGAAAAGCCCATGGGGCTATCGGCATTTTAAGCAAGGGCGTACGAATACTGTAGGCAGCATAACCCAGGGCTTGTTTGAATAATGCCCAGGACGTAAGACCTACGTAAACCGTACCGGCCAGAGCAACAAACGCATCCAGAAGGGCACGCCGCCGCTCTTTCATATTATCTCTGAATAGCCCGATGCGTATATGGCCGGCGGAATACCAGGTATAGGCACAGGCAGTACCGGTCAATATAAGTAGTGACATCTGAGTAATTTCATAGCCACCGACGATGCCACCTCCGGTAGCCCAGCCGAAGGTAACGAGTACTTTCCGGATAACTACCATGACAACATTGACTACCATCATAACTATCAGCATAAGCCGTGCGATGTAGGTCAGACTGAGAGAACCTTTGTAAAGGAAAACGACGGAATACCATTTGCCTATATTACTTAACATTTGCCCCTCCACTAGATTCGGGTAATGTTTATAGAACCCCCCACCCCTCTGAAACGAAGAGGGGCAGCGGCAAATTCATTTTCCAACCGCTGCCCTTTTTATCCTGCTACTTCCAAGGTTGTGGTGCTCCACCTGACAGCGTGTGAAGTCCGGTCTGATTCGGGTAGGCTTTGTAACCCATACCCCAGGTGCTGCCCGGCCCGAAGACTTTGTTCCACTCGTCTACGTTACCCGAGGGACCTTGTATGGGGACAGGAGCTGGCGGGATGTACTTTACAATCGCTTCATCATACTTTTTCAATATTTCAGCGGCTTCGGCGCCACGCTTGTACAGGGTTTCCATATCTTTAATCCAGGATTGACGTAAAGGCTCTTTTAACGCAAAGAGCTTTTCTTTTTCTGCCTGAGGCCATACGACCCACTGAATCCCTCGCGTTTTCATCAGGTCGATATATGCCAGGTGGTTTCCATCGATTTGAGCAGCGAAATATACGCCTGCCCAACGCCACATTGTGTAATTAAAAACGTCTACGAGGTCTTTGGGTATTTTTTCATAGGATTGCTTGTTCATCAGGGCATTGAAGCCTCCCTGACCGTTGGCGATACCGCCGACATCAATAAAATAGCCGGGTTTCATAGCATCGGCCCATCCGAAGATAAAAGGACCTTCTAGGTTCCAGGCACCGCCGTCGGCCATTCCCTTTTGCAGGGCTTCGTAACCGTCAACATTAGTGACTGGAATCACTATGGCTCCCATGCTGGTTAGAAGTTTGATAGTCATCAAGTCGACGTTCATCAACGTCAATCCTTTTATATCTTCTAGTTTATTAACCGGCTTCTTAGCAGTGATGAGATAATAAGAAGTGAGATGAGTGGGACCCACGTCAATGAGGTTCATTTTATCGAAGTCCGGTTTGAGGAAATCGTACAGGTAAAACCAGTGAACAAATAGATTGTCCATTGCCGTCGATTCACCATGGACAGGGGGCAGTTTCATTACGTCTATTAACGGCAGGACCCCTTTTTGCTGCCTGGTACAATAACCGATATCAGCAATACCCGCACCAACCTGCATCTCAGCCAGTGGATTATTCAGTAACGAGCCGTTGGGATAGTCTTCAATTTTAATCCGGCCGTCGGTTGCTCCCTCAATGGCAAACAGCCATGGTGTTGCTTTATGAATCTTATAGAAGGGTTCGGCGCCGTGGGAGCGGTAATCACCATATTTAAATACAATTGGTGTGAACTTCGACACTGGTGGTGCCTTAGAGGGTGGAAATGCTCCCGTAGATGTAGGTGTCGTGGGTGTAGTCGGAGTTGTTGGTGTAGTTGGAGTTGTGGGAGTAGTTGGTGTCGTCGGCGTTGCCCCACCGCAGCTAACGATACCAGGAAGGAAAGAAAACAGGACGATTAATGTGACGATTATACCCAGCTTCTTCATACCTCTCCTCTAAACTGTTTTGTAGGCATTATAGGCACTATATAATGTATTGTCAAGTTTTTAGCGGTTAGCAGTTAGCGAATTAAATCCGAAACAAATCCGAATTACCCAAAATTCTAAATCCAAAACCGTAAACTTTCTTTCAGGAAACAGAACCCGTTTGATTGCTCTTGTTGTCAGCCGTCCGTTTTTGCGCTAAACTGAGAAACATTAAACATATTAACTGAATAGGGTCTCCGAGTTGTTGTCCCTAAAGGTATTTGTCCATGGGGCAGCGACCGATAGGGTGTGAGGGGAAACGCTCATGCCTCCCGTATTTGGAAAGGAGAGCTGCTATGACGATATGGACGTCATGCCGGGCACCTCCTTGAGGTGCTTTTTTATTGAGGCATTATGGGATAAAAATCTTAAAATAGAGGTGAAAATAGTGAGAAAGATAATTTACGGTTTACTGGGTATATTGCTATTTGCCAGCCTAGCTGTTAGCTATGCTGGCTGTACTCCGGCAGCTCCGACCACCCCAACCACACCCACTACACCTACCACACCAACAACTCCGACTACTCCTACTACACCAACCACGCCGACGACAGCAACTACACCGACTACACCTAGGCCGGCTGACCCAGAGCTCCTTCTTTCGTCCACCACAAGCACTGGTGACTCTGGATTAATGAGTGTACTGTTACCTGTATTCGAGCAAAAGACCGGTTATAAAGTAAAACCGGTGTATGTTGGTTCGGGCGCTGCAATGACCAATGGCGAAAGGGGAGACGCCGACGTTTTATTAGTGCATGCCCCTGAATCAGAAGTGAAGTTTATGAATGCAGGACACGGCACTATCCGCAAGCTGGTAATGCACAATGATTTCATTATCGTTGGACCAGCGGCAGACCCGGCTGGTATTAAGGGTATGGCTAAAGCTACGGACGCTATGAAGAAAATGGCTTCCGCTAATGCAACTAACGTAATTTTCCTGAGCCGCGGCGATAATTCCGGCACCCACCAGCTCGAGCTTAAGGTCTGGAAGGCAGCCAGCGTCAACGTAACCGGGCAAAGCTGGTACCAGCAGTCCGGACAGGGTATGGGAGCAACATTGACCATCGCTTCAGAAAAAGGAGCCTATACCATCACCGACCGGGCAACTTACCTGGCGACCCAGAAAAACCTTAGCTTAACCATACTGGTACAGGGCGACCCGATATTATTAAACATCTATCACGTAATAGCAGTTAACCCGGCTAAATCGGGTTATATAAATGCCGAAGGCGCCAAAGCATTTGTCGACTTTATGATTTCCCCCGAAGCACAGGCAATAATAAAAACCTTCGGTGTCGATAAATACGGCCAGCCTTTATTTTTCCCCGATGCGGATAAAACCGAGGCTGACTTAGGCGGCATCTAAACTTTTTACCAGGGAGAAGTTAATTGGACCTAATAATTGAAGGTATAGTCCGGGCTTTCCAACTATTTATTCAGGGGGACCCGCAGGTTATCAAAATCACACTCCTCTCTCTGGGAGTTTCTCTTTCTGCCACTGCTATCAGCCTTATAATCGGCATCACGCTAGGGACAGTGCTGGGATTGACCCGTTTCACCGGACGCCGTTTCCTGGTCAGCCTGATTAACACGGGTATGGGAGCGCCGCCAGTGGTCGTCGGCCTGATTGTCAGCGTTCTACTGTGGCGAAGCGGTCCCCTGGGGCTTCTACATTTAATGTATACCCCGGCGGCTATAGTAATTGCCCAGTGTGTTATTTCCCTGCCCATCATTACCGGATTTACTCTGGCTTCAATCCAGCAAATCGACCCCAAGCTCCGACTCCAGATATTGGCTTTAGGAGCCTCGCGCTGGCAATTGTTGTTGCTGCTGGTCCGGGATACACGTCTACCCCTCTTAGCGGCAGTTATGGCCGGCTTCGGCTCTATCATATCGGAAGTCGGAGCAGCAATGATGGTGGGCGGCAACATTTATAACCAGACACGGGTACTGACTACCGCCATCGTGGGTGAGGTTAGCAAAGGTGACTTTGGCCTGGCTATTGCCCTGGGTATTGTTCTGATGGCTTTAGTCTACCTGGTAAGCCTGACGCTTACCATAATTCAGCAAAGGAGCAAACCGAGGTGAGCCAAGCACAAGCTGAGAATTCACTTTACGCTCTGGAAGCGAAAGAAGTAACGGCTGTTCTCGGCGGGCAGAAAGTCATGGAAATACCTTCGCTCCGAGTAAATTCTAATGAAGTGCTGATGGTTATCGGACCCAACGGCTCAGGCAAGACCACTCTGCTCCTTTGCCTGGCGTTGTTACTGAAGCCGGCAACCGGAACGATATCATATAAAGGTATACCGGTGACGAGCTCGGAACAAATACTCAAACTACGGCGCCGGCTTGCCGTAGTTTTTCAGGAACCTCTGTTACTCAACAGCACGGTCTGGGACAATGTAACTCTAGGCATGCGGCTGAGGGGCGTCACCGGTGATGAATCCCGGGTGAGGGCAGAGAAATGGCTTGAGCGCTTCGGTATATCACAACTGGCGAAGAGACAGGCTCGAACGCTCTCAAGCGGTGAGGCAAAACGGGTCAGCCTGGCACGAGCTTTTGTTCTACAACCGGAAGTCCTCTTTCTCGACGAACCTTTCAATGCCCTGGACAGTCCTACCCGCCAGTCTCTGCTGGATGAATTTGAGAGTGTTCTGAGAGAGACTCGGGTAACTACTGTAATGGTAACTCACGACCGCAATGAAGCCTTGATGCTCGCCGACCGCGTAGCTGTGATTATAAATGGGTCTATCGGTCAGCTTGGGACGCCAGAAGAGGTATTCGGTTCTCCTGTAGACGAGGAAGTAGCCAGATTCGTCGGCGTAGAAAACATTATCGATGGAGTGGTAACGGCTTGCAAGGACAGTCTGGTTACTATAAATGCCAGTAAGAATGTCATAGAAGCGATTTCCGATTGCTCGATAGGTGAGAGAGTCCACGCTAGTATCAGACCGGAAGATGTAACCATAGCCCTATCCCGACTCTCAAGCAGTGCTCGAAACTCATTCGCTGGTGAAATAATGCGGACGGTATCAGCGGGGGCGCTTACTCGCCTCGAAATGGACTGTGGCTTTCCACTGGTAGCTCTGGTAACCAGGAGGTCGGCTGAAGAGATGGGCCTGGTCGAAGGAAAGCAGGTGTATGCCAGCTTTAAAGCTACCGCGATTCACGTTATGAAAAGAGGTAGTTGAAGTAGGCTATTTACAACACTAATTTGATAAGTAATCGGAGGTCGTAATAAACTAGTATTAGCAACGTGTATAGAAGGAGATATGACCTGTCTTTTCGATTCGTGGCAGCGCCAGATTAATTATTTGCGCATATCGGTAACCGACCACTGCAACCTGAATTGCAGTTACTGCTCGGCGCGCTCAGTGCCACGCCTGCCCCGCAACGAAATCCTCTCATACGAAGAGCTTGAGCGTGTGGTCAGGATAGCCTCCGGTATGGGAATTAACAAGCTGCGTTTGACTGGTGGTGAGCCTTTACTTAGACCCGGCATAACCAAGCTTGTCAGTATGCTTTCCCGGGTAGAAGGTATCGACGATGTCTCGCTGACTACGAACGGAATATTGCTGGCTGATTTTGCCAAAGAGCTGAAAAAGGCAGGGCTACACCGGGTTAATGTGAGCCTGGACACATTAAGAGCGGACAGATACAAATCGATTACTGGAGGGAAATTAGAGACTGTCCTTTCAGGAATCGAGGCGGCTCATCTTGCCGGGCTGGTGCCGGTCAAGATAAATATGGTAGTGCTGAGAGGCGTTAATGACGATGAGGTAATTGATTTTGCCCGAAAGACTATCAAACAGGAATGGCACGTCAGATTTATCGAGTTTATGCCTTTCGGTGCGTCCCGGAACGGAAATTCGGAGACGGTCCCGACTAAAGAGATTCGAGAAAAAATTCAGACACTGGGCAGGCTCGAGCCTTATACCGGCAAATCGGGTAACGGGCCAGCCCGATATTACCGCTTGCTTGGAGCGAAAGGAACCATCGGTTTCATCAGTCCGATGACCGAGCATTTTTGTTCTACCTGCAATCGACTCCGCCTTACTGCGGATGGACACTTACGGCCCTGCCTTCTCGATGATGATGAGATTAATATCAAGACAGCCCTGCGTAATGGAGCCAGCGATGCTGAACTGGAACGGCTGATTCAGCAGGCAGTGATTATTAAGCGGGAAGGACATAACCTGAACCAGGGAATTGCCCCAGTGAAGCCGATGTCGCAGATAGGCGGGTAAGCAAAAAAGGAGCCGTCAAAATGGGAGAGCTAAGTCATTTAGATGCAAAGGGTCAGGCACGGATGGTAGATGTCGGGCAGAAAAGCGACACCACCCAGCGTGAGGCGGTGGCTAAGGGCAGGGTGGCGATGAAACCAGCCACCCTTGAAGCCATAAAATCGGCGACGCTGGCAAAGGGAGACGTGCTGGCTGTAGCCAGAGTGGCTGGCATTATGGCAGCCAAAAAGACACCCGATTTAATCCCGCTATGCCACACCTTATTGATTGATAATATCGCTATCGAGTTTGACCTTTCCGCTAAGGATTCCATAGGTATTACGGCTACCGCAAAGAGCACCGGTAAAACAGGAGTAGAGATGGAGGCTTTAATAGCGGTTTCAGTGGCGGCTCTCACTATTTACGATATGGCAAAAGCCATAGATAAAGGGATGACCATTACCGATATTTACCTGGAAAGCAAAACAGGCGGAAAGAGCGGAACTTACAGAAGGGAAGGCAAAGAATACCGTTCGCCCTGAGCCTGTCGAAGGGAGCCGTTCTGGTTCGACAAGCTCACCACGAACGGCTTTTATTATTGTTTTATAGTTTTCAAAACAGTGTTACCGTAACCAATTCGCCCTTTTCCATCAGGTCGATATTCTCCGGAATTTCGATGTAGCCGTCGGCGGCGGCGATACTGGTTATGGCACTGGATTCCTTGAATACGGAAATAGCCTCACCATTCTCAACTTTGACTGTCAAGAATTGCCTTCTGCCGACATTGCCCGGGACACGTCGGGCAAGTTTAGCTTCTATCGTTTTTCCTGCAACTGGTGGCAAATGAGCCATCTTTCGAATCGTCGGAATCAGGAACAGATAACCGTTAATCAGACAGGAGGTCGGGTTGCCCCGGCATACCGAAGAAAGGCTTGCCTTCCATCATCGCAAAGATGGTCGGCTTGCCCGGCTTTACCTGAATCCCGTGGAAAAGAATCTGTCCCCAGTCCTCAATCACCTTAACAAGCAGGTCTCTCTCCCCAACCGAAGAGCCTCCCGAGATAATAATGAGGTCGCTTTTCAAGGCTTCGGTCAGACTGGTTTTCAGCTCTTTAAGAGTGTCGCCGACTACTCCAAAAGGAATCGGAATGCCGCCGTTCGCTTTCACTACCGAGGCGACGGTATGGGAGTTAATATCGTATATCTGTCCCTGCTTTAGCTTTTTACCAAGCTCAACGATTTCTTCACCGGAGGGTAAGACTGCCACTTTGGGCTTTTCATAAACCTTGACCCGTTTTATCCCCTGAGAAGCAAACACACCAATCTTCCCGGCATCAAGGAAAAAGCCTTCCTTCAGGATGGTCTCTCCCTTCTTAATATCCTCACCCTTCTTACCTACGTTAGCTTTGGGATAAGTCGACTTAAATATTTTTACCTTACCGCCCTCGCGTTCTGTGTCTTCTACCATAACCACGGCGTCGGCACCAGCGGGCATCATTGCACCGGTGGCGATTTGAATGCATTCACCCTTCTTGATTCCACTTGGGGGTGTTTCTCCGGCGTGTATATCACCGACCACACTGAGTATTTTGGGCTTGAACTGGCCGGCGTAAAAGGTGTCTTCGGCTTTGACGGCATAGCCGTCCATCGCTGCGCGGTCGAACGGCGGAATGCTGGAGGTCGCTATAATATCTTCAGCCAAGACTCTGTTTAGAGCATCATCGATATCGACTGTTTCCACGCGAGTAATTGGCTTTATGTTTGCCTCGACCACTTTTTTAGCTTCAGCGAAAGAAAGTAGTGCTCCGAATGGTTTCATCTAGTTGCCTCCCTGACCATATGTCCGATCTCGAATAGAATGAGCTTATCCATCGCCAGAGTTACCGCACCGAGTGAGCCGGGTATGCAAATTATAACCTTGCCTTTAGCCACGCCCGCCATCGCCCGACTCATCACGCTGGCGGTGCCTATCTCCTGAAAAGTTAATAACCGAAAAAGTTCGCCAAAGCCATCCAGCTTCTTTTCCAGCATCGGGAACAGTGTCTCTATGGTGATATCCCGATGGCTGACGCCGGTGCCGCCGCTGGTAATAATCACCTGGACTTCATCTTTACTGAGAAGTTCATTGATTCTATTTTTGATAGCGATGGCATCGTTTTTTAGGAGCGAATAAGCAGCTACTTTATGTCCGTTCTGACTTAATCTTTCTTTAATCAGCTTGCCGGATTCGTCAGTCTCTTCGCTCCGGCTATCGGAGATGGTCAAAACGGCACAGCTTACGCTCTTCGGCGATTTCTCTTTATGTTCCTCGTAACCCATAGAGACTATTATAGGCGTTAATCTGGATACAAGGCAAGAAATACTCCCTTAAGAGAAGAGGGTGAGGACAACGAAATATTGTAGGGGCGGGTTTCGCCTGTCCTGAGCAAAGCCGAAGGAAACCCGCCCGCCATTCACCCTGATTATCTAAAGACGTGGTTTACAGAGAATTTCCTTGACTCTGGTATCGAAAAATAATTGAGCGTTGGCCGGCCGTATTACCACGGCAGTATCGGCCCCCCGCCCGTATTCGGGAGCGCCGGTGCCGGCGATGGCAATGCAGTCCTCGTCGGTGCGTACCAAGCCGGCATCAGCCGCCATCGTAGCTATCTCGCAGGCCACTTTCATACCCTGACAAATCATCCGCAGGGTAGCGGTGACGACATCTCCAATCACATACGTAGAGGGAGCTTGCGTAATCGTCCCCTGTCGCATCGCCCGGTTGAGTCCGCTAAAGGTAAGAGCTGTCGTCAAAACCGTTGCTCCTTTGCTCTCGACTACTTTACGGTTCTCTTCGGTAAATTCCTGCTTATTAGGTTCTTTAAAACCGGTCGAGTGGGTCACAATAACTATCTTCATACCTTTAAAAACTTCCACTGCCTTTACCGCCGTAGCGCCGACCGTAGATGCCACCACAACCGTCTTAATACCCAGTTCCTGCGCCCGCTGTTTGGCAATACGGAGCACCTCATCGGTATTCTCGTTGCCCGGTTTTTCGAAGTAGACGATCTTTCTTTCCAAAGTTTTCTCCTTCTTAATTAATTTTGCCAGTTAGCAACTTATTTTTTCGGTTCAGCGCCTAGTAATGGGAAGAGACCGGTCAGGTCTGGCATAGCATCCAGCTTGTATATATAGTTGGTAATCGCTTGCCTTCTTTCCTGACTGAGTGCCTTGGAGGTCATATAGTTAAATTTGTCCACTATCTCAGACCTGGTCATGGGCCACTCCGCTTGTCCTTTAGCAAAGTCCCTCCTGTAGGAAAATACCTTGCCCTGCTTGGTTTTGATTTCTACAATTACTGCCCGCCTTTGTGGCGACTCTTTATCCAGTTGCGGACTGCGCTCTACTGTGGTCCGACGGATAAGTTCCTGGATTTGCTTATTCCGCAAATTGGCATCGGTGAATTTATCCTGGAAAGTATTACCAAAGACAATCGACGAGGCAATACCAAAAGGATTACTAAAACGGGCACTTTCGCCAGTCTCTGGATATTCTGCGTCAACATAATCATCCATAGTCCCCGAACAGGTCTGGACTTTTATTTGTTCGATGTCTCCGGGACTTAAGTTATGCTCCTTGACTATATGCATAGCAGTATCGATTGGTGCGTGGATACTGCCACAACCACCGTGTACTTTCATAGTCGTCTTCGGCATCAGGTAATCTTTCCCCAAATCTTTTGTAATTACACCCAGCTGAGGACTATCGGTAAAGGCGTTAAACATCCCTTTCTCAAGCATCATATCTGCCCCCTGAACCCCTTCCCGAGCAAGTAAAGCAGCAATTACGCCTGCCTCACAGGCTCTACCGACTTCTATCAAAACAAAGGGGCGGGACGGTTTGGATGATTCCAGAAATCCGGCTCCTAGACCAGCCGCAATGGATAAAGCGTTCGCCATTTTTACTTCATCCAAAGCCATTATCTTACCCGCTCCGATAGCCGAACCAACAGGTCCGACTATTCCCGTCAAATCAAGCCCTTTGTTAAAGGCTGAGCGTCCTATCACTCGCCCGACTCTTATCGCAACCTCATAGCCCAGGGCTATAGCCAGGAGTAGATCTTTGCCGCTAATGACGCCGGTTTTCGCTTCAACTTCCGACATTGCCAGGGCGGCGGCGGTTACCAGACACCCGGTGTGGGGGATGTCACCGGTATCGAAAGCCATACTGCTGTTGATGAAAGCGGCCTGAGGACAGGGTAATTTAGTCTTTCGACCGATAACAGTCGATGCTTGTGCTCTTCCACCGGTCTTGAAAACTTTGAATAACGGCTGAACGATTTTACCTTTAGATTCGAAAAAGGCTCCGGCTAGAAAATCGAGCAGTCTGTCTTTCGTTGCTTCGACAACAACCTCCGGTAAATCATTGCATGAAGTCCGGGAAACAAAACTTCCTAACGTGTTAACTAATCCCATTTAATTCCTCCTCTTTTACATGAGCTTTGCTTATAGTAATTTGAGGTCAGCGATTTGTCAATAAGTCGGAGTTGCAAATGGCAGACAGTAGCAGTAAACTTTAAAACTATGAAAATTGTACGTTTCGCTATAGGGGAAAAAGTCCGTTTTGGTTTACTAAAAGGTGAATCTATTCAAGCAATTGCCGGCGGTCCCTTCCGTTACGTCAAACCTGTCGACCGCCACTTTCTACTGAATGATGTCAGGCTGCTTGCGCCCTGTGAACCCTCAAAAATCGTGGCGGTGGGACTCAATTACCGCAGTCATGCTGAAGAGACCAATTCGCCCATCCCGGAAGTCCCTCTAATTTTCTTCAAACCTTCTACGGCAGTAATCGGGCCCGAAGACAAAATCATTTATCCCAACTTCTCGAATCGGGTCGACTATGAATGCGAGCTTGGGGTAGTGATAAAGAAACCGGCGTGGCGGGTATCGAAGGAAAAAGCTCTGGACTACGTCCTCGGGTATACCGGATTCAACGATATTACCGCCCGAGATATTCAGAATAAGGACAAGCAGTGGACAAGAGCCAAAGGGTTCGATACCTCGGCGGCTATCGGACCCTGCATTGAGACCGACCTAGACCCGGCGAATGTGACTGTGATGACCTACCTGAACGGAGAGCTTAAACAAAAAGGCAACACACGTGACCTGATTTATCCCATCCCTGAATTGATAAACTTCATCACCCAGGGAATAACCTTGCTGCCGGGAGACGTTATTGCTACCGGCACGCCCGCCGGAATCGGGCCAATGCAGTCAGGAGATACCGTCGAGGTCAAGATAGAACAAATAGGTACGCTTAGAAATTACCTTATTAAAGGGTAGCATCTTACCCTCTCGGACATATTCTCCAATGATTTCCTCTCCCTTGAGGGGATTCATCCTGAAGGAGAGGTTAAGGTGAGGGTGATAGGGTTTGAAAAGGAGCAGATATGTATCAGACACTCAGCGTTTATGAAATACCCGAAGGCACCGACCCGGATGAATTCTGGAAATACCACACAGAAGTCCACGCCGTAGATGTGGCAAATGCGGTAAGGCCGCTACTCAAGAGATATGTTATCAAACGGCTCAAAACCGTGATTCGAGGAAAGCCAAAATGGTTCGGCTGTGTCGAGATGTGGTGGGACAGCGAAGAAGATAGGGTAAAAGCCTTCGAACATGCGGATACTATAATTACTGCTTCCGGGAAGAACATCGGGGAAGATTTTGCCTCACAGGTAACTTTCGAATGGTATGTCAGCGTCGAAGAAAAAGAAATTCCCTTATAGGAGGTGGGCTTTGAAAAAACATAGCATAATTCCAATCGGTTTATCACGGGGACCCAGAGACCTTTCCCAATACACATACCGGATGAATTTCGGAGTGCCGACCGAATCAGCCGTCTATATATGGTATATCGACGGCTCAGAGCCTAAAACTATTGTCGATGCCGGAATGCTCAAAATGGACCCTCAATGGACTCCACCGGAGGAAGCCTTCGCAAAGGTAGGACTCAACCCAGAAGATATTAAAATCGTGGTGCTCACTCACCTGCATCCCGACCACACATCTTTGGCTTATCTATTCAAGAAAGCAAAATTCATCGTCCAAAAAAGGGAAATGGACTATGCTTTAAATCCGCACCCGCTCGATGCCCCGTTATATATCAAGAAATTCTGGGAAGGCGTTAATTTCGACTTAATCGAAGGAGAAAGACAAATCATTCCGGGGGTATCGGTCATCTCGACGCCGGGACACACGCCGGGAGGGCAATCGGTAGAAATCGAGACAGAAGGCGGCAAGGCGATTATCACCGGCTTCTGCTGCCACTTAAGAACTTTCCGGCAGACCGAGGATATGAAGAAGCAAGGATGGGAAGTTTCGGCGCCTCTGATACATAACGACGTCCGGCAATGTTATGACAGCGTGCTGAAGGTAAAGAAGAGAGCGGATATTATTATCGCCAACCACGATGTTGCCTATATGGGCAAGGCGAAGATACCGTAGAGAGATATCGCCACTACTTAGGGGATGCCGTTATCTTTTTATACACACCGCGGCAGGTGGCTTTCATAAGAGGACTCATCCGTCCTTTGGCTATTACTCTCATCTTCTCCCCGAACGCTGCCATAGTGGCCTCGATGTCGTCGGACTCTATTTCATATACGGCGATATACTTACCCCTGCCATCAGCCAAACCTCTAATGTAGTCGAGTTTACCCGGCGGCGTAGTTAATTCATAGCGGTCTGCCTTTTTGACGGACTTGGTCGACATTATATCCGGGATATGAACATTGTTATACCAGTCGTTAAATTCTTTCTCGCGGGTTGGGTCGATGCAATTACTTTCCACTATAAATATCCAGCTTGCCATAGTTTAACCCTCCTTTGAATATTGTCGACAAAGGGAAGCGACTTCAGGGATTGCTTCGCCTCCGCCCACGCTAAGGCTTCGGCGGATGGTCTCGCAATGACAAGGAATAGCTATCTCTGGAAAGAATAAGTCTCCTTATAGATTCCCCTTGAGACAACACCTAGCAAATCGGTAAAACGACCCTGTTCTTGTTTACGCTTCATATTAGCATTGTGCCTCGCCATATCGGCATCGTAATTATCGGACTGAATTTCATAGACTGCTATGTATTTGCCTTTACCCGGAGGCGGATTGGGCAGTTCGTAACGGGACGCTTTAACAAAGCACGGCGTTTCGAATATATCCGGAATATGCGTTTTGTTATACCAGTCGTTGAACTCTTTCTCACGTACCGGGTCTTTACAGTTGCTTTCCACAACTAGTAACCATTTACCCATGTTTACACTCCTTAAGACTTTGGATTTTGGACCGAATTAGCCGACTAGCTTAAGTGAAATCTCCCTCAATAGGCACATAGAGGCCGGTGCGTTTTGAACTGCGAGAAAGATGTCCGTGACCGGTAGTATCCTCCGCTAATAAAACGTCGCCGGGACCGAATTGACGCTTACTGCCATCGGCGACTTCTATTTCCAGTTTGCCTTTCAGGACGATGACCAATTGCTTGCGCGGTGCGGTATGCCACTCGACATCATCCTTACCTTTGGCTTCTCTGAAGAATGCTTCCGTTGCCTTTACCGGCTTGGTAGTGCTCACTGTCCCCGACTTTTCTATCTTCATAGTAAGCTCGATGTCTTTGAAGTGAGATTCACCATCTGGTCCCGAATAAACGCTGACTATCTTCATTTCTTAATCCTCCTATTCGGGTTATTATCATAATAAACCAACCTGTATGTCAACTTCAGGACCTGTTAGCTCTCAGTCGCCTGTGGTAAAATTATGGTGATGGATAAATTAATCGATAAGTATGAAATTAAGCTGGTTGAGGCGGGCTGTGCGCCGGTATCGGGGCGGTACGGATGGGAGGCGGACGTACCAAATGACATCAGTCCGGTCTTTCCTTATCTTAACGCTTTACTCGCGGAAGCCAGATACGACCACCAGGAACACATTTTGATATGGAGAGAAACCGACCGGGCTTATGCTCTGCGCCCGTACGAAATCAAGATAGTTCAGGCTGACGGGACCGGCGACCCCGAGGAGGGACGTAGACTCGTCGGGGAGATAGTGGAAAGAATAAACCGCGTCTGGCAAGACCGGGAGCATATCACTCCCCGCTTCAAGGAAACGGCACGTCCTTCGGTAATCGATATCTTTAAGCTGTTGCCGAAGACGAACTGTAAGCAGTGCGGTTATGCCACCTGTCTGGTCTATGCCGCCGACCTTCGGGTGGGTAAGACACGATTAGAAAAGTGTCTGCCTTTAGTTCAGCCGGAGCATGCTGAAAACAGGAAGAAGCTGGCGAAGCTTATTTCAGGAGAATAGGTCGAGCAATTGTAACCTCACTCTCTTTATCTCCCTCTCCTTAGGTATTAGTGAAGGAGAGGGAGAATTTTTTATATTAAGAGGGGCTGACGCCCCTCTTAAACACCCCGCTACACAAAGACTTAGCTACTGTTTAGGAACTAGCTCAATTTCGAATAAGAGGGGCCAGAACTTGCCGGTGACGAATAGACGATGAGCCTTAGCATCATAGGCAATACCATTCAGAACATTTGCAGATTCTTGAGCAGACTGTGGCAAGAGTCCTGATAAATCTATCCAGCCGGTAACTCGCCCGTCTTCAGGTTCAATGATGGCTATTTTATCGGTTTGCCAGATATTGGCGTAAATCTTGCCCTCGATGTATTCCAATTCATTGATTTGAGTAACCGGCGCGCCGTTTTCACGCACTTGGACAGAGCCGGTTGCTTCCAGAGTCTCAGGATTAAGAAAACGTAGAGTAGACGTGCCATCGCTCATAATCAGAGACTCCCCATCATAAGTGATACCCCACCCCTCACCGGGATAAGAAAAATCCCCCAATAAGTCGAACCTGTCTTTATCGTAAATGAAACCGACATGGGACTCCCAGGTCAACAGGATAATTTTGTTCTTATATATAGTGATACCTTCGCCGAAGTAGTATTCAAATAGCTGGCGGATTTGGAGGACCTTACCAGTTTCCAGACTTACTTTGCGGAGGGAAGACTTCCCATAGAGACCGGTGCTTTCATAAAGGACGCCGTTTTCAAAGACGAGCCCCTGGGTGAAAGCGGTTCTATTGTGGGGATAGGTATTAATTACTTTATATGTGTAAGTTACTACGGGCTGGAATGTGGGCGGTGGTACCTGCTCGCTTGTGCAGGAAGTTGAAGTCACGGTTATGAGAAGCAGGATGAAAAAGACAGATAGCCGACGCAAAACAGTCACATACCCAATATAGCAGTTTTATGGTCGGAAAACTATGGACTTGTCTCCATGTTTCCGGACTTCAGGAAACGCATAACCTGCCGCTTTCGTATTAACGTAATAGAAAACCATATCAGCACCGCCAGACCGATGAGCTCAGGGACGTAGACTGCCGGGTCGGTCAGCAGCGCACGGAAAATATCGGACAGCCAACCAGTGATTTCAATCCTATCGAAAGCAAACCCGAGGAGCGGCCAGAGTAAAGTCCGGGGAGCACGCCACATTTCGTCGAAGACAAGGTGGGTAAATATTCCGAAGGAAAGAGCTAAAAAGCCAGCTTTCCCGCGGTATTTGTAAAGATATAGTCCGAGCAGCGTTACCAGGATAAAAAAGAGGAGCGTATGAGTGATAATCCGGCCGTTGTTAAAGGTATCTCTGAAGAAGAACTGACCTAAGGGTTTATCGATAATATCGGGGAGAAGCGAGCCGATGAGAATAATTCTCATGTCGAAGTGATTCCAGAGTTGAGAGAGCCATGACGGTCGCCGGGTAGAACGCTTCCGAGGAGCAGCAGAGTCGGGCGAAGGTTCGATGCTCGGATTAACCTCTTCAATCGTAGTTTGAGGGTCTCCGGGCAGCAGTCTGCTTACAAGAACCGCGACCCCTAAAGTTATGCCAGTATGTCCGAATAACAGCATTTATCTTCTCTATAGCAATGATAAAGGAATTGAGCATAATACCGCAAATAAAACAGAAACAATAAAGAACACTCAATACTTATTGAATGAGACAATGTTATCTATCGGCTCCCGGTCATGTTCCGGACCTAATTTCTCCCTATCGTAGTAGCCGAGGGCAATCAGGATATCTATCTTTTTAGATTTGGGAATGTTCAATACCGATTTTACCGCCCGCTCGTTGAACCATCCGAGCCAGCAGGTGCCCAGTCCCAGCTCTTCAGCCTGGAGGACAAAGTGCTCGCCGGTGATGCCAATGTCTATAAGGTAGAATTTTGTGCCACGGAAGATGGCACCGATTCTAGTCAGAAATTTGGACTTTTCAGAGACGATGACCACGATGACCGGCGCGGTTTTACAGAAGTCGTTGATGAAGTAAATACCGCCGAAGGCGGCAGCACAGAGCTTATCCTTTAAGGACTTTTCGTCAACGATGATGAAGTGCCACGGCTGGGAGTTGGAGGCGGAGGGAGCCAGCCTTGCCGCCTCAAGGCAGAGCATTATCTTTTCCCGCTCGACCGGTTTATCCAGAAAGCTGCGGACGCTTTTTCTGTGTTTGATAAGGTCTAAAAGAGACATAAAACAATGCTAATTTGAGCGGGCAGGTTTGTCAACCCCCCGACTATCAACTTTCAACGGTCAGCTATTAGAAAATGACTCACGATTTCCGATTTAAGATTTATGATTTAGGAATAAACAAGGAAGAAACAAAAGCGAAATGAAGCTAAAAACCCCGATCTAAAAGCCCAAAAGTTGAAACAAAGCATCGTGGAACGGAGTTGAAGCGAGCGTGTTCGTTTCCGGCTACATTTTAAGTAATCTTTTTTTCTGACTAAACGACACGCCTGTTTAGCCGTGTCGTTTTACATTCTGGTAGTCCTTTTTTACTATATTTTTAAGGTGCTTCGGGCGTTTGTTGCGTTTTACTGAATTATAGAACGTTTGTTCCATAATGTCAAGGAAGTTTTGTCGCTTTTGGGGGAGGTGTAACCCCACCACACCTGGATTCCAGCCTTCGCTGTAATGACAGAGTAGGAAAGGATGGGACTAGCGCCCCTTTTTAAACCTTACCATTTCCCCAGTTTTATATGTTTAAGAAGTCGCCGACCTCTTTCGCAAAGCTCAGAATAAGTAATTATTTCTGTATTGCTCAAATAACTGGAAAATATCCGTCTTTCAGAAGGTTGGTCTTTTTCTTGCTTACCAATGAGTATATATGCTTTAGGTTTAATCACATTTTCATCCCAAGTTTTGTCAATGGCATAAAGATATTTAAAAACCTGCCCTATAGCCTCTGCTAATTTTTCATTCGGTTTAGTTCGCTTTCTAGTGCGTTTGTCAAAAAGATTCTCATTTGGTCCCTTACATTCAACAAAGTCTAAATAACCATCATGCCTTTGAAGCATAAAATCAAGAAAAAAATCCTTCTTACCTTTACCAAAAGGAACCCCTACTTCTCTTTTTATATCAATATACTCAAGCCCAAACATCCAATAAGCATGATTGTTTTCAAGGTAATCTTTTACATCAGTTTCATTAGTGGTTTCATTCGAGATTAACTTTTTGTAACCAAGAAGAACAGATTCATAATTTCCTATGTTCGCCTTCATTTCCGATAGCCTTTGCTTAAATGTCTGCCGTTCAGCAGCGATAATCGAATTAATGCCTTTAAGATTAAGAATCTCGGCAAGGAGTTTTCTTATTTTTGACTTCTCTTGCCTCAAGTTTCTATGTAACCTATCATAATCTTCAACAGACATCTTGATGAT
Organism: Chloroflexota bacterium; assembly: GCA_043804635.1. GTDB lineage: Bacteria > Chloroflexota > Dehalococcoidia > Dehalococcoidales > UBA2162 > JAZDIU01. The sequence continues at coordinate 57,466 of JAZDIU010000032.1, forward strand.
TTCTTGAGCTTCCACACCTTCAACTAAATCATTGACTATATTTGAAATGTCCTCCAATTGTCCAACCGAATTAATATTAAAATGTTGGCAATTACGGCTAATTTCCCAATATTTTATACTGATATCATTTTTGTCATTAATCGCCCGCCATCTTTGTATTCTAAATTTAGCTTTGTCCGATTTCTCCCCTGTCTTTTTATTTAGTACATAGCCGTTTTCGATAGTGGTCAAATAATTAGAGGATGGTCTTCCTGGTATTCTCTCAATAGTCTCAAAATTTGATACCTTAGAAAAAGCTCTACCAGCATACTCTTTCATAATAGGCATTCTTTATTCACCTCCTACTCCCCCGCCTTTTTTTGCAGTTCATATAGCTTGGTCAGGGCTTCGAGGGGAGTCATTGAGTCTATATCCAGCTTTTCCAGTTCTGCTAAGAGGGGCGGTTTTTGTCCGAATAAGGCCAGCTGAGGGACTGGCGTCTGGGGACGGCGGGACTTGAGCGGGCGTTTAGGCAGAGCTTGATGGTCGGTTTCTTCCAGTCCGTCCAGGATTTCCTGGGCACGGTGCACCACCGATTTGGGCAGTCCGGCTAATTTAGCCACGTGGACGCCGTAGCTTCTATCGACGCCGCCGGGCAAGACCTTGTACAAAAAGACTACTTCACCACCTTCTTCGGTTACCGCTACGTTATAGTTCTTGACGCGGGGCAGGAACGAGGCTAGCTCCACCAGCTCATGATAGTGAGTGGCGAAGAGCGTTTTGGCTCCCAGCTTAGAATAGTTATGGATATACTCAGCCACGGCACGGGCAATGGCGAGTCCGTCATAGGTGCTGGTGCCCCGTCCGATTTCATCGAGGATAATCAGGGAGCGAGGCGTGGCGTTGTTGAGGATATTAGCCGTCTCGACCATCTCCATCATAAATGTGGACTGGCCGCCGGCAATGTCTTCCCGGGTGCCGATGCGGGTGAAAATGCGGTCCACCAGCCCGATTTTAGCCGAGGTCGCCGGCACAAAACTGCCGAGCTGTGCCATAAGCACGATGAGGGCGGTCTGTTTCAAGTAGGTGGACTTTCCCGCCATATTGGGTCCGGTCAGAATGATAACCTGGGCATCATCGTTGGATAGGCAGGCGTCATTAGGTATGAAGTTGCTGCCCGATTGGCTTTGCTCAACTACAGGATGGCGGCCTTCCTTGATGAGTATTTCGTTACCCGTGGTAAGCTCAGGGCGGACATAGCTATATCTCACCGCCACCTCAGCCAGACTGGAAAAGACATCTATGTTGGCGAGAGCACCGGCTAAAGCCAGAATTCTCTCGCTATAAGCAGCTACCTGAGCGCAGACGCGGTGATAAAGCTCAATCTCAAGCTCACTGATGCGGTCGCGGGCATTCAGAATGAGCGACTCATACTCTTTCAATTCCGGGGTGATATAGCGCTCACCGCCGACCAGCGTCTGCTTACGGATATAATGCTGGGGGACCTGGGTAAGATTGGAACGGGAAACCTCGATGTAATAGCCGAAGATTTTATTATAGCCCACCTTGAGCGATTTAATGCCGCTCTTCTCCTGCTCCTGTTTTTCCAGATTAGCCAGGTATTGGCGGGCATTCTGGGACGACTCCCTCAGCTTATCCAGTTCCTCAGAGAAACCCTTCCTGATGACGTTGCCTTCGCCGGGGGTGGGGGAAGGTTCATCGACAATTGATTGAGCAATGAGGCCGACGACCTCGGGGCAAGGTTTAAGCTCTGCCTTCAGCCAGTCGATGGGGCTGGCATCCATTATCTTTATCAATTCGGGGATAAGCTCCAGACTGCGCCGTAGGGCGACCAACTCGCGGGGATTAGCCATATTGCTTTTGACGCGATTAATCACCCGCTCTAAGTCGGCGAGCTTACCCAGAAGAGCAATAAGTTGACTCCGTGCCAGAGTATTTTCGTGGAACCAGCTAGTGGCATCCTGCCGCTTGACCAGCTCGGCTAAATCAAGCAAGGGCTGACTCAACCACCGCCGGAGAAGTCGGCCGCCCATCGCGGTTCTGGTCAGGTCGATAACACCTAGCAACGAGCCTTCGGTGGTGCCGGTGCGGTTATTTCGGAAAAGCTCCAGGTTAATCTGCGTCTGAGCGTCCAGTGCCATAAAAGAGCTAATAGAATAGGTGGATAGGCCGGTCAACAGTCCCAGCGAGCCTTTCTGCGTCTCCTTAAGATAATCGATGATAGCCCCCGCGGCTCTGATTGCCAGAGGCAGATGGGCGCAACCATAGCCATCGAGAGTAGCGACCCCGAAGTGGTCGAGGAGCGTTTTTTGAGCGGTATCGAGGCTAAAGGAGTAGTCGTCGAGGCGGGTTACCGGCGTTGACAGTGATAAACCGTCTAACTCTGAGCTTTTAGCCGTAATAATCTCGGAGGGTTTGAGCCGCTCCAGTTCAGTTTTTGTCCTTGGTAGAGGAAGCTGAGTAGTGGCAAATTCGCCGGTGGTGATATCCACGTAGGCGATACCGACTTCTTCGCCGTCCAGGACAAGGCTGGCTAAATAGTTATTAGACTTGCTATCGAGCAGGCTGGGTTCGATAACTGTGCCCGGGGTAACCACACGGATGACCTCACGCTCGACCAGTCCCCTGGTTTCACCGGGTCGGGTCATCTGCTCGCAGATAGCCACCTTATAGCCATGATTAACCAGCCTTGCGAGGTAATTATCGAGGGCGTGATATGGAATACCAGCCAGAGGCACGCGGTGTCCCTTGCCCATTTCGCGGGAGGTGAGGACGATATCAAGCTCTTTGGAGACAGTTTTGGCGTCTTCATCGAAGGTCTCGTAGAAATCGCCGAGGCGGAATAGGACGATTGCCTGGGGATATTTACGCTTGATTCTGAGGTATTGCTGGCGGATAGGAGTCGAGGGTTCTATCATAATAGGGTAATTCTAACAGAAAAATACTACAAATAAATACCAATACTACAAATATTTAAATATAATAAAGTTTCCTTTTTCCGGTTTCAGGATAGGAAATCTCAACCGTAGCTTTGCTGGTTTTCTTTGAAGTATGTTCGTTAATGCCGAGCTTTTCTTTCATGAATTCCAGGAAGTCGGGCTGGATTTCAATGCCGATGGAGTTCCTACCCAGCTCAAGGGCGGCTTTGGTGGTAGTAGCAGAGCCAAGAAAGGGGTCGAGGATAATATCATCCACGAAGGAATACATCATTATCAGGCGGCGGGGAATTTCTACAGGGAAAGCTGCGGTATGCTTATCCGCAGCCGCGCCGTTGATTTCCCAGATGGCGTCGCGAAAAGACCTGAAATCTTCAGGTGAGACTTTAGACTTTTCCTTTATATCTTGAGTCACTTTTCTTTCGCCCAATTTGCGGAAGACGAAGATGGGTTCGGTGGCGTTGGAAATCATAAAGTTGCTGGGATAAGGATAGGAGCCAAAAAGGACGGCACCTTCGCGGGAGGTCGTCTTCTTCCAGTAGATGGTGCCCATAAAGCGAAGCTCCTTGAACTTACTGAGCCTCTCCCAGGCGAGCAGGGTGAGATTGGCGGTGGTGCGCCTCTTTTCGTCCGTCTCTGAGTAATAGATGTTGCCGATATTGAGGGCAAGCTTGCCATCAGGTAAAAGTGTTCTGATTACTTCCCGCCAGACTTCGTCCAGTTTATCCAGATAATCTTCAATGGTATCCGGACGACCGATTTGGTTGGGATGCTCGTAGTCCCTGACATTCCAGTAAGGGGGTGAAGTGACCATAAGCTGGACGGACTCATCAGCAACGTACTCCTTAAGCACGTTTTTGGCATCACCGAAGAAGATTTTATGATTTGTCATCTTTCCTCTTTTCAGACCTTTCTTTTAGCCAGCCCACCAGCGGAGGCACCCAGCAGAGATTAGCCGCAATCGTTTCCAAAGCGGTAAATACCTGAGTGGTGGGGCTGAAGCCTAGCAGGCGGGCGATGAGTAATGCAATCGGCACGAGAAAAATAATTAACAGACTTGCCAGCATCACGGGATGGCGAATATATAGCTTAATAGCGCCGACAAATGAATGTTCTTTTCGCCATAGAAAAACCAAGCCTGAGATATTGGCGCCAATCTGATCGCTGAGGGCATAAAAATAGGGAATGTAAAATCCTTCCACGCCATAAACATCCACACCCAGCCAGCGGCTGCCCCAATCGATAAACCAGGGGACGGTCATTCCCAGGAGTTTACCCCAGCCGTAAGCCTCAGCCATAGAGCCGGCGGTATGGCTGAGTCGATGACGGATGGCATAAATGCCTTCGAAGAGACTTTCGCCTTCACCGGAGAGGGTGCGGACCAGCCACTGCCCGATAGCACTGCTCTGGAAACCCAGATAGTCTACTAGAGCACCGAGGATAAGTCCACCGGCATAGCCGATTAGAGTATAGCGGATTAATTCGCTGAATTCACCTTTTTCGGCGGGGGTTTCCTTTGCTTCTAGGGTCATTGACTAATTATAGCAAGGCGGTAAGAATGTGTCAGCAGTTACTTGTGCCCGTTCTTTTCGACACGGACGGCGCAGAGTTTGAGTTCGGGGATTTTGGAGATGGGGTCGAGGGCGGGATTAGTGAGGCGGTTGACCGGGCTTTCGGCGAAGTGAAAGTCCATCGAGACGGAGCCTTTGGGTGAGGCATCGCTGAGTTTAGCTTTGGCGGTTATTTGTCCTCGCCGTGATATGACTTTAACTAATTCGCCGTTGGTGACACCAAGAGTTTCGGCGTCTTCGGGATGGATTTCAACCAGCCCTTCGCCAAGGGCGGTGTTCAGTCCTTTCACTTTGCGGGTCATACTGCCGCTATGGTAGTGGTAGAGGCTGCGTTTGGTGATGAGCATCAACGGATATTCCTTATCGGGAAGCTCGGCAGGAGGCCGGTACGATAAGGGCATAAAACGACCTTTGCCACGAGTGAACTGCTGAGTATGGAGGATAGAGGTTCCGGGATGTTCGGGGGTCGGGCAGGGCCACTGCAAGCCGCCAGATTCAATCCGGCCGAAACTGATGCCGCCATAACTTGGGGTTACTTTGGCAATCTCGTCCATAATTTGAGAGGGGTTATCGAAGTCGAAGCCCTTAGCGCCCATTCTCTTAGCAATGGAGCAGGTAATCCACCAATCAGGCATTGCCTCCCCGACCGGTTCGACGGCTTTCCTGACCCGCTGGACTCGACGCTCAGTATTGGTAAAAGTGCCTTCTTTCTCAGCGAAGCTGACCGAAGGCAGGACGACATCAGCTAGTTTAGCGGTCTCGGTCATAAAGATGTCCTGAACGACCAGAAAATCGAGCTTGTCCAGTGCCTTTTCGATATGGGTACCATCGGGGTCGGTCAGCACCGGATTTTCACCGATAAGATAGATAGCTTTAAGTTTATCGTGTAAGACAGCATCGAACATTTCGGTAAGGACCAGTCCGGCGGAAGGATTCAGGCTGCGTCCCCAGGCGGCTTCGAATTTTTGCCGGATAGCGGGGTCGGTTACTGCCTGATAAGCGGGATAGACATTAGGCAGCGCCCCCATATCGCAGGCGCCCTGGACGTTATTCTGACCCCGCAGAGGATTGACGCCGGCGCCGGGCTTACCTATATTGCCGGTGAGCATCGCCAGATTGGCAATAGCCATCACGTTATCCGTGCCGTGGGAATGCTGGGTGATACCCATCGCATAGAGAATAGCTGCCGGTTTGCTGGCAGCATACATCCGGGCAGCCTGAGTGATTAAGTCAGCCGGGACTCCCGTAATACGCTCTACGGAAGTAAGGTCGAAAGGTTTTACCGATTCTTTGAAAGCTTCGAAATTTTCACAACGCTGGGCAATAAAGGACCGGTCGGTCAAGCCTTCATCAATGATGACCCGCATTATTCCCATCAGGAGGGCGACATCGGTGCCGGGGCGGTGTCTCAGCCAGAGGTCGGCGAAACGAGCGATACCGATTTGACGGGGATTAGCGACAATTAGTTTGGCATCCCGGCGCTTTGCCCGGACTATTTCCAGAGCGATTACCGGGTGAGTTTCACTGGTATTGGTGCCGATAGCCAGAATACAGCCAGACTCGCCAATGTCACGGATTGAATTGGTCATTGCCCCGCTACCGAAGGTCGTTGCCAGACCGGCAACAGTGGGGGAATGTCAGAGGCGGGCACAGTGGTCGATGCTGTTAGTGCCCAGCACCGTCCGGGTGAACTTCTGGGCAACATAGTTATCTTCGTTAGTGGCTTTAGCCGAAGAGATTACTGCCAGTTCATCCGGTTTATAATTGCTCAGTTTAGAGGCGATAATTTGAAGAGCTTCATCCCAGGTGGCTTTTTCGAATTTTCCGTTACGCTTAATCAAGGGAGTAGTCAGGCGCTCAGGATGGTGGACGAATTCCTGGATACCGAATCGGCCTTTGACGCAGGCTTGTCCCCGGTTGACTTCATTCTCTACTTGCGGCAAGACTTCGACTATCCGGTTGCCGTTAAGCTGGAGTCTGAGCTGGCAGCCGACGCCGCAATAAGGGCAGGTAGTTACCACCTCGCTCTGAGCGCGGGGAGACCATTTCACGGCTTTTTCCATCAACGCGCCGGTAGGACAGGCATCGACACAAGCCCCGCAGAACTGGCACCCGGACTCCGTTAGAGGGCGGTCGAAGGCAGTCCCGACCAATGCCTGGCTGCCACGGAAAGTAAAGGCGATTGCCGCCGCGCCACGCACCTCCTGGCAGACTCTAACACAGCGTCCGCACAGTATACAGAGGTTATAATCACGGTCGAAGAACGGGTCTTCGCGGTGTACGGAAAGCTCTTTATATGTATACGGTAATGTAAGCTCTTTCAAGCCAACGTAGTCGACTACCTGCTGTAATTCGCACCGCTTATTTTTCGGGCAGGTAACACAGCGCTCGGTAATATCGACGCTGCGCAAGCAGATATCGAAAGATTTACACCTTTCATTACGCCAGCAGACGAGGCAGGAATGAGGGTGCTCGGTGAGAATGAGTTCGAGGACGCCACGCCTCAGTTCCTGAAGCTGGGGAGTGTTGGTTTTTACTACCATACCCTCGGTTGCCGGTGTGGTACAGGAGGTGGGGAGACCACGCATCTTTTCAATCTCGACGATACACATCCGGCAGCCACCGTAGGGGACTACTGCTGGATGATAGCAAAGGGTGGGGATATAGATGCCCGCCGCTTTAGCCGCTTCTAAAACGGTCATTCCCGGCTTGGCTTCAACTGGTTTACCGTCGATGGTTAAGGTAACAACTTTATTCATTTAAAATACTGATTTACGATTTATGATTTAAGATTTCCGATTTTAATAGGAATTTTAAAGGAGGGCTTCGCCCCTCTAATGCTCCCTATTTTACTTTCTCCCATGCAACAAGGTCGGTGTTGCGGGCTTTGATCGGAGGTAAAGGAACCGGTGGAATCTGCAATCTGAAACCGCACGTAAAACAGCGCCTGCCTTCGAGATTTGCCTGCTCTTCGGTCAACCCCGTTTCAACCTCGATAGAGCTATTCGCCCGCCGTTCGACGGGGAGGCAGGGCATCTTCACCCGATGCCAGTTAATAAAATCCGGCCTTATCCCAAAACAGGCATTAATCTGGCGTTCTTTGGTCAATTCTTCGTCAATAACGCCCTGACCGCCAAGGAATTTATCGATAGAAACGGCCGCTTTTCTGCCGGCAGCAATCGCTCCGATTACCGAGGCGGGACCGGTGACGACATCACCACCCGCCCAGACACCCTTGCGGCTGGTTAGTAAGGTGTCAGGATTAGCCTCGATAATATTGCCTCGACCGGTCTTCAGGTTAAATCCGGAGGGAATCTCCGGACCCTGTCCGATAGCACCGATTATCGCATCGAGTTCCATAGTAAATTCGCTGCCCTTAATCGGCACGGGGCGCCTCCGCCCGCTGGCATCAGGTTCACCAAGCTGCATACGCTGACAGGTCAGACTCAAATGGTCGGCTTGCTTGCTAACACTCAGTGGTGCCGTCAAGTAAACCATCTCGATACCTTCTTCGATAGCGGCTTCGATTTCCTCGGGACTGGCCGGCATTTCCTCACGAGTCCGGCGGTAAATAATTTTTACCTGCTTAGCACCCGAACGCAGGGCAACACGGGCACCATCGATGGCTACATTACCGCCACCGACGACAGCGACTCTATTACCTAATTTTACCGTCTCGCCCAGACTAACTTTTCTTAAGAAAGTGGCACCATCGATTACCCCGGGACTATCCTCGCCCGGAATACCCAATTTCATACCACGGTGAGCACCTACGCCTACAAAAACAGCATTATAACCCTGTTCGAAAAGCGAGTCGATAGAGTCAATACGACTATTCAACTTTATGTCAACTCCAACCTGCCGTATCACATCAACCTCGCCCTCGAGGATATTTTTAGGCAGGCGGTAATCGGGAATACCGACACGCATCATACCACCAGGCTGGCTCAATGCTTCGAATACGGTGACGGAGTGCCCTGATTTAGCCAGATAATAACCGGCGGTCAAGCCAGCAGGTCCGGCACCAATAACAGCCACCTTTTTACCGGTAGGCGGTAGTTTCTTGGAGAACTTCTTCCACTCACCTTTATCATGGTCAGCCACAAAACGTTTAATTTCTTTAATAGCGATGGGTTCATTAAGCTCGCCGCGACGGCAGGCTTGCTCACAGGGATGAATACAGACTCGTCCTAGGACTCCCGGGAATGGAACTTTTTCTCTAACAATAGCTAACGAGTCCTGGTACTTTCCATCGCCAGCAAGGAAGACATAAAGAGGCACATTTATTCCAGCCGGGCAGGCATAGTGGCAAGGAACCTTCACCTCTTCAGGGTCGAGCCAGGGCTGCCAGATAGCTTTCCGGTCCATCAATGCGCCGGTAGGACAGACTTCGACGCAGGAGCCGCAGAAAACGCATCCCGAATCTTTTAGAGGCACATCGAAAGCGGTCCCAACTAATGCCTGGCTACCGCGATTGGTAAAAGTAATAGCTGAAATGCCTCTTGTTTCCTGACAGACTCTGACGCAGCGTCCGCAGAGAATGCAGAGGTTATAATCGCGGGTAATAAGAGGGTCACGATGCACTGGTACTTCTTTGTAAGTATAAGGCAGGTCGGTCTCTTTTAGGCCGACGTAGTCGACGACCCGCTGTAATTCGCACTGCCGGTTCTTCGGGCAGGTAACACAGCGCTCGGTGATATTAACGTTACGCAAACAGATATCAGAGGGCTTGCATCTTTCATTGCGCCAGCAGACAAGACAGGCGTGAGGATGCTCGCTGAGAACAAGTCCGAGAACACCCCGCCGGAATTCTTGAAGCTGAGGCGTGTCCGTTTTCACTATCATACCATCTGCCGCCGGTGTGGTGCAGGAGGTCGGCAGACCACGCATTTTTTCAATCTCGACGACACACATCCGGCAGCCGCCGTACGGTTTTAACACAGGGTGATAGCATAAGGTCGGAATGTAGATGCCGGCTTCCAGAGCCGCTTCCAGCACGGTCATCCCCGGCTTGGCTGCAACCTGCTTGCCATCTATGGTTAGATTAAGTGCTTCCAAAATACTGCTCCTCCGAAGGAAGAATTTTTAGCTTGTTTACTTACTGGCTGCTTTCTCTTTCACTTTTACCGGAGTAGGTTCTTTAGGAACATCCATTTTCTCTCCGGAGACCTTAGCTACAGCGGCAAATCTTTGCGGGCAGACTTCGAGACAAGAGCCGCATTTTATGCACTTCTCCTGGTCGATTACGTGGACCATCCGCTTACCACCGATTATCGCATCAGAAGGGCAATTCCGGAGGCATATACCGCAGCCTTCGCATTTATCCGGGAGGATATAAAAGGAAATCAAATCTTTACAGGCTAAAGCCGGACACCGCTTCTGATTAACGTGGGCTTCATATTCGTCACGGAAATAGCGGATAGTGGTCAAGACCGGATTGGGAGCGGTCTGACCCAGAGCACACAGGGAGGTAGATTTGATAAGGTTCGCCATTTGTTCGAGGTGTTCGATATCCCCAGGATTTCCTTTACCTTTGGTTATGTTCTCCAAAATAGTGAGCATTTGTCTTGTGCCGACACGACAGGGAACGCACTTGCCGCAGGACTCAGCCTGGACGAAAGATAAAAAGAATCTGGCAAGGTCGACCATACAGGTATCCTGGTCGGCGACAATCATTCCTCCGGAACCCATTATGGCGCCGGCCTTGGTCAAAGAATCGTAATCTACCGAAAGGTCGAGCATATTTGACGGGATACAACCGCCCGAAGGTCCGCCGGTCTGCACCGCTTTGAAGGTTTTACCTTCGGCGACTCCACCGCCGATATCGTAGATTATCTCCTTAAGCTTAATGCCAAGCGGCACTTCGATTAGCCCGGTGCGCTGGACTTTACCCGCCAGAGCAAAAGTCTTGGTGCCTTTACTGGTCTCGGTGCCATACTGGACATACCACGGGCTTCCTTTTTGCAGGATTGCCGAGACATTACCCCAGGTATCGACGTTGTTAATGACGGTTGGTTTGCCCCACAGGCCGGATTGTGCCGGGAAGGGGGGGCGGGGACGGGGCATACCCCGTTTGCCTTCGATGGAGGCGATAAGTGCCGTCTCTTCACCACAGACAAAAGCACCGGCACCTTTTCTCAGCTCGATAGAAAAATTAAAACCAGAGCGGAAGATATTCTTGCCGGAGAGCCCGTACTCTTCCATCTGCTTGAGGGCAACTTCCAGCATTTCGATTGCCAGAGGCTTTTCCGCTCGGCAGTAGATAAAACCCTGGGTAGCCCCGATAGCGTAGGCGCCGATGAGCATACCCTCCAGCACAGCGTGAGGGTCGCCTTCAAGTAAGGCACGGTTCATAAAAGCTCCTGGGTCGCCTTCGTCGGCGTTACAAATCAGGTACTTCTCCGTACCCGCCTCACGCCGGCAAAACTCCCACTTCGTGCCGGTAGGGAAACCAGCGCCACCGCGGCCTCTTAGACCTGACTTCTTAACTTCAGCAATAACTTCTTCAGGAGTCATCGATAAAGCTTTAACAAAGCCGCTATAGCCGCCATTGGCGATGTATTGCTTGACATCTGTCGGGTCGATATGCCCGCAATTACGGAGGGAAATACGCACCTGGGGTTTAAGCATAGGCAATTCGAAGAATTTGGGGATGCCATCGACGGTGTCTTCCCCGATTGTGCCCAGAGCTAAATCGGGGCGGGGATTATCATTAACGATGTAATCCTCAATCAACTTGGGGGCAATTTCCGGGGTGATACCACCGAAACAAATGCGAGGACGATTCGGTTTGATGATGTCTACGAGAGGTTCGGCAAAGCAGAGTCCGATGCAGCCGACTTGAGTTACTGTCGCTTCGATATTCAGGCGGGCTAATTCTTTCTTGATAACATCCAGGACTTCGAGTGACTTAGCAGCCCGACCACAGGAGCCGGTGCCGATAAAAATGCGAGGCTTAGGACTGCGCTGCAGACTTTCCCATTCTGCTACAGCCTGCTTGCGGATTTCCTCAAAGGTCATACTATCCTCCCCGATATTCAGCCAAAAACTTTTTTGCCTGAGCTATGGTCGTCTTAGCATTCATCTTTTTATCGATTATCATTACCGGCGCTAAAGCACAACACCCAACGCAGGCTACCCTTTCCAGGCTGAACTTGTAGTCCGGAGTGGTTTCTCCGGGTTTGATACCAAGCTCCTTTTCGATTTCTTCCAGTATGCGATGACTGCCTTTGACGTGGCAAGCGGTGCCCTGGCAAACCCGGACGGTGTGCTCGCCCTGGCGTTCGAACCTGAACTGGGCGTAGAAGCTGGCAACACCATAAAGCTCATTCTTGGACATACCCAAAAAATTGGCTACCTCCGATAGCGCTTCAGGTGGGAGATAGCCAAATTCTTCCTGAACTTTCTGCAGAACGGGGATCGATGCCCCCTTTTGTCCCTTGTAAGGAGCCATAAATGCTAACAGTTTTTCACGCAAATTCAAACCTCCCAGATAGAACTTGCCAAGCGGATAGTTTATCACTAATTAATACCCGATGCAACCCTAAAAATAATTATAGCTTTTTAGCGTGGGTGCTAACAAATTTGAGCTATTGGCGGTCAGCTTTCAGCTATTTGATAAATCCGAAGCACGAAATCCGAATTAAATTCTAAATCACAAATTAAAAACGTTTTATGATTTTAGAATTTTAGTATTGTTTCGAGTTTCGATATTCGAATTTCGGATTTATTGCCCTCAAGATTCCATCTTCCGATGGAATTACTTAATCGGGGTTGCCAAACAATTATTAAGGGTATAAAATGATACGGTCTAATTTTTCCTAGGGGGAGTTAAGAAAGAATGGATGTAGAGCTAGTTCATATTGGGTTCAATAATATAATAGCTATGAATCGGGTCATCGCCATAGCTTCGCCGAATTCGGCGCCAACCAAACGGACGATTCTGGAAGCACGAAACAAGGGCATGCTAATCGATATGACAAACGGCAGGAGAACTAAAGCCTGTATCGTTACCGATAGCGGGCACATCGTTCTGGCCGCTCTTGCCCCGGAAACTATCGTCGGCCGGTCGCAGATAGGACAGGCATTATCACCGCTAAAACCAGACCCGAGCGATGAAAAAAGTGAGGCATGAAACCTCAGTAAAGCCACTACTCATAGTACTCTCCGGTCCTTCCGGAGTAGGTAAAGACGCGCTAATCAGCAAACTGAAGAAATCGGCTTTTCCGCTTTCACATATTACCACGGTCACTACAAGAGCTCCCCGCCCCAACGAGAAAAATAACGTGGACTATCATTTTATTTCCACAGAACTTTTCCAGGAAATGATTAGGCAGGGTGAGCTGCTGGAATCAGCTAATGTTTACGGTAACTGGTACGGTGTACCCAGAGAAGCCGTTAAGCAGGCTTTGGATAAAGGACAAGATGTAATCATCAAAGTGGATATCCAGGGAGCTGCCACCATTAAAAAAATCGTGCCGGAAGCGGTACTTATCTTCGTTACAGCGCCATCCATAGAAGAGATTAAGACGCGACTTACCAGTAGACATTCAGAAAAACCAGACGAACTTACCCGGCGGTTGAACATGGCAGATAAAGAGATCGAACAGTTACACCTGTTCGACTATGTGGTGGTCAATAAGGCGGATGAAATCGACCGGGCACTGGTGGATATTAAAGCTATCATTACCGCCGAAAAATGCCGGGTAAACCCTAGAGAGGTTAATCTATAGCTAAAATACCAGCTTTAAGAGCATGGTAAAGACGTAACCGAGAACCGCACATATCGGGAAAGTCAATATCCAGGCGGTTACGATGGTCCAGGCTTAAATCCCGTATTGCACTCATCAATTACGGATTATCTGAGAATAGGCGACAATTCAGACGTAATTAAGTCATCTAAGACGGTAGAAACAGCTTGACAAGCAAATAAATGGCGGCAGCTATAGCTGCCGCCGCTGGAATAGTGAAAATCCAGGCCCAAACAATGCGTCTGGCTACATTCCAGCGAACGGACGAAAGACGGTTAGCGGACCCGACACCAGATATCGCCCCGGTGATTACGTGAGTGGTACTTACGGGAATTCCGATATGCGTAGCTAAGAAGATGCTGGCTGCACTGGATGTTTCGGCACAAAAGCCATCGATGGGTCTTAACTTAGTTATTTTTTGTCCCATAGTTTTAACAATTCTCCACCCACCACTCAGAGTGCCTAAGGCAATAGCGCCGTGGGCACTCAGAACTACCCATAATGGTATCTTGAATTCGGAAATCAACCCACCGGCAAAAAGTAGACTCGTAGTAATGCCCATAGTCTTCTGAGCGTCGTTGCCTCCGTGACCAAGACTATAAGCCGCCGCAGAAAAGAGTTGCAGAATTCTCGACCACCGATCGACAATTGTCGGAGATAGTTTGTTCAAGTGTATCAACCAGCTAGCGGCAACTTTTAAAGAAAAACCGAGAACTAAGCCTATTAAAGGCGCCAGCACAATAAAAATAAGCGTTTTAGACCAACCACTGGCGATGATTACTCCGAAGCCACTTTTTGCTATAGCCGCTCCGGCGTATCCACCGATTAGAGCGTGAGAAGAGCTGCTGGGTAAACCAAAATACCAAGTAATCATATTCCAGGATATGGCTCCAAGTAATCCGGCGAAGATAACAGTCGGAGTTACCGTGGTGACATCAATCATCCCTTTTCCGATTGTTGAAGCCACATTGGTGCCAAACACCAAAAAAGCAATAAAGTTGAAGAAAGCTGCCCAAATAACAGCCAGTCTAGGTGACAATACTCTAGTGGAGACAACAGTGGAAATCGAGTTGGCGGCATCATGCATGCCGTTCGTGAAATCGAAAACAAGAGCTAAAAGGATTACAAATATTATGAACGCTAAGCCCAGTGTCACCCTAAATCCCCTGACACCAGTAGAAGGGAAGCCAGAAGAAGAATGCCGTCATTCATGCTTCAAAGCTACTCCCTCGATGACATTGGAAACGTCTTCACACCGGTCGGTGGCAGTCTCCAAATGTCCGTAAATCTCGCGCCATTTAATAATATGGGCGATGTCGGTAACATTATCAAAAAGCTCACCGATGGCAGAGCGGTATATAATATCAGCTACGTTCTCAAGACGGTTAACTTCTACGCACTGCTCAAGCATTATTTTCGATTCGGCCGGGCGGCGCAGATGGGGAATAGCTTTTTCCACTTCGGTTGCCGCCTGAACGACGACATCGGCGAGCTCTTTAGCCCTTTGGTCGGGGTTCTTTACTTTGTAAATGAGCATGGCATCGGCGGCGGCTTTAATAAAATCAGTGACATCATCCAGGGTATGAGCGAGCAGAGCTATATCTTCGCGGTCGAAAGGAGTAACAAAAGTCCGATGCAACTGCGCTATAACCTGGTGAGTAATGGAATCCCCCTCGTGCTCTAATTCGGTTATTTCGGCTATTCTAGCCTCAACATTATCCCAGTTATAAACCAGCTCTTTCATTTTCTGAGCGGCTCTGACCATATTAGTGGCGCTTTTCTCAAAAAGGTCGTAAAACTTTTCTTCCCGGGGAAGGAAGGACATTCTAGGCAAAGTTATCTCTCCTTTGTTACAGGGGGGGCTTAATCCAAGCGTGTTAATTCTAGTCAAAGATACCAGCGCTTGTCAAGGTTAAAAGGGTCAGGCTGAACGGAGGGTTTCCTTGACACCTATACTGGCAAAGGATATACTCAAACTGTGAGGACGCGGGGTGGAGCAGTGGCAGCTCGTCGGGCTCATAACCCGAAGGTCGTTGGTTCAAATCCAACCCCCGCTACCAATTTTCTCATAGCTCTATAAGGGGAGGTGTGTTGGTGCGGCGTATCATTGCTTTGATTCTCCTTACTTTACCGACAGTTCTTTTCGCTTGTACCAGTAAAGAAATGGACAAAAGCTCAATTCCATCTAAGCCTTTAGTCGATACCAGGGTTCCATCTGTAACTGAAACGGCTACGTTTGCCCTCGGCTGATTCTGGGGACCGGACTCCCGGTTCGGGAGTATCGAAGGTGTGATTCGCACCCGTGTGGGATATGCCGGCGGCACAACCAAAAATCCGACCTACCATGATATCGGCGATTATAGCGAAACAGTCCAGATTGATTACGACCCGGCTCGCATCTCTTATGCGGAACTGCTGGATGTATTCTGGAAAAGCCATAACCCGACTATAGGTCCGTTCTCTATGCAGTACCGCTCCGCCATCTTCTACCATAATGACGAGCAAAAGAAGGCAATAGTGGAATCGAAACAGCGCGAGGAAGCTAGACTGGGGCAAAAGATACAGACGGCTATCCTCCCTTATTCCGAATTTTACATAGCAGAGGACTACCACCAGAAGTATTCTCTGCAGGGCGAAGGCGACCTTTTCAAAGAGCTATCTGCTATTTACCCGGACTTTAACGACCTGGTGAACTCAACCGCAGCGGCGCGCCTCAACGGCTATGCCGGCGGATATGGGGACAAAGAAACCGTAGAGCGGCATCTAAACGAGTTGGGTCTTTCTGATGCCGGCAAAAAACGTTTAATACAGATTTCCGGTCAGGGTCTGGAACCGGCCTGCCCGGTATCATAGAACTTCAGAAATATGCAAAAGCACAGCGAAAGGTTTGAGCTTTGCCGAAGAACAATCCTCGCATAAAACGGGAAGCCAGGACCCTTTCCGCAATGATATCGCTCTACTGCCATAATCGGCACAAAGGCAACAAACTATGCTCCGAGTGTGAAACATTGCTCGACTATGCCTTAAAACGTCTTGAAAAGTGCCCTTTTCAAGATAATAAACCGACCTGCGCTAAGTGCCCGGTGCATTGCTATCAGGCATCGATGAGAGAGCAAATTAGAGCAGTGATGAGATATTTAGGACCGCGTATGATGTACCATCACCCAATGCTGGCTTTATTTCATCTTATGGACAAAAGCCGGGGCAAAACTCAAAAACCAAAAATCATCCTTCACAAATGAAGGATGAAGCCACCTCTCAAAAACTTAAACCTGCTACGCCCTCTCTTAACGCAATTCTAACTTCTACTTTTTAGCCTTTCAAGCTGACCTGCAAAAGAATTAGGGGTTTTGTTACCGATATTTAGGTAATTTTACGTATACCCTATCTAACTTGAATCGCTTAATATTTAACTGAGTGAGTTTTCTCCAGCGCTCGTCGAGGAGGTAAATGACTATCGATCGGTTTCGGGATTTGATACTCAGTATATTGGGAATAGTGGCAATAATAGTGCTCATTTTCGTTACTATGCTTCAGTATTCCCTGTATGTTCGTGGTAAAAAGGTACTGGACAACGTCATAGCGACTACAGATAAGATTCAGTCGGTATCGACATTCGTAACCGACGAAGTGGCAAAGCCTTTAAGTCAGCTAGCAACCATAATTCGGGGAATATGCCAGGGATTCGGCATAATCGACAACTTTTTTAAAAAAAGGAGGGAAAAATGACAACCAGCGACTCGGCTACAGGATTTGGACTTGGATTACTGGCCGGGGCGATTATCGGAGTAGCGATTGGATTTCTCTACGCTCCGAAATCGGGGCGGGAAACCAGAGCGATGCTTAAAGAGAGGGCTGAGGACATCAGAGACCAGGCTGAAGATGTGATGGAGAAAGCGAAGGAGAAAGTAGCCCAGGTAAAAGGAAAACTCGGGAAGGCTGCCGAAGATTTTGCAGAGTAAATGACTTTCCAGTTTTCAGCGCAAAGTATTCATTCAACCCGCGCCGGTTTTAGACCTTGGCACGAGCGGTGTGTGGCTGCGAAAAATGTCATTGGGCAGGCTCAAGGATAGTGGGAGCAGAGTTGAAACACCGCTCGTGTCTACGTCAGGCTCAGCGAGGAGAATTTCTTTTCCATTTTTTTGATTCCCCAGACATCGTAGAGGGACAAAACGTTTCCCTGAACCCGGAGGGTTAATGGCAAAAATACTGGGAAAGTATTGGAATTTATTCCTGGTAATAGCCGGATTAGTTATTGTCTTCTGGGTTGCCTATGCTTTACGGAGCATTCTTCTCCCGTTCATATTAGGGATAGTGTTTCTTTACATTTTATCGCCAGTAATTTCGTGGCTGGAGACCAAGCTACCATAAAGGGGGCAATGGAAACGAAACGGGCGTGTTTACGCAATTCTAATATCCTACGTTGTAATATTGGGTCTGGTTGGCTTACTCTTCCTGATTATAGTTAATACTCTATCCGCTTCAGCCTCCGCTCTAGCTCAGGATACACCACAACTTTTTTCTAATGTCATAAGAACATTACAAGAGTGGACCAATTCGTTTCGAGCTCTGGCTCCCACGGAACTACGCAGTCAAGTAGACACTTTAGTCCAGGATGCCGGCACTGCTTTCTATAACGCCGTCCACGATATTGCCATAAGAGGCGTAGTTCAACTTCCCCTGGTAGCCGGTAGCATCATTAGCCTAATCGTTACGCCAGTTTTTCTTTTCTATATTATCAGGGATAAAGAAAAATTCATCTCAATCTTAAATTCATGCCCGGAGTGGTTTTGCCGCCATATCCGGAACATCGGCGCAATTCTCGAATGGGTATTGGGCAGATACATCCGGGCACAGCTATTACTTGGATCAGTGGTCGGCACCGCCACAATGGTCGGGCTGCTCATCATAGGAGCACCGTTTGCTTTTCTACTAGCTATTATTGCCGGAGTAGCTGAAATGGTGCCGATGATTGGACCGGTGGTCAGTACCATATTCGCCTTATTTGTCACATTGGCACTTGCCCCGGGAAAAGTAATCTGGGTAGGTATTCTATTTATCGGCGTTCAGATATTGGAAAACGTTTTTCTGGTGCCGAGGATTCAAGGAGCCCAGCTTCGAATTCACCCGGCCGTAGCTTTAGTAGTACTTATCATTGGAGCTTACATTGCCGGCATCTGGGGACTCATCTTAGCAGTACCGTTGACAGCAACCACGGTCAAATTAAGTCAATATGCATATCGGTTCATTCGTGAGGAAAATCAAACTGAAAAAAGAAAATCCCTTACTAACGAACCTGATAAAAAAGTCAGCGAATTGATTACCAGTGGAACAAGCAAAACGGAATAAAGTCTCGGAACTTGTCATCGTTTAATCTTTTCGGTTATATCTCGAAGTTTTTGTATGGCTGCCTCGGACTCAATCTTACCGGACTTTAACTGTTGACAGGTCGCCTCAACCTCTTTTAGATATTTTTCAGTTTGTTTGATTTCCCGAGCTTCCTGTCGAGCCTTCTCTTTAGCGGCTAATTCAGCCTGCTTAGCTCTTTCCGCTTCTATCCTGGCCTGCTCTCTAGCTATTAGCTCGGCTTGTTTCCTTGCCCTTTCCTCAGCCTCTCTAATTTTCCTAGCTTCTTCAGCTTCTTGACGCGCCTTCTCTTTAGCAGCTAACTCAGCCTGTTTAGCTTTTTCCACCTCTAACCGCGTCTGCTCTTTAGCAATGAGCTCAGCCTGTCTCCTCGTTTTCTCTTCAGCTTCCCTAATTCTTCTAGCCTCTTCAGCTCCCTGCCGAGCTTTTTCTTTGGCGATTAGTTCGGCCCGTTTTTTAGCTTTTTCCTCAGCTTCTTGTGCCTTTCTGGCTTCCTCGGCTTCTTGCCGTGCCTTTTCCTTAGCTTCCTCGGCTTCCATCCGAGCTTGCTCTTTAGCGATTAGTTCCGCTTGTCTAGTTTTCTCGGCTTCTATCCGTGCTTGTTCTTTAGCAATTAGTTCCGCTTGCTTTCTAGCTTTCTCTTCAGCTTCTTTCGCTTTCTTAGCATCCTCGGCTTCCTGACGCGCTTTCTCTTTTGCGGCTAACTCAGCCTGTCTGGCTTTCTCCGCCTCTATCCTGGCTTGCTCTCTAGCTAATAGCTCAGCCTGTATTCTAGCCCTTTCCTCAGCCTCTCTAATTTTCCTAGCCTCTTCAGCTTCTTGACGAACTTTCTCTTTAGCTACTAACTCGGCTTGCTCCTTTGTCTTCTTCTCAGCCTCTCTAGCCGCAAGTTCCGCCTGTTTGGCTTTCTCCGATTCAATTCTTGCTTGTTCTCTAGCTATCAGCTCCGCTTGCTTCCTGGCTTTCTCTTCAGCTTCTTTTGCTTGTCTGGCTTCCTCAGCTTCCTGACGCGCCTTTTCCTTAGCTTTCTCGACTTCTATCCGAGCTTGCTCTTTAGCGATTAGTTCAGCCTGTCTCCTCGTTTTCTCTTCAGCTTCCCTAATTCTTCTGGCTTCCTCGGCTTCTTGACGAGCTTTCTCTTTAGCTACTAACTCGGCTTGCTCCTTTGTCTTCTTCTCAGCCTCTCTAGCCGCAAGTTCCGCCTGTTTGGCTTTCTCCGATTCAATTCTTGCTTGTTCTCTAGCTATCAGCTCCGCCTGTCTCCGGGCTATCTCCTCAGCATCCCTTACCTTTCTAGCCTCTCCAGCTTCCTGACGAACTTTCTCTTTAGCCGCTAATTCCGCTTTTCTGGCTTCTTCAGCTTCCTGACGCGCCTTCTCTTTTGCAGACCTTTCCTCAGCTTCCTTTACTTTTCTAGCTTCTTCAACTTCTTGACGTGCTTTTTCTTTAGCGGCTAACTCCGCTTGTCTGGTTTTCTCTGCCTCTATTCGCGCCTGTTCTTTAGCAGTGAGTTCAGCTTGCTTTCTAGCTTTCTCTTCAGCTTCCTTCGCTTTCTTAGCATCCTCGGCTTCTTGACGCGCTTTCTCTTTTGCGGCTAACTCAGCCTGCTGCCTAATCTTCTTTTCGAGCTCCGTATTCTTCGGTAACGGGTAATTGCACCACTGGCAAAAATCGCCATATCTAGTCTTTTGTCCGCATTTACGACATATCATCTTCAGAACCCTATTTCGCAATGTAATATAGCATAGCTTCCAGCAATCGGCAATCACCTCTTCCCTCTCACCCACTTGCTATTGCAATATCTAAATTGATATACTATACTTTTTAGAACGGATTTCTAGAAGGGAGTAAAGTTGCCGGATACAACTACAATTAAACAGCTTTTGGAAGCGGGAGCTCATTTCGGTCATCAGACCAGCCGCTGGCATCCCAAGATGAAAAATTTCATCTTCACCCAGCGCGAGGGTATTCATATCATCGACCTGGAAAAAACGGCAGTAATGCTGGATAAAGCCCGCCAGTTCGTGCGCGAATTAGTGGCTCAAGGCGGTAAAATCCTCTTCGTCGGTACTAAAAAACAAGCCCAGGAAGCGATAGAAGAGGAAGCTAAACGCTGCGGCATGTATTATGTCAACCAGCGTTGGATAGGCGGGACATTAACCAATTTTGCTACAATTCAGACCCGTATCGATTACCTGGTCCGCCTAGAAGACCAGAAAGCAAGAGGAGAGTTTAGCCGTTTACCTAAGAAGGAAGCACTGAAACTCGAAGAGGAAATGGTTAAAATGAACCGGCAAATGGGCGGCATCAAAGAGATGACCAGCTTGCCGGATGCAATATTTATTATCGACCTTGTTAAAGAAAGAATTGCGTTAGCCGAAGCTAAACGAATGGGTATACCAGTAGTGGCGGTCGTCGATACTAATTGCGACCCGGAGGAAATTGACTACCCCATACCCGGTAATGACGATGCAATTAAAGCAATCAAATTAATGTGCAATAAGATTGCCGAAGCTGTTATCGAGGGTAAAGCCAACCAGGTAGCCGCCGCTATTGAAGAGAAAGAGACTCCAGCTGAAGCTACAGGTGCCGAAACTCCTATGTCTGCAGTCGCCCCCGATAATAAAACCTAACAGCCAGCAGCACAGTCCTAAGCGTGAATCCCAACAGGAGGGGAAATTGAAAATTACCGCTGACCAGGTAAAGGAACTGAGAGAAAAATCCGGAGCCGGCGTTATAGATTGCCGCAATATTCTTATCGAAACCGGCGGGGATATGGAAAAAGCCTTCCAGAAGCTTAAAGAGCAAAGCCTATTCAAAGCAGAGAAGAAAAAGGAACGCACAGCTTCGCAGGGTATAATCGAAACCTATATTCACGCCGGAGGGCGGGTCGGCGCAATGATTGAACTTAATTGCGAAACCGACTTCGCTGCCCGCACCGAAGAGTTCAAGAAGTTAGCCCATCACCTGGCAATGCAAATTGCTGCAATGGCTCCTATATGTATTGCTCCGGACGGAATCCCGGAAGGATGCGACAAAGAAGCTGAAGTAGCTTGTTTGCTTCTTCAGCCAGATATTAGAGAGCCCGGTTTAACTATTCAGGATACTATAAACCAAGCCATCGCTAAAATAGGTGAGAACATCAAGGTAAGCCGATTCGCTAGATTTGAACTGGGCCAATACTAAATTGTGAGCACGGAATGAAGGCTCCCAAATATAAGCGGGTTTTACTCAAGCTTAGCGGTGAAGACTTTAGCGGTGGCAAAGATTACGGCATCGATACTGCCACACTGAACCGCGTTGCCCGGCAAATCAAGCAAATCGCAGAGATGAAGGTCAGCATCGGTATCGTTGTCGGCGGCGGTAATATCTGGCGGGGTGCCGAAGCCGAGAGCCATGGGATGGATAGGGTCACTGCCGATTATGCCGGAATGTTGGCGACGGTGATAAATGCTCTGGCTCTCCAGGATGCTCTGGAGAAGGAAGGGGTATTTACCAGGACTCAGACCGCCATAACTATACAGCAGGTGGCTGAACCATTCATCAGGCGCCGGGCTATCCGCCATCTGGAAAAAGGGAGAGTGGTAATCTTTGCCGGAGGTACCGGCAATCCTTATATGACTACCGATACTGCGGCGGCACTGAGAGCCATCGAAATCGAGGCGGAAGTTTTGCTTATGTCCAAGCATAATGTCGACGGCGTTTATAACGCCGACCCAGCTAAGAACCGGGATGCCAAGAAATTCGACAAACTCACCCATCGGGAAGCGATAAATCTGCGCCTGCAGGTAATGGACACTACGGCGCTTTCACTCTGTCTGGAGAACAAACTCCCCATAATCGTATTTAATCTTCAGGAGCCTGACAGCATAGAAAAAGCAATAACCGGTGAACCTATCGGCACACTGGTCTACAGTGAGAAAGAAGATGGCTAGCGAAATTTTAAGGACAACCGAAGATAAGATGCGGAAAGCCGCCGAAGGCTTCAAAAAAGAGCTGGCTACCGTCCGTACCGGACGCGCTACGCCGGCGCTAATAGAACACATCAAGGTGGACTATGCTGGAGTGCCTACCCCGCTGAACCAGATTGCGGGCATCTCTGCCCCGGAAGCCCGGTTACTTGTTATCCAGCCCTGGGATAAAAGTTCTATTAAAGGCATCGTGAAAGCTATTATGACCTCCGATTTGGGGTTCAATCCAAGCAGCGACGACAATGTCATCCGTATAAACATCCCGCCGCTATCGGAAGAGCGCCGCCAGGACCTAATCAAAGTAGTGCGAAGAAGGGTCGAAGAAAGGAAGATAGTCCTGCGCAAACTGAGACACGAGGCTATGGGCGAACTAAAAGACCTGGAAAAGAAGAAGGAAATATCACAGGATGAACATAGCCGAGCCTTGACCCAGCTCCAAAAGCTTACCGACGGCCTGATAGCGGATGTAGACAAAATCGGACGCGATAAAGAACAAGAGCTCACAGAAGTCTAAAACATAATGGCAGCCAAACAAGCCACAAAAAAAACTCTCTCTTTATTACCCACTCACTTAGCCATTGTCCCCGATGGTAATGGGCGGTGGGCGGAAAGGCGTGGCCTGCCCCGACTCGCCGGGCACCAGGCAGGGGCGGAAAATATGTACCGCATGATTCAATACCTTAACGAGTACCCTATCAAATATCTAACGCTTTTCGGCTTTTCCACGGAAAATTGGAGCCGTCCTAAGAAAGAAGTCAGCGGTCTTATGGCGCTGCTGGAGGAGTTTATCAACCGGTGTGCCGATGAAATCTGCGAAAAAGGCATTAGACTCCGCCACCTCGGGCGACTTAACGAACTACCCAAGAGCCTCCAGCAAGCGATTATTAGAGCGACAGAACTAACCAAACATAATACCGGAATGACACTTAACGTTGCTTATAACTATGGAGGTAGAGCGGAAATTGTGGATGCGGCACGCCGTCTGGTGACGGAAGGCGTTTCACCTAAAAAAATAGACGAAAAGTTCTTCTCGAAATATCTTTATAGCGCCGGTATGCCCGACGTCGACCTGTTAATCCGGACAGGCGATGAGGTGCGTTTTAGCAATTTCCTTATCTGGCAAACAGCTTATAGTGAATACTATTTGACCAAAGTCCTCTGGCCCGATTTTACTAAAAAAGATATCGATAAGGCACTCATTTCTTATAGTAAAAGGCAGAGACGCTTCGGCGGATTATAAGATATTAACCCTATCCCCTACCCCCTTCACCTGGCTCCTGAGGGACATAATACAAATATGCTCAAACAAAGGGTTATCACATCTCTGTGGGGTCTTCTTCTCCTTATTGTTACTAACTGGTTTGGCTCGCCCTGGTTCACACTGCTGATAGCAATATGGGGACTGCTGGCTTGCTACGAGTTTTATAACTTAATTACTACCACCGGTGCTAAACCGCAAACATACTTCGGACTAATCTGGAGTCTGCTGTTCATAATCAGTCAGGATTCACAGCTTCAGGCATTTATCAACCGTGGTTTTGATATTAATTTAATCACTCCGCTATTGCTGACCTCGGCGGTGGTTATTTCTCTAATCTGCCTTCTGAGCTACTCACCAAAAGAAAAAGCCTTTATCAGTTGGGCATGGATGATGGCTGGAATTCTCTATATCGGATGGCTGACAAGCTACCTGGTTGCCATCAGAGGATTTGATTATGGCCGGAACTGGGCATTCTTCGTCCTGTTCGTCACCTTTGCTTCCGATACCTCGGCGTATCTGGTTGGCAGCACTCTGGGCAGGCACTATCTAGCTCCTTACATCAGTCCGAAGAAGACCTGGGAAGGAGCTATCGGCGGAGGAATCGGTGCCGTTCTGGTAAGCCTTATTTTTATTTTACCTACCACGCTCAATCTTCCTATCACCGCCTGGCAGGCAATCCTGGCTGGGTTGCTGGTCAGCTTCTTCGGTCAACTAGGTGATATGGTCAAGTCTTTGTTCAAGCGCAATATGAGAGCCAAGGACTCCGGTAAGCTGCTTCCCGGGCACGGCGGTTTCTTAGACCGCCTGGATAGCGTTCTCTTTGCCGCAGTGGTGATATACTATTATGTGATATGGGTAATACGGTAAAGACACTAGCCATCCTGGGTTCGACAGGCTCAATAGGTCGGCAAACTCTAGAAGTTATTCGAGCTTTGCCGAATCGGTTCAAAGTAGTCGGGTTGGCTGCCGGTAAAAATATCGAACTCCTGAAAAAACAGGTAGCCGAATTCAAACCGAGGTTCGTCCACTGGGAGAATGAAGCTAACTTTGCCAGCCATAAGTATGAAGTCCTATCTCTGGAAGCGATGGCGAGCCATCCCGAAGCGGACATTATTGTTATGGCTACTTCCGGGAAAGCCGGCTTAAGCCCGACACTAGCGGCAGTTAAAGCAGGCAAGAAAGTTGCCCTGGCTAATAAGGAATCGCTAGTTATGGCTGGCGAGATTATTATGAGCGAAGTAAAGAGAAACTCAGCTCAGATTTTACCGGTGGATAGCGAGCACAGCGCTATCTGGCAATGCCTCAATGGTGAGACACAATCGCCCGCCCGTCTTATACTCACCGCTTCCGGGGGACCTTTCTACCGTTATTCAGCCACTAAGCTCGCTGAAGTTACCGTTGAGCAGGCCCTGAAACATCCCTCGTGGCAGATGGGTAAAAAGGTGACCATCGACTCAGCTACCCTGATGAATAAAGGACTGGAAATAATCGAGGCTCATTGGCTATTCGGAATGCCATTCGATAATATCGAGGTTATCATACACCCACAAAGTATCATACATTCGATGGTCGAGTTTCCTGACGGTGCGGTCAAAGCTCAGCTTAGCTGCCCCGATATGCGCCTGCCTATCCAATATGCCCTGACCTACCCCGAGCGTCTGCCTAATACGGAGCTTCCTGCTCTTGATTGGAGTCGTGTTAAAGAGCTGACCTTTGCCGAACCAGACATCGATACTTTCCCCTGTCTTAAGCTGTCTAGGAAAGCCGGGGAAAAGGGAGGGACTTACCCTGCAGCACTTTGCGGCGCCGATGAAATGGCGGTAGAGCTTTTTCTTTCTCGCCGTATCAAATTTACCGATATTTCTAAGCTAGTTGAACAGACACTCGAAGGACACAAGAGTAAAGCCAATCCTGATTTAGAGGAGATTCTGGCGGCTGATGGTTGGGCTAGAAAAGAAATCACAGAACTTACTGGAGTGGATTTATGACTATCTTGATTTCAATAATTTGGTTTTTGATTGTGATTGCTGTGCTAATTCTTGCCCACGAGTTCGGGCATTTTATCACTGCCAAAGCCTCTGGGATAATAGTTGAGGAATTTGGACTCGGCTTTCCGCCGAAACTGTTTTCTATAAAACGTGGCGAGACCGTATATTCCATAAATGCCATACCGCTGGGTGGTTTTACCAAGATGGCCGGTGAAGAAGATGCCACCGTCCCCAGAAGTTTAGCCAGTAAAGGCAAAGCTACCCGAGTTCTAGTCCTCGCCGCCGGCTCGATAATGAACTTCCTTCTGCCACTGCTCCTTTTCGCCATCGCTTTTATGGTGCCCCATAATGTAGTAATCGGGAAAGTGGTGGTAGAAGCGGTAAGCCAGAATTCGCCAGCCGCCGTCGCCGGCATCGAGCCGGGAGATATTATCCTCAGCGTTAACGGTAATCCGCTAGGCAGCAGTGCCGACCTCCGCCGTTATGTGAGGCTCAACCTGGGTAACGAAATCACACTGGTCATACAGCATCCCGATTCCACCAAGGAGACGGTCAAGATGATACCCCGGTGGAAGCCGCCAGCCGGCCAGGGAGCCGTAGGCATCGGCAGCAACACGACAGACGCTATTACTACCAGCCAGAGCGAGCCTTTCTGGAGAGCCATCCCGATGTCTGTAGTTTCCTGCGTGGAGACTTTTGTTTTGTTCAAGAATGAAATAATCAGTATGATTATCGGGTCGACACCCTTAACCATCTCCGGGCCGGTGGGCATCGCCCAGCTTACCGGAGAGGTAGCTAGAACCGGCATCAGTCCCCTTCTGGAGTTCGCCGCTTTTCTGAGCATAAATCTTGCCATCGTCAATTTACTGCCTATCCCCGGTCTGGATGGGGGACGGATTGTCTTCGTTTTCCTGGAGTGGGTGCTCCGAGGGAGACGCATTTCAGCCAAGACCGAAGGGACCATCCACCTTATCGGCTACGCTCTGTTGATTGCGCTGATTCTGCTCGTCACCTACCAGGATATAATCCGAATTATTAGCGGAGAAAGCCTGATACCGTAGTACGGGGAAGCTTGAAGGGGCTTCGCCCCTTCAAATATAATCTTCTCCCTCTCCTTCGAAGGAGAGGGAGATTAAGAGGGTAAGGCTGTTCGACTAATGAATCCTCACAGGATTAGCAAACCAATCCGGATCGGCAGCGTTACCATCGGCGGCGGGGCACCCATCGTGGTGCAGTCTATGACCAATACCGACACTCGTGATATTATGTCAACTGTCCGCCAGATTAAAGAACTCGAAGACTGCGGCTGTGAACTAATCCGGGTAGCGGTGCCTGATGCCGAAGCCGCCAGAGCCATAAAGGAAATAAAGAAATGCATCTCCATACCCCTGATAGCCGATATCCATTTCGACTACCGCCTGGCTCTAACCTCATTGAAGGCAGGTGTGGACGGACTCCGCCTCAATCCGGGTAATATCACCGACCCCGATAAAGTTGCCCTCATTGTGAAGTCGGCGAAGGAAAGAAATGTCCCCATCCGCATCGGGGTAAATGCCGGCAGTTTACCCAAAAAGACTAATCCTAAATGGACTACCGCCCGAAAGATGGTGCAGGCGGCACTGGAGCAAATAAAGCTGCTGGAAAGCCTGGACTTCGACCTCATTAAAGTCTCGCTCAAAGCCTTCGATGTGCCGACCACCATCGAAGCCTACCGGGACATCGCTAAAAAGATACCCTATCCTTTGCATATCGGCGTGACCGAAGCCGGACCGCCGAGGACCGGTGTTATCCGCTCTACCGCCGGTATCAGCACCCTGCTCTATATGGGCATCGGCGATACCATCCGGGTATCACTGACCGCTCACCCCCGGGAAGAAGTCTTTGCCGCCTATGAAATCCTGAAAA
Source organism: Chloroflexota bacterium (assembly GCA_043804635.1). Classification (GTDB taxonomy): domain Bacteria; phylum Chloroflexota; class Dehalococcoidia; order Dehalococcoidales; family UBA2162; genus JAZDIU01. The sequence goes on from JAZDIU010000032.1 coordinate 85,215, forward strand.
GCCTGAATCTGCGCCAGCACGGACCTGTACTGGTGAGCTGTCCCACCTGCGGCCGGACGGAAGTCGATATTATCAAGCTGGCGGAGCAGGTAGAAAAAGAATTACTTAAGATTACCAAACCAATCAAAGTAGCCGTGATGGGCTGTGTGGTCAACGGACCCGGCGAAGCTAAAGACGCCGATATCGGCATCGCCTGCGGCAAAGGCAAAGGCATCCTGTTTAAGAAGGGACAAAAAATTGGGGTGGTTGAGGAGAAGGATTTTGTGCGGGTGCTGATGGGAGAGGTAGAGAGGTTATGAAAAAGATCAGAGAAGTGGGACACTGCGCAATTTGTGGGTGTGAACTCAGTAGCGAAAAGAACGCTTACGCCAAGGACCATCGCAGTGGACGTTCCCACGTAAGCACGCATCATTATATTCCTGAGCGTCTCTTCGGTCGTTCAAAGACGCTCAAGAACAAATCACTAGGTATGGTCATCTTCGAGACCAGTCCGTGGAAGGGGATGGAAGGAAAAAGTGACCAATTTTGCTACGAGTGTGGGGAAATACTGTTACACAATCCTGTACTATTGCGACAGGATATTAAGCTATTTGCTAGGTTAGTTAGATTGAGGCACTTAAACGAAGTTCAGAAGACTGACAGCAAACAAAAAATACGCAAACGGATTATACTGCTACACGAGGTGATTAAGGAAGGATTAAAGGTATTACTCGCCAAAGCAGATAAGTAAGTTATAAAGCAAGAAGGATAAGCAAACTATGAACATATCAATGATTCGGTGGCATGCCATCAAAGTAAACGAGAGCCAGTACCAGGCGTGGAAAGAGCTGGGTGCAAAGACGATGGGTCTGAAGCTCATAATGGAGTGGCCCGATATTATGATGTTCGGGCTACCCGATGGCAGTATCTTCGAGGTATATGGACCCAAGTCAAAACATCCCCCCTATTTCTTCGACCACAATGAAGTGGTGGTCGGCTTCCGCGTTGATGATATCGAGCGTGCCTCCGCCGAGCTTGAAGCGGCGGGATGCGAACTTCTCGGCAAAATCGTGGAATTCAAGGGCTATAAATATCGCCATTTCCGCGGACCCGACGGCCGCACCTACGGTCTTAACTCCGGCGAGATGAAACTATAGTAAATTAATGTGTCTTTGCGAGACCCTTCCGCCAAAGGCGGAAGGCGAAGCAATCCGTCCTGACGAGGGCTTTTCGGATTGCTCCGTCGCTGAGTTTACACTGAGCGAAGCGAATGTGCTCCTGGCAACGACAGTAGGATGGATTTCCCCGCCTCAATTAGTTGGATTTGCATGACGCTTTGGAGATACGATGCTTGAGCGTCAATATTATGTGTATATCCTGGCGAATAGGACAAATGTAGCTTTATACATCGGAGTAACCAACGACCTTAAAAGAAGGGTCTACGAGCATAAAGAGAAATTCGTCAGAGGATTCTCCGAGAAGTATGGCATCAATAAACTGGTATACTATGAAATATTCAATGACCCGGAAAACGCCATTATCAGAGAGAAGCAACTAAAAGGCGGTTCAAGAGCGAAAAAGAATCAGCTTGTAGAATCGCTAAACTCTCAGTGGCGAGACCTGTATGATGAGCTTTGAAGGGAACGGATTGCTTCGCCTCCTTCCCGATGGGAAGGATGGTCTCGCAACGACATATACTTCTGGCATAAACTCGTCCGATATGGTTTAATATACAGATAAATGCGTTTAACAAGACTGTTCGGTAAAACACAAAGAGAGCTTCCCGCCGAAGCGGATACTATCAGCCACCAGCTGCTCATAAAAGCCGGGATGATAAGACAGGTAACCGCCGGTGTTTTTTCTTACCTACCTCTAGCCTGGAGAGTGCTCAGGAAAATAGAAAATATCATCCGCGACGAGATGAATAAAGCCGGCGGACAGGAAGTAAACCTGCCCGCACTGCAACCGGTGGAACTCTGGCAGAAATCGGGCAGGCACGGTGCCTTTGGCAAAAACCTGTTCGTCCTCACCGACCGCCGTGACCGCCAGTTAGCCCTCGGACCGACCCACGAAGAGGTCGTTACCGAACTGGTGAAGTATAACGTGCAGAGCTACCGCGACCTGCCGCTGCTCCTTTATCAAATCCAGACCAAGTTCCGCGATGAGCCTCGCCCCAGGGGCGGACTGATTAGAGTCCGCGAGTTCACCATGAAAGACCTCTACAGCTTCGACACCGATGACAAGGGACTGGACGTCAGCTACAACAAGATGCTCCAGGCATACCGGAACATCTACGAACGCTGCGGATTACCGGCTTTGATGGTCGAAGCCGATAGCGGTGCCATCGGCGGCAAGGAATCTCACGAATTTATGCTCACCACCGAAACCGGCGAAGATGAAATCATTTATTGCCCTAACTGCAAATATGCCGCCAACGCCGAAAAAGCGATAAGTATCAAGGGGAAAATCGATGGCGGCGAACCGCTACCGCGGGAAGAAGTCAAGACGCCGGGAATGACTTCCATCGAACAGGTATCGGGGTTCCTGAAAGTCCCTTCGAACCAGACTATCAAGGCGGTATTCTATATCGTCGATGGCAAGCTGGTCTTCGTTGTTATCCGTGGCGACCTCGAGGTAAATGAAATAAAACTGAAAAACGCTTTGCGTGGCTCCGACCTTCGAATGGCGACGGAAGCGGAAGTAATAGAAGCCGGCATCATTCCCGGCTCAGCTTCGCCGGTGGGTATCAGCTGTATCCGAATCATTGCCGACGATTCCATCACCTCGGGGACGAATTTTGTCGCCGGCGGCAATAAACCCGATACTCATCTTAAAAACGTCAACTACCCGAGGGACTTCAAGGCAGACATCATCACCGATATCGCTAAAGCCCGTGCCGGCGATGTCTGCCCCAAGTGCGAGGGTAAACTGTTATCCACACATGGCATCGAGGTCGGGCACACCTTCAAGCTGGGCACATCTATCAGTCAGAAGATGGACGCCAATTTCATCGACCAGTCTGGCATCTCACGACCGATTATTATGGGGTGTTACGGTATTGGGGTGGGTAGACTAATGGCAGCCGCTATCGAACAGAACCACGACGATAAAGGCATAATATGGCCTATTGCTATTGCACCCTATCAAATCTACCTGTGCTCGCTATATATGGAAAATGCCAGCGTGGTATCGGCGGCAGAAAAGCTATACGCCGACTTAACAAGCGAAAGTTTTGAAGTCCTTTTTGACGACCGCAATGAATCGCCCGGGGTGAAATTTAACGATGCCGACCTCCTTGGCATACCGGTGCGGATTACTATCAGTCCACGCACCTTAGAGAAAAACAGCGTTGAGATTAAACAGCGCACCGAAAAGAAAGCCCAGTTGGTGCCGATAGAAGATACGATTAAGAAACTTGAGGAGCTTATCGGAAGGGATACCTAGTTGCTTATTGACCTGCATACTCACAGCAAACCCTGGTCGGAAGACAGTCTACTCACGCTCCCCGAGTTAATTCAGCTAGAGAAGAAAGCCGGACTCGATGCCATCTGCATTACCGAGCACGAGTATTTCTGGAATAAGGATGAGCTAGCCGAACTGGGACGAAAGCATAATTTCTTGATTCTGCCGGGCGTGGAAATAAACACCGAGGAGGGCCACTTCCTTGTTTTCGGCATCGAGAAATACGTTTTAGGGATGTACCGAGCCCGCTACTTAAAGGCGTTCGTGGACGAGCTGGGCGGCGCAATGATACTGGCTCACCCTTACCGTCGCCAAATTTACGAAGGGGAGAACTTTGAACAAGCCGTCGAGCTATACCTCAAGGAACCTATTTCCGATTTTGTGGATACGCTCGAAGTGCTTAACGGTAAGGCTACTGCCAGGGAAAATAAGTTCTCCCAAGAGATATGCCGCCGGCTGAACTTAAGAGGTGCTGGCGGCGGAGACGCCCATTCAACACTGGAAATACCTTCCTGTGCTACGCTTTTTGAAAGAAAGGTTGGCTCCGTCGAAGAACTGATTACCGAGTTAAAAGCAGGCAGATTCAAAGCGATAGATTTGCGCCATCACACAATCAACCAGTCACGGTAGCCCTGCTGAATAACGGTAAGATATTCCTGTGAAGGTTTAGCTTCATCCATTTGCCCGGTCTTAATATAGGTAACGGCTTCTATCGCAGTACCATCTTCGTCGAACACATTAACGTTCATTCTCTTGTAAGTGATGCCTTCATAATCATCGAGTTGTCTCAAGCACTTATCCGAGACTTCATAAATAGCACCGATAACCTTGTCCCCGCGACTCCGCTCGATAGTCGCCGAACCACCCCTCATCTGTCTCGACCAGCCGGTGAATACCAGCTTGTAATTGGGCAAAGTAGCCTTGAACTTAGGCTTGCTGTCCGGGCAGCGCTGCTGCATCTGCTTTTTATTTAGATTGGAAGCGTAAGCAAAATAGTTCATAGACATATATGATTTACGATTTAAAATTTATGAATTTGATATTGTTCGGATTTTGACTATGCTAACTTAAGAACGCAGTGTAGCTCCAAGCTCACCGGAAAGTTTATCCAGAATTTGCTTTTGGACGCTATCAACTTCGCTATCGGTCAGAGTGTGGTCAGGAGAACGGAAGATAATGCGATAAGCCAGTGATTTCTTACCGGCTGGAATTGGTTCGCCGGTATAGACATCGAAGATAGCCACCTGGACAATCAGAGGGAAGCTGTTAATTATATCCAGCACTTTCCGATGCGTTATATCAGCACTAACCACCAGAGCCAAATCTCTGACCACCGCTGGAAAACGCGGGATAGGCTGGAACGGCTTATGTTCAAGAGTGAATGGCAAAAGTTTCATCAGGTCGATTTCGAAAAGATAAGCCGGCTCGGTTAGCTCGAAAGCCGCCAAGACTTTCGGATGTAGCTCACCGACCACACCCAGCTTATTGCCGCCGGTAACTATAGCCGCTTGCTTAGCCGTATGAAGGCTACCCTCTGAGGATGGCTCGAAACTGGCATCAACGCCCAACTGGCGAAGCAAACTTTCTACAACACCTTTAGCATCAAAGAAGTCGAATGCTTCACTCGCTTGCCACCATTTATTGATCCTGGGTCCACTCAAAACGCCACATAATATCTCGCGCTCGTCTGGCAAGTCTTTGACACGTGGTATGTAGACCCTGCCCACCTCGAAAAGCCGGATACTATCATCTTCAAACTTCCGGTTTAAGGAAAGAGCCGATAGAAGATTGGGCCTCAAATTGGGACGAAAGTATTCCTGTTCGGCGGTCATCGGGTTCATCAAGCGGAGTACCGACTCGGTAGTCGCATCTTCGGGCGAAAGTTTATTGAGCACATCTTGACTGACCAGCGAGTAGGTAACCAGCTCCTGAAAACCAAATCCAGTTATATACCGCCTCACCTCATCTTTGAGCTTGATGATTGACTCCGGATTTTGTCTGGGAATCGACTGACTAAGCATAGTATTCGGAATAGCGTCATAGCCGATAATACGGGCGACTTCTTCTATAAGGTCGACGGTCAGGCGGATATCGCTCCGCCAATAGGGCGGGCTCGCCGAAACGGCTGAATCCGCCTGCTTACACTCAAAGCCTAAAGAGGTGAGTGTCGCCATTATTCGGTCGAGGCTAAATTCAACACCTAAGACTCGCTTTACCTCAGTAGTTGATAATGGAATAGGCTCGGATTTCTTCCGCCCGGGATAGACATCAATCACTCCCTTAGCCACTTTACCGCCGCCAAGCTCGGCAATCAGTTGGGTCGCCCGTATCAGTGCCGGCATTGCCAGTTCGGCGCTGATACCCCTTTCGAAGCGCATACTGGCTTCGCTGGGTAAACCCAAAGCACGGCTGGTATAGTGGATGCTTACCGGATTAAAGCTAGCCGCTTCCAACAGAATGGAGGTTGTGCCCGCTTCAACTTCACTGTTGGCGCCACCCATCACCCCAGCCACAGCTACAGGGCGCTTTTCATCGGCAATAACCAGAATATCCGGTGAGAGTTTTCTTTCTACGCCATCCAGCGTAAACATAGTTTCCTCGGGATTAGCCCGGCGGACAATAATTTTCTTACCCCGAATCTGTGCAAAATCAAAGGAATGTAGCGGCTGACCGTATTCCAGCATAACGTAGTTAGTGATATCGACGATGTCGCTGATGGGACGCATGCCGCAGGCGAGCAAACGTTGCTGCATCCATACGGGCGATTCGCCTATTTTGACTCCAGTAATCAGGCTGGCACAATAACGGGGACACAGGTCTGGAGCCTGAATTTCCACAGATACCTGCTCAGTTATTGGGGATGCCGTTTCTTCATAAGTAACATCGGGGAGTCTTAAGGTTTGACCGGTTAAAGCAGCAGTTTCCCGGGCAACGCCGATTATTGAAAGGCAATCGGGGCGGTTGGGCGTTACCTCAATATTAAAAATGGCATCGCCGAGATATTCAGCCAGTGCCGTTCCTATGGGCGCGTCTGCGGGCAGGACCATAATGCCTTCGTGCTTATCTGAGATAGCTAACTCTTTTTCCGAGCAAATCATACCGCTGGAGACTACCCCACGGATTTTAGCCGGCTTCAACGTCGCGGCTTCACCGGTATGCCCGTCGATAAGTCTAGCTCCAACGCGGGCAAAGGCAATCTTATCACCGACCTCAAGATTGAGCGCCCCACAAACAACAGTCTCCTGCCCGGCGCCTAAATCCACAGTGGCGAGACTGAGTCGGTCGGCATTAGGATGGCGATTAACCATAGTTATTTGCCCGACTACAATATTCTCCCAACTGCCGCCGATAATTTCAGCCGCCTTGACTTCATTACCAGCCATCGTCAGCCGGTTGGCTAAATCAGCCGGAGAGAGAATTACATCTACATATTGCTTAAGCCACTTAAGCGAAACTTTCATCTAGAACTGCCTCAAGAATCTAAGGTCGTTGCCGTAGAATAACCGGACATCATCGATTCCGTAACGGAGCATCGGCAGGCGCTCAATACCAATGCCAAAAGCAAAGCTGGAATAGACTGAAGGGTCGATGCCGCCGCGCCTGAGCACATTGGGATGAGTCATCCCGGCACCAAGAATTTCAATCCAGCCACTGTTACCGCAGAGACGACAGCCTTTACCGTGACAAACACCACACTCAATTGCCATCTCGACCCCCGGCTCGACAAACGGGAAGAAGTCACAGCGGAAACGGACTTTTCTATCCTCACCGAAGAAACGCCGGGAGAACTCGTAAAGCGTTCCCTTCAGGTCGGCCATAGTAATACCTTTGTCGACAGCCACAGCGTCAATTTGATGAAACATCGGCACGTGAGTGGCATCGCTGGCTTCATAGCGGTAGACTTTGCCTGGTTCGATTGTCCTGATGGGCGGCTTCATTTTCTCGACGACACGAGCGGTAACCGATGTAGTGTGAGTCCGCAGCAGCGGTCTTCTTTCATCATTTTCTGCCGGGTAGTCTACCCAGAGCGAAGACATACTATCACGGGCCGGATGCTCTTTAGGGATATTCAATGCCTCAAAGTTGTAGTAGTCCCACTCTACTTCAGGACCCTCGACTAACTGAAAGCCCATCGAGACGAAGATATCGCATATTTCACGCAGAGTTTGAGTCACCGGATGCAGGCGACCTATCGGTAAAGGACGGCCTGGCAGAGTAATATCGATGGATTCTCTTTTCGCCGAAGATGCCTCGGCTTCACGGAGACCTTGCTCTTTCTGTTTGAAGCTATCCTCGAAACCGATTTTAAGGGCGTTAGCCCGGGCACCGACCGCTTTTCTATCTTCCAGAGATAGCGAAGCTAAGCCACGCAGAATCGTGGTCAGCTCGCCTTTCCTACCCAAATAACGGACTCGCCAAGACTCCAATTCTTTGGTATCTTTGACACTTTCCAGCTCACGCAAAGCTTTCGAGTTCAGTTCTTCAAGCTGTGATAACATTCTTGCCCCTAGTGAAAATATCTCAGTATATGGTAAAAAGAGGGGGCAAAGCCCCCTCTTTAAATCAACCCAACAATGGGATAGAGCCAATCATAGTTTACTCGCTGGCTTTACCTTTAACGATAGTTACGAGGTTAGAAAAAGATTCCGGCTCTCTGACTGCCATATCGGCTAACATCTTAAGATTGATTTCAATCGCCGACTGTTCCAGACCGTAAATAAACTCGCTATAGTTGAGACCCTGAGCACGGCTAGCCGCATTAACCCGCGTAATCCACAAACGCCGCATATCGCCCTTCCGTTCACGACGATGGCGGTAAGCGTAACTCAACGCCTTGAGCATAGACTGATGGGCACGGGTATATAGCTTATGTCTGGTTGCCCGGTGCCCTTTAGTAAGGGCTAATACTTTTTTATGGCGGCGGTGAGCCGCAACACCTCTTTTAATTCGTGCCAATGTAGTTCTCCTTTACTTCGCTCCGTAAGGGATGAGCCGCTTGATACGGGTCTCGTCAGCCGGATTCAACTCCAGCTTTTGCCCGTAAATGCGCTTGGTCCGCTTGGACTTGGCAAGGCGCAAGTGGCTCGCTCCAATTTTATTCCGCATAATTCTTCCGCTGCCGGTAATATGAAATCGGCTAGCGGCACCTTTATGAGTCTTAAGTTTTGGCATCTGAAGTTACTTTTTCTCCCCCTTTTACTTTTTGAGCACCGATTGGGGACAGGATAATAACCATTCTATTCCCATCCATTGACGGTTGCGTATCTACAGAAGCTACGTCTTTTAACGATTCCGCCATTCTTTGCAATTGTCTCAAACCAAGCTCAGGATGGGTAATCTCGCGTCCCCTGAAGACCATGGTTACTTTTAATTTATCTCCGCCGGACAGCAGTTTTTTACCCAGTCTTGCCTTCGCCTCAAAATCGTGGTCGCCAATATTAGGCCTGATGCGAATCTCCCTGAGGAGCGAAAGCTTCTGACCTTTTCCCGCCGCCCGGCTTTTCTTGTCCTGCTCGTAACGGAACTTTCCGTAGTTCATCAACCGGCAGACGGGAGGCACTCCCACGGCAGAGACCTCAACGATATCAAGGCCTTGCTTTTTTGCCAGTTCAAAAGCCTGAAAGAGGGGCATAACTCCGAGCTGCTCCCCTTTCTCTCCGACTAGACGCACCTGGCTGGCTTTAATTTCCCGGTTGACGCGCAGTTTCTTCGCTATTTGCGGAACTCCCTCCTTAATTTAACAGCACAAACTATAACAGATTTTTTAGTAATAATCAAATCATAAACTCGATTTCAGGTTCTTTTCCTTGGATAAGATGTCCTTCTTTATAGCTAGCACAAACTTATCTAAGGAACCAGGCGGCAGTTGCTCGCCACTCCGCAAACGGACAGATACCGTACCGGCTGTAACCTCTTTATCACCAACCACGAGCATATAGGGTATTTTCTCCAGTTGGGCTTGCCTGATTTTGAGGTTCATTCTTTCCGAACGGTCGTCCACTTTAGCACGGATGCCTTCGCTCTTAAGTTGTGTTTCTAATTTAAGAGCATAATCAAGGTGACGGTCGGCGACGGGAATAACAATTACCTGGACCGGAGCCAACCACAGCGGGAAAGCTCCGGCATAATGCTCGATTAGCGAGGCAAAGAAGCGTTCCATACTGCCCAGCACCGTGCGATGAACCATCGCTACCGGGTGCTCCTGGCTATCTTCACCGACATAGGTAACATCGAAGCGTGGGGGGAGATTGAAGTCTACCTGAATGGTGGGGCCCTGCCATCCCCTGCCCAGAGCATCTTCCAGCTTAATATCTATCTTGGGACCGTAAAACACGCCCTGACCGGGGTCTATTTCGTAAATAATCTTTTGACGTTCCAGAGCCTTCTTTAAAGTATTCGTAGCTTCTTCCCAGAGTTCGAGGGAACCGGCATAATGGTCGGGCCGGGTGGAAAGATATACCTGATACCGAGCAAACCCGAAGGTATCGATCATAAAGCGGGCTAAATCAAGGACACCGGATACTTCGTCCTCTAACTGGTCGAAACGACAAAAGATGTGGGCATCGTCCTGGGTGAAGCCCCTGACACGGGAAAGACCGTGAAGCACACCGGAGCGCTCGAAGCGGTAAACTGTGCCCAGCTCAGCGAAGCGGATGGGTAGCTCGCGATAACTCCGCAGTTTTGTTTTATAAATCATAATATGCCCCAGGCAGTTCATCGGCTTGAGGACGTATTCCTGACCTTCGACGTCCATCGGGCTATACATACTATCTTTGTAGAATTCCAGGTGACCGCTCGTCCTCCACAAGCCACTTTTGCCGATATGAGGCGTATATACCAGTTCATAACCCCGCTTAAAATGTTCGTCTTTCCAGAAATCCTCGATGGTGCGGCGGATAATAGCTCCCTTTGGGTGCCAGTGGACCAAGCCGGCACCGGCCTCGTCGTGGATACTAAACAGGTCAAGCTCCACGCCAAGTTTACGGTGGTCGCGCCTGGCGGCTTCTTCCAGTTTCTCCAGATGCTCGGTCAGAGCCTCTTGAGTATCGAAGGCGACGCCGTATATTCTTTGCAACATAGGACGTTTTTCATCGCCGCGCCAATAGGCTCCGGCGATATTTAACAGCTTGAAAGCCTTGATTTCACCCGTAGAGGCAACATGCGGTCCGCGACACAGGTCGACAAAGGATCCCTGGCGATAAACGCTTAGCTTCTCATCGGGAATTTCGTCAATGAGTTCCAGCTTATAGGGCTGGTTCACAAATAACCGCCGCGCCTTTTCTTTGTTTACCTCTTCTTTAACGAAGGGTGAATTCGAAGCAGTTATCTCCCTCATTTTAGCTTCGATAACCGGCAGGTCTTCGGGAGTGAGCGGGCGGGGTAAATCGAAGTCGTAGTAGAAGCCATTTTCAATAGAGGGACCGATGCCGAACTTGGCATTAGGGAAAACGGACTGAATTGCTTCAGCCATAATATGAGAAGCGGAATGCCTCATTACTTCGAGCTTTTCTTCTTTATCAGTCATAGGTCGAAATTGAGACTTATTTTACCACAAATGCCAGCTATCAGCAATCAGCCGGTCAGCTTTTAGACCAATAAACAATAACCAATATTCAATAACTAATTACCAACAAATAAAAAACAAGGGTTAAGTGAAGCTAAAAAATTTAGATTCAATACCCGAAAATTGAAGCAAAGCAGCGTAAAACGGGGTTGGATTGAGCGTAATTGTTTTTACCTTCAAGGTAAACAATCCTTTTTCAGGAAACAACTACTGCGTGATGGATCAAAATTCGTGCGTGAGTTTTTTGTCGGAACAATTAAAACAATCCTTTTTAAATAAATTTTGCGGTGTTTTACCAGCAAATCCTTCCAAATTCTGGCAGAACAAGTCCTTTTACTACGTTTCTCGCATCCTCATACTTTCGCAAGAGGATTGATAATAGCACATAAGTTCTATAATTGTCAAGGAAGTTTTGTCGCTCGCATGTCGGATGCCGTATCAAGTACGAGTCAGAGTGAAAACGGTTCACTGTAAACAGGACAAGTTTTTGAGAAAAGCCCCAGCTATCAGTCGTATCTTGACCCGCTTTTGCCGGGTTTTGCATTTAAATTCATTGTTTATCTCGTTATTGTTATTTATTCATAGTTCCCGGTATGTTTCCGTAGAAATCCGACAGTCCATATAAAATATGGACATGACAAAAGAGACGCTAATTACTCTTTGCTGGGAGCTCTACGAACAAGGGATACCGAAGGTAAGAATTGCAGCTAGATTAGGTAAGCACAGGGAG